>JBGSKX010000177.1:0-74358 GCA_041741015.1 Pirellulales bacterium
GGCGGGCATCGCCAGATTGGGGATTGGCGTCGCGGTGGTCGCCTCGGCCCCTGGGAACGGGATCGTGGCGGTACCGGGAAGCACGGGCGAGGTTGGCGGCGGAGAGAATGCTGGCGCCGTGGCCACCATGGGCGGCGGCGCGGCGGGATCACTCCAGGTAAACACGCGCTCGCCGGTGGGATCGATACGCGGCAACCGACAGTTGGCACAGCCCGGCAGCGAAAGCGCAAAGCATGGCACGAGCCAGACAAGAAGTCTGGCGAGCGCGAGCCGAGCGGCGCTGATGCGTAGTGCGAACATGGCCCCCAGGGGGCGGGCGGTGCGGTGATGAAACAATCCGACGTCATAGGAACCCTACCATGCACTTTTCGCCACATGCTGCCTTTTCGCCACACGGAGAGGTCTTCGCCGGAAGAATGATCGGCACATTCGTCAGGAGCCTAACGAGCTGCCGCTTTTGCCATGCAAACCGGAGCGGCGCCCAGCTTTTGACAGGCCCACGAATCGCCTCTCTTGCGAGTCCGCCAGTCCCGAATCGCAATCCAGGCGAAGCCGAGCTGGATGGGACTTCGTGAGCAACTC
Organism: Pirellulales bacterium; assembly: GCA_041741015.1. Taxonomy (GTDB): domain Bacteria; phylum Planctomycetota; class Planctomycetia; order Pirellulales; family PALSA-1355; genus JALHMI01. The sequence continues at coordinate 583 of JBGSKX010000177.1, forward strand.
CCCCCGCTCCAGACGTAGCGAGTTCGGTTCCTTTACCGCACCAATAGCCGCGATACGCGAACGCCGCAGGTCAGATCACCTGGGGAGTATTGCGGGATTGTTGACATCCGGCAGTGCGCAAAATAGCATCCATGTGTGGCGTATCTGGAATTCGAATCACGACTTCAATTCACGTGATTCGTACCCCCATGCATTCCGTGCATGCGTGTTGTAATTCTCAACGCCAGCGGTCTACTCGATATGACAGCACTCGTTTGGCGAGCTTATGGCGCACCTCAAGTATCGGCCCGAAATTGACGGCCTGCGCGCGGTCTCCGTCCTGGGCGTATTGTTCTTTCATGCCGATCTCGGCTTTCCGGGTGGCTATGTTGGCGTCGACGTGTTTTTTGTGATCTCGGGCTATCTGATCACCAGCTTGATCATGAAAGATCGGGCCGCGGGCAAGTTCAGTTATCTCAACTTCTGGGAGCGTCGCGTCCGCCGAATCTTTCCGGCATTGACCGTGATGGTGTTGGTCACGACCGCCGTGGCGATGACCGTGCTCCTGCCTGGAGATTTGATCAGTTACAGTAAGTCGGTCATTGCCCAGGCCTTGCTGATTGCGAACGTGTATTACTGGCGATCATCCGGTTATTTTGCGGCGAGCGCCGACCTGATACCGCTGCTGCACACATGGTCTTTGGCCGTTGAAGAGCAGTTCTATTTTTTCTTCCCGACGGTGCTGGCCCTGGCCAGGTTCGTTTCGAATAAGGTGCTGACGTTTTTCCTCGGCGGTCTTGCCCTGGTGTCATTTGTTTTGAGCGTTGCCGGGACACAATTGTTTCCCACGGCCACGTTCTATTTGCTGCCGATGCGGGGCTGGGAGCTGTTGATTGGAGCGCTCGTGGCGATTGCCATTCCGCCCAGTCGACTGAGCAACCGTTGGAACTCGACCCTGACGATCGCCGGACTGGCCGGCATCTTGTTTGCCATGCTGGCATACAATAGCCAAACCACCTTCCCTGGTTTGAATGCCGCGTTGCCTTGTCTGGGCGTGGCGTTGATCGTTTTCGCGAACTCAGCGGGAGTATGCAGTGCGGGCAGTCTGCTGGCGCTGGCTCCAATGGTCTTTGTCGGACAACTGTCTTACTCGCTTTACCTTTGGCATTGGCCGGTGCTGGTGTATTTACGCTACCTGACATCGCTCGAACTCACCTTGTCGCTGCGAATATTCGCAATCGCGATCAGCTTCGTCGCGGCCTACCTTTCGTGGCGATTTGTCGAGACTCCGTTCCGCAATCAGGCCACCGTATCGCGGCCCCGTCTGATGCTGGGAGCGGCGGCCTTGACGCTGTTGCTGGTTGGGCTTGGCGCTGCGGTCTGGCAGCTACGCGGATTGCCTGCCAGGTTTTCACCCGAAGTGGTGCAGCTGGCGAGCGCTGCAGACAGCCCGGCAATTCTCAGAGGAATCGTGCCTCTCGGAGAACCTGTTCAAAGTACCACCAAGCCAACGTTTCTCTTGTGGGGCGACAGTCACGCGATGGCCCTTGGAGAACTCGTTGGGAAACTGGCGAATGAGTATCACCTTTCCGGGTATGCGATTGCCGGCTCTGCTCGTGCGCCACTTCTGGGCGCTTGGAATGGTAATGCTTCCAGGACCCGGGAGGAGACGCTCAAGTCGAATCGCAGCGCCGTTGATTTTGTTATTGAGAACGGCATTCAGCACGTGATCTTGATATCGCGATGGAGTTGCTACGTCGAGGATCGCCCCAACGATGCGCTCAAGAAATTTCTGGTCGATCGAGATGATCAACCGGCGAATCCGGAAGTCGCGCGTGATGTGTTTCGACGATCGCTTGAGAACACGGTGCAGAAACTTCGCGAGGCCGGAGTCACGGTCTGGGCGGTGACGCAAGTCCCCGAACAGCACGAGGACATTCCACGGCTGTTGGCAATTCACCAGCATTACGGCAAGGCGGGTGCCGTTTCCAGCGTCACCCGCAGTGAACACGAACTTTTGCAGCGAAACGTGAATCAGATCATGCGCGACGTGCTCGGTGCGGAGCACGTGCTGGATGTCAACGAATTCTGCTTCGATACTCAGGGGGTATCAAGGATCCAGGATAACGGACATTCACTGTATCGGGATGGAGATCATCTGTCGCAATACGGCGCAGACTTGTTAGTTCGTCCCGCTTTGGAGCCCGTTTTTGCTCGCATCGCGGACGAATCCCCGCAAGTGTCTTTGGGAAAAGACCTGCGCCCTCACGGCAACTGAGCGAATCCACCGGGCGCCCCGCTGCGTCATCATTCAGTGATCCGGTCGATGTCTTGCTGCCGCCTCGGAGGTTGGGCGACTAACGGCGGCCGAAAATCCCCGTCGCGTACCAGATGCCATTGCCGCCGCGCTTGATGTCGTAGCCAAACAGCGGGTGACGCGAACGGACGGCGGCCCAGTGGCCGGGGCTCTGCCGCCAGCTGTTGACGCACTCGACGCAAGCTTCGACCAGCGTCTCGTTGGGCCAGCTCTCGGCAACCACTTCCTGTGCAAGCGCGTTGCCAGGCAGTTTGGAATTAATTCGGTGGAAGCGAGAATCCCACGCGTGATGCCCCTGCACTTGGATCGAAGCCTGGTGGTTCGAGTGCAGGTTGGCTTCCTCGGCCAGGGCCAGGTGAAACTGTCCCTGGGTGCTTTTGGGAGCTTCTGGGTGAATCCGTACGGCATAGATCATCGTCCGCTGCGTGAGTGTTCCCGGCGGCAGATCGAGAATGATCGACAGGGCTTCCTTACGATAGTACTTGCCAGGCGTGAACGGGAACGTGCTCACGACATGGCCGTAGTAAGTAGCTCGCACATGGCACAGGTCGACGACGGCGACGCCGGACCGGCCAAGCATTTCGGCGAAGGCGCGGTTGGAGAGCAGTCGCGAGGTCTTGCCCCCACTGGTGATCTCAGCATTTGTCGGCAGTTCGAGATATACGTAGCCCTTGAGCTTCTCCTGGATCTCCAATGCCGGCAGCGTGATGGTTTCAAACGCGCGACGGGCGGCCGTCATGCTCGGTTCGTGGAAGTAGATGAACAACATCTTGCGGCTTTCGGCCGCCTCTTTCATTGCTTCCTGATAGTTCGTGTGAATGCGGCGGGCCGTCGGCTCGACCGCTTTAACCGGCGCGGGAGCGATGTTTGAAGCGACGGATACCTGCCCATCCGGCGAAGCGCCTGTGGCCGTTTTGACCTCGACCACGGGTGCTAGCAAGCTAGCTGCCAGTTCCGCGGGAATGTCCGGCCGGGCAACGGCTTCCATTTGCCCGGTAGTACGCGCCGGCTGATCAGCCTGGCGAGCAAGCGAATAACTAGCCGACAGCAAGGCTGCCAAGAGGGCAACAATCAGCGACGATCCTCGTAGCATGTCCAGGGTCCTCCTCACGGGTGCGGTGCATCAGGGTTTCAACCTTCACTCCGGCGGCACGACCGTTTGGCGGCCGGCTCAATTTGCTCGGAGTTGACGCCCGATGGATCGCGGCGTCAGGGGCTGATGGTTCAGGTGGGTTGGCTCGCGAGGCTCACCCTTCGGGAGCCCGCTCGTGGAAGCCGCCATTGTCGGGAAGTGGCAAGCTAGCGGCAACCGGCTGAATAGGCCAATCTTTCCGATTGCGCGGAATTTATCGAAAAAAGTAGATAAATAATCTTGGTAGTTGGTGGTGCGATCTCCCGATAACTAGGTATCCACGAACCTCGATGAGTCGTGCACCGACCGCACTTAAGCTGTGGTCAATTAAGGCCTTTTGTGTTATCAAAGAATGCGAGCCATACGGAGTCCCCAGTCAAGGAGGTTTGCCATGCGAACCCACATCCGCTTGCTCGCATTGGTGGCAGTTGTTTCTGCAGCCTACGCAAGCTCTGCTCCCCTTCTCGCCGCTGAATCCCCCGTAGCCGCTAAAAAGGCACTAGCCGACTTGGATGCTTGGCTCGGAAGCGGAACTGCGGCTCAGGGCTGGTCCGATTACTTAAACCTGCCGGCGCTGCGGGCGGAACTCGACAAGGGCAAAGACGCTAACCTGGCGACGATCGAAGCCGCGCGAGCGAAGCTCAATAGTGGCGCCGCCGGGCTTGAACTCGCCCGATTCCGCGCGCTGAGCGACGCAGTGACGGCCTGGAGCGATCAACTGGCGATTCAGCAGGCTGCAAGCCTTTCGCAAGCAACGCTTGACGCGCAGTCAAAATTCAAACCAATCACGGCGGAAGAAGTCGCCGCCTCGAAGTCTGCACTCGAAACAGCGACCGCGAAGCTGGCCCAGTATCTCAGCAGTGGCGCGAATAGCGAAAACTGGAAGAAGTATCTTCGGTTTGACGAACTGCAGACGCAGCTCAAGTCCGAGAAGCCCGACCTCGCCGTGCTGGCGGACGTGTACTACCTGTTCACGGCAAACCAGGTGGGCCTTGAGTTGCCAGTCTTTGCGAATGTGGCCGACTCGCTCGAACGCTATGTGAACGATGTCGCGGCGCAGGACGAAAAGCTGCAGGACCAGTTCAACGAGCAACTCAAGGGCCTTGCGGTCGCGCTCGACGAGTATGCCAAGGCGCCGACCTCGGACCTGGCAAACGACATCGGTGGCCGCTTGGGTTGGCTTGAGAATCGTCGCCAGGTTCCAGTGCTGATAGGCGTGATCCGCCAGGAACTCTCGCGGCCAAACTTGTTCGTCGTCGCTTCGGAACGCCTGGTAGGCGCGGGCATCGCACAACCCGTCGACGAAATCACGCCAGTGCGAGACTACATCCTGGGGACCAGCATTTCGGGCACAGGGCACATGGTCGGCAACGTCACTGCTGAACTGGTGCCGAGCGAGACCAGTGCGATGTTCGACACGCTACTCAGGGGCAAAGTTCACAGCCGTACGGTCGGACTCAATGGCCCGGCCACGATCCATTCCAATGGAACGACCGCACTAGCCGGTCGCAAGCGGATCGTGCTGAACGCCGATGGTTTTCTGGTGTACCCCTCGACTGCCGCGGCCAACACCAGCACTCAGGTTACCGGGATTGGCGGATCGGGCATTGTTCAACGTGTGGCCTCGCGCCGAGTCGGCGAGCAGAAGGGGCAGGCCGAACGCATTGCCGCCGATCATGCGGCCGATCGTGTACGCGGGCGGCTCGACAAACAGGTCGGTGAGCAATTGGCCGAAGCCAATCAGAACTTCCAGTCGAAGTTCCGCCAGCCGATGATTCGCCGTCGGGCGCTGCCAGAACTGGCGTTTCGCACTACGGCCGAAGAGTTACTCGTGAACGTACTTGCGGCCAATCGAAATCAGATCGCGGCGCCCATCGCGCCGCCGGAGTTGGCCAGCGGCGGGGACCTGGGTGCACAGGTTCACGAATCTGCGATCAATAATCTGGCGACAATCCTGGTGGGAGGTGTCACCCTCGAAGAGGAGGAACTGCAGAAGAAGGTGATCGATATCCGCGGCTCACTTCCCGATTCGCTCAAGAGCGATGAGGACCGCGATCCCTGGTCGATCACGTTTGCCCGCAACCAGCCCGTCACAGTCAAACTTAAGGACGGCACGATTGAGATCACAGTGCGCGGCCAGCGGTATACGTCCGGCGACCAGGACTTCCGCGCCATGAATGTCACCGCACGCTACAAGATCGAGCTGGCCGAGCCTAACGAACTTGGGATTCACGCGATCAAGCTCACTCGGCAAGGTGATTTGGAGATCGTGCCGCCGGGTGAACAACGGCGCTTGTCCGGCCGTGAAATCACGCTCCGGACGCTGCTAGAGAAGCGGTTCGGCAAGCTCTTCGAGCCAGAGATTGTATATGATGAACTCGTGCTTCCCGGTCGCTGGCGGCAGGCGGGCCTGCTCGATCCGCGGCAACTCGACATCAAGGACGGTTGGCTGGTCACTTCGTTGACGGAGAGCGGCGTGCCTGCGCCTCCGGAAGAAGAGAAGCCGGCAGCCGAAAAAAACCCGCGGCAGCGGCCCAGGTCAGTAGCCGATAAGTGATGGTAGGGTCGCTAGCATGATGCTGCTGATGCGAGGCGCGCTTTTGTCGTGCTGTCGCAGCCGGCGTGACTGGGCCAATCGGAGTAGCGAGTTCCAGACATGAGCGAGTACGTCGATATCGAGTTTGATTGCCTGCCGCTGCGCTCCGTCGGCCGCATGGACATCCCGCTGGATGCGTCGCCGGCGTTTCGCGAGCGCTGTGAACGGGTCAAAGCAGCACTTGAAGCCCACGGTTCACACAACACGTATTATCTCTATAACGCCTCGTGCACGTTTCATCTGACGAACGCACCCGAGCTGGGAATGATTGAGTTCCGCTTTGAAGGAACGGTCATGACCGACGACGGCGACCGCCGCACCGTCCGATCAGATCTGAAGGTCGAGTTGGTGCGAGAGACGTGCGACTGGCTGACCGCGCCCGCGACGGATTGGCTGGCGGGCAGCGTAAGTCAGGCGGTGCAGGTCGAATTCGATCGCTTTATCGAAGCGGGCGATCTGGAGCAGACTCGCCAGAGGATTGCCAAGTTGCAAGCGGAAATGGAAGACCGCGGCGGCTTCGTTGGCATGTATCTGTAGCGCGGGGGAATCCCTCTGCTCGCCATCTCGCGTAACTTCGCGCAAGGCCACGCTGCCATCTGCTAGCTGACTGCATGCGCGCGTGGCAACACGTGGAATGCGCGTTCTACGCAAACCCTGCGCATTGCGGGTTATTTGTCTGTTGGGAAGATTCGTCCAAGTTTAACGCGCGGTGCGTCGATACTTGGCTCTGCCGAATCCTCGCTCGGGCTGCACGCGCTTCGCGCATGCAGCTGCGGGAGTCGAGAATTCGGCGTGGACGGGGGGCGTCCGGTTACTGTTGCTGAGTTTACGTGCGAGCGCTGCTGTCAGAGTGACGGCACTGCGCGGACGGCGTTGGCCCAGCATGAGCCAGAAACCCCTTAAGGTCGATTCGATGAAACGGCGTGTCCACACCATCTGGGCGGTTCTGACGTCCGCGATGCTCGCCTTCACGGGCTGCCGCCCGCAGCAGCCGTACTATCTGCGTGAAGACGGCGATCTGTCGCACTATCTGGACAAGGCCACGGACCTCGAGTACCCGGACGTCGAGACTTCGACGCTCGCGGAAGTCACCGAGGCGCTGGCTCCCTATACGCTGGAGAACCTTCAGTTCGCCAACTATTGGGACCTGTCGCTCGAGGATGCGCTGCAAACCTCGCTACAGAACTCAAAAACTTTCCGCTCGCTTGGCGGCCGGTTCGTGAGCTCCGCGTTCAACAACAGGGCTCAAGTCGGCGAAGCTCCGGATGCGATCACCCAGGCTCCGGACGCGGCCCGCACGATCTATGATCCGGCGATTGTGGAGTCAACTCCCTACACCGGTGTGGAAAGCGCCCTGGCGGCATTCGACACCCAGTGGACGAGCAACTTTTTCTATCAGCACAACGACCGCCAGCAGAACGTGCTGCCGCAAGGTGTCGTGACGGACTTCTTCCGCCAGATCTTCATACAGAACACCAGTACGTTCAACACGGCGTTGACCAAATATACGGCTCAGGGTGGTGTGTTCTCAGTTCGCAACAACATTGTGTACGACCTGAACAACAACCCCACGCGACAGGTGCCCAAGGACTGGAACGTCAACTACGAATTAGCGTTTAACCAGCCGTTGCTCGCTGGTGCCGGTGCCGAGTTCAATCGCATTGCCGGTCCCTTCAATCCATTCCAGAACATCCCCGGCGGAGCTCCGCTGTCGCAGCAGTTTGACGGTGTCGTGCTGGCCCGGATTAACGTGGACATTGCCCTGGCCGACTTCGAAGGCGGTGTGCGCGACATCGTCAACGAGACGGAGCAAGCCTATTGGGAACTTTCGTTCGCTTATCGCAACTTGGAAACGGCGAACACCGCATTGGACAGCGCGCGGCAGACGTGGACGAAAATCTATGCCCTCTATCGCACCGGCAGCCGCGGTGGTGAAGCCAATACGGAAGCCCAGGCCCGCGAACAATTCTATCAGTTCAAGAGCCAGGCACAGACGCAGCTCAATGAACTCTTTCGAGCCGAGAACCGTCTGCGATGGATCATGGGCCTGGCCACCACGGACGGACGCCTGGTACGCCCTACCGATCGGCCCACGATCGCCAAGGTCGAGTTCGATTGGCGCGAGATCACGGAAGAGGCCCTGGCGCGAAACCTGAACTTGCGTCGTCAGAAGTGGCGCATCAAGCAGCGCGAACTGGAACTCATCGCCTCGAAGAACCTGTTGATGCCGCGTTTGGACTTGAATGGTACCTACCGCTGGCTTGGCCTGGGTGACGACTTGTTCGGTACCCGAGACAACGAATTCGATCCGGAAGATCCCTTCAGCCTGACCGGCTCCAGTGCCTTGCAGACCGTGGCCAGCGGTCAATTCCAGGAATGGCAGATGGGCTTGCAATCGACCATGACCATCGGCTTCCGCAAGGAGCTGGTGCAGGTCCGGCACTTCCAGTTGCAGCTCGCTCGTGAACGGGCCAAGTTGCAGGATGGCGAGTTGGAAATCTCGCATCAGTTGGCCGACGCCGTGCGCCAGCTCGAATATAACTATGCGATCACGCAGACGAACTTTAACCGCACGCTGGCTGCCGACAAGCAGGTCGAAGCCCAGTCCGCGGCATACAACGCCGGCACCGTTACGCTCGACCAGTTGCTCGAAGCGCAGCGTCGTCGTGCCGAAGCTCAGGCGAGCTTCTTTCGCACCCTGCTCGATTACCAGCGGGCGATCATCACGGTGCATTACCGCAAGGGTTCGCTGCTTGAATACAACAACGTCTACCTGCAGGAAGGACCGTGGCCGGACAAGGCCCAGTTCGACGCCCATCGCCTGGCTCGCCAGCGTGACGCGGGTGTCTACCTGAACTACGGCTACACTCGCCCGAGCGTGGTCAGCGAAGGTGGCGTCCGCCAGAATCCGGAAGGCCGCCCGCCGATGATCGGAGAACCGGGGTTCCTGCCCGATGGGATGCCGACCGAAGGCATGCCGGAAGAACTGCCGCTGGGCCCGAGCAGCGAAATGCTGCCGGAGCCGACGCTGGGCGCCTCGTACGGCGGCGAGCCGGCGGCTCCGCTGCAAAGTAAGTTTTCCTGGGGTCCGCTGGGTCTAGGTTCTGAATCTCAGGGAAGTCAGAATGATACCTGGTCGCGACTGGCCGGCATGCCCGAAGAAGTGCCGCCGCCGCGTGCCGCCGCGAAAGTGCCGGCCGGTGGAACTCCAACCAGCGGAGCCGCGGTACAGCCCGCTGCCGCTACGAGTGGACAGCCTGCCGCTGCTGCGCCTGTCGATCGGGCATCGCGAGCCAATTTGCAGCAGCCGCGCTCCGTGAAGTCCTATGAACCTAACTCGCATCAGTCGCCTGATTCAAATTCTCGGGCTGCTGCAAACTACTAAAGGGCACAACGCCGGCGAGCTGGCCGAGTGCTGCGAGGTCAGCCGTCGCACGATCTTTCGCGATCTGGACGTGCTCCGCGACGCGGGCGTGCCGCTCTTGTTCGACGACAATCACAACGTCTATCGAATACCGGGCACCTACTACCTGCCGCCCACGAACTTCACGACCGAAGAAGCCCTGGCGGTGATCGTACTCTGTTACGAGCTGGGGCAAAGTCGCCGGCTGCCATTCTACGAGGCGGCCCAGAACGCGGCGCTCAAGCTCGAAGCCAGCCTGCCGGGCCGCGTGCGTGAGCAATTGCAGGAACTCACCGACGCGGTGCAGATCAAGCTCGAACCGGCAAATCCGCTGGCAGATCATTCGCCCGTCTATCGGCAATTGTTGGCCTCGATCGCTAGCCGGCGGCCGGTGCGGATCGAGTACGACAGCCTCAGCGATCGCGCAATTCTGAGACTCAAGCTCAGTCCCTATCGGATGCTGTTCAGTCGCCGCAGTTGGTATGTGATTGGCCGCTCGGCGATGCACCGCGAAGTGCGGACGTTCAACGTCGGGCGCATTCGCTCGCTCGAGATGATCGACGACGAATTCATGATCCCGCGCAATTTCAGCATTCGCCGCTATCTGGGCAATGCGTGGCATCTGATTCCTGATGGGCGGGACGTGGACGTCGTCGTGCGATTCTCGCCGCTGGTGGCTCGCAACGTCGGCGAAGTGATGTGGCATCACACGCAGCAACTCACCTGGCAAGACGATGGCACGCTCGACTTCCAGGTCCGCGTCTCGGGCATCGGCGAGATCTCGTGGTGGGTCATGGGCTACGGCGACCAGGCCGAGGTACTCGAGCCCGAGCCTTTGCGTGACCTGATCGCCAGGCGTGCGGAGCGAATGCTGGAGCAATATCGCGGTCAGACGGTGACTTAGCGATTCTCCCGTTGGCCGGACAGTTCGCTTGACCAATCTGGTCGCCAAGGCTATATTTGCCTAAGCGAATATGAAAACCCGCGCCAAACCTACCGTCGACCTGATGTTCCGGGCATTCTCGGATCGCACCCGGCTGCGCATCTTGCACATGCTCACCGGGGGCGAGCTTTGCGTGTGCGACATCGTTGCGGTGCTGCGGGTGCCGCAGCCGAAGGCTTCGCGGCACCTGGCGTATCTTCGCCGCGCGGGGCTCGTCACCGCGCGCAAGGAAGGCCTGTGGTCTTACTACGAGCTCGCTCCGGCGCGCGATACCTTTCATAAAAAGCTGCTCGATTGCTTGGGCTGTTGTTTTGGCGAAGTACCGGAACTGGCGGCCGATGCGAAGCAGCTCGCCGCGCGACGGCCTTGTTGCGGCTAGGACTTTTTTTACCCAACTATATTCGTGTACGCGTATGAATTCGGAACGTAGAACGTCCGTCCTCTTTCTTTGCACGGGGAATTCCTGTCGCAGCCAGATGGCCGAAGGCTGGGCTCGGCATCTGCTGGGCCACGCGATCGAGGCCCATTCCGCGGGCGTTGATCCGCACGGGATGAATCCTCGCGCAGTGCAGGTGATGGCAGAAGCGGGTGTCGATATCAGCGGGCAGAAGTCCCAGCACATCGCCGATTTTCAAGACACGCGACTCGATTGGGTCGTGACGGTTTGCGATCACGCTCATGAGTCGTGCCCCGTGCTTCCAGGTCACACGCGCGTGCTGCACCACAGCTTCGACGATCCGCCACGCCTAGCCGACAGCGCTACGAATGAAGAGGAGGCACTGAGCCCCTATCGCCGCGTGCGCGACGAGATCCGCGCCTTCGTCGAAACATTGCCCGCGCGACTCAGTCAATTCAGTAATGTTCCCAACTAACCAGAAGGTTCCACCATGTCCATCGAAAAGATCGTGCAATCGAAGTACGGCGAAATGGCCACCAGCGGACGTTCAAGCGAGCACTCGGGCGTGAAGGCCGTGGCCGAAGCGTTTGGGTACTCAGCCGAACAGCTGGCCTCGATTCCGGCCGAAGCCAACATGGGGCTCTCGTGCGGCAACCCGACGGCGTTCGCCAGCCTCAAGCCGGGCGAAGTCGTTGTCGACCTCGGCGCCGGTGGCGGACTCGACGTGTTGCTGGCCGCGCAGAAGGTCGGTCCCACGGGCCGTGCCATCGGCATCGATATGACGCCCGAGATGATTGCCCTGGCCGAGCGAAACAAAGAACGGGCCGGTGCAACGAACGTTGAGTATCACCTGGCGCGGATCGACAAGTTGCCGCTTCCGGATGCATCGGTCGATTGCGTGATCAGCAACTGCGTGATCAACCTGGCCTCGGACAAGCAGGCCGTGTTCAACGAAATTGCCCGCGTGCTGAAGCCAGGCGGCCGGCTGGCAGTGAGCGACATCGCGCTCAAGCGAGACCTGCCCGCCGAGTTGAGCGACAGCCTGGCAGCCTATGTGGGCTGCGTGGCAGGCGCGATCTCAATTGACGATTATCGCGCGGGACTGAAAGCGGCAGGTTTTGGCCAGGTCGAGATCGTTGACGCAGGCTCGGATTTGAATGCCTATGCCCTGGCCGATGGGCAATCGGGCTGCTGTGCGCCGGGACCCTCGGAGTCGGCCCTGCCGGTCGTCGATGCCGGGCAAACCAGCGGAGCGTTTCCCGAGGAGCTGCGCGAGCTGATGACGCGGTACAATGTGAATGACTACGCCGCGAGTGTGAAGGTCTTTGCCCTGAAAATGTCCGAGTCGCCAGCAGAAAGTGCCACGCCATGTTGCCAGCCCGCACTTGGCAAATGCTGCTAGTCGTCAGCACGATCGGCTTATGTTGGTTGCTGATGATGGCAGTGCATGAGCTAGGGCACGTATTGAATGCGTGGCTTAGTGGCGGGCGGGTGCAGCAAGTCGTGTTGCACCCGCTCGCGATATCTCGAACGGACGTCTCGCCGAATCCGCATCCGCTGTTTGTGGCCTGGGGCGGTGCAGGTTGGGGCGTGGCGATTCCGCTTGCGCTGCTGGGTATCGCGACCGCCGGTCATTGGCGGCCTCGCTATCTCATCGCTTTCTTTGCCGGCTTCTGCTGCCTGGCCAATGGTTCCTATCTGGCCGCGGGATCGTTCACCGGTGCCGGAGATGCCGGCGACCTGATGAGGCATGGAGCCGCGCAGTGGCTGCTCATCGCTGTGGGTTTGCCACTCGGTGCCGTTGGCTTGGGGATCTGGAACGGGCTGGGCGAGTCCTATGGCCTCGGTCCCGCACGCGGAAACGTCGATAAACAGGCCGCGATCGTAATGACCCTGTTGCTTGTGGTTTGGAGCTGTCTCACGGCCGCATTCTCGACGTGGTAGGGCGCTTGGGCTTGTGTCTTGTCTGCTGGCGAGGAACAATCGCCAGATCGACTCTCGATCGCTGCAACCCCTGGCCTCCCATCGAGCCATCCTTGAACGACACCTCCGACACGCTGCCCGCCGCTCTCCAGCGGCACGACATCGACCTCCCAGCCGAGCAGATCGAGTTGCTCGATAAGTATTGCCGTTCTCTGTGGGCCTGGAACGAAAAGTTGAACCTCACGCGGCACACCGACTATGAGAAGTTCGTGGCCCGCGACGTCGTTGACGCGATGCAACTCGAGCCGTTTCTCGAAGCGGGCGATCACGTGCTGGACGTGGGCACGGGCGGCGGTGTGCCCGGGGTGATCCTCGCCATCGTTCGCCCCGATCTGAAAGTCTCGCTCTGCGACTCGGTGGCCAAAAAGGCCAAGGCTGTCACCGAGATCGTCCGCGAGACGGGCCTCGACCTGCCGGTGCATCATCAGCCGGTGCAGGAAATCTTACATTCGCACACTTACAATTCGCTCGTCGCCCGGGCCGTGGCGCCGATGACCAAGATTCTCCGCTGGCTGGCTCCCCACTGGGAGTCATTCGATCGGCTGCTGCTCATCAAGGGGCCCGCTTGGGTCGAAGAGCGGCAGGAGGCTCGGCACGAGGGACTCTTCCGCCACCTCGAGCTGCGGAAGCTGGCGGGCTATCCGCTGACCGGCACAGATTCGGAAAGTGTCGTGCTTTCGATCCGGCCGAAGGCCGACTGAAGGTATCAGTGACCCTGGGCTGTGGCTTTGCGAGGGTTGAACGCGTCTCGGACCAGCAGCACGTGGCAGTTGGGATGCTCCCGCTGCACGCGGCGAACATCTGCAAACGTGTACTGACTGTCAGGGAGATTAATGGTCTGCTTATTCGGATCGTCGATCAGCCAGGTATGAGGATAGTTCCCAGTGTTCTCTCGAATGAGAATGTATGCCTCGGGAAACAGCTCGCGCAGTTGAGTCGCTTCGGGTGAACCAAACAGGAACTCCTTGCCCTGCACGGGAACTCCTGGCGTGCGCGATTTGTTCTTGATCCAGAGGTTGACGATGGGTTTGGCGCCGCAGATTCGCCAGCCAAGTGGAACTCTTCCGGGTTGTTGCCAATGTGCGAGCTGGCAATCCCATACCGCGTCCCCGCGTGCCAGAATCTGGTTGAGTACGCGATCTCGCTCGCGGACTTGGTTAACTTGCCAGCCGAACCAAATCGCTGAACAGGTCACGACGATGAACATCGTGCTCAACGAAAATCGAGGCCAGCGAGTCCATTTGGGTACCATTTCACAAAAATCGTAGCCAGCACCGATAGGGGGATCAAGCCGTCTCCTGAGTGTGACCTTCCCAGCTTGCCTTGTGACCTTTCGGGACGCTCCCTATACTGGTTTTCTTTCCCACACCGCAAAGTCGCACGCCTGAGCAGCCCCCTGGCCTCGGCGGGACTTCTGGGCCCTGCCAGCCCTCATATTTCCAATTGCGCAGACACTGTTTTCACCAAGATTTTAGGGAAGGATAGGCACACATGTCGGATTTGATTGCACCGCACGGAGGATTGAAGGAACCGGTTTGCTGCACTATCGCGGCCGGCGAAGTCGAGGCGTTCAAGAAAGCTGCTGCGGACCTGCCGAAGGTGCCGGTTTCAGACGCCGACCTGTCGACGGTCTACCGCTTTGGCGACGGCGTGTTGAGCCCGCTGACCGGTCCGATGGACAAGGCCACGTTCGATCGCGTGCTCGATGAGTCGGTCATCGAACACGATGGCAAGCTCTATGCCTGGACGATTCCGCTCTCGCTGCCGGTAACTAAGGATCTCGCCGCCACGCTGAAGAAGGGGCAGACCGTCGCCCTGACCAACTCGGCCGGCGAGATCGTCGCCACGCTCGAACTGAGCGACGTGTTCGAGTGGGACAAGCCGCGTTACCTGAAGAGCGTGTACCTCACCGAGCGGACCGATCACCCCGGCGCCGACATGGTGCTCAAGGGAGACGCCGACAAGACGCACCTCATCGGCGGCAAGATTCGCGTGCTGCCCCAGCCGAAGCATCCCGCGTTCGGAAAATACGTCCTTTCGCCGCGCGAAGTTCGCAAGCTGTTCGCCGAAAAGGGCTGGAACCGCGTGGTCGCATTTCAGACCCGCAACCCGCTGCACCGGGCTCACGAGTATGCCCTGGTCTACGGCCTGGAGACGCTGCTCAAGGCCGGTCATAACGCCGGCGCAGTATTGAACCCGCTGGTCGGCGAGACCAAGGGCGACGACGTGCAAGCCGACGTGCGGATGAAGACCTACGAAGCGCTGATCGACACCCGCGTGCTGGGCGAGGGCGACAGCGATGCTTCACTGTGGGGCCCGCGCAAGGAGTCGGTGCCCGATCGGGTGTTGCTGCTGGGCTGCGACATCAAGATGTTCTACGGCGGTCCGAAGGAAGCGGTGATGCACGGCATCTATCGCCAGAACTTCGGTTACACCGACATCATCATCGGCCGCAAGCACGCCGACGCGCCATATGCCGACGGAACGGCGATCTGGGGCGACTTCGACGCGCAGGAAATCTTCTCGAACCTGCACGGCGATCTGAAGATTCAGCCCGTGAAGGTTGGCTTCGCCGCCTACTACGACTCGCTGGGCCGGGTCGACCTGATGGAAAACCACAAGGACGAGAAGCCGGTGTTCATCTCCGGCAAGGACGTTCGCAAGGCCCTGATTGAAGGCACAGGCGTCGACCCGCGGATCATGCGCGAGAGCACAGCGAAGATTCTGAGCGCTGCAATGGCCGGTTAAATTGCGTTGCTGAACTGAGAATTGAAATCGAAAGCCCAGGGAAGGCGTTCCCTGGGCTTTTTTTCGCGCATTGCGCGAAGTACGAGCACCGGATGGGCTATCGCTCTAGATATAGAACATATTCTCGCTTTGCCGGTGGATGCGGCCGACAAGCTCGGCAAAGGTGATTGAGCGGAGCGTGTCGTACTCGACCTGCGCCACTTCGCGCCAGGTTTCCTTGAGTACCCGGGCGGTCGGACTGTTCGACGAGGTGTTGCTCACTTCGGCGTCCTGGCCTTCGATGACGGTCATGACTTCGCCGAGCGAGATTTCGTCCGGCGGCTTCACGAGCTGATAGCCGCCGCTGGCGCCGCGCGTGCTGGCCACGTAGCCGGCGCCTTTCAGTTGCAACAGGATCTGCACCAGGAAACGCGAGGGGATCCCGTGTTCGTCGGCGATTGTGCGAATGCGCACCGGCTCGTTCGAACCGTAGTGAGCGGCCAGTTCGAGCATGGCCAAACAAGCGTATTCCGTTTTGGCCGATACTTTCATGCGCGTTCAGTCGGAAGTGTGCAGGCCGCATTCCTTTTTGGCCGATCCGCTCCAGCGGCCCGCTCGCTCGTCTTCGCCAAACATCACGGCTCGCGTGCAGGGCCAACAGCCGATGCTTGTGTAGCCTTGATCGTGCAGCGGATTATACGGAATGTTTTCCTCGGTGATCAGTTTCCAGACGTCTTTCTTGGTCCAATTGGCCAAGGGACTGATCTTCACCAGGGCGAACTTCTTGTCCCAGCCCACGATCGGAATGCCGGCCCGGTCGCCAGTTCCTTGATCGCGGCGGATGCCGCTCATCCAGGCTTGCCAGCCCAGGACCGATTGCCGGAGGACTTTCACCTTGCGGTCGAAGCAGCACTGATCGGAGTTGGTTTTGTACAGCGGTCCGCCGTGCAGGGCTTCGTACTGCTCAACGGTCGTATCCGCCCGCTTGAAGTCGATCTTCAGGCCATAGCGCTTCTCGATCCGGTCAGCCAGGTCCAAGGTCTCCTTGAACTGGTAGCCGGTGTCGAGGTTGAAGACATACGTGCTGGGATCGATGGCCGCCAGCATGTGCATGATCACACAGCCCTCGGGCCCGAAGGCCGTGGCCATGGTCAGCTTGGGAGCGTAATTCTCGACCGCCCAGGCAATGATCTCCTGCGGCGTGGCGGATTCCAGTCTGCGGCTGTGTTCGGCCAGCTCGGCCAACAGCTCCGGCGTCGGCTCCAGCCCGTTGTGACTGCCGCCATCAGGACCTGTCACAGGTCCTGTCGGCCTCATGGGTTGCGACGCAATGACGAATGGTTGCTCAGGTGTCACGACAGGCGGGGTCATGGTCAGCGGAATTACAGTTGCCATGCGATGGAAGTGCCAACTTGGATGGAATGATACTTATGTTAGTAATCAAAGTCAACTAAGGCACCATAGTATGGTATCGGCGGTTTGCAGTGTGATTCTTCAACCTGTAGCGATCTGTCGGTCTGAACAGCCCTGGCTGAAGGCTTGGCAATGGATCCACAAGTCGTTATTTCCTAGAGACTTGACGCCTGCCAGCTAGCGCGCCATTCTGGGCGTTTTCCGGCGGCGGCGAAAGCTCTCGCCATCCCTCGCGCAACTTCCCAGGCGGATTGTTCATGGCCCAGCGCACCTATCTGGCGATCGACATCGGCGCTTCCAGCGGCAGGCACGTCGCGGGCCGTTTCAACGGCCAAACGCTATCGCTCAGCGAGATTTACCGGTTCGAGAATGGCCCGATCCGCGCGGCGGGCCACCTCTATTGGAACCTGCTGGCCCAATGGCAGGACATCTGTCGCGGCCTGCGGGCAGCCTCGCAGGCCAAGCTCGGCGAGATCGCCAGCGTCGGCGTCGACACCTGGGGAGTCGATTTCGGACTCCTCGGACGTGGCGGAGAGCTGCTCGGCAATCCAGTCGCCTATCGCGACAGCCGCACGGATGGGTTGATGGAAGAGGCCTTCAAGCTGGTGCCGCGGCAGGAGATCTTCGCCCGAACGGGTTTACAGTTCATGCAGTTCAATACGCTGTATCAATTGTGGGCCATGCGTCGCGTAGGTTCGCCGCTCTTGGATGTGGCCGAATCGCTGCTGATGATGCCGGACCTGTTTCATTGGTTGCTCACCGGTGTACGCTCGAATGAGATGACGAACGCGACCACGACGCAATTCTATGACCCGCAGGCGCGGCGATGGTCGAGCGAATTGCTCACTCAGTTCGATTTACCCGCGCACATTTTGGGACCGCTCTCATCGCCGGGCACGAAACTTGGTCCGCTGCTGCGCGAAGTCGCTGAACAGTCAGGACTGACCGGTGTGCAGGTCGTGCTGCCGGGTACGCACGACACGGCAAGTGCCGTGGCCGCGGTGCCGGCGGCCAGTCCGCCAAGCGCGCAGCCGACCTGGTGCTACATCAGCAGCGGCACCTGGTCGCTGATGGGCGCGGAAGTCCCCGAACCGGTGATCAATGACAAGTGCCAGGCGCTGAACTTCACGAACGAAGGGGGCATTGGCGGCACGACCCGACTACTAAAGAACATCGCCGGACTGTGGCTGGTCCAGGAATGCCGGAGAATCTGGAACCAGGAAGGCAAGAACCTGAGCTGGGACGATTTGACGCGCATGTCTGCGAAAAGTCCCCCGCTCGTTTCGCTGATCGATCCTGACGATTCGGCCTTCCTCGCACCGCAGGACATGCCGCAGGCAATTCGCGACTATTGTCGCCGCACGGGGCAGGTCGTTCCGGAGAGCGAAGGGGCGGTGATTCGCTGCGCGCTCGAGAGCCTTGCACTGCGCTATCGGCAGGTTCTATTGTGTCTTGAAGAGCTGACCGGCGGCCGAATCGAAACGATTCACATCGTCGGCGGAGGCACACAGAACCGCGAACTCTGCCAGGCGACGGCCGATGCCTGCCAGCGGCTGGTGCTGGCCGGCCCGGTCGAAGCAACCGCGATTGGCAACGTTATGGTACAGGCGATTGCCGATGGCCAACTGTCTTCCATCGCCGAGGCCCGAAAAGTCGTCGCCGCGAGTTTTCCTCCCGATCGATACGAGCCGCGCGATACGGCCGCCTGGGACGAGGCGTTTGGCCGATTTCACCAGCTAACGCGGCAGTAAGTGGCCATTGCGCCGATTGGCCTTACTGGGCCCGGCATCCTATAATCCGCGATGGCTGGGCGAGTCGCCGTGCCGGTTGAGCTCTCCCAGCGGAATGAACCCGATGTCCGACCCCGACGACTACTCTCCGCTGTACTTGCGGGGCATCGAATACTTCAACGCCTGCGACTTTTTCGAGAGTCACGAGGTCTGGGAAGAGCTTTGGTCGGATTATCAGGGGCCTTCGCGCAAGTTTTATCAGGGGCTGATTCAAGCGGCCGTTGCCCTGCATCATTTTGGTAATGGCAATATCCGCGGCGCGCGGAAATTGTACCACAGCACCCGCAGCTACTTGGAACCGTACCGGCCACAGCACATAGGTCTTGACCTGGAAAAGTTCCTGCAAGAATTCCAGCAGTGCTTTAGCGAAGTACTTGCCAGTCAGGAAGAATTCCCCAGCATCGAGATCGTGCCGGACTTGATTCCAGAGATCCATTTGAACCCTCCGCCGGCCTAGCTGTATTTGTGCCCCGTCGTCTGATTACCGGTTACCGGGCGACCAGATCAAGCGTCAGCGTAACGTGGAATGACCATGTCTCCCTCGGAAGACGATCTGACTTTCGTGCCTGAACATTTCTCCGGGCGGGCTCGGCTGTTTCCGCTGCCGAACCTCGTGCTGTTTCCACACGTGATCCAGCCGCTGCATGTTTTCGAGCGGCGTTATGTGGAGATGTTTCTGGACGCGGTCGAAGACGATCGCTTGATCGCGATGTCGTTGCTCGAACCCGGTTGGGAGAGCGACTACGAAGGCCGGCCGGCGATCGCACCGGTGGCCTGTCTGGGGCGCGTCATTACCTGGCAGGCTCAAGGCAGCTCGCGTTACAACCTGTTACTGTTGGGCATCCAGCGGGTGAAGATCGTGCGTGAACTTCCGCCGGATCGCTCCTTTCGCGAGGCTGAGGTGGAACTGCTGGCCGACTGCTATCCACCCGAGACCGAAACGTTGCGTTTGGCGCTGCACACGAAGCTGCTCGACACGTTTCAGCGTCTGATGCCCAACTTGAAAGACGCCGAGGAGCTGTTCAGCCAGTTGTCCCTGGAGAACGTGACGCTGGGAACGCTGACCGATGTGATCAGTTATGCGCTCGATCTGGGTCTGCCGCTCAAGCAGAAGCTGCTCAGTGAGGCCTGTGTTGACCGCCGGGCCACGATGCTGATTTCTTATCTGGATCAGACAAAGGGCGAGCCGTCCGCCGTGGTCGCGGGGGCGTTTCCGCCGAGTTTCAGCGAGAATTGACAGGCCGCGCGAATAATCGCGGCTTGTCTCCGTGGGCGGCCATTCTTAAGATCGAGTGATGCAACCTGCCGCCAATAATCGCTCGTCTTCCTCCTCTTCAAATGACCTGGGCAGCCTCGTGGGGGAGCAGGATCCGTTGCCCACTTCGAATGGGAAGAATCCCGTTGACGAAGCGCGGATCGAACGCGCCGTGCGGGAGATTCTCTCGGCCGTCGGCGAGAACCCCGACCGTGAAGGCCTCAAGGAAACGCCGGCTCGAGTGGCGCGGATGTATGCCGAGATGTTCAGCGGCCTGCACGAAGATCCTCGCATTCACTTGCAGAAGTTTTTCACCGAACAGTACGACGAAGTCGTGCTGGTCCGCGATATCAGCTTCAACAGCATGTGCGAGCATCACATGCTGCCGTTCATGGGGCTGGCGCACATCGGCTACATGCCCAACGGCCGCGTCATCGGGCTCAGCAAACTCGCCCGCGTGGTCGAAGTCGTCGCCCGCCGTCCGCAGGTGCAGGAACGGATGACCGAAACGATCGCCAACCTGCTTCTCGAGGAACTCGAAGCCAAGGGCGTGGCGGTGATCATCGAAGCTACGCACACCTGCATGACGATTCGCGGCATCCGCAAGCCGGGCAGCCTGTGCGTCACCTCGGCGATGAAAGGCATATTCCGTTCGAATTTATCGAGCCGTTCCGAGATGATGAACCTGATCTACGGCGGCAGGCGGCCATAATCGCGCCAGTTCGCCCCTTTCCATCGACGCCCCCTTTGACGAAGATTTTCTTTTGCCGTTCCTTCGCGGGTCTTAGGGGGTGTAGTCGTTCGTGGCGATTCTCACGCAGTTTATTTTTCGGCTCTCGTTCGGTCTCGCGCTCGGCATGGCGCTCACTTCGCCGCGCGCCGTCACCAGCGGTTACTATCGCAATCACCTATATGTGCTGCTGGGCTTGAACGTCCTGGCGGCGATGGTGGCGATCACCAGCGGACAGTTTCAGCTCGCACCGGCAATCGTCGCGGCCGTTTTGAGCTACGCAGGCGCCGTGCTTTGGCTATATGAAAAACCGCGTGCGGGCATCGCCGTGCTTGCGATCCTCTCGGCTGTTTGCTTGTGGGGCGCCTGGGCGGCTACCAACTGGCAGCAGGTCGACACGCCGTTGCGCGGGCTGCTGATGGCGGGCGACGTGCTCTCGAGCGGCTTGCTGCTGGGAATCACGATGGCGGCCATGTTTCTGGGGCACTGGTATTTGAACTCGCCGACCATGGCCATTGCCCCGCTCGAGCGGCTGGTAGTGATGATGGGCGGCGCGGCCGCGATTCGCGGCCTGGTCGAGGCCGGCATCCTGGCGCATTACTTTGCCCAGGTGACGCCCAGTTCGGGGCAGCTTCTGTTCATTGCCCTTCGCTGGCTGTCCGGCATCGCCGGTCCCCTGGTGCTGGCGGTGATGACCTACAAGACGCTGAAGATCCCCAACACTCAAAGCGCGACTGGCATCCTGTATGTCGGTGTGATCGGAACCTTTTTGGGGGAACTGACTTCGCTGCTCTTGAATCTGCCGGCGGCGGGGGCGACCTGAGCTATTCAGGGCCTGCTCAGCTTGCCCGGTCGGCACGACCCGAGCAGGCCAGGCCGCAAAGCCGACGTGATCGCGCCGGTTTGCCGCGCTCGGGAGGTGTCGTACAATAGAGTGGTCCGGATTCGGTCGAATTCAACCGTGAAGGAGACTCTCATGCTTCGTCGACTGCTGCTCACGCTGATGGTAGTTGCCTGCTTCGCCGCCGGATCTCGGCCAGCGGAAGCGCAGCAATACCGTGGTACAACGGATAACCCGATCGGCCCGACGGTGAGCCCCTATCTCAACCTGTTGAATAACGATGCGTTCGGTACGACCAACTATCAGTCTCTGGTGCGCCCACTCGTCCAACAGGGTAACGCGATCAACCGCCAAGGAGGTCAGCTGAACCGCCTTCAGCAGCAGGTCACTTCGCAGCGAGCTGCCGGGGGCGGTTATGCCCCGTCGGCGACGGGACATGTGACGTTCTTCATGAACTATTCGCACTATTATCAGGCTCCAGCAGAACGCTGAGGCGGGGTAGCCTGCGCTCAAGCCTGAAGGCCCCTCGTGAATCAGCCATTCGAGCTGCGCACGAGAAGCGGAGAGCAGTTACGCCTCAGGGCACATCTTGGGCTTGCTCGCGCGGCGTCGCTTCGGGTCTGATTGTGGGTGGCCGTCGTCCTTCAAATCCTCGGGAGAGCTGCCATGTCCCACTCTACTGCGACCGTGCTTGTTCTCGTCGTCCTGCTCGGCGGTGTACTGTCGACCGTAACCGGCTGCCGTCCGGCTTCTGAAACTCAGCTAGGGGCCGAGCCAGAGCACCCGCTGGTTGGGAAGCCCGCGCCGCCATTCGATTCCAGCTATCTCGACGGTGCACCATTCGATCTTGGCCAGCACTTGGGCAAGGATGTCGTGGTACTTGATTTCTGGGCGACCTGGTGCGGTCCCTGTGTGGCATCGATGCCCACGCTGAGCGAAGTCACCAACGAGTTTCGCGATCGGGGCGTCCGGCTGTTTGCCGTGAATTGCGCGGAACAGCCTAAGGAGGTGAAGGACTTCGTCGAGCAATCGGGTCTGGAACTGACCGTCGTGATGGATCCCGAGGGGCAAATTTCCAAGGCGTACGGCGCCGATGGAATTCCTCAGACCGTACTGATCGACCGCCAGGGCAAGGTCAGGTTCGTGCACGTTGGCTCTCAGAATCTGCGGGAGTGGCTGACCGAGAAACTCAACATCCTGTCGAGTGAATCGCCTGGCTCGCCCAGTGCCGCTGAGACGGCCGCTGCTCGTTGAACATTTTGGCATTCATTCTTTTACGACCACATTCGGCTTCCACCTGGAGTTCGCAGTCATGATTTATCCTCGCCGGCTTACTTTATTGTTGTTGATGGCGACTTGTCTTTTCGCGCCTTCAACGGCCCCGGCGGTGGAGTCGCGGTTTCATCATGTGCATCTCAATTCGACGGATCCAATTGCCGCTGCAAAGTGGTATGCCGACAACTGGGGAGGCGAAGCCAAGAAGTCAGGGCTCTTTCAGACGACCGACTTCGGCGACGTGGTATTCATCTACTTCAAAGCCAAGCCCGGCTTTGAGGGGAGCAAAGGCAGCGTCGTCGATCACATCGGTTTCTCGGTGAAGGATCTCGAAGCGAAGCTAAAGCAGCTTAAGGAAGCGGGCGTCGAGGTGCTTTCAGGCATCGAAACCGAAGGCTCGATTCGCTATGCGTACGCGAAGGATCCCTGGGGCACGCTGATCGAAATTCTTGAGGATCCGACGATCGAAGGCTTCCATCACGTGCACCTGGCATCGGTCGATCCGGACAAGACGCTGGCCTGGTACACGGCAGCCTTCGGCGGCGAAGTGAGCCGCTTCGGTGAAGTCCCCGGCATTCGCTATGGCGACGTGTGGTTACTGGTAAAGAAGGTCGACGAAGTGCCCGCAGCCACCAAGGGCCGCTCGATCGATCACATCAGTTGGGGGTTCAAGGATCTGGAAGCCGAGTCGTCGCGGCTCAAATCGCAGGACGTGAAGTTCACGATGGACCCGACGAACTTCGGTTCCGGCATGATTGCGTTCGTGCTCGACCCGAGCGGCGTGCTAATCGAACTCGTCGGTCCAGGCAAGAAGAAGTCCTAGAGTTGAATCACTAGCAGATCTACGTGGCGAGTCGGCGCTCGAGTCGCTCGCGCACATCCGGCCATTCGTCGTTCGTTATGCTGTACATCACGGTGTCGCGCACATAGCCGTCCGGGCGAATGATATGTTTGCGCAAGACGCCCTCGCGTACCGCCCCTAGTTTCTCGATCGCCCGTTGGCTTTGCATGTTGCGCAGGTCGGTCTTGAGTTGGACTCGCAGCGACTGCTGATCTTCGAAGGCATGCTTGAACAGCAAGTACTTGCACTCGGGATTTACCTTCGTGCCCTGATGCGACGGCGCGACCCAGGTAAAGCCAACTTCGAGTCCGCGATGTTCGGGGCGAATGTCCAAATACGCCGTTACACCTATGATCTGGTTTGAGGCGTTCTCGCGAATCGCGAACGGCAGGTAGCCGGGCGCGGAGTTCAGCCAGCGAATGAGCGCCGCAAAGCCGGCTGGCGTGAACTCGGGCGGCGGAAAGTGGTACACAAACAATTCGGGCGGACTGCAGGCTGCAACCGCAGCGGCGTGATCTTCGCCGAGCGGAAGAAGCGTAACAAAGCGTCCGGTAAGCGTAATGGGCCGGATGTCCATGGGAACCGTCTCGCGCACTCGGTTGGCAGGTGTCGAAATCAGACTACCTGACACTCGAATCGCTTGGAAGGTTCCTCGTTCTGGCATTTCGTCGTGAAATCGGAGCCGGTCCGGCCTGATATTCGGCACGCGGTTGCCGGGGCTGGAAAGGCGGCGGGGCGATTTCGAGTTGCGGTTCCACCGGCTTGAAGCGGCTTTCGCCGACCTGTCGTTTGAACGGCCCTACCGTGGGTGCCAGTCCGCGGGCGGCTCGCCACTCCTGCCAGCGGACGTAAGGAGACTTGGCCGGGATCGGATCGATGCCGTAACCGAGGTTAATGAAGCCGTCGTAGCATTTTGAGTTCGGCACCGGGTCTTCGCCGTAGGTCGTCTCGATTGCCGATGCGGCACTGGACCATGCCGCCACCCCGCAACAGATCGCTGCGATAGCGATTCGATTCCGTTTTCGAGCCATAGCTCACCGCGTCTGGGACCATCGAAGCGAACTGGCGAGTCCGCTACTAGAGTCGTTCGACGCTTTCGCCCGCGGACGTACAGTTCCGCAGGTTTATCCCGCACGACGCGCGCGGCGCATGTACCGTTTATTCCGTTTAGCGAAGCCTTCAGGCCAGATCGCCCAGGAGTTCGCCCAGTGGCGCACTATCATCGGGAGACTCCTCGGATGCCGTGACGGCGGCTCCAAGGGATTCGTCTGCCAGGGCCGCATCGACAAGCTGGGCGATTGGCACTTGCAGTGGTCGGAACCCGGATTCGCTCCGGACGTACCGCGATTCAGCGGGCGTAATTGTTACCGCAATCGTCGGCGGATGAATCCCCAGCGCCAACGCCACGGCATCGAGGCCCGAATCATCTGCAAGCGGGCCGGCAAGCTCGCCCAGGTTGAGCATATTCAAGATGCCTCCATTGTTGCGCGCGATCAGGCTGTCGCCCGCGCTCACGGTGCCGTTCTTGTCGTAGTCATAGACGTTAGTCAACGGCTGCAAGACGGCCGGGTTGTTCCGTGGCCCAAGGTCATCAAACGCGCTCGTCACGGCAACCAGTGTGGGCGAGTTAATCCCCGAGTCGCCGAGGCGGCTGCCGAAATAGAACGTGTCGGGTCCAGAAAGACCCGTGTTGTCGGTAGCCAGCAGCGAGACTTCGAGCCAGGTGTTCTTGATGGCGCCGTCGGTCCAGGTGATGACGATCCGATCGGACCCGCCACCGCCTGCTCCGGCGCGTACCGAGATTGCCGCCGGGGCCGGAGCCGCGGTCCAAGTGGCCAGGGTGTTATTCCCGCCAATGCGAAACGTGAAGTCATCTACCGAAATCGTTCCCGGCAGGTTACTGACGTCGATCATGATGCCATTGATACCGCGCGAGTAGGCCGAGACGTTGGCGAACGTGGAGAGCCCGTCGCTGCCCAGGTAAGCTGACTTATCCGTGGCAATTGCGGCGTCGTCCAGAGTGTCGATTGCGGTGTTGCCGCCGTCAAACTTCGAATTGTTGTAGAACAACCTGCGACCGATCACGCTGGGGACCAGCGGCTCGATTTCGTTCAGCCCATAGTGCTGCGCCTGAAATACGAAATTCACCAGGAGTGTGCCAAGCAGCGGGTCATTCACGCCGAGCGAGGGGATGGGCGTCTCGGGCCCCAGCATCTGATCGCCGGCAAAGGGATTCACGTACTTCCACACTTCCTCACCACTGGGAGTAACCTCGGTCATGTTCCCCTTGGTGCCGTAGGTGATCAGCGTGTTGCCGTTTGGCAAGCGAATCGCGCCTGAGATGATGGCGGCGAAGTTCGCGACGGGGCCGTTGTAGGTCCATGCGCTGGTCGCAGGGCCAAAGGCAGCGCCGGGCGACAGCGAATAGGTTCCGTTGGGCAAAATAGGGGGAGTGATTTCTTCAACGCTCGTGAAATCCGTGCCCGGGCGACCCAGGCCGTTATTCAGAATCGTGATGTTACCGGCGCCCTCCTCGCCTTCTGGAATCCACCGCGCATCGTGCTGATAGAAAAGTTTGCGATCGGCCTCGATGCCGCGGTCGTAAGCCTGCGGGTTTCCCCAGCGGTAGAGCAAGTCGCCGCCGCGGCCCGAGTTACCTCCTGTGTGCCCCGCGGCTTCTTCGGTCGTGGTGCTGTGGTCGATGATCCAGATCTCGCTGAATTCGCGGACCGAGAGGACGATCTGATCGAGTTCGGCGTTGTAGTCGATGCCGTTGGCGTGCGTCCAATCTTCTGCCTGCCCGCCTCCGGGACTGAACGTCGAAACGTAGTTGACATCGATCAGTTGCGGATTGGTTTCGACGCCTGTCGCACCGTAGTAGTTGTCCTTCGTCGGATCGAATTCCTGGACCAGGTGGTCCCAGACCTTCCATTCCCAGACGACCGTGCCACCGCCGTTTTCGTAGTCGGGCTCAACCTCGACGATCTTGTCCGGATAGAGATATCCGTCGCCGGGTAGACTCGGATCGCGACCGGCCTGCGTGGCTTCCGCTTCGCTGCGAAACTCCCAGGCAATAATCAGCAGGTTGCCGTTCGGCATGATCTCGAAATCGTGATGCGCGAGATACTGAGGACTGTCGTAAGCGAATTCCCAGATCTTGTTCCCTTCCCAGTCGAAACGTTCGAACAACCCGCCGGCCCCGGCCGCGTTGATAAACCCGTTGCCGCTCTGACCATGCGGCGCCGCGTCGCGAATTAAACTGCCATCGGGAAGCAGGTGACCCAAAAGCCCCGGCAGATGCTCGGACTCCCACGTGTTGACGACCGTTCCCTGCTTATCGATCAGGAAGGTCGTGTTCGATGTGTTCGGCGCGAATAGAACATACCCATCCGCCGCCTCGGGCTCGTTGAAAAACAGGCCGGTCGTCTGCGCGAGTAGCATTCGCGGTTCGAGAAGTTCCGCGCTGAGCTTTGACCGGCGATCGAATGCGGATGCCAGATCGCGAGTTGAGCGTCGCGCATGCCGCCTGTTGCGCGTGGTCGTTGTCATCGGTGTAAAGGCCTTTGCTGAGGGGGGGAGTGGGCCGAAGTCCGCGACGTGCGGCCATATTAACAGACCGCCAGGTCAGGGGATAAGGAAAATCCGGCTCGCACTGCGCAGAAAGTTTCGCCTGCGAGTTGCGGCGACCTTAACCTGCCGCTCGCGAAGTATTCGGCAACTGCCCGCCACAGCGTGGACAGTGGTTCAAACGACCCTGCCTCGCTGGTGGAATTTTGAGAAGCGCCTCGCAATTGGGGCAGCGGACGCGAACGTAGCCGGCGCCGGCCAGGTACGCGTCCGAGGCCTCGCGTAGTCGTGCCGTCGGCTGGGCCGGAATCGCTTCCGCCGGCGCGACTTGCCCAGGAGCATGCACTTCGACCGGCTTCGACTCGGCCAGCGTACGCTTGCCGATCACGTGTCCACCGGCAACCTGCTGGTATGCCCGATCGTACGCGGCGAAGTCGGCTGTCTTGCCCATCGCGCGCAGGATGCGAATTCGCTCTTCGAGCGGCGGGTGCGTGGAAAGCGCTGCCGTAAAGTTGCGATGCTGTCCGGGTGCGAGTGGACGGACGATATACATCGGCGCCGTCACCCTGCTCTGATCCGCCTGCGGAATGCGCGACGAGCCGAGTTTCTGCAGTGCCGAGGCGAGCCCCTCGGGCCAGCGCGTGAATGCTGCGCCGGAGGCATCGGCCAGATACTCGCGCCGGCGCGAGAGCGCGAAATAGACGAGCTGCGCGAGGATCGGAGAGAGGACCAGCAGCACGATCGCGACCA
Source organism: Pirellulales bacterium (assembly GCA_041741015.1). Lineage (GTDB taxonomy): Bacteria > Planctomycetota > Planctomycetia > Pirellulales > PALSA-1355 > JALHMI01. Next base: position 28,522 of record JBGSKX010000177.1, read on the forward strand.
GCGCCAAAATCGCCTGGCCACCTCCCTGGCTGTTGTCGTCGCGCGAACGCCGCGCTCCGCCGCCGAACCACATCGCTCGGGTGCCGATATCGGCCAGCAGCACGATTGCGCCCAGCATGATGCCGGCGGTGGTCATCAGGGCCACGTCGCGATTCTTGATGTGCGCAATTTCATGCGCGATGACACCTTGCAGTTCGTCTCGATTCATGAGTTGCATGAGGCCGATCGTCACAGCCACGGCGGCTTTCGTCGGATCTCGCCCCACGGCGAATGCATTCGGCGCTGGATCGTCGACGATGAACACCCGCGGCATGTGCGGCAAACCGGCGGCGATCGTCATCTCCTCGACGATGTTGAAGAGTTGCGGATGATCTCCCTTGGCGATCTCACGAGCGCCGGCCATCTGCAACAGGGCGTTATCTCCCTGAAACCGCGCGAACAGCCACATCACCATCCAGACGCCGAGCGCGGCAGCCCCGCCCAGGATTGCGCCCCCCTGGTCGTTCGTCAGGAACATGCCGAGCGACAGGCCGACGGCCACCAGCAGCACGCCCATCACCACGACAATCAGTGCGCTGCGGCGGCGATTACTTTCAATTTGCTCAAGCACGGCAGGCTATTCCAAGGTCCTAACAGTGCCAATGAACTAGCTGAGCTTCACTTGCGGTGCTTCACGCTGCGCCGCGACGGTGATCTCGAACAGCTCGGCCGGTTCGAAGCTGCCGGCGATCAGATTCGCCGGGAAAACTTCGCGGGCGTTATTGTAGCGCGTCGCGGCATCGTTGTAATACTGCCGGGCGAACCCGATCTTGTTCTCGGTGCTGGCCAGTTCCTCTTGCAGGGCGAGGAAGTTCTGATTGGCCTTGAGGTCCGGATAGGCTTCAGCCAGGGCGAAGAGCTTGCCGAGTGCAGCTCCGAGCAAGCCTTCGGCCTCTCCACTCGCGGCGGGGCCCTTTGCGCTGAGGGCTGCGTTGCGGGCCTGGACCACGGCGTCGAGTGTCGATTTCTCGTGCGTGGCGTAGCCCTTCACCGATTCCACCAGATTGGGAATCAGGTCGTGCCGACGACGCAGCTGTACGTCGATCTGGGCCCAGGCGTTGCGTGTTTCGTTCCGCTGTCGCACTAGGTTGTTGTAAATCGCGATGAAGTAAACGGCCGCGATCGCCACCAGGACAATCGCGGCGCCGATTGCCAGTTCACCAATTCCGAGTCCCATGAATACGTCTCCCATGTAGGTTGGTGGACTATCGTTCGGCTTCGCCTGCCGACTTGGCCGGAGCCATGAACAATCCCAAATAGCCGCGAACTTCTTCCAGCGCCTGTTCGCTGCCAAGCGATGCACGCAGCAACGCCTCGAGTTCGCCAGCATCAAACCAAATGCCGTGCTCATAAGGGCATTCGTCGAGAATCAGGTCATCTTTGACCGAAGGAGCACGAACCGGCTCTAAGCGGCTACGACAGCGCGGGCAGCGGCGTCTGGGCGTCGAGTGTGGAAACCGGTCAAGTTGATCCTCAAGCTTGTGGTACGCGGCACCTGCCCCGGCCATCTCGAACATCTGCTGAAGTTCCTGCGCGTCGAACCACAGCCCATGACAATCGGGGCAGGCATCGAGTTCGATGTCGCGATATTCGACGATGACCAGCGGCTGGCGGCACTGCGGACAGAGCATCGGACTGGCTTCACTTATTGTCGCGGCAATTACCAACTTGTTTGGTCACGAGAGACACGCCCTCGTCACCTCGATGCACACGCAATCGGCTTCGCCAGTTTGTTGCAGACCGCGCCAGTTAGCGTCTACGACGACGAAGGCCAATCATACTGAAGGTTGTCAGCGCCACTGCCAGTAGGGCCCAACTTGACGGTTCGGGAACCACGACCCACCCGCCCGCCGCGATCGCCAGATCAGCCTCGGTCAATTCCAAATCCGCTAACAGACCGCTGAAATCGATACTGGCAATGTGCGGGTCGTTGTAAATCGTGGAATAAGTGACGATCGCCGCAGTGAGCGATCCCAGCAGCGACGCATGGTATTGCTCATCATCGTAGATCGCGGGAACGAAACCAATGCTTTCAAACGCATCGCCGACGGGGGCGACTCGCGAAAGCGATTCTCCAGCCGCCAAGTCAATATCGCTGGCCGCGAGGTTGTAGGCATCCCGCAGTTCCTGTTGCATTTGAGCCGGTCCGCCTGGAAAGAGAGGCGTTGGCTCGGCGTAAAATGCATTAGCCGGCCCGCGTGCCCAGGTCTCGAACAGGACTGGCACCACCGCTGGACTATGCGCCGCGGTCTCTTGGTAGAGCGCCACCGCATTGGCCCGGTGGGCGGTCACGTCGCCGATGTGCGTAGGTGCCGTGGAATAGTCCTGCATCACCACAAAGTCCCAGGACTCACCCGGCGGCGCCAAGGCATCAATCAGAAAGGTGGTATTGTTGAGGTGGAATCCGAAATCAGCACCATCAGAGATGATGCCGGTGGAGACGGGCGTTTCGTGGCCCGCGGCGGCGGCAATCGCCGCAACAAGACTCGGTATGCTACGCGGGCCGCCTTGGCCCTCTAAGAAACTATTACCGAAGTACAAGATGTTCAGGTGAGCGGCTGACACCGAAGCGACGGGCGCTAGAGAAACCAACATCGCAATGGCCAAGCTCCCGAAACCCCGAACGCGACTCGGGAAGAAGATGCCAGGGACCGCCATGGACGCAAACTTTGCAACAGACTGCATACGGCACATTAGCGTTCCCTCTGGTTCATTTAAGCGGTCGCACTACCACTCAGATCGAACATGGTCTGAATGTCGTGCCCGGCATTGTATACGCAAAATAGTCGGTGATTCCAAAAGAATCCAGTTCTATGCGGAAAAATCAATCGTCGAACGCTGGCCCGGCGAGCCTGCTGCTATCTCGGTTTGCCAGTCGGGCGGCGGCTTCGCCCCACCCGTGGAGCCGCCGTCGGGGGCTGGCGACGCTTGACGGCCCTGCCATGCCGCTGGGCCCGGGGATGACCTTCAGCTACCAGCCTTGCCGGCCGCCGGCCCTTCCAGGCGGCCACCAGATAGGCGAACCCCAGTGATCCGGCGCAGGCAGCCAGGTCGACCAATACCACGATCCAGTTGCCCGCGAAGGGGCCCCGCAACAGCACAAAGGCCCCTAGAAACGAAAGCACCAGCCCAAAGGCATAGACCTCGAGTGAATGCTGCCCCGCCGTGATCAAGGGCTTGGCCCAGCGTTGAGACCACGCCAGGGATCTCGGAAAGACCAGTGAAGTGAGGTATGCCAGGGCGAAGAAGTGCAGCAACCGCAGGGGGCCCAGCTCCGTCTTAACGGCCCACACGCGATAGAACTCCACGATTGGCCAAAGGTCCTCCCAACTCCGCAAGCCCCATCGCTGGAGATAATCGAACCCTTTGAGCACGATCAGGCCGCAGGCCAGCATCGCCACGGAAAGCAGTACCAGCAACCATCGCGGGGCCCACTGGTAGGATGCGCGTGCAGGATTGCCCACGACGAGCCCGAGGAAAAACAGAAATTGCCAGGCAAGTGGATTGAAGTACCACACGCCGCCGTCGCCGAAGCGTGGCAGGTTGAGCGAGGGATCCACCTGCACCAACAGGTAAAGTCCCCCAGAAATGAACCATGCGAGCAGCGAGTTGAACCGGTCGCCTCGCAACAAGTACAGCAGCACGGCCATCAGCGGCAGTACTGGTACATACATCGCGAGGATATCGAAGCCCCAAGGGTGGAAGCAGAGCAACAGCGCCGCAAAGATGCTCGATCCGGGGTACTCTCCGATCAGAAACCGATTCTCAAAAGGGGGCGGCAACCAGGCGAGCGTACTTGCCCCGATCGCAATCACCGTAAGGGCAGCCAGCAAGTACGCCAGGTAGATCTGCCCCGAACGCTTGAGCGCCTTTCGCAGGCAAGCCCCGAAGCCTTCACGATCAAGTACCCGCGAATAGGCGGAGGCAAAGACGAAGCCTGACAGGAAGATGAATATCTCGGCTGCGTCGGAGAAACCCAGGTTGATCAGGGTCCAGGTTTCGATCACCGAACGTTCGGCCCAGCCCTCGATGTGGTCCACCAGCACGATCAACAACGCGACTCCCTTGAAGAAGTCGATCCGTAGATCGCGTTGGGCAGGTTCGGTAGGCATGGAGCGCGAATCTTTCAGCGCGAATGGACGACCGCCGCACGCCAGTTAAACTCTTCATTGGCCACAAGGCCAACGAGGATGGCAGCGGTGCGCTTCACAGGCAGCCCGCCCGTGCCAACGGCTTGGGACGGCGGCCGAGCTCATAATATCCGGTTGAGGAAGGCCCTGGCAAACCAATTCTGCCGAGGAACTTCCCCACCGCCCGCAAGCGGAGCAAGCGTCAGTCTCTACTCCGCTCTTTGAGCCATCCGATCGAGGCAACGTTGTCGAATCGGTGGCAGTAGAATGCGATTCGACGCGGAAGAAGTACGCCCGGCAGGATTTGAACCTGCGACCTACGGTTTAGGAAACCGTTGCTCTATCCCCTGAGCTACGGGCGCGTAGTTGCGAGACTGGACCTTCATTCTACTGCCCGCAGGGCGACGTCAACAGACGGCGGAAGCGGGCTTAAACTAACACAAGCAGCAACAATAGATATGGAATGAATAGCACGATCGGCACGAATGCCCCGCGCTCATTCCGGCCTGCACTGGCTACGCCTAACGCCAATCCGACGACGGCCGCGATGAATCCGCCACCGGGGTAGTACCGATTCGACGAGATCAGCTGCTTCGCCTCATCGACCGCTGCCGTCCGTTGATCATCCGAGAGCGTTGCCGCGCTGGCGACCAAAGCCGCTGAACGACTGCAGCATCCGAGCCACTTCAGCTGGCAGGACACTGCGGTCGCCAGCAAGAGGCAGGAAAGAATCGCCAGCTTCGGCATTTTTTCACCTGTCTGCAGTTGTCCCAGCCACTACTGTACCAGTTCCACCATCAGCGTCTCCACGCCCCGCGTACCTGGCTGGTTCGACCAGCGAACTTCGGCAGCGGGCACGGCCAGCGCCAAGTTCGGAAAGCGCGTGAACAACCGCTCCAGGGCCACTTCCGCTTCGACCACCGCCAGCTTCCAGCCCAGGCACACGTGCGGGCCCGTGCCGAAAGCCACGTGCGGATTCGGATCACGCCGCAAGTCGAGACGCTCTGGCTCCGCAAACTGCTGCGGATCGGCGTTCGCCGCGGCCAGCATCGCCACGATCCGCTTCCCCCGCATGAGCCGCTGACCGCGCCACTCCAGGTCGCGCACCGGCGACATCGGCTTCGTGGTTTGCACCGGCGAGAGATAACGCAACAGCTCGTTCACGGCCAGCGTCCGCTGCGACCAATCGGCGAGCAGCGATTGCTTCTGTTCCGGCTGGGTTAGCAGCGTGTAGATGCCCGCCCCGATGAGATGCACGGTCGTCAAGTGTCCGGCGAAGAGCAACAGCACGATCATGGCCAGCATCTCGTCCTCGCTGAGCCGCTTTCCGTCGTACTCGGCCGCCACCAGCGCCGAGATCAGCCCCTCGCGCGGCGTTCGCCGGGCCTGTTGGATCTGATCGCGCGTGTACTTCACGACGTGGCCAATGCCGCGCAGCAGGCCAAACGCTCCCAGCAGCGAAGGGCCGCGCGACATCGCCTCGGCATGCGCCACGAACAGGGGTCGATCCGCTTGCGGAAGTCCCAGCAGTTCGCAGATCACGGCCAGCGGAAACGGCCGCGCCAGCCCGGCCACTAGGTCAACCGGCTTGCCCGAGCGGCGCTGCTCCGCGGCCAACTCCGAAATCATTTCGTCGGCCATCTGCTCGAAGCGCGGGCGAAGTTGCTCGACGTTCCGCCGGACGAAGGCCTGCTCCACGAGCGAACGCAGCCGGCGATGGTCGGGCTCGTCGCGAATGATCATACTGTCGCCCATCGCCCGCAGCGAGCGCGGGATCCACCAGGGAAGGTTCGCCCCCTTCTTCATTCCCGCCGAGCGCGGATCGCGGACGAAGGTGTGAGGCTCGCGCAGCAGTTCGCAGGCCGCGTCGTACGGCGTCACCGCCAGAAAGCTGCCCACCAGCGGATAGCGAATCCGGACGATCGGCCCCGCTTCGCGCATCGCTGCCAGCGTCGGATAGGGATTCCGCTTGTAGTCCTGCGAGCTGGTGTCGAATGCGGGATAGGACATGCGTCGTTCGGTGGCAATTCACGAGCGGCGAACAAACGGCTTTTATTATAATGCGGTTGTGGGCGCACCAACGAGGCGGATTCGCATGCAAGTCTTGTCTTGCGAGGTCAGCAGATGTTCTGGAAAGAGACTTCCGATGCAGAGGTGATTGAACGGGCGCGGAGAGGCCTGAGGCAAGTCGAACGCTGGGGCCGGTGGCTAACGGCTTGGTATATGGCAATCGCCATCGCCATGGGGTTGGCACTCGCGTGGGCTGCAAAAGCAATCTTCGCCGTGGTTATCGCTGGTGCAGGTGCCCAGAACCGCTTTGAGCTTGCAATCGGTTTCATGCTGGGGGTGTTGTTCGGCACCATGCTGCATCAGGTGTTTCACGGGATTGTTACCGCCCGACTTGCCAACGTCCCCGATCAGCGCGACCGGTTACTGGTCCAGTATCACGATGCGCTCATCGAATGCGTTCACGGCCGGAGTGAATCGGGTGAAGACACGGATCTGGAGTCGCCACTTCAAACGACAAAGAGCTCGTGACCTACGAGCAGCGCATGAACGAGCACTTTTTGTTGGGGCATCAACGGCGCAAGTGGTGGCGACTGACCACCATTCTGTGCGTCGTTTGCATTAGCGTTTCCGGCGGTGTAATGACCTCTCGCTTTGTCGCTCGAAATCGCGCGCAGGCCGAGTACGAACGCATGTACGCGGCCTGGAACACCGGTTTGGCCACGCCGCTCAAAGTATGCCAAGCATCGCTAGTCTGGTGTGAGGCTCAATTCGCGATTCCGTTTTGCGATCGAGAAAAAACGGCAATCGCTCATCTCGATCGAGTCGACAGTCTGCGGTATCGCGCTTACGGCCCTCTTTCAGAGTACCGGATGGGTGCCGCGACTGATGCGGAGGTTGCCGCAGCGGAAGCCAGGAAGGCCGAGATCGCTCACTTCTACGATGACTCGGAACGGCTCGTGGCGAGCAATTGCGAGATGATCTGGATGGGAGTTATCCGCTCGAGAATAGACATGGACGTCTACAACGAACTGCAGGCTGCTGGCATCGAAAATCGGGGAGAAAGTAATCTTGGCTGGGACGACGTCACAGTTCCAGTTAGAGACCTGCACGAGACTCGGGCGATCCTTCTGCGGATTCGTCGGCAACGCGAGGGTGTCGATTGGATTCGCGGAGTCGATCCGCCCTGGATCGATCACCTCAAAAGCGGCTTTGGGCAGACGACGCAGCAACCGTAGCGAAACCCACAGCGGTGAAACTAATGCCTCTTCGTTTCTCGCTCGCCGACCTCGTACTCTTGGTTTGCGCCGCCCCGGTTTGGCTGTACGTGACTCTAGAGGTGGGCAAGAGCAACGGGTGGGGCGGATCGCCCGTGGGGTATTTCGCCACGCCGCTCGTTTTGACCGGAATCACACTGGCCTTACACCAACTCGCGAGCAGGCGTCGAAATGCGCTGCTCGTTTGCGCGTTGGCGGCTCCGTTCGTGGCATACTTCGCACTGCTGCTGATCGCAGTGTGGGTAAGGTCCGGCTGAAATCGTGTTAATCGGCCGGTTGCCAGACTTCGGTATAATGCCGGCAACTCGTCAATGGCATGATACCGCCTCACGCGTTCCACGAGGGTTTGTTACTGCTCGAACTGCGACGATGCCAGTGATACGCTCGCGGCCGAACTAAAGTTATTGACCCTTCGGTGCTGCAATGAGAACGCTCCTCTGGTTGAGCACGGTCATCGGATTGCTTCCGTTGATCCTGTTAGTCGTCGTGAATTTGACGATGATGGTGATGGTTCACTGGTCCAATCGCGACCCCGATGCAATCGTTTTCATTGGCGACACCCAAGCCAGCATCTCATCGTTGAAACCCGTGCACCTGTCGAGCAGCCCGTGGCCGTCGCTGCTCATCCTGCTGGGAGCGAGCATGCTGTTGGTGGGCCTCTGGTTTCTAACTCAACCGCCAGCACCGGTGACATGGGAGAATGACGAGTCGGCGGCAAGTGAACGCGCAGAGCCCCCCGGCAAAGCCGAGGGCTGAAGCAGCACGGCGTCATTCGAAGATCCTGCTACCGCAGGACGCCCAACTCATCCAGCGAGTCGAGCAACTCCGCGGCGTCGCGATAAACACGAAACGCCCCGGCGCCGGCCAGTTCGTCTTCGCCATATCCGCCAGTAAGCAGGCCGATGCTGAGCATGCCGGCTCGGCGTGCGGCCAGCAGATCCCACACCGCGTCGCCAATCACGTAGCACTCGCCGGCCGAGACCCCCATCCGCGACTGGCAGGCCAGGAACAAGTCGGGCTCGGGCTTTGCGCGCTCGACGTCGCCGCGCTGAATGATCACGATCCCCTCCGGCACGCTCAGAGCTTCGAGCGAGGCGTCGATGTCGGGCCGGCGGCCGCTGGTCGCGATGCCGTACGTAATCGAAAGCGCTTCGAGCTCGCGCAGCAGGGCGACCGCGCCGGGCAGCGGCCGGCGCGTGGGCATAAACTCACGAAAGAACCGGCTGTGTCCATCCTGCAAGCGGCGGACTTCCTCGTCGCTGAATGTGCGGCCGAGCTCGCGCGCCGCGGCCCGCACGAACAGCCCTCCGCTCATTCCGATCCGGCGATGGATCCGCCAACCATCGATCGCCAGCCCCTCCGCTTCGAGCGCCCGCTGCCAGGCGAGCACATGGCCATAAACCGTGTCGATGAGCGTGCCGTCGAGATCGAAAATGAGAGCGGGCATGACGTCGAGGCATCCGGTGACGCAAGGAGTGTAACTGGAATGCATTGTCGCGGCTGTGGGAAAATCTGTAAATCGGCACCACGGGTGACCAACGAAAAAGGGTCGTTCCGCCGAATCGGAACGCCCCTTAGGTTTGCGATCAATCGTCGCTTCAAGTTCTATTCAAACTCCTCGCCCGAAATCACCTCATTCCCCTTGCGGGTCACCATCCGGGCGTAGACCCGAATCTCGATGTCCTCGTTCAATAGATGCACCGAACCGTCGCCGAACAAGATGTTCGCGCCGCCGGGATGAAAGGCATACGTCTCGCTCGTGCCGTTCGAGCCGTAGAACGGATAGGGGAATGAACCCTGATCGTTCGGCGATCCGCCGGTCACGTCGTGAATGTCCTCGCCGTTGACGTTGTTGATCGCCAGCGGCCCAGGGCATTTGCCATCCGGTGTTGAGCCATCGAGGCCGAACTCGCTGGCCGGGCGGCACCAACCGCCGCCGTTGACGCGATGCTCTGGAATCTGGCCAATGAGCGCACCCCGGCGATACACACGTGGTCGGCCTGCTGATTCAGCAAGGAGCAGCGTCTTCGAAGTGCCATCCGTGACCTGCCGCAGACTGGCGTTGGTATTCCTCAGAAACATACCGGTCTGATCGCCCACGTCGTCAACGAGCCCGGTATCGACCAGTCGCTTCTCAACCTGGTTGATCGGAGCATAGTCCGTAGGCGCGGCACAGCGGCTGGCGTTCCAGTCGGTAAGACTCTGCGTCCACCACTGTGGATCGCCATCCAGCCGATCGTCGGACTCGGGAACTGAGGGGCATTCGAAAACCGTCAGCCGCTGGCCGACGACTGTGAAATTCGGCAGAGTCTTATCATTGGCCGCGGTGGGCTTGCTCCAGTTGCTCTTGAAGTCGTACAGATCGTACGTGTTCTGCTCTTCGAAGTATGGAAGCAACAGCGTCGCCCAGGCATAGCGCGGCGCATTGGTGGCCCCGGCTGCGCGGTTGCTGGTGGGCAGCTTTTTGTGCGAGTCGTGAAAATTGAGGATCGCGATCCCCAGGTTCTTGAGGTTGTTTGTGCAGGAGGTGCGGCGGGCCGATTCGCGAGCGGCCTGAATGGCAGGCAGCAGCAAGCCGACCAGCACGCCAATGATGGCGATATCGACCAACAGTTCGACGAGCGTGAACGCTCGATGCTTTCTAGCAACGCGGCGAGACATTGTGAGGATCCTTCAATAACAGTGTGTGGGGGAGTGATTCGGAGAAGATCGTGGAGATTGGCGACTACCGGGTGATCTTGAGCGGCACCGTATTGGCGCCATCAGCCACGCGAATGTTCAGCTTCGTCGTGTCGGCCTTGCTGTACTGGTCCGGTAACAGATTCGGCCCCTCTTGAAACTCGCCGTCCTTCTCGATGGTCTTGCGAAGCACGACCGTCACGGCATACTCGCCCACAGGCGCGCCGTCGTCGCGAGTGTATGTGCCGAGTTTGAAGTTGCCTTGCTTGTCGACTTGAGCGGTCGGCGGCGGAAACTTGTCCTTCTCAGTCTTCGCATGAAAGACTACGAAGGCGCCTGCGGCTGGTTTGCCTTGGAATGTGACCTGGCCGGTCACGGGTTGAACGGCCAGACGCTGGGGTTCCGACTTGCCGCAACCGCTGATCAGGCCGGCCAGCACCAATAGCAAAGCTCCCAAGGCAATTGTGCGGCTCGTCACTCGGCGGCCCGGGGCCACGCGGACTTCGTTCACCACGCGTCGCCCTTCGGCGGCGCGCTCGGCGGTGTGCTCGAGTACTTGCCAGGCATAGAATGAGTTCACTTCGCCGCTGCTGACGACGTACTCGTCGCCGGCCAGGATATGCACTTTGCGAAGCGAGGGGATGTGCACCCCGGCCAGCAACGACGACAGCCGTTTAAGCAGGTCGTCATCGGCGGTGTTCGAAAGCTGCTTGGTATCAGTCGACATGGAATGGCTTCCTTGAATTGACGGGTTTGAAATCAGGCCGAACGTCTCGCGCGCTAAGGCCGCCGAATCGCCGGCTGCCGCGAGCGTGGTAGGGCGCTCTTCAGGCAGACCGGCGAGGCGGCTAACGACACGCGCACGCGAGCGGGGCAAGTTGCGTGCAGGCGAAGGGCAGAGGGCTAACTCGGCAAACCGTCATGGCGTGGGACCCGCTTGGAAGTCCGGCTCCGCCTCTGGTGTTCCAGTCAGCGATGCGAGTGGAGTGGTTGTCGTTGCCTCCCGATTGAATCAGGTCGGCAAGAGCCGGCTTTTTGTGCGGCTCGATTCAGTTGAATGTCTAGTGCTGGCCCTTGCGGAACCGGCGGCGTTCGGTGCGTTCGAGCTGCACGACGACGCCGTCCTGCAGCACGACGGTCACTTCGCCGAACTGTAGTCCCACCAGCGCTTCGCGAATCGATTGCAATGCAGCATCGATCGACGACGGGTCGCGGCGGGCCACTTCGGCCGAGTTCACTTGCGATTCATCTCTCACGGCGATGCTCCTCATTCCCGCCTCATTCTCCGCTGGCGAACAAGCTAGATGACGTATTCCGGCGTAAAGACCCGCATCTTTCGCGGGGCAACATAGACCGTATCGCCCGTCTTCAGGTTCAGCTCGACGTAGCGATCGGCGCTAACTTCGACGTTCAGTCCCATTCCGCCCTCGAGCGACGAAAGAAATACCTTGGCCACCGGCCCCGCTGCATTGATCCGGTCGACGCGTGCCCGCATGCTGCCGCCCCCGTTTGGCGAACGTTCAATCTGCAGTTCGTGTGGCCGGACGTACAACGTGGCCGCCCGCTCGTCACCGTGGTCGTGCTCGGGAAAGAGCCACTCCAGCGAGCCGAAGCGCGCCCGGCCATTGCTTACCTTGGCCTGAATGACATTGACGTTGCCGAGAAAGTCCATCACGAACGCGTTGGCAGGGTTCTCGAAGACTTCGGCCGGAGCGCCGACCTGTTCGACGCGTCCGCCATTCATGACGACCACGCGGTCGGCCACTTCGAAGGCTTCCTGCTGGTCGTGCGTGACGAACACGCTGGTAACGTGTATTTCGTCGTGGAGCCGACGGAGCCAGGATCGCAATTCGTCGCGCACTTTGGCGTCGAGCGCTCCAAACGGTTCGTCGAGCAGGAGTACCTTCGGCCGGATGGCTAGCGCCCGGGCTAGCGCCACACGCTGCCGCTGACCGCCCGATAATTGCGATGGGTAGCGCTTGCCGAGACCCTCGAGCCGCACCAGGTGCAGAAGTTCGGTCACGCGCTCGTGGATCTCCTTCTTCGGCGCCCTCCGAACGCGGAGGCCGAATGCAATGTTTTCATAGACGCTCATGTGCCGGAACAGGGCATAGTGCTGGAACACGAACCCGACGTTACGCTCGCGGGCACTTGTGAGGGTCATGTCTTCGTCTTCGTTCAGCACCCGGCCCGCGTCGGGTGGCTCGAGACCGGCAATCACGCGGAGCAGCGTCGTCTTACCCGAACCCGAAGGGCCGAGCAGGGCGAGCAGCGATCCGCCAGGCACTTCGAGCGAGACATTGTCGAGCGCCGTGAAGCTGCCGAATCGCTTGGTGATACCTTCAACCTTGATGCTCATCAGGCACCTCCTGTTGGCGCGGATTCGCGGGCGGCCTCTTCCAGATCACGACGAGTCTTGCGCGCCACGACGACCTTGAGTACGAGCGTTACGAGCGCGAGCAGCGTCAGCAGTGACGCCACCGCGAACGACGCGGGATTGTTGTATTCCTGGAACAGCTTTTCGACCCGGAGCGGCATCGTGTCGGTGCGCCCTGCAATGTGGCCGGACACGACATAAACCGCGCCGAACTCGCCCATCGCCCGAGCATTGCAGAGGATGACACCGTACAGCAGGCCCCACTTCACGTTCGGCAGCGTGATGCGCCAGAGCATCTGCCAGCCGCTGGCGCCCAGGCTCACCGCGGCCACTTCCTCGTCCGAGCCGATTGCTTCCATGACGGGAATCAATTCCCGGGCTATGAACGGCAGCGTGACGAACGTCGTGGCCAGGATCAGTCCCGGCCAGGCGAAGATGATCGAGACGCCATGCTCGCGGAGCCAGGGGCCGAAATGCCCCTGCATGCCGAACAGCAACACGAGCATCAAACCCGCGACAACAGGCGAGACCGAGAATGGCAGGTCGACGAGTGCAGTCAGCAGCGATCGGCCAGGGAACTTAAAGCGGGCGATCGCCCAGGCCGCGGCAATTCCAAACACCAGGTTGGCAATCACCGCCACCGGTGCGATGATCAGCGTCAGGCCAATGGCGTGTAAGGTGTCCGGATCGCGGACCAGGTTATCGATGTAAGCTCGAAGTCCCGGGGCGAGAGCTTGATAGAACACGTTGACGACGGGCACGACGATCAGCAGCGTGAGCGATCCGACCGCGAACAAGATCAGCCCCCAGCGGATCCAGGCATGATCGCGACGGGCGACCGCATGTCCGGAAGTCGCGCGGGTGACGACAGTAAGAGGCGCGTTATGCATAGAACCGCTTACTCCATCGCTCAAGCAGATTGATGGCGACCAGCAGCGCGAACGACATCGCCAGCAGCATCACCGCGATCGCCGTTGCCTCGGCATAGTGAAATTCTTCGAGTTGGGCCACGATCAGTACCGGCGCGATTTCCGTCTTGAAGGGCATGTTGCCCGAGACGAACACGACCGAGCCGTACTCGCCAATGCCGCGGGCGAGTGACAGTGAAAACCCGGTAATCACGGCCGGAATCATGGCCGGAAGGATCACGCGGAGAAATGTTTGCAGGCGATTCGCGCCGAGCAGGTAGGCCGCTTCTTCCGCGTCCGCTTCGAAGCTTTCGAGCACCGGTTCGAGCGCGCGAATTACGAATGGCACGCCGAGGAAGGTGAGCACCAGCACCACGGCCAGTCGCGAATAAGCGGCCTCGATTCCCAGTGGCACCAGGAACTGACCGAGCCAGCCGTTGGGCACATAGAGCGTCGAATACACCAGCCCCGCCACGGCGGTCGGCAACGCAAACGGCAGATCGACCAAGGCGTCGAACAACCGCTTGCCAGGGAACTCGTAGCGAACGAGCACCCAGGCGACGACGAACCCAATCACGATGCTCACCAGGCTCGATGCGATCGATGCGCCGAGCGTGAACTTGTAGGCCGCCACGGCTCGCGGAGTCCAGGCCGCGGCCCAGAACTCGCTCCAAGTAAGCGTAAACGCTTTGCTGAAACAGGCCACCAACGGCACGAGCACCAGGAGGCCCAGATACACGAGCGTGAATCCGAGACTCGAGTGAAAGCCGGGCAGGACGTGGCGGTTGGAGGAACTCATGGGATCTCAAATAGTGCTGGGAATGGCACTCGGGGGTTGCGTAGCTCGCAGTTATTTCGTGGTCTCGCCGGCAGGGCCATAAACCTGATCGAACACTCCGCCATCGCTGAAGAACTTCTGCTGCGCGTCGTCCCAGCCTGACGCAATCTGCTGGATCGTGAACAACTCGACACCCTGAAAGTCCTTCGAATGCGCCCGCAGCACGTCCGGATCGGACGGACGGTAATGCTGCTTGGCGATGATTTCTTGCGCCTCGGGCGTGTAGAGGTAGTTGAGATAAGCCTCGGCCACCTCGCGGGTCTGGCGGGCGTCGACGTTCTTGTCGACGATGGCGACGCGCGGCTCGGCCTTGATGCTGATCGAGGGATAGACGATTTCGAGCTCGCCGCCAGATTCGGCGATTTCGAAGAAGGCTTCGTTCTCCCAGGTGAGATGCACGTCGCCGATGCCTTTTTGGGCGAAGGTCGTCGTGGCACCGCGAGCGCCTGAGTCGAGCACCGGCACGTTCTTGTACAGTTTGCTGACGAACTCCTTGGCCTCGTCTTCCGAGCCGCCGCGAAGCGTGATGCTGCCCCACGCCGCGAGCAGGCTCAGCTTGCCGTTGCCCGAGGTCTTCGGACTGGGCGAGATCACCGCGACATCCTCGCGGATCAGGTCCGGCCAGTCCTTGACCTGCTTGGGGTTGCCTTTACGGACGACGAACACGATCGTCGAGAAGTACGGCAGCGCGCCATTCGGCAACCGCTCCTGCCAGCCTTCTTTAATCAGTCCGGCTTTGGCAATTGCATCGGTATCGGTGTACATGGCCAGCGTGACCACGTCGGCGGGCAGCCCTTCGATGACCGAGCGCGCCTGGCTCCCCGAGCCGCCATGCGACTGCTCGATGTCGACCGTTGTGCCGGTCTTTTTGGCGTAGTCGGCGGTGAAGCCCTTATTGAGCTCTTTCCACAGTTCGCGGGTGGGGTCATAGGAGACGTTCGTCAGTTTGACGCTCGCGCCCCCAGAGTCACGATTGCACCCGCTGACGAGACCGATCGGCGAAACGAGAGCCATGAGGATGGTGAGGTGCTTAATGTTCATGACGCGACCTGTTTATATGTAAGTTTGTTTATCATGTTAAGTATGATCGTCATTTATATAACCTTTGTCAAGAAGAAGTTGGCGAGGCCGGCCGATTGCCATAAGTCAATGTTGTGAATTGATTTATGGTACTCGACCAAGGTTGCACCGATTGCGACTCTTTGAAAAACCGCCGGCGAAAGAGGTGGCTCGTAAGTGACGGTGGCGCTGTGCTGTGATTCAAACTGCGGCGATTGACCAGAGCTTGAGCATTATGCCGCAAGTAACGATTGCGCCCGGGTCGATTGAATTTGCAGCTTCAATCGCTGTATGTCCAATCCATCGAACGCGATGCATCGACGGAGTCACGTTCCGTTCCTGCTCTTGGCGAGCCTGGCGCTCGTGCTTGCGCTGCGCGTGCGCGCCGGCCATGCGCAGGATCCGCGCCCGGCGAATGCCCCAGGACGCCTGTCAGCCCCAGCAGGCGTCTCGTTTCCGATTCCGACCGGCAAATTGGAACGTCTGCCCCCAGTGGCGCGCCAGGACGCGGGATTGATTGAGCAGGCTTCGTTTCTCGCGGCCAACAACACTTCGCAGCAAACGCAAACTGGCGTTCCTAACGATCCCAATCGGTTCGGCATGCTGGGGCTCGCGTTTCAGGAGTATGTCGACCGGCAGCGGAACCCGCCCGGCTTTCCCAAGGGCAAGCCGTCGCTGGTGATCGGCGGTCAAGTGCAGACGGACGCCGTGTACTTCAGTCAGGACGACGACAGCATTGCTGCGGTTGGCGATTTGCAGGATGCCGCCGACTTCCGCCGCGCCCGCATCGTGATGCAGGGCGTATCGCACGAGGTGTATCGCTACGTCTTCGGCGTCGACTTCGCACTCAGCGGCCGCCCCAGCTTCCTGGATATGTACCTGGAGCACATTGACTTACCCTTCTTCCAGAACGCGCGCGTCGGCCAGTTCTTCGAGCCCTTCAGCCTCGAACGGATCACGCAGAACCGCAACAACACGTTCATGGAGCGCTCGCTGGTCGACACCTTCGCGCCAGCGCGCAACCTGGGCGTCATGACCAACGGCGTCACCGAAAACGAGCGTGCTACCTGGCAGATCGGCACGTTCCGCACTGCCAGCAACGACTACGGCAATGACTCGTTTGACAGCGGACAGGCGCTGACGATGCGCGGCACCTGCCTGCCCATGTACGATGAGGGTAATGACGGTCGGTACTACATGCACCTGGGGGGCTGCTACAGCTACCGCGACACCTATGAGGACCAGGTGCGGTTCCGCAACTCGCCCGAAATCCGCATTCAAGAACCCAATCAGCCTTCGAACTTCGGACCCATCTTCGTCGACACGGGTAACATCCCGGCAACGCACTTCGACCTGTTTGATGCCGAGTTCATCTGGACGATGGGCTCCTTCTCGGTACAGTCGGAGTACGCCTGCTCGACCGTCGATCAGGTCGGTGGACCGGGCCTGTTCTTTGACGCCGTCATGGTGCAGGCAAGCTATTTTCTGACGGGTGAGTATCGCCCGTACGACCGCCGGCAGGGCATCAACCAGCGCGTGATTCCGCATTCGAATTTCTGGCTCGTACGCACCGGTGAACGCGGCATCTGCAGCGGCTCGGGCGCCTGGGAACTGGCCATGCGATTCTCGATGATCCGACTCAACGACCAGAACATCGATGGCAACGACCTGCACGATTTCACGGCCGGCGTGAACTGGTACTTGAATCCGTATGCCCGCGTGCGCTTCAATTACATCCGCGCTTTCCTCAACGATCTGGCCGTGGGCACGAGCGTGACCGACATCTTCGGCATGCGGCTCGACTTTGAGTTCTAACTTACCCGGCGTGGCACGTGGGCTGCCAGCAGCTATACTCGCAACGGGTTGTCGCGCGAACAGCCCTCGCCGATCGATGGAGGCCGCTAGATGAAAGGCAGCAATCTGCGACCGACTCTCTTGCGGGCTAGTACGGCACTCGCACTTGCTGCGATCTTGGTCGTCATCTGCTACTTTTTTGTCGATCGGCCGGTGGCGTTCTATGTGCACGATCACGGGCTCGCTAAGTATCGCGTCTTCAAGTGGCTCACGTACCCGCCGCCGTGGGTGCAGGACTGGTCGCCTCTGGCCCTGACAGTGCTCGTAGTCCGACGGGCGTGGGGGCCGTTTTCGCGCAGTGAGAAGGCGCTGTTCGTCGCGCTGGTCAGCCTGATCGTCGCCGATCAGTTTCGCACGTCGCTGGGCGACGTTTTCGGCCGCTACTGGCCGGAAACCTGGCACAACAATAACCCCTCGCTGATCGGCAATGGCACCTACGGCTTTCATCCGTTTCAACTCGGCGATGACGTCGGCAGCTTTCCCTCGGGGCATGCGGCACGAATCCTGGGCTTCGCCTGGGTGTGGTGGCTGGCCATGCCGCGCTGGCGACCGCTACTCGTTCTGGTGTGCTTGCCGATGCTCGCGAGCCTGGTGCTGATGAACTACCACTTCGTGGGCGACGTCGTGGCCGGCAGCGTGCTGGGGGCGGTCGTGGCGACGTGCGCCTGGCTGCTAGCAGATCCGTCGCCGGCTGCCGAGCGTGCATAATCGCTGGCTGCCATCCAGGGTGATCGGCGTTGCACGGGGCACCCCTCGTCACTACTATCCGGCCCTCGATTCGCACCTGCGCAGGCGATGCTGCTTGCAACGCGTTACGTTTCACGGAGATGAGGCAGTGACCGAGCAGTTTTCCGCGCGTTCGTACGCGATCATTGTACTGCTGTTGCTCGTGCCAACGCTGTTCGGTTGCGCCGCGGTCAAAGCGACCGAACAGCCGCCGAAGCGCAATCTCGGCGTGCTCGATACAGGTGTCCCTCGCACGCACGTGATCGGCGAACTCGGCGCGCCCACCTGGAGTGATGAGCGCGAGGGCCAAACGGTCGACGTGTTCAAGTTCAAGCAGGGCTATGCGAAGGAGACCAAGGCGGTCCGCGCGCTCGCCCATGGCGCCGCTGACGTCGCCACGCTTGGACTGTGGGAAGTCGTCGGCATTCCCTTCGAAACGATCGCCGACGGCACCGAAGTACAAGTCGAAGTCCACTACGGCGCAGATCAGAAGGTGGCGAGCGTCAACGTGATCGAGGGGGACCAGGTGGTTCACCCTAAGCCGAATTTGCTGGCCCGCACGTTTGGTGGCAAGCATGTTCGCCCCAAGTCCTCAGCAACCGCGGGCTCGACGCGGCCTGGCAAGGCACGGCCGACCGCAACCCAGGCTTTCGAGGAAGACTCTTCAGAAGTCTCTACGGCAAGTTCCACTTCGGTAGCGAACGAAGAATCTCCGCTGGAATAGTACATCGCTCCGCGGCTGCGTGTTCCGGCAGCGTGCCGCCCTCTTACCGCCGATTGGTGCTTTCCCGCTCGCGGGCAGCTATCATGCTACGCGAGTGCTCTCGGCTTACGCGGTGCTACGCGCAGTCGCTGGGGCACGATTCGACTCGAGCCCTTGAGACGACAACATGTGGTACGGCCTGAAGCGACTGGCGATTCGGTTCTCAGTGAGTTCCTGCGCGCTCGCGATATTCTGTTGTCACGCTCGTGACATACAAGCCGACGTCGGCAATCCTTCCACAGAAAACCTGCCGCCACGAACCTTGCTCGCCAGTCCGCCGGCGCGCGATGTGCCGCGGTGGTTGGACGAGCGACTGCGAATCGGTCATTTGCCCGGCTACAACGAGCGGATGGTCAGCGAGTTTCTCAAGGCCGGCTACAACGTCGTGACGGTGAATTGCCTGGGCAATTGGGATCGCGTCGGACCGTCGGCCGCGATGTATTCGAGCGCGGAAGTCGCCAAGGCAGACGCTTATCTCCGCACCGTGGTCGACACGGTGCATCGCGGCGGCGCAAAGAGCATCCTGTACATCGGCCCAGTGCAGGTGCCGCTGTTCAGCGAACCATTTCGCCAGGCCCACCCCGACTGGCTGCGTGTGAAGCCCGACGGGTCGCGCGACGACAACTTCGGCAACATCCGCAGCGGCTACAGCGACTGGCTGTGTGCCCAACTCGCCTACGTCGTGAAGACCTACGGCGCGGACGGATTCTGGTTCGACGGCTATGCGCCGGTTCATTTGCATACGTACGACGACGCCACTAAGAAGCTATTCCGCGAGTTCTCCGGTGGCGGCGAAATCCCCACGCAGTTCGATCCGGTGCGCGATCCGGTGGCGCGCAAATACCTCGCCTGGCACGAGCAGTACTTTGTCGACCTCTCCGATCGAATGCGGGGAGCGATTCGCGCCGAAAACGCCGAGGCCGTGATCTTCGCCAACTACTCGGCCAACCGCACCTGGTACTTTCCCGATTCGTACATGGGTGAGTACCCTGCGGCCTACTGCGACGCCATCGATGTTCCCTCGGTAGAGCTCTACTGGGACGTGCCTGGCGATGCGCTTTATCAGCAGTTCTGCTGTGCGTTCATGCAGGGGGTCACTCGCGGCCGCGGCGCCACGGTCTGGATCCAGCCGCAGTCTCACGGCATCTCGGGCACAGCCTCGCCGCTGGAGATTCAGCTCCGCGGGCTTGAAGGCGCGCCCTGGGGCGTGTATGCCGAATTCGTCGAATCAGCCAACCGCGAGGATTACCATCGGCTGCACCTGGAAAACGTGAAGACGCGCGACAAGTGGTGGATCGACTACGAGCCGGTTCCCTACATTGGCATCGTTGCTTCAGAGCAAACCCGCACGCTGTTCGCACAAGGAGCCCTGCCGGTTTACTTCTCGCATACGCTGGGCGCGTTCAAGGCGATCTTCGAAGAGCACTGGCCGGTGCGAATCCTGACGGAATACGACCTGGAAGATGCCCGACTGCAAGGCGTGCGTGTGCTGCTGCTACCGAACGTGGCCTGCTTGTCCGACCGTGCCGCCGAAGTGATTCGCCGATTTGTCGCCGGTGGCGGCGGGCTCGTCGCCAGCTTCGAAACATCGCTTTACGATGAGCAGTTCCAACGCCGCAAGGATTTTGCGCTGGCAGACCTGTTCAAGGCGCACTATTTGGGCAGCGAGATCGTTACGCAGCGGACCGACAACCTATATCTTTCGCTCGCGGTCGATCATCCAATCACCAGCGATCCGCGCATTAAGAATCGGCAGATCACCGCTTGGACGGGCGGCGTCGGGCCACCGGCTGAAACGGGCAATCTGCCGCTGATCGCAAGCGCAGCGATTGTGCGAACCGATCCCGAGTGCGAGGTGCTGGCGACTTTCCGCGCGAATCGGCCCAACGCGCCCGATGCACATCCGGCAATCGTATCCTCGACGTTCGGCAAGGGGCGGGTCGTATATTTGCCGGCCAGTCTCGACAAAGGCATGTTTTTCTATCCGGATGAATACATGCGGCGGATACTCGCTTCTGCTTGCCAATGGGCCGCCGCCGAGGCGCCGCCGGTTGAAGTCGAAGGGCCGCTGGTGCTGGCCGCAACGTTTCGCCGGCAACCGAAGGAGCATCGCACGATTGTGCACTTGCTGAACGATCACAGTTCGTATGGGCGGCATTCGATCTATCAGAAGCTCGCGGCGCTGCCTGAAGACCTGCAAAAGAAGTGGGGCTTTCCGAATCAATCGGAGCTGCGCGGCACCTGGCCGATTCGCGAAGAACTGATCCCGCTGTACGAGATTCGGGTCACGTGCCGCGTCCCCGGCGTTACCAAGGCGACGCTCGAGCCCGAGCATCTCGATCTGCCGCTCACGCGTGACGGCGATGCGGTCGAAGTCGTCGTTCCCAAGCTGCTTATGCACTCGATGGTGGTATTTGAATGAACATGCGAAAACTTCTACTCGTGCACTTGTTGTGCCTCGCTGCGGGCGCTGTCGCATTCGCTGCAGAAGAGCCGGTCGCGATTAACTCTCCCGCCGAGCTTTGGCAGGGCTACGACCCGGAGGCCTTGCCGCTGGAGATCGAATCCATCGAGCGCTGGACGGAAGAGGGCACGCAGTTCGAAAAACTACGATTCACGTCCGAAGTGTTCGACGGCGGCAAAGCGCGTGTGCTGGCGATCGTCGGCAAGCGCAGCGACGGGACTCGACAGCCCGGCATTTTGCACATTCACGGCGGTGGCCAGACGGCTTCGCTTGAGTGGGTCAAGTTCTGGAGCAAGCGCGGCTACGCCTGTGCGACGTACGATTTCTGCGGCGAGTGGGAAGGCCGCAAGGAGTTCACCGACTGGGGGCCACTCAAGCACGGCAATATGGCCCACGCCGCCGGAGGTTTTCAGGTTACGCCAACGCCGCGCGAGTCGAGCTGGTATCACTGGACAATCGCCGCGCGGCGAATGCTTACACTGTTGGCCTCACAGCCTGAGGTCGATCGCGAGCGGCTGGGCATCTTTGGCATCAGCATGGGCGGAACGCTCTGCTGGAGCGTGGCTGCATCGGACGCGCGCGTGAAAACCGCGGTGCCGATCTATGGCTGCGGCTACAACGTCGATGGCCAGCGAACGCAGTGGGGCTTTACCAAGCTCACGCCCGAACTCGCCCTGTTTCAGCGAGCCGTTTCGCCCGAGGCTCACGCGCCTTACATTACCTGCCCGATTTTGTTTCTGAATGCCACGAACGATTTTCACGGCTGGATGGACCGCTCGTACGACATCCTGGCCGCAACACCAAGTCCGCACTGGCAGGCATACACTCCCAGGTTCAACCATCACATTGCCGCGGCGCAAGGCGCGAATTTGCCGCTGTGGATGGACTATCAGCTTAAGGGCGGCCCCGCGTTTCCACGCTCGCCGGTGATGAGTATCTCGCTCGACGCGGCCGGCGTACCGCAAGCGGAGGTGGACGCCGCGGATTCGCCTGAGAGCGTCGAGGTGTTTTACACGCTGGGAAATCGCCCCGCGCCGAATCGCTTCTGGCGGAACGTCCACGCAACGGAAAGCGGTTCGCGGTGGTCGGCGGCGGTGCCGGTGGTTGATGCCTGGGAACCGTTCGCGGCGTTTGCCAATGTGCGCTACCAGTCCGGAATCTGTCTCACGACAAACCTGATCTCGCGCGTACCTGGAACGCTGGGCAAAGCCCGGGCGATGCTGTCACCTGGTATGCCGATCGACGAAAGGCTCGTCGCCGAATCCTGGGTCTACGCCCAAGCTCACACCGATCCCTCGATCGAGAGGACGTATCTGGTTTTTGAGCGCGAATCGGAGGGGCCGCACGTGGTTTGCCTGAATCCGGACGTGTTCGGAAAAACGCAAAGCGTCAACATCTCCTCACACGTGGTGAGCGATCCGCAGTTCAAGGGGCCGCCCGGAGCGCGGCTGGCGTTTGACTATGTTGGCGACTTCGGCGCCGAGGGGCTGCGCGTCACACTTTCTGAGCACGAGTGGACACCGCTCGCCAAGACCTACACCGCCACGGTTGCTTCCGAGGCATCGAGCGACGAATGGCGGACCGTCGAACTCAAGCTCGAAGATTTCAAACCGAAGGATGCCGGTGTGCCGCTCGCCAGTTGGAATGAACTCGACAAGATCAACCTGCAAGGCACGTCGTTCAAGTCGAAGCCGTTTCGACTTGCGAACCTGCGGTGGATCGCCGAGCCGAAGCCATGAGCGGCTTTACGATTCGACCAGCCCGGCCGGAGGATCAGGCCGGCGCATATTACGTGTGCCTGAAGACCGGCGATCACGGCCGCGATGGCGAGCCGTTCTATCGGGATGACCCCGACGCATTAGGGCGAATCTTCGTCGGGCCATACATCGCATTCGAGCCGCAGTTCAGTTTGATTCTCGAAGATGCGGAAGGCGTCTGTGGATACGCGCTGGCGGCTTTGGATTCGCGATCGTTCTACGAGCGTTACGAGCACGAGTGGCGGCCACGGCTTTGCCAAGAGTTCCCAATGCCTGGGGGCGTTCCAAGCACGTGGACGCGAGCCGAGACCGTTCACTCCTGGTATCATAGGCCGGAATACTTCTGTCCCGAGCCGCACGGGCAATACCCCTCGCACATGCACATCGATCTGCTCGAACGCGCCCGCGGGCAGGGGATCGGCCGGCGGATGATGGAACAGCAGATGGCCAGATTGCGCGAGTTTGGTTCGCCTGGCGCGCACCTGGCGGTAAGTGTGCAGAACGAGCGAGCGATTCAGTTCTACGAGAAGCTCGGCTTTCACGAATTGGCCCGGACGGAAGACCCAGAACAGGGCAGTCTCTACCTGGGAAAGCAGTTCTGAGGATGCGGGATCCGGCTCGTTCTCATTCGTCTGCAGCCAACTCCGTTGCCGTTCGCGCTCCGGCCTGGCGCAGTAGATTGATGGTCTCGTCGATGAATCGGTAGCGACCGCCGAGTGATGTGCCAGTCTTTGACGCAAGACGCGTAAGCGGTTTTTTCTTGCGGCCGAGATAGTTTGCGATACCAGTTGCATAGTCCAAGATCGTGAACCGGTCCTTGTCATCCACGAAATCCGCGTCCGCCGATCGGAAGACATCATTGACGCGCAGGCCCGCGGCCAACATCGCGTTGACGAGCTCAACTGAATTGCAGATGGTGAGTGCCATTGAAAAGTTGAGGAAGCCCAATGGGTAGTTGGGGTCAGCTCCACGGCGCAGGAGTCCGATGACGATGTCCTGCCCTTCCGAGTTCGATGCCCACGGGAGCGCGATGTTCAGCAGCGATCGGCCATTGGTCGCGATCTCGTTGGGATCATCTGCATTTCGCAAATAGTCCTTGAGGTCACGAATGTAGACATCCCACTCGTCCGCTTTCAGGAGTGAAGTGTCGGTATCGATCACGCGGTTCATTTTGGGTTTTCCGCGGGCGCACCTGGCCGTGAGAGTTTTAATCGCGGGTTATAATACACATTCCAAAACGCTTGGCCGAGTGGTTATCGAGTCTTCGCACGAGCTGCCGATTTTATGGCGTACTATGCCGATCAAATGCGCAAGGGACTGACGAGACGCGCTGGCGACTGGCTCGCCCGACATTCCTGGCCGCATGTTACGATGATCCTGGCGTTTATCTTGTCCGCATGCGCCGCCTACCTGTGTTCGAACTACATCGTAGGCTGGGGCGGCTTCCCGCTCCGATTCAGCGTTAACTTTCTGGCCGGATACGCCGTTCTTGTTGCGTGCCTCGAGCTATGGCTGTGGACTAAGCCCTCGCTCGACCGTGCGGCCCTGCTCGAAGGCGCACCGGAGTCGATCGAAACGCAGGATCCTTGGGACGACGAAGCGGTCGAAAGCAGGCAGCGGCTGATCGACGAGTCGATAAGCTCCGCGCAACGTGAATCGAGAGGAGACGGTGTGCAGGGACTGATCGGACTGGCGATTATCGCCATGGTTGTCGGAACCCTGTTCGTGGCCATGCACATGATGTGGTATGCCCGCTGGTACCTGGGATACTTGCTCGTACTGGGAGGCAAAGTTCGCCATCGCGCGCTCAAGGATGCCGGGGTTGTACCTTGGCTTACCGCTCCTGTGCGGCTCACCTTCTGGGCGGCCGTGATCCTGTTGGTACACTACGCACTACTTGGGTTGCTCTTGCAATGGGCCTTCCCACAGGCCGTGACGGTTTCTGATATTGGGCGTCGTTGAAAAGCCGAAGGGATCGAGATGTCGACAAACTCTTGTGCTCGCGCTGCGATCTGGAGCGCAACCGTGGTCGCGCTGGCATCGCTCGTCCAAGCGAGCGAGCCGCAAGCGATCGCCGAGCTAACGGAGTTCACGTCCGCGGCCGGCAAGTTCAGCGTCCTGCTGCCGGGAGAGCCGATGTATGAGAAAACTCAACTTGGCGGATCCAGTGAGGTGCAACATCAGTACAAGATTGGCGGCGCCGACGGAGTGTACTTGATCTCCTTTCAGGAGAATCCAAATTTGAAGGGGAATTCGCCCGAACAACTTGCCGCGGCACTCGAGTCCGGCAGAGATCGCCTGGTGCAGGTATTCCAGGGAGAAGTAGTCGAGTCGAAAAGCATCCCGCTCGCCAAGAAACACCCCGGACTGAGTTTTCGTGTGACGATCCCACAGGCCGGTGGAGAGGCTCGCTGTCGCTTCTACATGGTCGGGACGCGACTTTACCAGGTGATGGCGCTCGGAAAGCCGAACTTCGCCGCGTCGGAGCAATCCACTCGCGTGCTGAATTCGTTCAAGCTGCTGCCGTGAGGCCTTTAAGCAAGTACGTCAGTCAGCACCTTGCCCGCGACGTCCGTCAGGCGGAAGTCGCGCCCCTGGAACTTATACGTCAGTTTCTCATGGTCGATTCCCATCTGGTGGAGAATCGTGGCGTGTAGATCGTTGACGCTGACGGGGCGATCGACGGCTTTGTAGCCGAAATCATCGGTGGCGCCGTAAGACATGCCGCCGCGCACGCCGCCGCCGGCGAGCCACATAGTGAAGCCGGCGATGTGATGATCGCGACCGTTACCCTGTGCCATGGGAGTGCGGCCGAACTCGCTGCCGAAGACGATCAGCGTGTCGTCGAGCAGCCCGCGCTGCTTGAGATCCAGCACTAGCGCGGCGGTGGCCTGGTCCACCTCGGCGGCACTGCCGGCCGAGTGCTCCTTGACGGCGCCGTGGTGGTCCCAGTCGCGGTGATAGAGCTGGATGAAACGGACGCCGCGTTCCGCCAGTCGGCGTGCCAGCAGACAGTTTGAGGCGAACGTGCCGTCGCCCCCCTTGGTGCCGTACATGTCGAGAATGTGCTGCGGTTCGCTGCTGATGTCCATCAATTCCGGCACGCTCGATTGCATGCGAAACGCCATCTCGTACTGGCTGATCCGCGTGGCGATCTCCGGATCATCGACGGCCTCGTTCTCCAGCCGATTCAGCCGTGCGACCGCGTCCACGACGTCGCGCTGCTGTCCCGCCTTCACCCCGGCCGGACTGCTGACGTACAGCACCGGATCGCCCGTGCTGCGAAATTCCACACCCTGAAACCGGCTGGGCAAGAAGCCGGAGTGCCATTGTCGCGCGGCGATCGGCTGCTTTTGACCGTACTTCCCCGTCGAGACCATCACGACGAAGCCGGGCAGCTCATCGGTATCAGCGCCGAGGCCGTAGTTGAGCCACGAGCCGGCCGCCGGTCGGCCCGCGATCATCGAGCCGGTGTTCATGAACGTGTGGGCCGGGTCGTGGTTGATCGCCTCGGTGTGCATCGAGCGGAGGATGCACATCTGGTCGGCGATCTTTTCGCCGATGTGCGGGAAGATCGTGCTGATCTCCTGGCCAGAGCTGCCGTATTTATGAAACGGATGCTGGGGGGCGAAACAGGTCAGCTTGGAACCCTGCAATTGTGCGATCTGCTGGCCGGCCGTGATCGACTCCGGCATCGGCTGGCCGTTCAGTTCGGCGAGCTTGGGCTTGTTATCGAAGGTTTCGAGATGCGACATCCCGCCTGCCATGTACAGCCAAATCACCCGCTTGGCCTTCGGTGTGAAATGGCGCGGCTGCACGACGCCCGACCAGCGCCCGGATGATTCGTCGGCCAGCACGCTGTCGCCGGTGAACTGGCCCAGCAGCGAAGCCAGCGCGAGGCTGCCAATGCCTCGAGCCGAACGTCCCAGAATCGCGCGGCGCGTCATCCGCGATGCTACGTCGTGATCGTCTGCCATCGCTCTAGTACCTCGTCACCAGTTCATGGAGATTCAGAATTGCCCGGCAGGCCGAGACCCACGCGGCCAACTCGGCCGGGTCGAGATCGGCAGGTTGGGGCCGGGCGCCGATTCCCAAGAGTGTCTTCGCCGCTTCGGGGTCGTGGCGGAACTGCTCGCGGTGCTTGCCCACCAGTTCGCCGAGCACGGCGGCCTCGCTCGCGCGAATCGGCCTGGAGAGCGCCCGTTGAAATGCAAACTCCAAGCGTGAGTCGGCGGCATCGCCCCCTTCGCGAAGGACCATCTCCGCGAGCGCGCGGGCAGCTTCGACATAGGTCGTGTCGTTCAGTAGTACCAAGGCTTGCAGCGGCGTGTTGGAACGCGAGCGGTCGGCCGTGCATTCCTCGCGGCTCGGTGCATCAAACGCCAGCATGCTGGGATGCAGGTACTGACGCTGCCAATGCGTGTAAAGCCCGCGCCGATACAAATCCGCCCCGGCGCTATTCTCCCACTCTCGCGCCGGAAAGTTCAGATAGGCCCAATAGCCTGGCGGCTGGTATGGCCTGGCGCTCGGGCCGCCGATTCGCTCGACCAGCAACCCGCTCACGGCGAGCGCGTTGTCACGAACCGTTTCGGCATCGAGTCGATAGCGCGCCTGCCGGGCAAATAGCAAGTTGTAGGGATCGCGCTCGCGCAGGTCCGGGCGGTCGGAGCTTTGACGATAGGTCTCGCTGAGCACGATCGAGCGAACGACGTGTTTCACGTCCCAGCCGCTGTCCATGAACTCGGATGCCAGCCAATCCAACAGCTCAGGATGCGTGGGCCATTCCCCCTGGGCGCCGAGATCGTCCAGCTTGCGAGACAAGCCGGCGCCGAACAGCAACTTCCACAAGCGATTGACGAATACGCGCGCGGTGAGCGGATTCTCGCGAGCGACCAGCCAGTTTGCCAGATCGAGCCGCGTTAGCCGCCGGTCACTTGGAAGTGTTGGCGGCAGAAACGCCGGAACGCCGGGCTGCACCAGCTCGCCAGTCTCGTCCATCCAGTTGCCGCGCGCGAGCACGCGAATCGGCCGAGGCTCTACCGCATGCGTCACGAGGGTCGTTGGGATCTCTTGGTTTCGCTTGACGCGAGCCTTTTCCAGCTCGGCAAGTGCCTTACGATCCGGCTCTAGGTCCGGAGCAATCGAGCGGTAGTAAGCGGCGAGTTCAGCACGCTGCGAGTCACTTCGATTTTTCGTGTCGACCGAGAGCACGTCGCGCACGTTGCGTGGCAGGCCGGCCCCGATCGCCTTTACCGGTCGCGGCGAGCTCGTGGCCGAGATTCGGAAATGACCCAGCGTATGTCCGCCGAGTCCTCGATTCTGCACGAGCACGACGGACAGCATGCCCGATCCGGCGAGATCTTCGCGCGTTTCGAAGACGGCATGGTTAGCCAGCGTCACTTCTTCGACGGTCGCCCAGCCGGAAAGCTCGGTCTCATCGCCATCGATTGCGGCGGCTGCGGTCAAGCGTCTTTTATCCTTCTTGTCTCCTTCGATCCGCTGCGCGAAGGTCTCGCTGGCTTTCTGTAGTGCGACGGGCAATTCCTCGGAGGACTCGCCGGCGCGCTGGCGAACGATGAACTCGGTGAGCATGAAGTTTCCGTTGGAGGCGCGGCCGGCCCCCTTTGCCGGCAGTGAATCGTGCGGCAAGGTTTCGATCCGGAAGCCGGTGACGCCGGCCGGCAGGTTCTCGAACTTGAGCGTGTAGGTATCCTTCTCCGGGCTTACGCCGCTCGCCAGGATCGAGGCGTCGTCCTGGACGGTGAGCGTTGCCCCGCCCGCGGACAGCGCCTCGACAGGCTTTAGGTACGTCCACTCAATGGGCGGTGCGACCGACTGTTCCCAGGCTGCTTGAGCCGTTTCGAGTTCGGCGGTGGGCGTTGCGAGTTTGGACTTCATGGCGGCGATTTCGCCATCGATTCGCGTCAGCTCGGCTTCTTGCTCGGGCGAAGGAAGCTGCAGCGAGGGTCCCCAATTGCCGTCGACGTTCGCGCCGGAATACAGGCCCCGCTCTTCGATGTCGGCGAAAAACGCTTCCAGTTGGTAGAAATCGCGCGAGGCGAACGGATCGAACTTGTGGTCATGGCATTCCGCACAGCCGATCGTCACGCCCAGCCAGGCGCCACTCACGTTGCGCACGCGCTCGGCAATGTACTTGGACAGGTACTCCTTGGGCTGCACGCCCCCTTCGGCGCTCATCATCCCCAGGCGGTTGTAGCCGGAGGCGATCCGGGCTTCCTTTGACGGTTCGGGCAGCAGATCACCTGCGAGCTGCTCGCGCGTGAACAGATCAAATCGTTTGTTATCGTTGAAGGCACGGATCACGTATTCGCGAAATGGATAGACGCTGACCGGCTGATCGCCGTGATAGCCGACGCTGTCGGCATAGCGGACCAGGTCGAGCCACCACATGGCCATGCGTTCGCCATAGCGCGGAGAGCTCAGCAGTTCCTCCACGAGCAGGCGATAGTTTTCCTCGTTCGGAGCTTTCACCATACGGGTGACTTGCTCGGCCGTGGGAGGCAAGCCAGTTAAGTCGAACGCCAGTCGCCGGGTGAGCGTGATCGGATCGGCCTGCTCGGCGGGCGCGACTCCGGTCGCTGCGAGCCTGGCACGAATGAACTGATCGATGGGTTGCGAGCTCTCCGACGGTTCGGCCGGCTGCGTCTTGTGCACCGGCAGAAAGGCCCAGTGTCCCTGCCACGCCGCGCCTTCCTTGATCCAGCGCGTGAGCAGTTCGATCTGCCGCGGCGCGAGCTTCTTCGCCGAGTCGGCTGGCGGCATCTGTTCGGCCTCGCCCGAGGAGGTGATGCGACGCACGAGTTCGCTCTCGTCAACGTTCCCGGGAACGATGGCACGTCTTCCCGACTCAAGTTCCGCGAGAGCAGCGTCGTGATCGTCGAGCCGCAGATCGGCCTGTCGCTGCCCGGCGTCCGGTCCGTGGCAGGCGAAGCAATTTTCGGACAAGATCGGGCGGATGTCGCGGTTGAACTCGATCGCATCCGCGGCCCGCACGCCTGGCGCGGACGCGGTCAGCAGAACCTGCAGAAGGACAGCAATCCAGACGTTGCGCATGAAAGGGTGCTCGCTCGGCTTGCGGCTAAGGGGGAGACTCGGCAGGAGCTAAGGCTGGCCACCTCAGTTTCATCCAAACATCAGGCCCTGTCAAAACAGAAGCAGGCCAGGCGAAACGTTGGTTACCTATTGATCGCCCAGACTGGGCTAAGGCGCTACGACGACCACGAAAGACGCACTTTTCGGCGTCAGGCTTGTTGCGTTAAGGGTCGCGCCCCGCGAAGATGGTCGTACCGGCCCGCGCATCGCCAACTAAAGGCGCTTCACGTCTTAGCGCTCGGCCGACCGCGGTACTATTTCCGAGTGCGGCAGACCGATGAACGACCTCAGCCTGTTACTCACGGCTGCCGAGCAAGGCGACACGCACGCGGCTGAGCAGTTGCTGCCCCTGGTCTACGCTGAGCTTCGCCGCCTGGCATCTCAGAAGCTAGCGCAGGAACGGAGCCCGCAAACGCTCGATGCCACCGGTTTGGTGCACGAAGCCTATCTGCGACTGGTGCCAGCTGGTCCGCGTTCACCCCAGGAGCAACGGTGGGATGGCCGGGGCCATTTTTTCGCGGCTGCCGCGGAAGCCATGCGCCGCATCCTGGTGGAGAATGCACGCCGCCGCGCGCGCTTGAAGCATGGCGGGGGTTGGCAGCGGGTGGACCTTAGCGATCCGGCTGCCGACAAAGACGCCGACGAGCTTATGGCTCTCGACGAGGCGCTGACCCGGCTGGCGTCCGAGGATCGCGAAGCTGCCCGCGTGGTCGAGTTGCATCATTTTGCCGGGTTGCGCCACGAGTTGGTGGCCGAAACGCTGGGCATTTCGGTTTACCAGGCTCGTCAAAAGTGGAGCTACGCCCGCGCCTGGCTGCGCGACGCGCTGTCGTAGGCGGATTGGCCGCCGGGCGACCAGTTCGGCCTGGCAGCGACAGCACTTCGAAGAAATTCCATCGATTCCTGGATTTTTTTCAACAGCCGCCGTTCTAATCGTCGCATTGACCCATGAACCCGCAATGCAGCGCCCCCGGCGAGGGCGAGGCATTGCCGCAGCGCTCGCGCGCGACGTGAGTCCCCGGCGCTGTGACTTTTCGAGTGGAGCCCCTCGTATGTCTCTCGACCCCAAGCAAGTTCAGGACGTTTTCCTGGCCGCCCTCGAAGGCACCGACACGTTCAGTCGGGCCACCATTCTCGACGCACGGTGCCGTGGCGACCAGTTGCTACGCGGCCGGGTCGAGGCGCTCTTAAAGGCTCATGACGATCCCAGCGAACTGGCCCCGCTCCCGCTCTCGTCGCTGGCCCCGCCACTTGAGCCGGGTGGGAACTACGCGTCCGGCACCACGATCGCCAAGCGGTACGAGCTCTTGGAGGAAATCGCCGAAGGAGGCATGGGTACTGTCTGGCTTGCCCAGCAGTCGCACCCGGTACGGCGCCAAGTGGCGCTCAAACTCATCAAGCCGGGCATGGATAGTCGCCGAGTCCTTGGCCGTTTCGACGCCGAGCGGCAGGCCCTGGCCATGATGAACCATCCCCACATCGCCCAGGTTTTCGATGGCGGACTGACCGAGTGGGGACATCCGTTCTTCGCGATGGAGTATGTCGACGGCGCGCCGGTCACTGAAGATTGCGAAAAGTTTCGGATGCCGCTCGCGGATCGGCTGCGACTGTTCGTCAAAATCTGCGAAGCCATCCAGCACGCCCATCGCAAGGGCATCATCCACCGCGATTTGAAGCCATCGAATGTTTTGGTCACTCGCCGCGACGACGAGGTAGCGCCGAAGGTCATCGACTTCGGACTGGCCAAGGCGATGTTCGAGCCCCTGACAGTTGAAACGCTCGACACGGCCCAAGGCCACCTCGCAGGCACGCCGCGTTATATGAGTCCCGAGCAGTCGCGTTTCGATCACCTCGACATCGATACGCGAAGCGACGTTTACTCGCTGGGGGTCCTGCTGTATGAGTTGATAACAGGTGACACGCCGCTCACGACCCAGGAGCTGCGCGATGCCTCGTGGCCCACAGTTGTCGAGTCAATCCAACAGGGCGAGTCCCCGCGCCCCAGCTCGCGGCTTCGGCAAAGCCCGAACCTGGCGGAACTCGCCGCGGCGCGCGGCGCTGATTCTGCCAGCCTGTTGCGCGCGGTCAGTGGCGACCTTGACGCAATTGTTCTCAAGGCACTCGAAAAGGACCCGTCTCGCCGCTATCAGGCGGTGAGCGACCTGGCTCGCGATGTCCAGCGGTACTTGACCGGCGAACCGGTAGAAGCTCGAGTCCCCACGGCGGGCTATCGGTTCCGCAAGTTCGCCCGGCGAAACCGCGCGGCGTTGGCCACGGCCGCCGCGATCTCGGCCGCCCTGGTACTGGCCACGGCTGTCAGCCTGACGCAAGCGGTTCGCGCCCGAACCGCGGAACGTGCCGCCGCCAACGAGCGTGATCAGGCCCAGCGCGAGCGGGCGCGAGCTGAAGCGAACTTCCAGAATGCGCGGCAGGCCGTGGACGACTACTTCACCTCGGTCAGCCAGTCAAAGCTGCTCGACGTGCCGGGACTTCAACCGCTTCGCAAGGAGCTGCTCGACTCGGCCCTCACGTACTACCGGCAGTTCATCGACCGCTATGGCAAGGATCGAGCCGTTCAGGCGGAGCTGGCATCGGCGTATATTCGAGTCGGAAACATTACCGCGCAAATCGGCTCGCGGAACGATGCGTTGGCGGCCTTTGACGATGCGGTGCGCGTGCTGGAGCGGCTTGTTGCCGAGCACCCCGAAAGCGCCGCATACCGGGACCAGCTGGCCAGCGCGATCAATCTTCGCGGAAACATTCATCGCGGATTGGCCCAGCCCGCCGCTGCCGAAGCCGACTTTCGCCGGGCGCTCGCCTTGCGCGAGAAGCTCGTCGCCGAGAATCCACAAAGCGCCACCTATCAATCCCCGCTCGTCGCCACCTGGAGCAATCTGGGATTCGTACAAGGCGTGCTCGGCCGGCTGGATGAAGCGAAGGTCTCCTACGAGACGGCGATTGCTCTAGCCGAGCAGGTCGTCGCCGCGCATCCCGAGAACGATCGATACGCCTCGGTATTGGCGCGAACCTTCAACGAGTTGGGAATTCTGGAGCGAAAGGCCGGCCGTCTGCAGGACGCCGAGAACGCATATCGCCTAGCGATTGAGATCCGCGAGCAGTTGGTCCGCAAGTACCCCCAGGATCGCGAGCAGGCTGAATCACTCGAGACGAACTACAACAACCTGTTTGTGGCGCTGGTGGAGAAGGGAGAGATTGTCGAGGCCGAGGCCGCTTTCCAGCAGTCAGTCAACTTCTACCAGCAGCAGGTCGAGGCGAACCCGAGCGTGTTCGAATACCGCCGTGAACTGGCGAATTCCTACAACAACCTGGGCGCCGTGCAGCGCATGGCGAAACGCTTTGCCGAGGGACAGGCTTCGCTCGAGTCGTCCATTCGCCTGTACCAGGAACTCTCGGAACAACATCCCGGCGTGGGCGAGTATCGCACGGCGCTCGGAATGGCCCACTACAACCTGGGTGTGTTGCATGCCGTGGCCGGTCGAGCCGACCAGGCCGCCGATGCCTGGACCAACGCCAACGAAACCTATGCCGCGGCGGTCGCCATGGGTTACGCCACGATCGAGTCCCTGACCGGTCTGGGCGATACCCACGGCGTGCTCGGTCACTGGCGTGAAGCGGCGGCGGCATTTACGCGGGCCGCTGAAGTCAGCAATGACGCCTGGAAGCCGCTCTATCAGGCCGCACTGCTCCAACTCGCAGTCGACGACGAGGCTGCCTATCACGACTCGTGTGAGCGATTGCTGGCCAGGTATGGCGACGATTCAGACGTCGCCATTTGCGTTGCGGTCGCCATGGCCTGCATGGCCGGCGATCAGGCGACCAGCGATATGAATCGCGTGCTCGACATCATGCGTCGCGCGGCCGAGTCAAATCCCAAAAATCCGGTCTTTCAGACGCTCGTGGGCGCGCTCGAGCATCGGGCCGGTAATTCTCAAACAGCGATCGCGACACTCAAGAAAACGCTGCCCATGCACACGCTGGCCGCGTACGCAGCACCGCGGCAACTCGACCAGATTCGCATCAGTCGCATCATGGGCGAGACGATTCTGGCGCTTGCGCTGCGCGAAGTGGGCGATCAGCAGGCCCTGGAAAAGCAGATCACGGCCCTGCGAAAGATCCTCGACACGCTTGAGCAGAATCAGCCGCAGTATAGCGAAGGCATTGCGCGGTGGGCCTTGCCGCTCACGATCTACTCGGCCCGCAAGGAGCTCGCGCGACTCGAAAGCCAGACTTCCCCGACGGCCGAACCTCAGTCCGAAACCGATCCAGCCAGCCCTTAACCCAGCGTTGTTCGTCCCCGGACGCTCAGCGCGCGAGACCAGCCATGAGACGTCCGTCCGAGAAGCGAAATCCTGGTGCACGTCGTATTCGTGGCCGCCGGGCTGGCCCCAGGGTGCTTAACGGCAACGAAACTCGCCCGCAGCATCTCGGGCTGGAGCCGCTCGAAGAACGAGCCTTGCTCGCGCTGACGCCCAACGATCCGCACTTTGCCGAGGCCTGGAATCTGACGCGGATCGGCGCGCCCGAGGCGTGGGACGTCACGACCGGCAGCCCCGACGTGCTGATCGCCGTGATCGACAGCGGCGTCCAGTGGCGGCATACGGATTTCTATGCTCAGGATCCTGGTACCTATCCACCGCCAGCCCAGATTGCCAGCAGCATCTACTTCAATTCGCTCGACCCGGTGGGCGACCAGAACAGCGACGGCAACCCGGACGACGACGGCAACGGCAAGATCGACGATTTCGTCGGCTGGGACTTTTTCTCTGGCGACAATGATCCCTCGCCCGACGCCGGTCTCGGCGCTCCGGAGCACGGCACCGTCGTCGCCGGAACGATCGCGGCCAGGATCAATAATGCCGAAGGTTCGGCCGGCGTGGCGGGAGGCTCGCGAATCCTGCCGCTGCGCGTCACGACCGGGCTCTATGGCGAGGTCGATCCCACGCGCATGCGCGCGGCCGTGCAGTATGCCGTCGACATCGCGGCCCACGATCCGAGCGTGAAGCATCTGATCATCAACATCAGCCTCAACACGGATTCGCTGATTGGAAATGCCGAGTACGTGGCCGCGATCAACGCGGCTTACAACGCCGGGGCACTCATCGTGCAGTCGGCCGGCAATGGCGGCGCCGACGCCGTGGGCGACGCCGATACGCCGCGCCAAGTGATGGGACAGCAAATCGTCGTGGGTGCCTCGGACGAAGCGGATCTGCTCATGTCCTATAGCAACTTCGGCCGCGGCGTTGACCTGGTGGCTCCCGGTGGAACCGTTGCGACCACCTGGGATCCGGCCGCCTTCGTCGATACTTACGCCGGCAAAGGGGGCAGCAGCATCTCGGCCGCCACGGTCTCTGGCGTCGCCGCGCTCGTCTGGTCGGCAAATCCCACCTGGTCGCGCGATCAGGTGGTCGCCCGCCTGCTCGGCACGGCCACGAACGTCGACGCGCTACCGGGAAACCAGCGCGCTGCCGGCGGCATGGGGAACGGACTGGTGAACGCCGCTGCCGCATTGAACACTCAAACCACGATCGCCGCACCAACCGTGCGAAGTCTTGAGTTGTTTGATGATGCCGACGCACTGGTGGGAGTTTCGGGGGTGCTGGTGCAGTTTTCTCAACCGCTCGACCCCAGCAAGGCACGATTGCTTGCCAACTATGAACTGCGTGCCGCGGGGGCGGACGGCAACTTCGGCACGACCGATGATCTCGTCTATACCCTCGAGTTCGGCACCGCCACGTACTTCCAATACTCCATCGGCACCAACGAGTTGCTTCTGCTCACGCAATCCGGCACGGCACTTCCGGTCGGCAACTATCGGCTCCGTTTCAACACCGCCGGCGCGAACGGACTGAAAAACCCCTTCGGCGCGGCCCTTACCGGACCAACGGACCTGTTCTTCGCCGTCACTTCGGGCACCGGCCGTACGGGCGACGTCATTCCCGTCGATCTCAAGCAATCGCTCGGAGGGACCACCTTTGGACTGCCCGACTTCAGTCCGTTGCAATCATCGATCTCGCCTGAGGGCGACTACCTGCTCAGAAGCGGCAACGACATTATCGGCCGCGTGGTGCTTTCTGATCGGGTCGATGGCACACCTTTCCTGACCACAGGGCGGCTGTACTTTATCCCTGAATCCGTGCAAAGACTTGCGGGCGAGACCGACCCGCTCGCGGCGGGTTTTCACGGCGTCGTCAACGGTACACTCACGATCAATGGAACGCCTCGCAGTTTCAAGATCACGGTTGAGAAGGGATTCAGTGGCGAGGGTTCACTCGCCATCCTGGGCACGAGCAACATGCTCGACAAGTTGAAGATCCAGCAGCGGCTCAAGTACTTCGGCTTTCCCGGCGAAGACGGTTTGCCGCTGGTGGTCAACGGCGTCGAAGTCGCTTACACGGAGTATGCGACGCGGCTATTCAATGCCGCGGTGCGGGGCACCACCCCGGCCTTGCCCACCGACTCAGACGATGCCCAGTTCAGCAACTCGGTAGATCGGCGTTTCATCAACTCCAGCGCGGCTCCGCGCTGGATCAACCTTTCCAAGGTGCCTGGCGTAACGTTTGCCGCGCCCACCATCACGAGCTTCCTGGGAATCGCCGACGACGCGGACAATCCCGAGGTGTGGGGCACGAACTGGATTGGAGACTTGCTGGGGACGGTCGTCGACACGATCTTGATCGAAGAACTGACTCCGCTCCCGATTCTATACGCCAGCCTGCCGATCGGCGGTGAACGAGTCGACCGCTCCAACGGCATCGAAATGTTCTCCGTAACCGAGGAAGGCCGGGCTCGTGAGGGCCTCGTCTTCGACGCGGGGCTCGAAGTCGCCTTCGATCTGTCGACGTCCGAGGCCCAGGCACAGTCGTTCTTCAAGACGCGCATGATCGGTGAGAGCCGTTTTGTCGCTGCCAAGACGGCAACCGACCCGACCGGCGACTCACACGTGCTGGCCACGGAGAAGGGTCAGTGGCACACCGCCGGCAACAAGTCCCATGTGTTAACCGTGGTGGGCAATCCCACCTGGATCTCCAAGCTGGCCCAAGCCCTGGCAGCCGATCCCAACTTGCCCGCATTTGCCGCCGGCATCGACCGCTACGGAGTGCCCGTGAGGTGTCGTGTGGTGTCGGTCAGCGTTGCGCAATCGACATTGACGCTGGAACATGAGTTGAACTTCGACGGTGGTTCGCCCGGCGATTTCTGGGTCGCGTTCGCGCTGCCCGACTCGCTCGGCACAGCCGGCTTTCAGCTCGGTGCGGAACTCGAGTCGCGAGAGCTCGCCGCGATGGCCGACATGTTCGTCGACAACCCCGACATCGATGGCAACGCGGGCACGACCGACCCCTATGTGCTGGCCGACGTGATCGCTTCGCTCGAGCTTGTCACGAATGCAAAGACAGCTTCGGGCGCGAAGGTCACGCAGCTCTACTACAACGATCCTCGCACGTGGAATGTAGTGGGGCTAAATGTTGCATATCGCGCGGGACACTTTGGCCACTTCACCGCGCAAGTGAGTCCACCGCCACTCTCGCGCGAGCTTCCCACCCAGCTCAAGGCTCCGCTGCAGAGTTCACTCAACGACGTCGCCAACGCGCTGAAGAACCTCGGCAACATGCCGCAGCTCGATCAACAGGTTCCCGGCCTGGGCGAGAAGACTATCGGCGACCTGGTATCGCCGGCCGACTCTCTCGAACAGAACTTCGTACAGCCGCTGACGAACTACTTTTCGAGCAATTCCGCGCCAGATGTCGATGGTCTGTTGAATGCGCTGGGCGGCACGCCGGCCGGCGACCAGGCCGTGACTGCCTTTCGGCAGGAAGGCAGCCTGCTGCTATTCGACGTTCATCTGCAGGATGCGGTGAGCACCTCGCTTCCGCTGGACCTTGGCTTTGGCGCCGGCGGCGACTTGCCGTTCGATCTCTCGCTCACGACGGATGTCCGCGGGGAGTTCAATCTCGATTTCACGTTCGGCATCGACCTGGCCAAGATCGGCGACTGGAACGAAGCGTTCTTCGTCCAGATTCGCACCTTCTCGGCGGCAGCCGTGGTGGAGACCTACGACCTCGACGCGGCCTTGCAACTTGGTTTCTTGGATGCCGGCATCGCGGGCGGGCGAATTCGGCTCGATGCCACGGCTAGCGCGCACCTAGTGGATCTCAACCGCGACGGCCGAATCTCGCTGGGCGAAATCCGCAACAACTCCCTCGCCGATCTGGCCGACGTCACGCTCACCGGGTCGCTCGCCGCCGATTTGCCGATCACGGCCTCGATCGGCAGCTTCAGCGCAACGGCAGCGGCCTCCCCGCGGATTCTCGTTATGGACGAAGACCTGTTCGCGGGCCCGGCGCCAGACGTCACCTTCGAAGACTTCGAACAAATCTTCGATTTCAGCGCGTTCGATGCCGGTTCCATCCTGGCTTTGCTGCGGTCGCTTTCCGAGCGGCTGCGCCAGATGGGCCAAACCGCGGCCTTTAACTTCGAGCTGCCATTCACCGACAAGCGACTCGGAGATGCGCTGGATCTGGGGCTGGACTTTGTCGACACGCTGAGCGGCATCGGCGGTGCCCCGACGTTCACCGGGGCGCAGTCACTCGCCACGCAAGTTGCGGCAGCGTTGGGGATCAGCCCGACGATCGTCAATCCGGTGTTCAACCCCACCACACGCGAGCTGACGTTCACGATCGATTACAGCAAGGTCGTCAGCGCCCAGGCCGGGTTTGCTCTGAACGCCGCGCTCGATCCGATTGCCGATCTGAGTGCCGCGGGTCAATTGAACTTTGGCGGAAGCATCGACTTCGACCTGACGCTGGGAATCGATATCTCGCCGATCTCCGCGGTCATTGCAGCCACCGGCGACGGCCCGGTGAGCGGCAACTTCGCGGGCGAAGCGATCTTTACTCTCGCGGTGGGCGCGAATGCTCCCGTCGAAGTCCGACTCTTTGGCACGGGCAACAGCTCGCTTGACGACCTGATCGTCGATATCAATGTGGCGCTAGTGGCTGCGGGCGTGGCAGTTCGCGCGCGTCGCGACGGTAGCAAGATCGAACTCTATACCACGGCGCTCAGTGGCAACCCGACATTGACGCTGACCGCTGCCGCCGGCAACCCTGCTTTCACAGCGCTGCGGCTGCCTGCCTCGGCTACGGCTTCGGATAGTCTGGCCCGACACTTGTTCATTCGCAATCAGTCGATTGATGCCTCGCTGAGCCTCACCGGACAACTTGCGGCCGAGGCCAATTTCGCGTTCGTCGGCATCAGCGGTGGACTCAGCGCCGGCGGATCGCTGGCGCTCGACTACCAGCCGGCAGGCGGCGCGCAGCTTGGCTTGGACCAACTGTTCGAGATGCTCTCCAGCAATCCCGCCGCTCTCGGAATTCCAAGCCTCTCGGGCTCGTCGTTCTTCCACGTCGACAACATCGCGGCGAACGCCTCTGGCTTGGACCTGGGACTGCCGCTGTCGATCCCCGTGGGTCAGCACCAGATCAGCGTGAACTTGCCGAACTATAGCGGCGCACTTCCCCAGATCACGCTCAACCCTGCACTACTCTCCGGCCTGAATAACCTCCGCGAGATGGACTTTGACGATGTGCTCGCGGCGCTCGAAGCCCTGGCCCAGTCGCTGGTGAGCATGGCCCAGGCCAACCTGATGGGTGTAGAGATTCCCGGACTCGGCCACTCGGCCGGCGAGCTCCTGGGCTTTGCCGAGGACTTCCTCGAACTCGTCGCCGAAATGAAGAAGCCCGAGAATCGAGTGGCGGCGCTCGAAGACCTCGAGCAAACGTTGCAGGACAAGCTGGCGGGAATCCTCAGCGGCATCACGCCAACGCTCGACCTGGTGTTCCAGAATCAGGCGCTCGTGTTCGATATCAGCTTTGCTCGCACGGTAAATTCGGCGCTGGACCTGAACCTCGATTTCGATTCACTCGGACCGGTTGCCCAGATTCCCGGCGGCGGCCACCTCCTGGAAGTCAGTTCGAACGAAGTGATTCCCTTTGACGGCTCCCTTGCATTCCAGCTCGAAGTGGGGATCGATCTCACGAATCCGCTCAGTCCACGGCCGTTCCTCGGTCGCGATACGTCGTTCACTGCAGGCGCCAAGGTGGCCGCCGCCAACGTGGACATCGACGTCACGGCCCTGGGCGCACTTTCGCTGTATGTGCGCGGAGGTTCCGTGCACCTCGACCAGGACGGGGCCGGCGCGGGCACCGCTCCCGCCGCCTTTACGCTCGGTTTTGGCGCAGGCGCCCCGCAGCGGATGTACCTCTCCGAGCTGTCGGTGCTGCTCGCACAACTGCAGGTCGATCTCACCGGTGGTCTAGCGCTCAACCTGCCGCTGTTCTTCCCGACCGATCAGAACTCAATCGGGAGCCTCACGGTCTCGGTCCCCAACCTCAAGCAGCTACTCAACGAGATCCGCGCTGGAAGCATCAATCCAGGCACCGTCTCGGTCACGTCGCCCGATCTGAACGCATTGATCGATTCGCTCGATCTGCAGGCGGTACTTCGCGCGCTTGCCCACCATTTTGATTTCATCTTTGAGAAGCTGGACAGCGCGCTCGAAGGCCTGCTCGACTTCGAGTTGCCCCTGGTCGGTCTGCGGCTCGATGAGTTGCCGGCGTTCAGCTTTCTCGACGATCTGGCCGGCATTGGTTCCGCGGCCTTGTCGGGCGAACTCGAGGGGAGTTTCACATTTCAATCGGTTCAGCAGTCGCTGCAAGCAGCACTCGTGCAGGCATTCCCAGGGGCGAGCGTCTTGCTCGAGCTGGCTGGCGGCGAGGTCAAGTATCGCGTCTCGCTGGGAGACACAATCAATACCACGCTGCCACTGGACGCCGACCTCGGCTTTCCGGCCTTGGGGCTGTCGATCGACGCGGGTCTCGATGTCGCGTTCGATTGGGGGTTTGATTTCACGATTGGCGCCAGTCTGGACGGCGTCTTCTTTGAGGTTGGCGCCTCTCCGGAACTGCAAATCAATGTCAGCGCTACGCTTGCGCCGGGCAGCATCGCCAGCGGCACGCTCGGGTTCCTGCAGCTGAGCGTGACCGACGATCCCAACAATCCGACCGCTTTCGCCGGCTCGTTCGCCATCGATCTCACGGATCCTGGCGTCGGAGCCGCAGACGATGGCCGAGTGACGCTCGACGAACTGGCCTCGCTTGGCGTCGCGAATCTGGGCGATCTGGTCGACGTGCAAATCGCTGGCAGCGCGGCCGCGCGGCTCGACTTGGAGCTCAGCTCGGTCTACAACCTCAGTGACATCCCCTTGCTGGGATTGCCCGCCGTCAGCTTGCCCAAGATTCTGGCCGATCTGGACGCGACCTGGAACCTTGCGAACCCGACGTCGCCGACCGTTGGGTTTGGCAACATCCGGCTCGACGTAGGCGATTTTTTCGCGGGCTTTGGCAGCGAAGCATTCTCGGCAGTC
Source organism: Pirellulales bacterium (assembly GCA_041741015.1). Classification (GTDB taxonomy): domain Bacteria; phylum Planctomycetota; class Planctomycetia; order Pirellulales; family PALSA-1355; genus JALHMI01. The sequence continues at coordinate 69,953 of JBGSKX010000177.1, forward strand.
GCGGCCGCGATTCGACCGATCAAACCAATCCTCGACGTGTTGACTGCCCGGTTGCCGGTGCTCTCGGACATCGGTGCGGCCGCCAGCTTTCTCGATCTCGACGGCGATGGCAAGGTGACGCTGCTTGACGCCGCCAAGGCACTCGGCGGCACGGTCGACACCCGCATGATCTCCGGCCTGGCGTTTCTTGCCGACCTGATCACTTCGGTCAATCAGATCAATGCCGCGACTGGCAGCAGTGGCGGCTTCGTGATCCCGCTGCCGAGTCTCGACCTTTCGGGCCAGAACCTGAAGGTGCCTGGGGGACTTACCAACTTCGAGATTCCCGACCATGCAAACTTCGATCTCACGGCCGCCATCAATACGATCAACACACCGGCCGTGCGCAACGCGGCCAACAACTTCGTGCAACAGACGGAACAGGCTCCCGACGGCTTGGACTTTTCAATGCCTGTGCTGCAAAACCCGTCGAGCGTGATGGGATTGCTGCTGGGGCGCGACGTCGATCTGTTCCGATTTGATCTGCCGCGGCTAGAACTGGATTTCACCATCAGCCGGTTCTTCCCGTTCATTGGTCCGATAGGTGTGGAGATCGCCGGTACGTTCAGGGTTCGCGGCGACCTGGCGTTTGGATACGACACGCTGGGGCTGCGCCAGTTCCACGAATCCAACTACGCGAACCGCGAGTTGCTGGCCGAGGGATTCTTTATCTACGACCGGGTCGATGGCCAGGGAAAACCTTCGGCCGAGGGGACCGATCTTGCCGAACTCACGATGAGCGGCATCCTGGCCGTCAACGGCAAGGTTGAAATCGCGGTGGGCAGCGCCAGCGTTGGCGGCGATCTGACGGCCTCGGTAATGTTCGACCTGCCCGACGGTGGTGAAGACAACCCGGCCGATGGCCGCACCCGGATTAGTGAGCTGGGCGACTGCGGCATCAGTATCGAGGGTGAACTTTCCGCCGGCTTGAACGCTTCGATCTCGGTCGGCGTCTGGCCGCTGAAAAAGACCTGGAGCAAGAACATTGCCCGCGTCACGCTGCTCGATTTCTCCTTCGGCTGCGACGTGCCCGAGGAACTGGCCACGCTCAACGCTGGCGTGCTGACGCTCAACGTGGGTAGCGACCGCGACGAACGGTTCACTATCTCGACCGTCAAAGATGAACAGGGTGTCGATCAACTCCGCGTCTCCGGATACGGCAATACCCAGGACTTTCCGCTGGCCCAGGTCACGCGGATCGTCGGCAACTTCGGCGCGGGCAACGATTCGCTGCACATCGATCCCGAGATTTCCATTCCGGCCTGGATCGTGGGCGGGACGGGCACGGACACGATCACCGGCGGCAGCGGCAACGACGCCATCCTCGGCGGCAACGGCACGATCACGGCAGATGCTCTGGGCAACCCCATCTTCAGCGGCGCGGCCGGCGACAACAGCGCAGACGAACTCTCGGGCGGCGCGGGCAACGACCTGATTGATGGCCAGGGAGGCAACGACCGAATTGATGGCGGCGACGGGAACGACGAACTCTATGGCAATGCCGGCAACGACGTGTTGCTCGGTGGCGATGGTGATGACTACATCCAAGGCAACGCCGGCGACGACGAAATTTACGGCGGAGCAGGACTGGACATCATGTTCGGCGATGCCGAGTTCGATCCCACGCAAACGGGTAACGATACGCTCGACGGCGAGGCCGGCAACGACACGCTGGCCGGCGGCCCGGGAATCGACTCCATGCAGGGCGGAGACGGCGACGATACGGTCCGTGGAGATGCCGGGAACGATAACCTCGCCGGCGGTGCGGGGAACGACACACTCGAAGGCGGCGCAGGCGCGGACCTGATCTATGGTGAGGCCGGCGACGACATTGCGTATGGGCACTCGCAAAGCGGGGCCGGCGACGATGCCGCGAACGATCGCCTGTTCGGCGGCGACGGCAACGACACGCTGCATGGCCAACTCGGCAACGACGAATTGCAGGGCGATGACGGCGACGACCACCTGCTGGGTGCCGCGGGGATGGACGTCCTGCGCGGCATGGCCGGCAATGACTTCCTGCAGGGCGGCGCGGACGCTGACCAACTGTTTGGAGGCGACCATGCCGATCGACTCGAAGGCGAAGGCGGAGCGGATACCCTGCATGGCGACTCCGGCGACGACCTTCTCTACGGGCACTCGCAAAGCGGTGCAGGAGACGATAACGCAGCCGACTTGCTCTATGGTGACGCAGGCGCCGATCAACTTTTCGGGCAAGGCGGCGCTGATCAGCTTCGTGGCGGCGAAGGTGACGACATCCTTCACGGCGGCGCCGGTGACGACTTGCTCGAGGGTGAAACGGGCGCCGACACGCTTCACGGCGACGCTGGTCTCGACCAGCTTTTTGGCCACTCCACCAGCGGCGCTAGCGACGACGCAGCCGCGGACACGCTCTACGGCGGCGATGATGCCGACACATTGCACGGCAATGCCGGCGACGATCGGCTGCACGGCGGAGCGGGGGCGGACACGCTCTACGGTGATGCCGGCAGCGACGTGCTCGAAGGTGACAGTGGCGCGGATCTGCTCTTCGGCGGCGCGGGTGCCGACCAACTGTTCGGTCACAGCATTGATGCGGTCGGCGACGACAACGCCGCGGACACGCTCTACGGCGACTTTGGCACGGGCCATCCGCTCGGCGCGTCCGGGAGCGCTTCGCTGACCGGCGCTGACGAACTTTACGGCCAAGGTGGCGACGATCAGCTCTTTGGCGAAGCGGGGGCCGACCGGCTCTGGGGCGGCAGCGGGAATGATACGGCACGCGGCGGAGATGGTGACGACTTTGTTGAAGGCGGCGCCGGAGCCGACCAGCTCTTCGGCGATGCCGGACGCGATCGGATCTATGGCGGGGCAGGAGACGACAACATCTCGGGCGGTGACCACGAGGACCGGCTCTACGGCGGCGACGGTAACGACACGATCGACGGCGATGGCGGCGACGACCAACTGCTGGGCGAAGCCGGCGAGGACAGTCTCTTCGGCGGACTTGGAAATGACGTCCTCCTGGCAGGCGCGGGCATCGTCAACCGGCTTGATGGCGAAGAGGGTGACGACCGGCTGATCGGCTCCGACGAGGGCGCGGACGATCCCGATCTCACCGACACTGTGTACTTTGGCGACATTCTGCTCGGCGGCGACGGCAACGACGAGATTCACGGTCTGGGCGGCGCCGACATCATCGACGGCGGCAACGGTCACGATTGGATCGACGGCGGAGCTCATGGCGATCTGATTCGTGGTGGCGCCGGTCGTGACACGCTCTACGGCGGTCAGGGCAACGATGTGCTCGAAGGCGGCGACGGCGGCGACGAGCTATACGGCGAAGCTGGCAGCGATACGCTCCGGGGCGGCACGGGCGATGATGTGCTCGACGGCGGCGCGGATGCCGACCAGCTCTACGGTGAGGCCGGACACGATGAGTTACACGGTGGCGGCGGCAACGGCGATCAGCTGTACGGCGGCGATGGCGCAGATGTCCTCTACGGATCCGACGACGGCGCCGATGTGATGTTCGGCGAAGCTGGCCGCGATCGACTGATGGGCGGCGGCGGCAATGACTCCCTGCACGGCGGACCGGATGATGACGTCCTTTTCGGCGGCTCGGGAGACGACCTGCTTGAAGGCGACGGCGGCAGCGATACGCTCGCCGGCGATGCCCAGCACGACACGCTCTACGGACACAATCAGGCGGGAATCGATGACGACAATGCCGTCGACTATCTGTACGGCGACTTCGCCACGGGCGCGGGTGAGGTCGGCTCCGGACGCGACCGGCTCTTCGGCGGCGGTGGCAACGACCTGCTCTATGGCGAGGCCGACGATGATTACATCGATGCCGGCGCAGGCACGAACAATCTCGTCGACTATGGAACGGGGGACGGCGCAATCCCCAGCCAGTTCGTGCCGCCCACGCCGACGGCCGCGCCACCCGTGCAGATCTCCGCTGCTGCTGCAAGAACCGCTGGCAGTCTGCCGATGGGTGTCACCGAACGCGCCAGATGGCAACAGTTCGCTGGATCGGCCACCGGCGCTGGACTGAGCGACACGCTCGCGGGCGCGGTCGATCCGTCGATCGCGGTTGGTCCCGACGGACAGATTTACGCAGCCTGGTCCGATGCACGCAACGGCAACTTCGAAATCTACGTGGCGCGTTGGAACGGCACGGCCTGGCAAGGGCTCGCCGGCAGCGCGGAAAACGGCGGAGTCAGCGGATCGGTTGGCAGTTCGCAACGACCGAGCCTCGCCTTCAATGCGGCCGGTCAGCCGCTCGTGGCCTGGCGCGAGGCGGGAAACATCTTTGTCGCGGCCTTCGATGCCGCAGCCGGCGGTGGGGCCGGTGCCTGGGTCGCGCTAGGAACGTCGCTGAG
>JBGSKX010000178.1:0-26130 GCA_041741015.1 Pirellulales bacterium
GCAGCTCGCGATCAACGGCCCGCAGGATGTCGGCGTCGGACGCCGCGGCACGTGCCAGCGCGGCGGGGACGTTCGCGCGATGCTCGACGCGAGCGGCGATCCAGTAGCCGGCGAGAGTTGGGGCATCAAGCCGGGCCAATGGAAACTTGCCAGGCACTTTCCCGGCTGCACGCTGCAAGGTGTGATCGATGCCACCCATAAGATCGCCCGCGTCGAATGCCACTCGATCGACCGGCTGCTGGTCAAGACGACGGCCGCAGTTCCGAGTGGCGCGTCGTCCGCAACCTATCGCGTCTACGTCGGCCCACTCGGCAGCGAGGTGGATGCGGGCTTCACCAGCGTGCCACTCGCGCGCAATCGCGGCGCCGTGATTCCCGCAGGCCAGTGGGCGCACCTTGTGTGGGTGGGCGGAAGCTGGGAGCTTCGCGCGCTGAGCGGTGCGACGATGGTCGCCGTCCCGCCTTGCGGCGTGAGCATCCCGGGCCGCATGGGCGACACGCCCGGCCAGGCGGAGTGCTGCCTGTTCTCGCTTGATGAGAACGGCGACCTCGCACCGCTGCTCGACAGCGAAGAGCAGCTCGCACGTGCCAAAGTTCATAACGTGCGCGAGCAGGCGATTCCCGCCCTTGCACCGCCGGGCGATCGATACTTGCTCGTCCACGCAGATCCAAGCGGCCGCTGGGTGTGCGAAGTCCCCGACGGCGCGGACGGCGGCGGCGGTGCGTCCACGACCACCACTACGTCAGCACCGACCAGCACCACATCGCCGCTGCCCATCTGTGCCGGCACCGCCAAGTGGATTTGGAGCGAAGCGGACCAGGCCTGGTCGCTCGCCGACAACGGCTGCCTTACGGGCGTCGTCAGCACCACCGCCGAACCAACGTCCACAACAACCACCACCACCGCCGAGCCGGCGGCCTGCCTCTGCCCGACGACTTCGACCACGACGACCACGGGCGATCCTAGCACCACGACCACGTCGACCTCCACGACCACCTCGACCACGACGACGACGCCCGAACCGTGCCAGCCGGTTTATCCCGATTTTTGCGGCACGAGTGACGGCGAGTGCACCTATACGAGTTGTGCCGCGGGGCAAGACACGCCGCGAGTGGAGTGCACCACTACGACGACTGCAGAGGGCACCACGACCACCTGCGATTGCAACACCACGACGACCGCCGATCCCGGGCCAGGCTGCACGAACTGCGTCTGGTACAACCATCCCATCCTGGGCGTAGTCAAAACGCGCGACGGCTGTGGGGGCGATTGCCATTGCGCTGCGCCGGGGGCCATCGGCGAGTGCAGTTCGGCCGAAACGCCGTGCATCAAGAACCCACCACCGCCTCCTCCGTCGCCCTGCACGGGGAAGTGCCACTATGTCTGCGTGCCGGGCGACGGCTGGTGGTGGATCGGAGACAACTGCACGGGCGGCATCCACGGTTGCTACTGCACGCCGCCGACAGTCGCCTGCGAGGAGTGCGGATCGCCGCTGGAAACCAATTGCCGGTCGCTGCCTCCCCCCAGCACAACTCCCGATCCGACACCCTGCGCTCACTGCTACACGACCACCACCAGCACGACCACCACGCCCGCGCCCTGCGGCACGGGATGCACGTGGCAGGGGAGCACGAGCGGTGAGTGGACGAACCAGTTCGACAACTGCGGGCCGAATTGCGAGTGCCAGTCCCCGGCTTATGAAGCACAGGACGACTGCGAGACAGCGCATACGCCGTGCTTCGCCACGACCACCACCACCGGCGGTCCCACCACGACCACCAGCACTTCGACGACCACGACGAGCACGACTACCTCAACAACTACGACCACGCCCGAGCCGTATTACTGCGGCGTTCCCGGCACCGACACGGGCGACTGCGAGACCGGCAACACGTGCTTCCAGTTGAGCGACGCCGAGCTCACCTCGTGCCTCAGCCTGGGTACCTGCACGGTTTGCGACGGACCTTTCGCGAGCCTCGCGCTGTGTGAAGCGAGCGCGCTATGCACGCCGACGACCACAACCCCTCCGCCGACAACCACGACCACTACGACCTGCGATCCGAACTTCAGTTGCACGGGCCAGTGCTCGATCGTGTGCCTGAATCCCGAGCCGCCACACGTGATGGGAGTGCTCGATTTCAACACGTGTGCAGGCAGCGACATCAACTGCGGCTGCAACTCGAATGTCGCCGAACTGTACTATCCCGGCCTGATTGGCACGCCTTGCACGCCTCCAGAAGGCCCGTTCGTATTCCCCTGCTGCAATCCCTGCGAAGGTGCGACCGGGCCAAGCGCCTGCGACAACATCACCACCACGACAACAACTCCCGCGCCTTAGGAGCGACGCAATGACCCCTAAACTCACGATCGGCATGCCTGCATACGATGATTTCGACGGCGCGTATTTCACGCTCCAGTCGCTTCGACTGCATCACGACCTGAGTCAGGTCGAACTGCTCGTCATCGACAACAAACCCGATGCGCCCAGCTCGGCCGACCTCAAGCAGAAGGTTGAAGGCTGGATGCAACCGCGCACCGCCGGTGCGCGGTACATTGCCGCCCCGGGACCAGGCGGGCCGGCCGCCGCGAAGGATCGCGTCTTCCGCGAGGCGACTGGCGACGCCGTGTTGTGCATCGACTCGCATGTTCTGCTCGCCCCCGGCGCAATCGCAAGGCTGCTCGACTACTACGACGCCCACCAGGGAAGCCACGACCTCATTCAGGGGCCTTTGCTGCTCGATCACCTGGCCGGCGTTCACACCCATTTCATCGACGTGTGGCGGGGCGAGATGTGGGGCATCTGGGGCAGCGCCTGGGAAATTTGTCCGGGCGGCGATCGCGTCAGTATTGTTGAAGAAAACGGAATGGTACGGTTTCTCTCGCTCGAGACCGGCCACGCGCCGCTCACTTCCAGCAGCGCTTGCGTTCGTGAGTTGCCCACCGATCTGCCGTACGCCAATCACGAACGCCGACTTCTCGAGCTTGGCATGCGGCCGCTGGGACTAAGTGATACGGACGCCTTTGAGATTCCCGGCATGGGCTGCGGTCTGATGAGTTGCCGCCGCGCGGCGTGGCCCGGCTTCAACGAGCACTTCCGCGGCTTTGGCGGTGAAGAGATGTACCTGCATGAGAAGTTCCGCCAGCGCGGCGATCGCTGCCTCTGTCTGGGTTTCCTTAAGTGGGTGCATAGGTTCACCCGCCCCGGCGGCGTGAAGTATCCACTCACTCGCTGGAACAAGGTTCGCAACTACGTGCTGGGGCATCAGGAGCTGGGCCACTCTCTCGACCGCGTCCACGAACATTTTGTCGGCGGAGGCCTGTTCAGCCAGAAGCACTGGGACTATCTCCTCGCCGATCCGATCGGCCATGTCGATGAGCCGGCTACCAAAGCCGCCGAGACGATTGAGGAACTCTACGAGCAGGTTCGCAATACGAAGTGGAGCCTCAACGAACACATGCCGCGGTTGCGCGAGTTGGCCGCAGAGTGCCGTCATATAACCGAGTTCAGTCACACGCGAGAGTCGCTGATCGCACTGGCCGCGGCCGTCGCTTCAAATGGCGGGGAACTGGTCAGCTACAACACCGATCGCAATGCCGCAGTTGTGAGGTTGCTGACGCCGCAGATCGGGCTTTCGGCGCTCGATTCGCCTGACGTCGCGGCGATTGAGCCGACGGATCTGCTGTTTCTCGATACGAAGCACACGTACTCGCGGCTCGGCGAGGAGCTTGCCAAGTTTGCGCCGCGAGTGGATCGCTACCTCGTCCTGCACGACACAGTCTTGCATGGCGTTCGCGGCGAAGACGGCGGACCCGGATTGCTCGCAGCGGTTAAGGAGTTCCTCGACGCCAACCCGCGGTGGTTCGTCGCCTCTCACGCCGCGAATCAATACGGCCTCACCGTGCTCGCCCGCCAGGAGCAAGATCGTCCGGCAGAGCCGATTCACCTCTGGGCGCCTGGTTTCGGCCCCGGCACAGAGCTCAAGAAGATATTGGAATCGCTCGGAATCGAGCCGGGCCCGACCTGCGATTGCCGCGCGCGGGCTGATCAGATGGATGCCTGGGGCGTCAGCGGCTGCCGCGCCAATCGAGACACGATTATCGGCTGGATGCGCGAGGGGCAAGGCCGCTGGGGCTGGAAGGACAAGCTGTCAGCCGCGGCCAAGGCCGTGCAAATCGGCCTGGCGTTCAAGCTCAACCCGCTCGATCCGTTCCCTTCTCTCGTGGACGAAGCGATCCGGCGCGCCGAGGAGGCCCACTCGTGATTTCCTGCCTCTGCCCGACGTTCAACCGCTACCCCCAGTTCGGCTTTCTGCTGGAGGAGGCTGTCGAGTGCTTCCTGCGGCAAGACCATGCGGACAAGGAGCTGTTGATCCTCAACGACACGCCCGGGCAAAAGCTCCGCTGCGAGCATCTGCAGGTACGCGTCTTTAACAGCGAGCGCCGACTGCCGGATCTCTCTGCGAAGATCCAGTATCTGATCGACCGCGCGGACGGTGATCTATTTTGCCGTTGGGACGATGACGACCTGTCACTTCCCTGGCGATTGAGCTATTCGCTAGCGCGGCTGGAAAGTGCCATCGAGTGGCGGCCGGAAAACTTCTGGTTCGCAAACGGCGACAACCCGTGGAAAGAAGAACACCATCCAGGCAACACGCACGTGATGGCTATCTTTCGACGCGAGGCGCTCGCGCTGATCGGCGGTCGCTATCCGGCCGGCTACTCGGGCGGCGAAGATTTGACATTTAATCGGCTGCTGACCGAGGCCGGGCATCCGCCGCGTGGCGAGCTGATCCCGACCGACGAGATGTTCTACGTCTATCGCTGGGGCACCGGCAGCCGCCACCTATCTGGCATCAGCGATGGCAGTGTGCGGCCCCACCAGGCCCACTGGGATACGCTCGGCCGGCTGCCGATCGAGCGTGGCGTATTCACGATTCGCCCACACTGGCGGCGAGACTACGCCTCGCTTGCAACTGCGAGTGCGGCAAGCGGTGCTGGTTACGCACGAAAATGCGAACGAGTGACAACTAGTTGTCACCGCACGTCGCATTGAACGTGGGTGACTGCGATCTTTTGATAGAGTAAGTCGACAAAACCGGTCAGGAGTTCGGACTGGCTACTTTCAAGCAATAAGGCGACCTTGCGATGCACGGCCCGTTTCTCGTCGATCGCAGCGATCACTCGCTCAGCACCGTCCGTGGTGAGCGCGCCGCCGGTGCCGAAATGACTGTAGAGCTCTTCAAAATCAGATTCCGTCCAATCCACAAACCGCTTCGGGTTGCGAGCCACGATCGCATCCACCACGCCGTTCGTCTGCCGGTTGAACGAACTGACGCGCGCCGCGGCAGGAAACTGGAACAGCTCGTCGGCCGAAACACCCAGCCCAACCGCCAGCCGGTGCAATGTCCGCGCGTGGGGTTTGCCCGCTCCGTTGAGCGCCGCCTTGACCGTCCGTTCGTGCAAGCCCGACGCGCCCACCAAGGCGCGCAGCGTCATGCCGTGGCGGGCCATCAATCGCCGGATATTGTGAGCGTAAGGATTCATGTCTCGCGGCTGAAGCGCAGGATGCCGGGTCGACCCTTTCAACAAGAACAGCATTGCGCAGTTGCTCTTGCGAGTGCCGTTGCTCTTGACGAGTGAATGAACATATGTATACTAACTCGACGTTGCCCTGTCAATCTGGTTCCGGTAGTCATCCGGCCCATGACGTTCGATTTTCACTCCGCCCTGCGAGACTGCTGGCTGTCACCTCAAATCACCGGGAGCGACTGAATGCATGCCGTTGATGATCGACCTCAGCAGATTCGGCCGTCCGCGGTGTTCCGGCTGTGGATTACCAGTTACCGGCAGTGGCGTCCCGAGTGTTGGTCCGACAGGCCGCCGCTGGCGACTGCGCTTGAGCCTGTTTCCGACGCGATTTATTCAGCAGAGGATGCGCAGCTTTTCCTGGAGGGGTTCAACTCGCAGATGCTCCGCGACGAGCGCGAGTTGTGGGTGGTGGCAGTGCCTGTCACGCTCCGCTTCGAGGGAGATGTGCGCCCCGGCGATGAGATTCGCGCTGACAGGATTCTCGCTGAGATTCGCAGCAGTGAGTGTGCACTTTCAAACGACGACGCGGCAAGTCTTGCCGCGGCAATTCAGCCAGACCAGGGATTCGCCCAATCACCCCACCGCTCAAGATAAATCCGGTACGCGGCACTCTCGGCCGACTTCTTAATCAGCCATGACTTCGTCTGCGAGATCAGGCCCTGTTCTTCATCGAGCGAAATCAGCCCAAACATCACCCGCGTGCGAAGGAACACGAAGTACGTGTCGAGGACGTCGCAGCGGCAGTAGTCATTAATTTCCTGCAGCTTGCCTTCGTTGTAGAGGTCCTGCACCATGAATCCCTGCACGTCCATTTTGCCGGGCTTGCCGAGCAGGTTAGCGGCCAGGTTCAGTCCGCCGGTGAAGCGCGTCGAGCCGAAGTTTGTCAGCACTTCCTGCAAGTCGATGTGCGCGTCCATGTTGTACCGGTTGCGATACTGCTCAAAACTCTTCGCCGTGACGTTGAACCAGGCCGGCACGCTGATCCCGAAGCGGAACGCGTTCAGCTCCAATAGTGGAATATCAAACGTCCGGCCGTTAAAGCTCACCAAGGTCGGCCGGCGATACTTTTCCCAGCCGCGCCAAAAATGTTCAGTGATCACGTGCGGCCGAAACTTGGGTTCATCCAACACCGAAATGTCGATCAGCCGATAGTCGCTCGCAATCTTGGCCACAGCCACCGAGATCGGCAGATGAAACGTATACGGAACGAAATCGCTCTCGTACTTCTCCAGCAGCTCGGCACGATACCGGGCAACCGCTTCTTCCGCGTTGAGCTTTTCGCCCGGATATCGAATCCGCGAAACGAGTTCGCCGTCGGCGATGCTTTCAATGTCAAAAGCCAGATAGGTTACGCTGGGGTCGGCCATGCCGCGACTTGCTCCGGGAGGCAATCCGTTGTGTTTCGCCCAACGTACCAGAAACCGGCTTGCCGCGCAAAGCCTTCGCCCCCCATGCGGACCGCACCGGGTCGTCGCCTTTCGGACGCCATGCTATAACGCAATCGCTGTACCTAACAAAGCAACACGTGGCTCAATATGGTCTTCAGCACTTCACTTGCCGCCCGCGTTCGCCAGGCCATTGGTCAAGATCGAGCGAGCGAGGAGAAACGGATGTTCGGCGGTTTGGGATTTCTGCATCGCGGGAATCTGCTGGTCGCGATCTGGGGAACGAGCCTGATCGTCCGCGTCGGCGTCGAGCGCGCCGCCGAGTTCCTGCAACAGCCGTTCATCCGTCCTTTCGATGTCACGGGCAAACCGATGAAGGGCTGGATCGTCGTCGATGCCGAAGGCCTCGACACGGACTTGCAACTGGCCGAGTGGATCGAGCGCGCACGCCAGTTTGTCGATGCGTTGCCGCCGAAATGACCGAGCTACTTCGGATGCTCTATCAACAGCAACTCGCAAGCTTCGCAGAACCAGCCGCTGTGCCAGTCATGCTTCCGCTCCGGCCCATCGCGAAACACGTACGCTATCTTGAGCCGGTCAAGCTGTTCATGAGTCTTCAGATGATCCTCTCGAAACCCGCCATAGCCGAGCAGGATCAAGCGTGCGGGGGTTGCGCGCAGCAGCGCCGCGCGATCCTCCAGAAGTCGCGACACCTGGTACTTGCGAAAGTTCTCCTCGCTGCCAAAGATTGGTCCCGATCCGAAGCGGCCCGGGTCGTTCATCTGCAGCGGAGCATCCCAGGCGGCGGCCCGGGCAAAGATCTCCGGGTGCCGCAGCAGTAGCGACCAGGCGCCCCAGCCCGACTTGCTGAATCCCACCAGCAACCGCCCGCCCGCGTCGGTTCGGGCAGGGTACTGCCGCTCGACAAACGGCAACACGCACTTGAGCAAGTGAGACTCCTGCCGAACGCCGCGCCCGCTGGGGTGGTCGGCATACCACGGAAGCTGTGCGAATGTCGGAGCCACGAAAATTGCGCCGAGCCGATTGGCCAGATCGAGCCGCTCGGCTTCGAGCATTCCATCGCCGTACTTGTCGCCTGTGCCGGCCTCGACCGGGAGCACATACACCACCGGCAGCCGCTGTTGGCTTTCGCGCGAGCGGGGTTGCAGTACGCGAACCTTCCCCGGTTCGCTCTGAAATTCTGAAACCAGCTCGTGAACAACGATCCCTGGCGCGTTATCTTGATCGACTTGGGCGGTCTCGTCGGCCACGCTCGCGGCGCACACACAGGCGACAATGAGCATTGCCGATAGAATAAGACGATTCATAGCCGAAGATGGTAAGTCATTCGGTCGCAGAATGCCACTTTTTCAAGCCTTCGCGAAACCAACAGCCCAACCAAACGGACACGACGATGATCGACACGGACAGCTTGCTCCAGAGGTTTTTGCGGTACGTGCAGGTCGACACCACGGCGCGCGAAGGTCAGGACTGCTACCCAAGCTCGCCGGGACAACTCGAACTCGGCCGGATGCTGCGCGACGAACTCCTTGCCATCGGACTTGCTGACGCCGTGCAAACCCCCATGGGCATCGTGCTGGCCACACTTCCCGCCACGGTGAAACACAGCGCACCCACGATCGCCTGGAACTCGCACGTCGACACCTCGCCCGAAACCACCGGCGCGAACGTGCGCCCGCAGGTGATTCGCAATTACCGCGGAGGTGATATTGTGCTGCCCGCGAATCCGGATGCCGTAATTCGCGTGAGCGACGATCCGGAACTCAACGAGCTGATCGGCAAAACACTCATCACCACCGACGGCACCACGCTGCTGGGCGCGGACGACAAGGCCGGCGTGGCTGTCATCATGCAAACCGTGGCCACGCTGATCGCGAATCCTCAGATCCCGCACGGTCCGATTCGAGTCTGCTTCACCTGCGATGAAGAGATCGGCCACGGAGTGGATCACGTCGATCTGGCCGAACTGGGAGCCACGGTCTGCTACACACTCGACGGACAGGGCGCCGACGAGATTGACGTCGAGACGTTCTCCGCCGACCTGGCCACGGTCACTGTTCGCGGCGTGAACGTGCACCCCGCAATCGCCAAGGGGCGAATGGTGAACGCGGTGCGGGCCGTCGCCGGGTTTCTCGATCGCTTGCCGCGCGACATCCTGGCGCCCGAGGTGACCGCCGACCGCGAGGGCTTTCTCCATCCGTACACGATCGCTGGCGGCGTTGGTGAAGTGACATTGCGAGTTTTGCTCCGTGACTTCGACACCGCCCGGCTCGACGCGCAAGCCGGACTGCTCCGTCAGGCCGCCATCGAGACCGAACGAGAATTCCCCGGCACGCAGGTGCAGGTCGTCGTCACGCCGCAGTATCGCAACATGGCCGAAGGCCTGTCGCGTGAGCCGCGCGCGGTCGACTTTGCCCGGCGTGCGGCAGAGCAACTCGGCCGAACGCCAAAGATGACGATCATCCGTGGCGGAACTGATGGCTCGCGGTTCACGGAACTCGGATTACCGACGCCAAACCTCTCGACAGGTCAGCATCACTTGCATTCGCGCTTGGAGTGGGCCTGCCTCGAAGAAATGGAGATTGCCGCCCGAATGCTTATCGAACTGGCCCAACTGTGGGGCGCCGAGCGTGCATAAGTTGTCGCTGAATCAGCGTTTTCGCTTACCGGGCCGCGCACGCTAGCGAACCGATGCTGGCGGTCGCAGCACGCACCTGTCGCTAGCAGATCTTCTCGCGGCGATGCAGCTAACCGTGCTGATCGCCAGCGGGTTCTGTCAACTTCTCTCTTACCGGGTGCCGAAATACTCCGAATAGCGGTGCAGGGTCCCGGCGGTATAGAGCAGTTCGCTCCTCCGCGCTTGGCATCTCACCGCGGCCCATCTCCGCAGTTCGAAAGAGGTTCCGTGGTGCCACGCCTCGCTATCGTCATTTCCGCGGCCGGCAGTGTTGACGCGCTCGAAGCAACGCTCGTCTCGGTGCTCGAAAACCGTCCCGCCGGTTGCGAAGTGCTCGTCGCGCTTGCGCGACCTTATGCCGATCCGTACGACTTGAAGGACGAAGTGCGGTTTTTGACGCCGCCCAGGCGCACGTCCGCGGTCGCCGCGCTCAATCACGCGCTGGCCAGCGTTCAAGCGCCGCTCGTTCACGTGCTGGCGGCCGGATGTGTCGTCGGTGAAGGTTGGACGGACGCCGCGCTCAGGCATTTTTCGGATAAGCACGTCGCCGCGGTCGTCCCCTGGGTTTGGAATGCCGCCGAGCCGACGAAACTCCTCGCCACGGGTATCGGCTACCATCGCAGCGGGCGGCGACACCTGGTGGGGCATGGTGCAGCGGGGGACGGCTTCCAGTCGCCGGCCACGGTGATTGGCCCCGCCGCTTTTGCCGCGTTCTATCGCCAAACCGTGCTCGAGTTCCTCGGCGGCTTCAGCACGAAGCTCACCTTGCGGCAAGCGGATGCCGACCTGGCCTTGGCGATCCGACACGCGGGATTCCGCATCGCCGTTGAGTGCGGGTCGAGCGTCACGGCGCCGGCGAATGTTGACGCCCCGCAGGGCTCGCTTTTCGACGCGCTGGCCGAAGAGCGGCTCTTCTGGCGAAATCTGGAAAAAGCGTCGCTCGGCGCGCTGGTTTCCCACGCCGCGGTTGCGGCCTGGGACTGTGTGCGAGAGTTGCCGCGGCCAAGTGCCTTGGCCCGACTGGCCGGCCGAGCCTGGGCAAACCTGGAATTCGGCAGCCACGCACGGCACCGCCTGCGCCTCGCCGAACTCAAAACGCACGCGCTCAGCACTCCCGAGCGACCGAAGAGCCTGGACAACATGCGCATCGACGCGTCACACCGCGCGCCCGGGCGAACCGAACAGTCGCAGTCCGTTCGAACTCGAACCGGCTAGCCTTAGGCTGCTTCGTCGTCGCTGAGTTGGCCCTTGCCGGGGAACACCAGTTCGCGCGTCGCGTGCAACAGCTTCACATCGTGCTCGCCCGGATGATCCGCGGCCAGCTTGGCTTCCAGTTGGGCCAGCAGGTGCTTGCCCTCCGGCCAGCGAACTTCCATTACACGGCCGCACTCTTCCAACAGCTGATACACGCGGGCTCGGGTCACGCCCATCTTCTTGGCTTGCTGACGAACGCTTTGTGGGCCGTCGTTGATGCCGAGTCGTCCCGCGCTCAACTGGTGGATCGTGTCGCCGGCGTCAATCTGAATCTGATTGAGCAGCGGAATGGTCAGGTTCTCGCGAACCTCCTCGGGCGTGGGAATGCCGCCGTCCAGCAGGACCTTGGCAATCCAATCTTCGATCGGCTGCACGAACTTCGGTACGATCTTCAGTGCCAGGTGCGGGCTCGTGCCGGCGTTTTCCAGCATCTGATGGGCGACGTAAAACACTTCCAGGACCACGCGGACCCGCTTTTCGCCGTGCGTCTTGAGCTGGCGAATTTCGGCCACCGTGTGATTTACATAGAACTCGAGCGGGGTGTGCCAGATCACGGTTGGCAGTGCCTGGAGCGTGGGAGCCAGGCGACCGAGCTTCTCGCGACCGACACCGTGCTCGACCACGGTCTCTCGCCATTGCGACCACAGCGCCTCGGAAACGATGGTCGGGTCGAAACCCACGGCCTGTTTCTTCGGCTTTTCGCTCGCGGCTTTCTTTTCATTCAGTTCCGCCAGGCCGAACGGCGCGGCCGGCGGGTGATCCTTGGTGGCGCGGGATAGCAGCTTGACCAGCGAGCTGATTTTCTTCTGGCCGATGCCCGGAGTGGCCGACAGTTCCTCGAACGGTGTGGCCAGCAGATCCTTGATCGTGCGGCCCAGGAATGCCAACGGCAAGCGGCGGTCGTTGGGCAGCGCCCAATAGGCTAGCGGCTTTTCCAGCCGATCGGCGAAGCGTTCATCGAGCAGTGTCTTGCGCAGCGACTGAAAGCTGCTCACAATTTTGTAGTCTTCGACCGAAGTGACCTTATTCGTCTTCATGCGTTTAACTCCCTCCCGCGACTCCCAAAATGATTGCGGGAAATTAGTGGCCGACGTTCCATTGCCGCGCCAAAGCTTGTGCCTCAACTCTGTGGTTTATGCAGTGCGGAAAATCATCCGACTTCGCGTCTGCATGTGCCGCACCCCACGAGGATGCGGACACGAGCGGACCATCACACCGACAGCTCCAGCCAGAGCACCCAGTCGGGTGTCCAGGCGAAACTGTTTGTTGTTGTGGAAGCCGGAAAACTAAAAAATAATGGCTACTCAGGCGGGGGGCGCTGTGCTTCGTCGCGGTGGGAATTCCGTTGCAGTGCTGGGAGTCATTCCTCGTTCCCGACCGACCCCTCGCTGTTAAACCTTCTTTACGAAGATTTCTTGCTTTCTGTTCGAAACCACTCAAACAAAAAACTAAGAGCTGGTGGTCGTTCTGCACCCATCGGAGGTTGCAGCTGCCCATTGCGCGGGCGTCTGCGCCGAGCCACCCGCAAGCGGCCGCAACCAACATGAACGCGTTAGCATTCTCACCGGATGCCCCTGGGTCGTCAAGATAACCGACCCGTGCAAGATTCACCCCACCACCCCCAGCGTTCGTTTAAACATCGATCTAGCAAAAGCTTACGTCCAAGACTGGACATGCTATTGCGCACTTAAATTGCGCAAATTACCAGTTTTGGCGGCTTGACTAATGCGCACCAGCGCAAATGTCCAGTTCGCAATGCCACCCTCTTAGAAGACGATTAGCTGCCGGTCACTAGCTAACGTCGTTTGCGCAAAAATTTTGCGGGCCTGCTCCAGATCAACTGGCGGTTCGCCAGCCATTGGATCGAGGTGCACCAGCACGAGACGACTCACGTCGGCCGCCGCGGCGAGCCGCGCCACCTCACTGAGCGAGCTGTGTCCCCACCGTGCCGCCTGTTCGGCCTGCGCGTCGGGGAAGTTGCATTCGTGTATCAAAAGATCGACCCCCCGGATCGCTTCCAGATACCCGGCCGTCGCCGTGGCCGTGGTGTCCGTTACATAAGCCATCGACTGCTGGGGCCAATCGAGCCGAAAGCCGACCGCGCCCCCGGGATGCTCGACGGCGAAGTGCGTCAAGCGGCCGCCGTCTGCCAAAGGAACTTCCGCGGCCAGGACGCGAAACTCACACGGCGGCGTGGCTGGGAACAACGCCTCGTTGAGCAGGTGCTCGCGCACCGCGGCCAGTTTCTCGGCCTGTGCGTGCACGGTAATCCGACGCAGCGGTCGCGCTCGAATCACGTCAAACAGATACGTAACCCCCACCACGTGATCCAGGTGGGCATGCGTCAGAAAGATGTCGAGCTCATCCGTACACAGATGCTCGCCGACGCGATAGAACCCAGTGCCGGCGTCGAGCACGACTCCCACTTCGGGCAGCATCAGGCAGGCCGTTTGGCGACGGTCGCTGGGATGATACCCGCCCGTACCAAGCAATTGCAGTTTCATAGCGTCGTGCTCGCCCAGCCGAGCGAACTTATTCTGCGTCGTGTCGCCATGAGCAATCGTAGCACGGGCCGGCGACCTTCGCAGCAGCGAAATCGGCCTTGATGACTTCCGGCGTGCCGGAACTACGGCGAAGGAACTGTCTGCTGCCGGGGGAACAGCCCTTCCAGCCGCTTGCCAAGCTCGTTTTGCAGCACGCCCCGGGTCAGGTTCTGTACCAGGCTGGCCGTCAGTTGTCTGAGCGCTCCCCGGTCCAACTTCGGCTTGCTCAGCGTGCCGCCGATCGGTAGTTGCAGAACCTGGCCTTCCATGCTTCCCAGCGACAGATCGCGGCCGAGCAGACTGGCTTGCAGCGGCACTTCGGCGATCATCGAGAGCGACTCGTCGTCGAGGCCAACCGAGCCATAGGTCGAGATCTGCATCGTGCCGAGGGTGAACTTTAGATTCTTGTGATAGATTCGCCGCTGCACCATCCGGAACTCGATGTCCGTAGTGTCGATGGCCATCAATGCGCCGGACTGGTCGTTCAGAGGTTGGAAGTTTCCCTTCTTGAGCACCGTGAACAGCTCGTTCACGAGCACCACGAATTCCTTCGCCACGGGGCCGGGTTTTACCTGCGCGTGAATCGCCATGTGCCCTGCGACGTCGCCTCCCTTTGGATCGAACAGCGGAATTCGTCCGCCGTCCATGTTCACGCTGAAGCGGCCGTCGGCCACGGTCGTCTCCGCCACAACGGGCGCGATGAACTTCAGTCCGCGCTTGCACATCTCCGGCGTCAGGTGAATGTCGGTCAGCACGGGTCCGCGCGGAATGTAAAGTTCAGCCGGCGCCGGCGAGAAGCGCAGCGAAGGGGCGAACGTCAGCCGGCCTTCGCTCACCGCCACATCCAGCGGCTGCACGCGCACTTGACCGTCGACGAGATTCGCTACGATGTCGCCCGGTCCCATCGCGAAACCGTGCATGGCCACGCCCGTCCAACCCACAGCGGCCTGCCCGCTCACCGTGCGCCACGAGTCGGCCAGCGTCGGACTTCCCGTCAGGCGGCCCGCAACATTGAACTGCCGGCTCTGCTTACCAGTAATCTGGCCATTTTCGCCGATCAGCGGCCGCCACACCGCGGCGAGCTGTTGCCAGTCGTAGTCGAGCGTGCCGTTGAGATTGATCTCGCCCCCTTCGCTCGACAGCGGCACCACGCCCGACGCGCGAGCGCTCATCGCGGCGGCCGAGAGCTGCGCCTGATCGAGCTTGAGTTCTTCGGTTGCAGGGCGGTATGTCGCTAGCGCCGCCAGCGTGATCCGCGGTTCCTGCCACGTCGCGCTGTTGCTGCCCGTGCCTGGCTGCGTCAGATCGACCAGCACGAGTTGATCGACAACACCGTCGATCCGGGCAGTGGTCGAACTGGCGTCCTGCTTGAGTTGTGCCTGCCCAGCCACGCGACCGGACATGCGCCAAGAAGACGCGAACTGCGGGTTGTGCCGCCAGCGATAGAGTGTGGCCACGTCCGCGCCGAACTGCGCCGTGCCGGCATCCAATAGCCAGCGGCCTTCCTCCGACTGCCGCAGCTTCGCTCCGTTCAGCACCGCCGCCGTGGTTCCGGCGGTAAGGCGCGCCGTGGTGACTTCCGCTTGTTGCGACTTCCGATCCAGCTTGGCTTGCAGTGTAAGCGAGACACTCGGCTCCTGGACGAACCATTCATTGCCGACCGCGCTTAAGCGTACGATCTCGGCCGTGGCTTGATCGATCTGAATCGCACTGGGCGAAACGCTCGCCTGCGCTTGCAACTTGCCGTTGCCGCTGAGCGCCCAGCCAGTCATCCCCAGGCAGGCTTCCAATCGCGGCGCCCAAGGGGCAAGTTCGCCTTGCCAGGCACATGCAATCGGCCAGGGCGCCGAAGCCGGATCTACCACCGGCTCGCGCAACTGCGCCGTCAATCGCTCGGGTCCCACGTCGACGGTCACGATGCCGCGCTCGATCCGTTTGAGCGCCTGCTGTTCGAACTTGCCACCCAGTTCGAGCGTTGCTACCAGTTTCGGCTCGAGCCAAGGCTGGCCGCCCGAGACTGGCACAAACTGAAAGTCGCGGGCTTCAAACCGTCCGCTGGCCGTGAACTGATCGCCTTCCTCGCGTTTCAGCTTCAACTGCGCTTCGCCCGTTCCGGCCAGTTGCATATCGCTCAGATCGGCAAACTGTTTGAGTTCCTCGACGAGCCGGGCCAGATCGAAGTCGGCCTTTGCCGAGAGATCGTTCAGGCTGCCCGCCGCATTGGCGTGCAGAAAGCTCGACGTGCATTCCGCCCGATCGATCACGATGCCCGATGCGCCCTGCCGTGCGGCAAAGTCGATCGCCAGCGGGTTTTCCCAGACCAGGGCCTTTCCGTTCGCGTTGGCGCCCAGATGGCTCGCATCGATCTGGCCGCTCCACACCGACTCGCCGTCTTCGTGCCCGCCGGTCATCGCCAGCCGAATCTTGCCCGAGGTGATCTCGGTCCCTTCGCGGATCCTGAGCGTTTCGGGAAGCACCTTGGCCACGGCAACAAGGTCCACCTCGCCGTTGACTTTGTACGTCGAATGCGTGAGCGCCTTGAGTCGATCTTCGGCCGTGAGATCGTCCATCTTGGCGCTGCCTGTGAGCTCGAAGTTGCCGAGCTCGCATTTGACGCCGAGCGATTCAATGTCGACGACTTCGCCTTCCTGCACCAGGTGGCAGGGGATCTCGACCCGTTCCAGCTTGATCGTGTCGCGGCCGATCGCGTCGGCGGCGAACGTCAGGTTGGTGATGACCGTTTCGCCTTGAATCGAAGCTTCGCCCGCCTCGGCCAGTTTGCCCCATGCGCCATTCAATCGCGTTGAGAGCCGGCCGGCCAGTTCCGCGCCATCGACGACGCGCCGCAGCACCGGGTCGGCGATCTCCATGGGAACCTGCGTGCACTCGCTCACAACCTTGCCGCTGGCGAGCGCGTTCTTGCCGTCGTCAGAGCGCTGCGTCTCGAGCTGCACGTTGAACTTGCCCGAGTTGTCGCCGTCGATCAGGTTGCCGCTGGCCGTGAGCATGATCGGCTGCTGACTGTCGGCGACCGCGCAGCTCACCGTCAGCTTTTCGACCTTGAACGAACGTGCCGCCGGAACGTCGTTGATCTCGACCGTGCCGTCCTGAATCCGCACGTCGATCGCGACCTTGGCATCCTCGTCACGCGCAATCAGTTTCGCGAGCGCACGCTCGAGGTTCGTGTCCTGCTCGTTACAGATCACATGCAGGGTCGGCTGGTCGATGTGCACGACACCCACGTCTCCCATGTCGAGCAGCAGACCGAGCAGCGACTTGTCGAGGCGGACTTGCTTGACTTCGGCCATCACCCGATTGTCGGGATCGCGCAGCTCGAGGTCGTCGATCACCACGCTTGAAAACCAGCCCAGCGAGAGCGAACCCAGTGACAGCGAGCCGTCGAGTTCCATGGCCGAGGCCGGCAGCGTGTTGCGCAGCGAGGTCTTGGCGATGATTGTCGGCGCCAGGAAGATCACGAGCATCAGCAGCGCCAGCATCGCGATGCAGCCGTTGCGGAAGGCCCGGCTCTTGCGCGGCGGCGACTCGACCTCGGGTTCGTCGATCAAATCTGCGTGGCGTTTGCGGCGGCGGTTCACCGTAGACATCCTTTACCTCGGCGATCATGGGGGGCGGTTGAGGGCCGGTCCGCCAGTCAGTTTGTACCAGCCCAAGCGGATTCTACCGCTCCCTGGCCGCTCATGCAGCGGCAGTCGCCCGCACCCCCAGCAGTGGCCCGCCGTGGAACTCGGCCGGGCTGTTCACTAGAATCGGCAAAGGAGACTCGGCCGGTGCCGCGGAAATGTGGGCGTAACGCCCCCGCCTCGGACATTGCGTGCCTCCGGCAGCGGACCGCTGTCAGCGGGTGCCGTGGCCCTTGTTCCAACAGGTGCGGCCGACAAAAGACACTTTCGAGGAATTCCCACGTGGCTCAGCTTCCCGCGTTCTTCCGGCTCAAGCAGAAATTTGAAGCCCCGCGCGTCGCGGACATTCCCGGCGAAGTCCAGCGGCAACTCGCCTCGCTCGACCTGGGTCGGACCATCAAGCCCGGTGATAGCGTTGCCATCACTGCCGGCAGCCGCGGCATCGCGAACATCGCCGTGATCACCAAGGCGATCGTCGACCACGTGAAATCGCTTTCGGCCAATCCGTTTGTCGTCCCGGCCATGGGCAGCCACGGCGGCGGCACGCCCGAGGGGCAGCTCGAAGTGCTCCACTCTTACGGCATCACCGAGGAGTTTCTCGGCTGCCCGATCCGCTCCAGCATGGAGACGGTGATCGTCTGCCAGACCGCCGAAGGCTTCGACGT
The DNA here is from genome assembly GCA_041741015.1 of Pirellulales bacterium. Lineage (GTDB taxonomy): Bacteria > Planctomycetota > Planctomycetia > Pirellulales > PALSA-1355 > JALHMI01. The sequence continues at coordinate 17,776 of JBGSKX010000178.1, forward strand.
GCATTTCGACAAGCACGCTTTCGAAGCCGATCACGTGCTGGTCAGCAATCGCATCAAGCCGCATACCAACTTCGTCGGCGATATCGAAAGCGGCCTGATGAAGATGATGCTCATCGGCCTCGGCAAGCACGAAGGGGCCAAGGTCTATCACCGCGCGATTCAGGATTACAACTTCGGGCAAATCGTCCGCAGCGTGGCCGGCCGCGTGCTCGAATCGTGTCGCATTGCCGGCGGAGTGGCCATCGTCGAAAACCCGTTCGACGAGACGGGCTACATCGAAGCCATCGCGCCAGGCAATTTCGAATCGCGCGAAAAGGAACTCCTCGCGATGGCGAAGCGATTGCTCCCGCGACTGCCGTTCGAGGCGATCGACCTGCTCGTCATCGACGAGATCGGCAAGAACATCAGCGGCACCGGCATGGACACCAACGTCGTAGGTCGCAAATTCAACGAGCATCGCCCCAGCCGCAATGAGACGCCCAAGATCAAGCGAATCATGGTTCGCGGCCTCACCGAAGAGACCCACGGCAACGCCACGGGTATCGGGCTCGTCGAGTTCACCACCAGCCGGGCAATCGCCCAGACCGACATCCAGAAGACGCGGATCAATTGCATCACGGCCGGCCACGTGACCGCCGCGATGTTGCCGGTCGACTTTCCAACCGATCGCGAAACGATCGAGGTCGCGCTTTCCACGCTCGGTATGGTCGCCGCCGAAGAAACTCGCATCGTCTGGATTCGCAACACGCTCGACCTGGTCGAGATCGAATGTTCGGCCGCGCTACTCGCGGAGTGCACGGGCCGCAATGAGTTGGAGGTGCTCACCAAGCCACGACCGCTGCCCTTCGACGCCGAAGGGAACCTGCCGCTAGCGGGCGTGCGTGGGGTGGCTTAATGGTACGCTTGAGTTGGTCCTTCAAGCGTTGCCGCGAATACATACTTCTTGATGTGAATAATTGTGGGTATCAAGGTGATACGGGGGCGGCTGGGGACAAACGTTGTAGCAGTTCGACAGAAGGCTGCCGTGATGAGGATTGGATATTCTGACAATGCGGTTCCTAATTCAGGACGGGCCCTTTTGGGGACGTGCGCAGTATACGATTCATCTTGGCAATTCGACTATTCCGGTTCGCAACCCTCCTTTGTTGAGGCAGTTGAAAGACCGAGAGAGAATGGTTTTCACATGGGCAGATGGCGGCGATTGCACGATTACGGGGCCGAACCCGCCCGTCGGAGCCATCGACATTATTTCGCCGTTAGGAAGGGTTTGGTCTGGACAGCCGGTCGATCCACAGTGGAAGCTTTCGCGGCCAACCATTTTCTTATGGCATTTGGAAAATCATATAGTCGCGTGCGAGGCACGACGAGTGTGTTGTCGTAGGTTGTGCCCAGTCGCGCTAGTGCTGACACTAAAATGGGACAGAAGCAGGCTTGCTACTTGGTTCGTCCATAGGCCTCTGCAGGGTAGCTTGCGTAAAGATTTGCCTGAAGACATGAAGCCGGTGGTCATTGGGATGATATTGTCGACCATCTATGACTTCTGCCCCAGCGGGTAGCGGCTGAGCTGTCTGGTGGGATAGGAAAATGGGTCAGAACGGCTGAACTATCTTGGGATTCGACTTGATCTGTTCCAGTGTGGGCTCTCCCGCTCCGCTCGTCGAGTTACTGATCCACGCTTAGAAAAAAATCCGCGCGCGTCGTGTGACGCGCCTCTCAGGCCGGATCGCGCCAACGACGAGTCGTCAGCTCGCTGAATGCCGGCGGGAAACCTGCCGCTGGCGGGCGTGCGCTCGGTGGGATAGGTCGAGAGCGAGCACCAGGGATGAACGCGGATTGACACGGATGGAGTGAGCGGCAGTCGGTTGTATGCTTTTGCCATTTGACTTGTTGGCTATTCTTCCAGCGGCAAGTAAGCATCGTTTTCAGCGTAGTAAACAATGGCCGCGAGCTTCTCTTCCAAAGTCGGCTCTCGCCCATCTCGCCAGTTCGACCATACCGCGATCACTTCGCGTGCCAGCCAGACTTCCAGCAAGTAACGCATTCCCTGGGCCGTTGCCGGCGGCATGCCCTCGTCGTCGTAGTCGACAACTGCTAGGGAATTGAGTTCAGGCGATGAATTCGCGGTTGTAAAAACGGTTTGCTCGGAATCCTAGGCTTCGAGTCCGAGAATGACATCTCTAAGAGTCATGGAGCATCGCTGCAATGGGATTGCTCAAATCGCCCCTGGCATTGCTAGGCATCAATCTTCCGTCATTCGCACAAATCAAAGGCTTGTTGGACCGCTTCCCCAATCTGTTTAGCACTCGCATCCAACGGCAGGGTAATCGGCCCTGCCGTCGCTGCGTCGTAACCCTGCTTTGGACCAGCGTTACGCGTGGGCGAGATCCTGTACGACTCGTGGTCGGCGATAACATCAACGTATGGGGCATTTCTCGTGAACTGCCCCCAGCTCTTCACGCCCGCCAATTCCAACATCGGTTGAAAGTGGGAAGCGAACTCAGTCGGATGAGGAACGCTATCCGTCACGGTCTGGATCGCTTCGAGGCAAACTTGTCCCAGCTGAGCGGCCGATTCGATACTGATTCGGCGATACGGCGCCGTCGCAATCAAGACCCCTGCCGTCGTCCGGGTCAGGCCATGGAAATACCAATCATCGTTACGCTTAAATACGGCGCAGCCCTTCATTCTAGATACTCCACATATTCCACGACCACTCCCTTGAGTTTACCGTACTCAATGGCATCAAGAAGTGCGAGCCACTGAGTGGGGGTCGTATCGCGAGGAATTGCCAGTAGCAGTCGCCTCTCAACAATCATGTCCGCGGTGACTACGACGCCTAGCCGAGTTCCGCGTTTGAAGTCGGCGGCTTTATCAATGTACGTCTTTACTCTTCCCAGCAATGCGGATTGGCTCGTGTAGCTGTTGAGCCAAGTATCAAGCGACTTAATGCTCGTGGCAACTCCATTCTCAAAGCGATCAAACGTCGGGAAGCCTTGTGGCAAATTCATCCCCAATAATCCCTCGGCGATAAGGCCTCGGTCCCCCGGCCCTTTGCTGTCCCAAATGCCACGCTCATTCACGAAGTCGGCGTCCATTTCGTCTTCAATTGTTCCGCGTAGTGCATCCTGTTCAGCGTCGCTGCCCTTACGGAGATTCTCCCGGACTCGCCCCGGATGTGGGTCGAATTCGTTGTCGACGACATTAAACCTTGTGTTCAAGTCCGCCGAGTCTCCCACTGACCGAACTGCCTGAAACGCCGTCAGCCCTTGCATGATGACCACGCCAGCGAAGACAAAATCGGGGTTCAGTCCGGCTGCTTGGATTAGGGGCGGCAGCCCATAGGTGGTTGCGACAAGGACCGCGCCTTGAATCGCCGCCTGTTTGATGGCGGCCTTGATCGCCATGCGGAGCGAGAACTTGACTCCTTGCTTGATAGCTTCTTTCGCCGCTGTCTTGACGGCGCCCACAATGCCTACCACTGATTCAAGAATCGTGATCGAGATATCCGTCCAGTAAGCGACCTTGTAGGTTGTGTCGACTCGCTTCACCACGTTGTCCAGGGCGTGTCCAACCTCGGCCCGTGCCCTGGCAAGCGCGTTAAGTTTTGAAGAGGGGAGATCGAACAATCGCGAAGGCAAGTCGCCCGCGATCTTCAGCACTAACTGTTCCATCTGCCAGCCGACGTACCAGTTCGCCTTGATATACGCCAGCCAGGTTCGTTCGATATCAATCAGCGCCTGCACGTACTCGTCGTGTGCTGCGCGCACGCGGGCGATGTTCGGCTCCAGGGCATCAATACCATCGTCCGGCAATTGGTCCGCGTTTTGGGCCAGCGATCCGAGCGTTTGCAGTTCGCGGCAGGTCGCGAGCATCTTCTCTCGCGCGACGCGAGCCAACTCTCCCAGCTTGTACTCCCACTCGCCATCGCCCCACTCAAACGGCTTTGCATAAAAGCCGGGTAGCCCCAGCCGGCCGCGCACCCGCGTGCGTTCCGCATCCGACAGCTCCGGCCACGATGGGTCCAGTTCCGTCTCCGGCTGTTCCACGGCGTGGTCTGTCGTCACTTGCATCGCCGCCCATTGGCTGATGTACGCGAGCAACGCCTCTTCGCTGTCGGGCGTCATGTAGCGGCCCTGAAATCGCTGGCCTGCCGCGAACGAGTGAAAGCGTTCGTGCCACTGCTGCGTCGGATGGTTCTTGAGCCCGTAAAGAAAATCACTCAGCTCAATCGAGAAGTTGCGTAGCTCGCGCCCCATCTTTTCGAACCACAGGTTGCGGATGTCCGTGAACATCTGTCGCAAGGCGGGATAGGCTCGATCCATGGCAGTGCGTCCGCGAGGAAGTTCCCGCTGGGCAACAAAAAAGGCCCGCTGCCAAGAGCGTTCGAAGACGAACGCCCAAGACAACGGGCCCGCGCGAATACCCGAAGGCCCCGCTCGATACCCAATTGGGATCAGTTGTTTGGAAAAGTTACGGCTGGAAAGGTTGTGCTACTGCGGATTCGGGCCTCGCAAGCGATAGTCGGCTGCCCGGCGCGCCGCGCGCTGCTCGAACGCGAACAGGTCGATTTCCTGTTTTACGATCTTGTGAAACTTCTGAGTCGCCCGCTGAATGGCTGCTTCGACGGCTTGCTCGAACAAGTCGCGCGAGTGCCCGAGCATTACCGTGACCATGATGCTCGGGACGAGCCGCTCGCGATCGCTTGACTTTGCTGGCATCCGGGGCCGTAGATGTGGAACCGACGGGGGCCCGAGAATCTGGCTGATTCGATCGCCCGGTTCCGTCTCGCCGGCGCCCAGATCGTCCGGCAATGGGATCTGGTAGTGATGACTAGGTTCGGTCGGCCCTGCAGGCGTGGGCCCAATCGCTGTTGCATGAACGATCGGCAACGGCGACACAAACACTGCCGAGTCCGTTGGCTCGGCAGTTGCGGTATCCGCGCCGCCTTCGGCCGATGGTGCTAGCGTCGCGTCCGGCGCAGCGCTGACAACTTCCCGCGAGGCAGGTTCCGTAGACGGGACATCGCTTAATGTCGGCCCTTCCTCCGGCATTCGCGGAGTCGTTAACGTGGCGGCGTGCTCCTCCTCAATCGACTCTCGCCGGATCGGCAGGAACTCCGGCACTTCATTGCGATCTTTCTCTGCGTCCACGTCGTGATCCTCCCGTTACTTTGAGCGTGTGAGTCAGCTGCATCGAACACGGCCAAGAGTAACGCAACAGGTGGCAACATTTCGATAGTTACCAGCGAAGAATAAAAAAGTAAACGAATGGCCGAAAAGTGACACTTGTCAGGACGACTCGCATTGCGGTACGCGATTGGAGAACCGCGTCCGAAGAACTCGGCATGTGAGAATCGCGCAGATTCCCGCGATCGTCGCGCCGCCGAGCGCGCGGCGAACCACTGGGGGAGATAGGAACCTAATCGCATGAAAAGAAGAAGAGAACCACAGATGAACACAGATTGACACAGATGTAGAAAAGTAAAGCAGGTTGATTAAGTTCAAAGACCCTTCCTTCTTACGTCGTGCCGCCAGTGTCGTCGTGGTTACCCGTGGCCCTGATTCTTGGGAGCAGCGAATTCGTCCGCTCCTTCCTATCCGTGTGCATCTGTGTCCATCTGTGGTTCTGTCTTTGTCCTGATTCGAGTCACTGTGAGCTCCTCCTAACAGGGAACTAACTGGGTATTGATTGGGGCCTCGCTCACCGATGGAGCGGGGTATTCGATTGGGCCCGTTGCCTGAGTGTCCGTGCATGCAAGTGCGCGGAGCTTCTGGCAGCGGGCCCTTTTTTTGTGCGCTCACAGAAGCGCAGCCGAGGCACGCATGATCGAAGCCTACATGAACGCGACGCTGGACGTGCTGCGGCTGGCCGGGCAGATGTTTTTGCGGCGCATGGACGACCAGTTGCGCTGGTTCGCCGAAGACCTGCACGACTTTATCAACGACCTCGACCGCCACCCGCGCCGCGACTGGCGCGAGCGGTTCGACGCCTTCCTGGCCGATCAAACCGCGCGCGGCCGCGAGCTCACGTCCGAAAGCCGACGCGAGTTGATCATCTACCTGGAGATGTGGGAGCAGAACGTCTTTGGCGGGCCGCCGCGCGAGCCTGCCTTGCTACTTCCTGTTGTCGTCTCGCGCAACGAGTTTAACCAGGCGACCGAAGATGCGTCAGCGGCAAGGCTTTGGGAGGAAACTGAAAAAGAGCATGCGAGGCTGGAAGCGGAGCAGCGCAGAAGAGAGTTTGTCGAGATACTTGCGAAGATAGAGGACGTCGGGGCGCGGCCGGATCCCACGTTGGCCGACAAATTTGGAGAGTACCTGATTGATTCAGGCGAACAGGTTGTTCTAGGCGAATATACCGACGAGGTAACCGCTCTTGGGACGGTTGTTCAACTCGGAGCTGCACTGACCGGAGTTGATTTGCCCGCGGACCTGCGCGATCTGTCCGCAAACATCGTTAACTGGGAGAACTCCTGGTCCCATGTCGGCAAGACTGCTCTCAACACGGTTGGGCTCCTGCCGCTAGTCGGTCTTATCAAGTATTTGGATGAGGCGGCGGCGGTCGCCAAGAACGCTGACGAGGCGGTCGATGTTGCCAAAGCTAAGTATGCCGTAGGTCCGTATGCGGAGATGCAGGGACTATCGCCCGGCCTCGAAGCTCACCACGTGGGCCAGCAAGCAGCAATGAAGCGCCTTGTGCCTGGTTATAATCCAACAACGGCACCAACGATACTTATTCCTAAAATCGGGCATACAATCCGCGAGTCATCAAAACCCCTTTCCCGAAGTCACCGAGAATTTGAAACAGCGAGAGATCTAATCGCCAGAGATATTCGCGAACTGCGACGAGTCTATCCGGATATACCCAACTCACAACTTCAATACCTCATCGAACTCAATAAACTTCTTTATCCCACCGTTAGGAAAGCCGCGCAATGAGCCCCGAGCAACTGATTGAGCACTTCCGATACTCGCTCTTGACCGAGAATATGCAGCACTATCGGAACCTATTTGCGGGCCCGCTCTCTCATGGGAGACCAGATGCATATTGTCTTAGCATCCGGGACCTCTATGCTCGACTTAGCCCCGAGGATCAAGACGTGCTGTTCAGCATCTTACGCCAAACGATCATCGACACGGCTTCATCGATCTTTGTTGTGCTGGACGGAATCTCATACCTTCCCGGGCAGAAGGAAGACTTGGTGCTACGTCTTGGCGATACCGGTGAGCCGCTCAACGGCGACTTGCAGGATCTCTTTCTTGCGGCGGAGGAAGAATCCGAAAGCTCGGATTGACATTGCAACGGCCACGTATCGGCGTCAGTAGCGAGCGGCGGATAAGGGAGGAGGCCATAGCATGAGCCGCAGAATTACCAAGCCCGAATTTCTCGACGTAGTGCACGACGAGGTGCCCAAACACTTCGCTGAGACAGAGTTTCTTCTCAAGAGGCCTGCCGCCTATTGGCGAAACGTCGGCGCGGTGAAGCAGGGCATGTTCCTCTTTCCCGATTCGGACTTCACGCGAATCCATGTGCCCACAGGAGCTCAGGTGCCTGAACTTGATCGGAGATTTGAGACAATTCGTGGCGGCCACTACGGTTCGCTGCTAGTCAGTCGCTGGCTGGGGGAGTTCAAGCAGCCGATCAAACGGTCAGACTGCTACTACTACTTCAGAAACCTCGACGATCTGCGTGGCGTCATCGCTCGTGTGCATCACGACTTCTTCGAACAGGCAGAACCCTGGCTGGCTCAACTGGTGACGATTGACGACGTCGCCCGCGAATTTCACGCATTCCGGATCGCATCGAAGCCAGGTGAAGAAAGACCACCCGACCCTTTCGGTTGGGCGATGTACGGCTGGTTGTTGCAGGCAGCGGGCCGATAGTTGGAAGCGCGACCGTGGCTGGAGATGGCCCTGGAGCAGTTCGATAAGCCGGCGTTCTACACCAAGGGCATCCAGATCGTGCCCATCGGCACGCGCGGAGCTCGTCCCCTTCCACGCACGCCTGAAGAACTGCGGACGATCGAACTCTTGAAGAATGATCTTGGAGTCGAGTGAATCCAGGTCGCCCGGTTTCCTACTCCACCTTCCCACCGCGCCGACCTTTCGTCGCGCTCTGCTTCGCTTTTCGCAATCGCGCTGCGTAGCTCTCTGCCTCGGCTTCGGGCGCAAGCGTCTGATCGCGTGCCGCCAGCGGTCGATCGGATTTCACGGCAACCGCCACGTCGCCGGCAAGTTCTTCAGTGCCAACTTCGGACTGCGGTTCGAACCGTACCGAAGCTCGCCGCTCCGCCAACTCGCGATCGATTTGCGACTTGCGAGCCTGCAAACGCTCGAGCGCTGCGGCCGGCTGCTC
>JBGSKX010000179.1:0-9529 GCA_041741015.1 Pirellulales bacterium
CTGATCAGGTGACGCTGCTGGCAGCGATTTCCGACATCGACCGCTGCCAGCGCGAGCCGGTGCTGGCCGAGCGGATTAACGTCGATGGGCCACGCAACGTTGCCGGTGCTTGCGCCCGCACCGGCGCGCGGCTGCTGTACACCTCGACGGACGCCGTGTTCGACGGCACGTGTGGCTATTACCGCGAAGAGGATCCACCCTCGCCGCCGAACTTCTACGGCGAAACCAAAGCCCGGGCAGAAGGCATCGTCGCGGAACTCTGCCCCGATGCGCTAATCGTGCGGCTGTCGCTAGTCTTGGGCAGTAGCGTCACGGGCAGCGGCAATTCGTATCTCGAAAAGGTCGTGGGCAACCTGCGCGCGGGGAACGAGATCATCTCGCCAACGTACGAGTTTCGCAATCCGCTCGACGCCGGCACGCTCTGTTCTTTCCTGCTGGAGCTCTCCTCGAACCGCGACGCTCGCGGCATCTTTCACGCGGGCGCAAGCGACAAGATCTCGAGGTTCGACCTGGCCCTGGCCATCGCCCGGCACGTGGGTGCCGAAGAGCGGCTGATCGTGCCGCAGATGGCGCCCGTACCCGGTCGCGCACCGCGAGGCCGCGACGACTTCCTGGCCACCGACCGCCTGGCGGCAACGTGCCGCACGCCGATCCCAACTTGCCGCGAAGTGCTCGAGCGAGCACTCGTTGGCGTCGATCGGCCCCTTGCGCGAACCGATCTGGCCCGCTGAAAATCAGCCCTTTGCCTCCCGGCCCAGAATTGGTAATTTAGGAAGCATGGGCGAAGCGATCGGCCGGCCTCTACCCGGGCCTATTCCTTTCGCCCCGGCAGACCCGATAATGGGTGTTGCCAGAGATTACATGGTGGCTGTAGCTCAGTTGGTTAGAGCGCTAGATTGTGGATCTAGAGGTCGCCGGTTCAAGTCCGGTTAGCCACCCTTTGATAGCGGTCACCGTTCTCTGAAACGCTTGACCGCTCGCCACATCACAAGCAGGATCGTTCGGATGGCCGGGCGATCCTGCTTTTGTTTTAGGCCCGCTGCGACTTTGCATCCACCACGGATCGAGACTCCCGATGACACGCCTCTGGCAACCAGTTTTCTCGACTCTGATCGCCGCAGCACTGCTGGCCATTCCCCTGGCCTGCTCGTTTGGAGCGGCACCAGGCGAGCCTCAGCTGGCCTTCCCCGGGGCTGAGGGGTTCGGACGCTTTGCACGCGGCGGCCGTGGCGGCGACGTCTACCACGTCACCTCGCTCAACGACGATGGCCCCGGCTCGCTGCGCGACGCTGTCCGTTCTGCCACCGGCCCGCGCACGATCGTGTTCGACGTCTCGGGCACGATCCGCCTCAAAGATCGGCTGATCGTCGACAAGTCGTTCCTCACGATCGCCGGCCAGACCGCACCGGGCGACGGCATCTGCATCGCCGATCAGACGCTGCAGTTCCGCGAAGTGCAGCACGTCATCATGCGGTACGTGCGCGTGCGGCTGGGCGATGAGAACAAGCCGCGCCCTTCGGGACCCGATTGTCTGAACACGAATGACGTCGATCACATGATCTTCGACCACATCTCGGTGAGCTGGGGCATCGACGGCAATCACGACCTGCGACGCGGCGGCAACTTCACGCTGCAGTGGTCGATCTATGCCGAGGCCCTGAACAACAGCCTGCACGAGAAGGGTTCGCACGCGATGCTGGCCTCGTTTCGCGATCTGACGGCCAGCATCTCGCTGCACCACAACCTCTTTGCCAGCAGCCGCGAGCGGCATCCCACGCTCGGCGGCAGCCCGCGCACGAAACGGGACGCGATCGCCGACTTTCGCAACAACGTGAACTACAACGTCAGCGGGGCGACGAACCTGGCGAACTGCCGGATCAATGTGATCAACAACTACTATCGCCCCGGACCGAACACGGCCGACGGTGCACTGCCGCTGGCCACGAAGACCGAAAACGCTGGAGCACTGAAGGTCTTTCTATCCGGCAACATCTTCGAAGGGCGCGAGGATCTCACGGCCGACAATCACCTGGCCATCAGCTTCAGCCGCTACGCCACGGGCGGCTATCTGCCGGTCACCTGGCAGCAGATCGAAGCCCGCGAGGAGTTTGACGTCGGCGACGCCCGGCCATTCACCGAATCGGCGGAGACTGCGCTCGACCACGTCCTCGCCGCGGCGGGAGCTTCCAAGCCGAGCGACCTGGCCGATGCGCGGCTTGTGGGCGGCGTCGCCACGCGCACGCACCGGCTGATCGATTCGCAGCGCGAGGTGGGGGGCTGGCCCGAGCTCAAGAGCAAGCCCGCGCCCATGGACTCCGATCGGGACGGCATGCCCGACGCGTGGGAGCAGAAAGCCGGACTCAATCCGCAGAATGCCGAGGATCGTAACGGCGACTCGGACGGCGATGGGTATACGAACCTCGAAGAGTATTTGAACGCGCTGGCCGGTTAGACATTCGCAGGGCGCACACTCAAACGCAGCAGAACCCCGCCGGCAAAGCCGGGGGCTACCCACGGAAGCACCGCGTGCAGAGTAATCGCTACGCGTCTTTCGCGCCCGGTTTTCCGGCTTCGACGACAAACGACCGCCGCGTGACCAGCGGAGCGCCCGGCTTGTCGACGAACTCGACCACTCGGTAGTCGCTCCGCCACTCGGTCGGCGTCACCGTGCAGCTCACGTAGCCGCGCTCGGCATTGTGGAACTTCACGAACGGGTTCTCGGCCAGAATCGATTCGGTGCGCTCGTGCGTCTGCGCGCCGTTGCCGCCCGAGCTGATCGACGTGCCGACGAACTCGGTGCCGACCGTGGGACCGTCCGGCTTGTCGAAATCGGCCTTCAAATCGTTGACCCAGTTCGAGTGAATGTCGCCGGTGAGCACCACGGGGTTGGGGATCTGCCGCTCGGCAAAGAAGTTCATCAGCCGCTTCGTGGCCACGTCGCTTGACGCCCACTTGTCCATGCTGAAGGCCTGCTCCGGACCTGGCTTGGCGTCCACCCGGGCGACGATCACTTGTTGACCCATCGCATTCCACACCGAAGGGGACTCCAGCAGCGTCTTCATCAGCCAGCGTTCCTGCGGAATGCCGAGCATCGTGGTTGCCGGATCGAGCACTGCGCCCGTGGCGGGCTGTATGCCGTCGCCGTTCGGCTGGTCGCTGCGATACTGCCGGGTATCAAGCATCGTGAAGTCAATCAGCCGGCCGTAGGGCACGCGGCGATAGAGCTGCATGTCGGGCCCGGCCGGCAGCGAATACTTTCGCAGCGGCATGTGTTCATAGTAAGCCTGGTAGCCGTTCGCTCGGCGCGTGAGCAATTGCTCGACCGTGACGTCGTGCTTTTCGGAGAATTCGCCGGCGTAGTTGTTGTCCACTTCGTGATCGTCCCACACCACGAGCCAGGGGCACAGCGCGTGCATCGCCTGTAGCGCCGTGTCGGTCTTGTACTGTGCGTGGCGGTTGCGATAGTCGAGGAGCGACATGATCTCGCCTTCGGTGTGCATTCGCACGCCGCCCTCGCGGCCGCCGTTCTCATAAATGTAGTCGCCCAGGTGCATCACCATGTCCAAGTCTTCCTTGGCCATGTGCTCATACGCCGTGTAGTGACCCGACTCCCAGTGCTGGCAAGAGGCGAACGCAAACTTCAGTTTCTCGGGCAGTGCATCGGCCGCGGGCACCGTGCGTGTGCGAGCCGTCTTAGTCTGGGCATCGCCGCAGGAGAAGCGATACCAATAGGGCCGATCCGGCTGCAGGCCTTCCACCTCCACGTGCACGGAGTGCGCAAGCTGCGGAGTGGCGAGCGATTTGCCCTTGGCCACGACGTTCTTCATCGCGTCGTCGCTGGCCACTTCCCAGGCGACTTCATACGGCACCGGCGCCACACCACCACCTTCCAGGGGCTTGGGAGCGAGCCGCGTCCAGATCACGAAGCCGTCGGCCGCGGGTTCGCCCGAACACACGCCCAGCGAGAACGGATCGCTCTCGAAGCTGGGATTCGTCTTGGTTGCACCGATGGCGATCGAACCGAGCCACGGCAGCACGGCGAGCGAAGCGCCCGATAGCAGAAACTGGCGGCGGTCAGTGACGAGCTTCTCGGCCTGAGCGAGTCGGCGGAAAGACATGGCGGTGGGTTCCAGGAAGGAATGGCTGGCGCGGACTGAGCACGAAAGGCCGAGCGGCCCTCGGCGGCACGATGGGTCCATGATAAATCCAGCGGGCGCGCGACGAAAGCAAATTCACGCATTCCTAACTGTGCCCGCGAGCACAGCCGATTGTTGCGGAGTGCCATGGTTGCTGCGCAGCAGTCACCCGTGCTGGCCTTGGCACTCGAACGCAACCCGAAGGGCGAATCCGATCCGTTCGGCAGCACAGGTGAGCCGCGACGCGGCCACCTGTGGCACCGACAGCGCTTCTTTTCACTACACGTCGAGGTTCCGCGCTTCCAGCGCGTGCTTCTCGATGAACTCGCGGCGCGGTTCGACCTTGTCGCCCATCAGGATCCGGAACAGCTCGTCGGCCGCGGCGGCGTCGGCCATTCGCACCTGGCAGAGCGTGCGATTGGCCGGATCGAGCGTCGTGTCACGAAGCTCCTCGGCGTTCATTTCGCCGAGGCCTTTAAACCGCGTGATCGTCAGGCCTTTCTCGCCCGCCGCCCGAATCGCCGGCAGCAATCCGCGCAGGTCGTCGAGGCCGTCTTCGTGCTCGCCCCGCCGGACCGTGAACCGCGACGTTTCCGAGCCGGTTCGCTCTTCGGGAATCAGGTCTGAAAGCGAGAAGCCCAGCTTCGCCATGTCGGCAAGCACATTGTTGATCGTGCGTACTTCGTGCAACTCGACGATCGTCAAGGTGCGGCGGGCCTGACCATTGCCGTCGATACCGGGCAGATCGGCCTCGGTATCGCTCACCGCCAGTTCGCCGCCGGTCTGTTCTTCCTGGGACGCACGGAATGCATCCAGTTCGTCACGCGTGGTGAACCAATGCTCCTGCGTGCCGATGAACACGTGATAAATCGGCAGCTTGCCGCTCACGGGATCCTGCCGCAAAGCGTGCAGTTTCAGACTGACGCCGCGCCGTTCCAGGGCCACGAGGGATTCTTCCATGGCCGCCAGCTTGAGCGCTAACTCGGCCATTTGCTCGCCTTCGACCACGCGCCCGTCCTCGGCCACGAGCACCGACTCGCCCAGACCGTTCTCGAGGAGCTGCTTCTTCATCTCCTCTTCGGTCTGGACGTAGTAAGTGTTCTTCTTGGACTTCACACGGAACAGCGGCGGCTGGGCCACATAGATGTGCCCCTTGCTGACCAGCTCATACATCTGCCGATAGAAGAAGCACAAGAGCAACGTGCGAATGTGCGAGCCGTCGACGTCGGCGTCGGTCATGATCACGATTTTGCCGTACCGCCGTTTCGAGATGTCCGCCTCGGCGCCGATGCCGGCCCCGATAGCCGAGATCATGCTTCGCACTTCCTCGTTGGCGAGCACCTTGTCCTCGCGCGACTTGTAAGCGTTGATGATCTTGCCGCGCAGCGGGAGGATCGCCTGGAACTCGCGCAGCCGACCGCCCTCGGCGCTGCCACCGGCCGAATCACCTTCGACCAGGTACAGCTCGCAGCGCTCGACGTCGCGGCTCGTGCAATCGCGCAGCTTGCCCGGCAGACCGTGACCGGCCAGGGCTCCCTTCCGCTCGCGAACGATCTCGCGGGCCTTGCGGGCGCTTTCGCGCGCTTCGGCTGCCAGCATCGCCTTCTGCAGAATGACCTTGGCGCTCTTGGGATTCTCTTCCAGGTACTTGCTCAGGTAGTCGCCCACGGCCGAGGTGACAATGCCCTCGACCTCGCTGTTACCGAGCTTGGTCTTGGTCTGACCTTCGAACTGCGGTTCGGCCACGCGCAACGAGATAACCGCCGTCAGGCCTTCGCGGAAGTCGTCGCCAACGACCGCCAGGTCCTTGAGCAGGTTCTCTTTCTTGCCGTAGGCGTTCAGCGTGCGGGTGAGTGCCGAGCGGAAGCCCGAAACGTGCGTACCGCCCTCGATCGTGTTGATGTTGTTCACGTACGAGTGCACGTTTTCGGTGTACTCGCCGGAATACTGCATCGCGATTTCCAGGCCGATGCCGTCGAAGAAGCCCTCGATGTGGATGATGTCGGCGTGGACCGGTTCGCTGGCCCGATTCAAGTACTCCACGTATTCAACGATGCCGCGCTCGTAGCGGAACGTGTCGTTGTCGCCCGTGCGTTCGTCGCGAAACACGATCTTCACGCCGCGGTTCAGGAACGCCAACTCCTGCAAGCGGCGGTGCAGCGTGTTATAGACGAACTTTGTGTTTGCGAAGATCGTCGGGTCGGCCTTGAATATCGTCTTCGTGCCCACCTTGTCGGTGGTGCCAATCCGGCGGACGTCGCCCGTGGGCACACCGCGCTCGTACTCCTGCTGATAGACGTGGCCGCCGCGGCGGACTTCGACCTCGCACCACTCAGAGAGGAAATTTACGACCGTGACGCCGACGCCGTGCAGACCGCCGGAGGTCTGATAGGCGCCCTTCTGGAACTTGCCGCCGAACTTGAGCACGGTCATCACGCCCTGCAGCGTGGAGAAACCCAGGTCGGAATGCTCTTCGACCGGAATCCCGCGACCGTCGTCCTCTACCGTAACCGAGCCATCATTGTTGATCGTGACCGAAACCTGCGTGGCGTAGCCGGCCATGGCCTCGTCGATCGAGTTGTCGACGACTTCGTAGACCATGTGGTGCAGGCCGCGGAGCGTGGTATCGCCGATGTACATACTCGGCCGCTCGCGGACGTGTTCCAAGTCGCTCAGGTGCTGCAGATCCTCGGCCGTATACTCGGTGTTCACCTTCTTAAAGGACTTGGGGGCTTCAGCCTTCGGCTCGTCATCACCAGGGGGCGTCTGCGACTGTTCACTCATTGCGTTGTGTCTCGATTCGGGTGTGGAGTTCCAAACTCGCGATAAGTTCGCCAGGGTAGTCCCGCGTTGTTGCCGCGGGGCTACCAGATTCGCAGCCAGGCGATCCTCCTTGCATCTCGGCTGCGCACAGGCGTGTTAGTTCAAAGCACTCTATCAATCAGGTTGGGGCCAATCTGTTTCGCGTTCACGTCAGCGGCCCTACCTTGAATTTCACATCTCGGATCTTCTCATCCGGCACTAATTGGGCGAGCTCGCGCACCAGGGCTTTCTTCTGAAAGCCTAGCTCCTGGGCCAACGTCGAACTCCCCACCAGCACCTCGAGAACCCCGCGTTTCACGGCTAAAGCCCGAGTTCGCGTGGCCCATTTCTCACCGGCCGCGGTTCGCCAGGCTTCGGCAAAAGCGCTGGCTGCTTGCACGCGAGCATATCCGCGCCGCGCCATAAGCTGCGCCAGCACGTCGCCAATGTGTCGTGGTTCGTGGCTCATCCGCTCTCGCGTGTTCCAGGACTCTGTTTGTGGCCGCCGTGCCACCCACCCGCGACTAACGCTCGCGCGCTAGCGGCATGATCACGTAGCCGTAACCGTCGTCGGTCGTGCAGACCGCGGCGCTCTCGGCGTCCTTCAACTCGATCGTCACAATCTTCTCGGCGTCGAGCACTTTCAAAAAGTCGTTCAAATAACGCGGGTCGAGCATGATCGCGATCGTCGGACCGTCATGGGCAATCGGCAGTTCGACGCGCGACTGGCCCACTTCCGCCACGCGGCCGCTAAGCACCAGCGTGCCAGGCTCGAAGCTGAAGTCCACGCCGCGGCTCTCTTCGCTGGTGACAATCGCCGCCTGGCGAACCGCCGAATAGAGCGGCCCCACCGTCAGGTCCACCTTCGACGAGCCAGTCCGCTGCGGGAACACGTCGCGCCACTTCGGGAAACGTCCTTCGACCAGCCGGCTGTAAATTGTCACGCGCGGGCTGCGAACCAGCACCTCATTGGCCCGGGCCGCGATCTGGATCTCGGCGTCGCCATCGGACAAAGCCCGATCGATGAGTTGCATGGCCTTGGTCGGCACGATCGTCATGCTGTCGCCCGACTGATGCCCCCCTTCGCTGCGCGCGGGAACTTCCATCTTGGCGAGTCGGCGGCCGTCGGTTCCCACGGCGGTAATCTTGTCGGGACCCATCTCCAGCAGTACGCCGCCCAGGGCATAGCGGCTGCTTTCGTTGTCCGTGGCGAAAATCGTTCGGCGAATCATCTCCTTCAGCGCCCGGGCCGGCAGCTCGTGATAGGACTTCTCCGTGAAGTCCGCCACCGAGGGGAACTCTTGCGGGTTCTCACTTGGGAGCTTGAACTCGCTGCGTTCACCGCGCACCAGCGTGGACTGACCATCGGCCTCAAGGCGAAGCGTGTCGTCCGAGCTTTCGCGCAGAATCGAACCAAATCGAGCCAGCGGCAGAATCGCGCTGCCCGGCACGTCGACCTGAATACCCGCCACCTGGATCCGAATGCCAATTTCCAGGTCCGTGGCCAGCAGGATGGCGCCCGACTCGCTGACTTCAAGCTTGATGTTCTGCAGAATGGGCTTGGGGCTGCGGGTAGGGACAACGCTGGCGGCCGTTTGAAACGCGGTTAATAACTCCTGGCGATCACAGGTGACTTTCATTCGTCGGAGGCCTTTACTTCCTAGAGGCGTTCTTGTTCTTACGACTTGGTATTTGTTTCGCTTACGGGCGGCGACTTGCTTCGCGGCGTCCCGGATGGCTTCTTATCAATTCATAGATCTTCAGTAGTAGCAGTAATGACGCCGGCATATTTTGTCGATTGCCGGGTTCGCTCGCTCGGTTAGCGCTTTGTGGGACGCGATTTACCTGCTACTGATTGCTCGCCAGGTGCTGTGGATAACTTGTTGTTGGAAGGTTGGTGGAGCGTCAGGCGGCAGTCGATGGTTTCAAGTCGTTCTCAGGGTCTGCCGCCGGTTTGTCGATGGTTGTTGGCTGCTGCCTGAATCGCCAACAGTTCAGCAACACGTTTTCCACATGGTCACTGCTTTCACAGGGTCGCCGACCGGTGCATGGTCATGCCGAGGTCAGGCTGCGCCGCACGTCGGCCACCGCTTGCCGCACGGCAACGTCGCGGGTCAGCAGCTTTTCGGTCCGCCGACAGCCATGCAGCACGGTCGTATGGTCGCGGCCGCCAAAATACTCTCCAATCTCGCTCAGGCTCGCCGACGTCAATTGCCGAGCCAGGTACATCGCCACGCAGCGGGCCGCCACGAGCGAGCGCTGACGTTGCGGGCTCTTCAGGTCCGCCAGCTTAAGCCCAAAATGCCGGGCCACCAGCCGGGCAATTTCACGCACGGTGGGAGCCGATTCCGAATTACGATGTTCGACCAGGTTGCGCAACTGCCGCGAGTCGACCTGCTCGCCTGAGACCAGCTTCCCAGTCACTCGGGCCGCCAGCTCAAGCTCGGCAATCGCGGCAACCAGCGCCGGTACGCCGCCGGGCACCGCGGCCGCCAGCTTGTCGAGCACCTGTCGCGAAAGGGGCAAACCGCGCCCCTCGGCCAGGCTTTCCAGAATCGCCCGGCGAGTTGCTTGCGATGGCAGCGCCAGGG
>JBGSKX010000180.1:0-1581 GCA_041741015.1 Pirellulales bacterium
CCTGGCAGACGCCGCGCCGCATGGCGAGCACGTCGGCCAGCGGCGTGCTGATCGAGGTGGCGGTGGCGTCGTAGACGAAGTCGCGATGGATGCGAGCTGTCAAGTCGAGCGATGCTTCCAGCCACGAGCGGCCCGGCGTGAACGACTCGCGGGCGAGCTCCACGAGTGCAGGTGTGGCCGTGATATGCGGCGAATCGTAAACGAACTGCCGCACCTCCAGGTCGTCTCCCAGGGCGCGGCGCTCTAGCGAGGCGATGTCTTCCCAATTGGTGGTGCTGCCCGGTAGCAAGCGTTCGGCGGCGCGCAGTTCGACCGCGGTGTGCGCCGTAACGGCCAGCTCGGTGTGGCGATCGTGAATCGTGAAGAACTGGATATGGTTGCCAAAGTAGTCGCGGCATTCCTCGACTTTGACAGGCAACGGATCGATCACGAGCCGATGCGTGAGGCAAGTCTGCCGGGGTGTATCGCGCGGGCGGACGTGGAGCTCGTTCTGGCAGAGCGGCACGGCCTCGCTGTACAAGTAGCGTGTGGCGTGCACGATGCGATATCGGGCCCGGGCGGCCGGAGTTCCGCCCGGCGGTCGGCTTCTGGCCATGGTGTTCATCGGCGCGCGATCTCCGCCAGTTGATGGGCCGGTCCGGCATGCACGAGATACTTGTGCGAGATGGCGCTGGCCAATTCGCAGAGCTTGATGCCGGCGTCGTCCAGCAGTGCGTCGAGTCTGGGCCGCTCGCCGGCTTCGTCCGGTTCGGCCAGTTTTTGCACGTTTGCCAGGCGGACGGCCGAAACCACGCTGAGCACCAGTCGTTGTTCGTCGCTCAGCAGCGGTTCGCCGTTGGTTCGCGGCAGACGTTCGACATGGTGCGCGAGCGCAGCGAGCTGGAAGGCGATCGCGCGGGGATTCGTTTCGTCCGTGAGCAGCAGGTCCAATAGCGGCGCGAGCTGCAAGTTCGTGGCGTAGCGGTTGCGATAGGTCATCGAGCTGTCGGCGATCTCGAGCAGCGCGTCGAGCACCGCGTGTTCGCCGGTCGTGGCGACCGAGAGCGTCCCGCGCAAGAGCGAGATCATGTTCAGGGCGCGTTCGATGCGGCGCCCCAGTTCGAGGAACTGCCAGCCGGGTCCGCGGGTCATGTTTTCGGTGGCCATACCGGCGAAGGCCGAGATGTTGTAGATCGTCTGGTTGAGCATCGTGAGGATGTCGCTCTGCGCGACCGCTCCGCGCCCAAACGGCGGTCGGTAGTCGTCCTCGATGCGCTTCAGGATGCGCCAGGTATCGAGCGAGATGCGGTCGCGCACCACCTTGGCCACGCGGCCGAGACCGGCGAGGATCGACTGCATGCTGCCGGGCTGATGCTCGTCGTAGAGGAACTCCATCAGCAGCAGTTCCATCGTGGCGACGGTGCCGGGGCCGGCGTCGTCTTCGGCCGGGGCAGACAGCGGCCCGCACAGGGCGCGATACAGCACGTTGAGTTCGGCGAGGCTTCCGGGAGCGGCTTCACTCGTTAGCCGCGTGACAATGCTGCGCAATAGCCGCGCGGCGCCTTCAGCGCGTTCGATGTGCCGGCCCAGCCAGAACAGGTT
>JBGSKX010000181.1:0-3214 GCA_041741015.1 Pirellulales bacterium
CGCGGTGCCAGCCGAACGGGCGGTGCCGGCTGAGAGCCACTTGCGGCCGAACACGGCGCGGAGGATGGACGTGCCGATCGAGACCGCGGTTTCGACGCCTTGCGACTGAAACTCCGACTTTTCGCGGGCGACCCGTTCGCGAGCGCGCTGCACCTTGTCGTTGAGCGTGGCCGATTTGTCGGCGTACTTGTCGCGCAGTTTCTCGACGGCCGCATCGCGCAGCTCGCGACCGAGCTGGCCCACGCGCATGCGAAAGTCCGCTTCGCTTTCGCCCGGCTTGGAATACTGCTTCAGGTCCGGGGCCAACCAGAGCTTGAGGGCGTACTCGCGATAGAGGTGCGCGGCGAGATCCTTGGTCCAGCCCGAATAGTTCTTCACCGTGGCCAACTCGACCGGGAGCGGCGCGAACGAAACTTCGGGATCCGGTTCGTTGCTCGTGGCTGGGCCGGGCGCGGGACTGACGGTCGCTGCGTCCCAGGGATGATCCGTGAGCGGCTGATCAAGCGCCGTGAGTGCAACGACGTCCTCGGTATGGTCGATGCCGCTCTTCGAGTCGACGAAGTGAAGGCGGGCCGTACCGAGCAGCGCGGGGCGATAGACGCCCTGCTCCGAATTATTGAGAAACGTTTGTGGGATCTTGGGATCGACGGCGGGTCGCGCGCTACCGCTAATGTCGCCCGTGGGTGCTGACGCCGGTTGCTCTGCAGGATTGCTGGCGGGCGCGGCGGGCTTCACCTGCGACTTGAAGTCGGCCATCAGCGTCTGAATTTGCGAGCGCGTGAGCGGCCCGCGCAAGTAGGAGAGGCACCACCGCGATTCGAACACCGTGGGTTGATCTTCGTGAACGCTGTTGAGCAGGAACACGCGTTTGCCGAGCCCGGCGAGCGTGGCTTCCATCTGGCCGCGGTTGAACGTCGAACCGGCCGCTGCCGATGCACCCTCCAGGCCTTCGAGCACGCGGGCCTTGTCGCGCTCGGTTTGCAGGCGGCCGAGAAACCAGGTACCCGTGTTCGAGAGGCCTTTGTAGTCGAGGTCGACCGGGTTCTGCGTGGCCAGCACGACGCCGAGGCCATATGCCCGGGCTTGCTTGAGCAGCGTGAGCATTGGCTTCTTGGAGGGCGGATTCGCGGTCGGCGGGAAGTAGCCGAACACCTCGTCCATGTAGAGGATCGCCCGCAGGCTGCTGGTGCCGCTTTGCGTGCGAACCCAGGAGACGAGCTCGTTCAAGAGAATCGTGACGAAGAACATCCGCTCGGCTTCGCTGAGGTGCGCGATCGAAAGGATCGAGACGCGCGGCTTGCCGTCTTTGGTGTGCAGCAAACTCGGGATGCTGAGCGACTCACCTTCCATCCACGCAGCGAACGAGGGAGCGGCGAGCAGGTTGTTGAGCCGCATCGCGAGCTCGGTGCGCGCTTTGGAGGGATAGAACGTCTCGAGATCGACCGAGCCAACGCGCTCCAGCGGCGGCGTTTGAATCTGCCGGACGAGTTCGGCCAGGTCGAGGTTCTTGCCCGCCCGCCACGAGGCATCGAGCAGTTGCGAGATCAGGATGTGTTCGCGGCTTTGGATCGGATCGGCCTGAATGCCCACGAGCGTGAGCAGACCGGAGGCGGCGCCGCCAATGCGATCGGCCAGGAGCTCGGGGTCTTCGATGATTTCTGGGGAGGGCGCATCGAACGAGCGCAGCACCGAGATGGGAAGGCCGGCGCTGGAGCCGGGGGTGTAGATGACAGCCTCGGCCGCTTCGCGAAACCGGGCGATGCGCGCGCCGTCCTGTCCCCACTGGGCCAGGCCCTCGCGCCAGCGGGTGGCGGTCTGCTCGGCGAGTGCGTCGGGAGTGATGCCCTCGCGTTCGGCTTCGGCCTCTTCGATCCAGGGGCGGAAGTCGCCGGCCGCCAGATCTGGAAACGTGAGCAGCAGGTTGCCGACGTCACCCTTGGGGTCGATGGCGATGACGGGGATGCCGTCGATGGCGGCTTCTTCCAGCAGCGCGAGGCAGAGGCCCGTCTTGCCGCTGCCGGTCATGCCGACGCAAACGGCGTGGGTGGTGAGGTCTTTGGCGTCGTAAAGGACGAGTTGTTCATCGCGGCGGCGCTGGGCCAGATCGTACTGCTGGCCGAGATAGAACGCCCCTAGTTTCTCGAAATCTTGCATCGGCCGCTGGCTCCGCCCGGGATGGAAGTGACCCCAAAGTTTATCCCTCAGGGGGCGAGATGCAAAAGGCGGCGCGCGGTTTTCGGTTTGTCCCTGGAGGTGCGTTGGCGCGAGGAGGGGGAAGTTCCCTTTTTTTCCCAAGGCAGCCGAAAAACTGGGACAGTCCTCGCCGTTCTGGCGGTTTTGTCGGGGACGTACAATAGAGGGTAACCAGGAAAGCCGCCGTATGCAGAAGTCTTCACCCACGACCGCCAAACATCATGAGCCGGGCTGCGCGCTGGGGCCGGTCGACGTGGCCGGGCACGAGTTCACGCTCTACAGCGAATCGCAACCGCTGATCGACGCGATGGTGGCGGACATTCTGGCCGCGCGCTCACGGGTCTGGAAGGAGACGTACATCTACATGGACGATCCGGCCGGGCGTGCCATGGCCGATGCGCTGTGCGACCGCGCTCGCGCGGGGTTGGACGTACGGCTGATGATCGATGGGTTTGGCGGCTTCTCGACACCGACGGCAATGCTTACGCGAATGCAGGAGGCCGGCGTTCAGGTGCACGTGTTTCACGCCCTGACGCAGGTGATTCGCAAGCCGCGTTGGCTGCGAGCCTTTAACCAGCGGAACCACCGCAAGCTGATGGTGGTGGACGAGCAGATCGCATATTTCGGCGGGATGAACGTCGTGGATCAGAGCGGCATTCAAACGCCCGAAGATGCCAAGGCCAAGGCGCTGCCCAGGTCGGCGGGCTGGCGCGACGTGCACGCGCGAATGGTGGGTCCGCGGACCGGCGAGATCGCGGCGATCATGGACCGGCTGTGGAAACGCGTGCATCACGAGAAGCGCGGGAAGTCGCCCCGGTGGCGCGTACCGAACTTTGCGCGGACGCCAGACAATTCGTTCTATTTCTTCGACTCGCGGCCGACGTTCGGCGATCGGCGACCGCACCGAGTGCTGGTGCCGCTGATGCGGCAGGCGCGGCGCGAGATCACGGTGCTGATGGCGTACTTCCTGCCGATGGGACGCGTGCTGCGGGAGCTGGTCAAGGCCCGACGACGCGGAGCG
>JBGSKX010000182.1:0-33457 GCA_041741015.1 Pirellulales bacterium
GTGGCGGTGATCGCGGGCTTGGCTGCTTCTTTCGGCTTGGGGGACTGCTCGGGTTCCGTGATTCGTATCGAAGCCGTGGGCGGTTTGACCGCGGCCAGCCCGCTGGAAATCTGGAAGCCGCCGGTGAGGACGCCTGCCGGAACGCTATAGAGCTGACCGTTACCGCGCCGGTCGGCGACACGGAGCTCGCCGGTCTCGGCATCGAAGTCGATGGACTTCTTAGGGCCACCTTCGCCGGCGATTGTGCGCAGGAACCGGCCGTTGTCGGCGCGCCACAGATCGATCTCGTCGGGGTTGTCGCGGCGCACGGCGGCGATCCAGCGCGCGTCGGGAGAGATTTCAACCAGGCTGTAAGCACGTCGGCTATTTTGCAGCGGGTGCAGGCGGCGTACCTTGACCGCGTCGATCACCACCAACCCGCCTGAGCTGTCGACCGCGACCATGAAGCGGCCACTGGCCGAGACGTCGAACGGTTCGAGGGCGGAGAGATCGCGCAGGATCGAGGAATGGTTGGGCTGCTGGCCGCGCGGCTTCGCGGCGACTTCGATTGGCGTGCGTTCGACGATCGGTCGGCGGGTAGTCGGTTGATCGGACCCCTGCCCTGTGACTGTTTTGGTAAACGCGCAGTTCGGCTCTTGCGCGGCCGACGTCGATGGTTCCGCTTCGGCGGTGAGCTGGGCGCGTGGCGCGGCTTCGAGATGCGTCGACGAGAGAGGACGGCGCAGTCGCGTGGTTCCCGGCTGAACGCTGGGCCCATCGGCGGCAGTTGCCAATCCGGCAAGCGTTAGCGAAAGTGCGAGCGATACGAGCGCATGCTTACGAAACATCGTCAGGCCTCCTTGCCGAGTGCGCGGCGAGCTATCGAACCCCGCCGCGCCGGAAGTTCACGAGCCAGGCATTCCGCATGCTAGCAGGACGGCATCACTTGCCGGCCGATTGCCACGCGGACTGCAGTTCATGAAACACGAGCGCACGAACCTGCGCGGCTCCGCCGCGCGTCGTCATAGAGAATGATCGGTTGTTCGCGGCCAAGTTATGACCCATCGGCATATAAAGGGCCCCTGCTCCGCAAAAAATATCGACGGACGCGCGGTCGACAAACATCCGCAAAGACAGTTTTCCGTCCACCAGAGCTAGCGGTGCTTGCTTGTCGAGGCAACGCACGACGCCCGCCTTTGCATCGTAAATGACCTCCAGGCCGCGAAGGTTGAAGACCACTTCCGAGGCAGCGCCGGGTTCGAAGTCGACGAATATCTCGGCCAACTCGCAGGAAACATCTGCCAGCGGATTGTCGCCCGGCGAAAGCGTGCCGGCCGGAAGATCGTGAGTTTTTGTGCGGAGCGATTCGAGTTCTTTCACCGGCTCGACGAACATCCGCGGTCCCGCGGCAGTTTCGTGCAGCGTGAGCACGACCGGCAGGCCCATCATCTGGTTGAACGGCATGCCCGGCAGCGCCACCTGTCCCCAGGGGATCAGAATCCGCCGGCCGTCCTTCGCGGGAATGTTCGTGTAGGTTTGCGAAGCGTAGAAGCAATTGCCATGGTGCAGCGCGTGCGGTCCGGACTCGGTGGTGAACGACGTGCCGTCAAACTGGCCGACCAGGTAGCCGCCGTTGGCGCCGTAGAAGATCCAGTGCGACGAGTCTGCTTTGTCTTGGTCAGCCTTGCCCGCTACCGGAAGTTCAAACAGCTCGGGGCATTCGATCGTGCCTGGAATGCGCAAGTCCGATAGCTTCTCCCACTTCTTCAGGTCTGGCGAAGCGAAGATCGCGAAGTCGTTCTTGTCGAGATACAGCGCCATGATCCAGCGACTGGTTGGCTCGTGCCAGAAGACCTTGGGATCGCGATTGCCGGGCGCGAGCTGCTTCAGCACCGGATTGCCGGCAAACTTAGTCCAGGTCTGGCCGGCGTCATTACTATAGGACAGGCACTGCGTGAACCTCTTGCCGGCGGCCGTATAGATGCAAACCAGCGGCGGCTTCGCGCCGGTCTGCAGGCCGGTCGTATTACGCTCATCGACGACGGCCGAACCGGAAAACGCGGTGCCGAGCTCATCGGGATAGATTGCGATCGGGTGCTCGGTCCAGTGCACGAGGTCGGGCGACGTGGCGTGGCCCCAGTGCATGTTGCCCCAATTCCAGCCATACGGATTGTGCTGGAAGAACAGGTGATAGACGCCGTTGTGATAGACCAGCCCGTTCGGATCGTTCAGCCAGCCGCGACGGGCCGAGAAGTGAAACTGCGGGCGGAGCGCTTCGCGATATAGCTCGCCGGCGCCGGGAAGTTCATCCGACTGCTTGATCGCCGCGAGCGCTTGTGAACCTTCACGCAGCTTGTCGACCGCGATCGTGAGGTTGCGCCCCTGCCACTCGTCCAGATCAAGAAAAGCCCACCAGTCGGGCCGCTCGTCGGCAAGCTCGATGTCGAATGTTCGCTGGGGTACGCCAGCGACGCTGACCGTCATCTTCCGCTGCGTTGCACCGTTTCTGATCGGCAGGTGCAGGTAGCGCTGCGAGACGACGAGCGCCCGCTGGGGATTGAGCTGCCAACCGGCGAGCGGCTTGTCGGAGAGCACGAAGTGGTCGGCATTGACGTGTCCCCAGCCGCCAGTGTGGCGGTCGACGATCTCGATCACGGCCTCTTTGCCAGCGAACTCGCTCACATCCCAGGCGGTTTCTTCCAGGTGTTCGCTGCCGCCACTGGCCGACGAACACGCCGTGCGCACGCGCTTGCCGTCGACGAGCAGGTTGACACATGTTTCGTCGGGATGGTTGCCGCCGCCGACCAGGAAATGCAGGAACTTGCGTTCGAGGCGAATCGTGGGCGAGGTGAGCTTGCCGACGGTTCCGTCGCCGCCGAAGAACGAATTGACGAGACGCTCGCCCTGATAGCCGCTGACGTGCATCTGGTTCGGCAGCGTGCCCTGCGCGGGACCGCTGCCGAAGGCTTCGCCAGTCGCCGTCCACAAGCCGTAATTGGGGCCTTCGAAGTTGGCGATGCGAAGGTCCGCTCGCGGCGGATCGCCCTCCGGTTCAGCGGCTCGGGCGAGGCCCGCGGCCCCCAGGATTACGAGGGCCACGACCAACCGCCACGAGCTGTGCATCGTCATTCGTCCAGATAGTGTGTGTCGTCGACGCTGATTTCCGGAATGCCGACGACGAGGACGCGGAGCGTGCCTCGGACCGCGTGGATCACGCCGGGCGGCACATGCACGATCGAGCCCGGGCGAAGCGTTTGGGTCTGGCCGTCGAGCATGATCTGCCCTTCGCCGTCGAGCACGTAGTATAGTTCGGCGCTGCGGCGGTGGTAATGCTCGCGTTCGCTGCGAAGGTCGACGACGTGTGCAAAGGCGGCCACGCGGCCGGCATCTTCCTCGTCGATCAGCCGCTGGAAGGCGCCGCTCGTGGTCAGGTGCCGGGGCACTTCCGCGGCGTGGCGTACCAGCGTGATCCAGGTTTCTTCGAGCGGCAGGGACATCGTGGCTCCGAATCGGGCGGCGTGAACTCGGCGGGTGTTAAGCGTTGCGTACATGGGCGAGGTTGCCCCTGGCTTTTCGCGGGGCGGCCAACAAGAATGGAGGGTCCGCCCGAAACAGCCCACCGTATGCGTATCGCAGGATTGGCCCCGTGGCCATGAGCGAAAACCAGCCACGGCCCAGCGCGCCCGGAAAAACGCCGGCCACCTTGTGAGAACGATCCGTGTCTTCCGCCCAAAGTGCCAAACCGAAGATCGCGCGAGTCGAAGATGTGCCCTGCCTCGGCTGTGGTTGCATGTGCGACGATATCGTGGTGGTGCTGGCAGATAGTGCGCAGGCAGAGAGTGGCATCGCGCAGGCGGAGCATGCATGCGAGCTGGGTCAACGCTGGTTCTTCGATGTGCCCGAGGCCGAGTCGCCCACGTGCACCATCGCCGCTCAGCCGGCGACGACGGCAGAGGGCATTGAGCACGCGGCGCAACTGCTGTACAAGTCGCGCTATCCGCTGATCTACGGCATGCGACACGCCAGTTGCGAAACGCAGCAAGCGGCGACGAGCCTGGCCGATTGGCTCGGCGCGTGCATCGACACGCCCACCAGCTTGCATCACGGACCGTGGGGCGTTTCGTTTCAGGGCGTGGGCGAAGTCACCAGCTCGCTGGGCGAAGTGGCCAACCGCGGAGACCTCCTGATCTTCTGGGGCGTCGACCCCGTCACCACCCACCCCCGACACTTCGAACGCTACAGCGCCCTTCCCAAGGGGATGTTCGTGCCGCGCGGCCGAGCCGATCGCACGCTCGTGGTCGTCGACATCGAACCCACGCCGACGGCCGATGCCGCCGACCTGTTCCTGAAAGTTACGCCGGGGCGCGATTTCGAAGCTCTCTGGACACTGCGCGCACTTATCGCCGGCCATCAGCCTGACGCCGAGCAGGTGCTGGCCGATACCGGACTCTCGCTGGACGTGTGGCAGGACCTCGTCGACCGCATGAAGCAGGCCCGCTTCGGCGTGATGTTCTTTGGCACCGGGCTCGCGCTCACCCGCGGACGGCACTTGAACACCGAGGCGCTGTTGGCCGTGGTGCGCGACATGAACGCGCACACCAGGTTCGTGGCCAAATCGATGCGCGGCAGCGGCAACGTGGCCGGGGCGGACAACGTCCTCGCCTGGCGAACCGGCTATGCCTTTGCCGTGAACCTGGCGCACGGCTATCCGCGGTTCAACCCCGGCGAATACACGGCGAACGAGATCCTCACGCGAGGCGAAGCCGATGCCGTGCTGCTGGTGGGCTGCGACATGGACGAAGATCTGACGCCCGCAGCCAGGCAGGATCTGGCCTCCGTGCCGCACGTTGTGCTTGGCCATCGTCCGACGGCCGAAGCGGCGAACGCGACCGTGGCGTTTCAGACTTCAGTGACCGGCATTCACACGGGCGGCACGGCGTATCGAATGGACGAGATCCCCCTGCCCTTGCGGCCGGCGGTCGCATCAACTTTGCCGAGCCAACTGGAAATCCTCGCAGCGATCGAGCGCCGTGTGCGCGAGCTGCAAGCCGCGGGAGACGCCGCGTCATGAGCAGTTCGCTGACCAAGATCGCCGGCGGAACGGTTTACGATCCGACGAACGGCGTGGACGGCCAGGTGCGCGACATCTGGATCGACGGCTCGAAGATCGCCAGCGCGCCGACCGATCCCAACGTGCGACCAGCGCGCACGATCGACGCCCGCGGCATGGTCGTGATGCCCGGCGGTATCGACATGCATTGCCACATCGCCGGGCCGAAGGTGAACGTCGCCCGCCGCATGCGGCCTGAAGAAAAGCGCGAGGCCGCGCCCGTTGTGCGCACGCGCACCACGCACAGCGGCACAATGGGAAGCGTGCCCAGCACGTTTGCCACCGGCTACAAATACGCCGGGATGGGCTACACCACCGCGTTCGACGCCGCAATTCCGCCGCTCGCCGCCCGGCACGTGCATGCGGAGTTCGCCGATACGCCCTGCCTCGACAAGGGCTTTTACGTCGTCGTCGGCAACAACCACTACCTGATGCAGGCCATCCGCGACCAGGAGCCCGAACGCGTCCGCGCGTTCCTCGGCTGGGTCCTTTCGGCCACCAAGGGCTTCGCGCCCAAGATGGTAAACCCCGGCGGTGTCGAAGTCTGGAAACAGCAGCAAGCCGGCAACGTCAGCGGGCTCGATTCGGTCGTCGAACACTTCGAC
Organism: Pirellulales bacterium; assembly: GCA_041741015.1. GTDB lineage: Bacteria > Planctomycetota > Planctomycetia > Pirellulales > PALSA-1355 > JALHMI01. The sequence continues at coordinate 5,695 of JBGSKX010000182.1, forward strand.
GTTACGCCGCGCCAGATCATTCGCGGCATCACCCAGGCGGCACACGAAATCGGCCTGCCGCATCCGGTGCATCTGCATTGCAACAACCTGGGCATGCCGGGCAACTGGTCCACCACGCTCGAAACGATGAAAACGCTCTCCGAGTTTGGCGGGCATCTCACGCACATCCAGTTTCATAGCTACGGCGGCTCCGACGGCGACGAGAGCACGTTCGGCAGCGAAGTCGCCCAGCTCGCGGCCTATGTCAACGCGCATCCGAACCTGACCGTCGACGTCGGCCAGGTCCTCTTCGGACCGACCACGAGCATGACGGGCGACGGACCGCTCGGCTATTATCTCAGCAACGTCTATGGCACGAAGTGGTTCTCGGCCGAGATCGAGATGGAGGCCGGCTGCGGCATCGCCCCCATCGAGTACAAACAAAAAAGCGTGATCAACGCCCTGCAATGGGCGATCGGCCTGGAGTGGTATCTGCTCGTCGAGGATCCGTGGCGCGTCGTGATGAGCACCGACCATCCCAACGGCGGCTCGTTCCTGGCCTATCCGCAGATCATCCGCCTGCTGATGGATCGGACCTATCGCCGCGATGTGATGAAGACCCTGCCGCCGCAGGTGCGCGAGCGCTCCTCGCTGTGGGACCTCGAGCGCGAGTACACGCTCGCCGAGATCTGCATCATCACCCGCAGCGGTCCGGCCCGGATTCTCGGCCTCACCAACAAGGGGCATCTCGCCCCCGGCGCCGATGCCGACGTCACGATCTATACGCCCGACGCGAACGTCCAGACGATGTTCGAGCTGCCGCGATTCGTGATCCACGCGGGCCGCGTCATCGCCGAACAAGGCGACCTGCGCGAGCCGGGCTTCGGCAAGACGCTGCACGTGGCGCCCCAGTACGACCGCGACGTCGAAACGGACATCGCCCGCTGGTTCGAGACGTACAACTCGATCCGCTTCCGCAACTACCCGGTCGGCGAAGAGTACCTGGCCGAGCACGAAGTCGTGGCCTGCCGGCGGACGTAGTCGTCCGTGCTTTCGCGCTGAGCGTCGTGGCAGCCCTCGGCTTTGCCCGGGGGGCAGCGTCATCGTGCTGCGTTCAAAGATCGTCCTCAAAGCCAGGGGAATACCTTCCCCTGGAACGAAACCGCCTGCCGACGCGGCGTTACTCAATAAACCGTTTGAGCAGGATGCCGTCGGCCATGTTGTGGTCCTTGCCGCGTTCGAAAGCGACCGGAATCGAGCGATCGTAGATATAGAACGCGCGATGCCGCTTGATCTCGCCCGTGTCGGAGCCAATTTCGCCAAAGAGCCAATAACCATCGGGATATTGGGTACTTGGCCCCGCGCTAGCTGCCGAGCGTGCTTCGAAGTAGCCGACCGTGATCCATATGGCGTAGACGTTGCTGCGCGTCGTGAGCGAGTTCTCGAGGCGCCGTAGCGTTTGCGAGCCAAAGTAGTGATGCAGGTTTGTGCTATTAAAAGCCTTCGCCGACTGATAGCCAAGAAGTGGCACGTCCGCCGCGATATCCGAGTCCGGATCCGTTGGCCGCAACAAAGTTACGTCGATCTCATCGCGATTCGCAGCATTGGGATCACCGGGCAAGCCCAGCGACTCGCCCGCTGCCGATCGAACCGGATTCATGAAAACCGATGGCGTGTTGCCCGCGGTGTAGCCTTGCCGGCTGGCAGCAACGGCGGTCCACAGGGGACCCGTATCGTTTGCGTCCTGATTCTTCACGCCGTTCCAAATCGACGAATTGCTGGGGTCAGTATCGTTGACGATCGTATTGACATTGATTCTTCCGGGTTCGCGATAGTTCGCCACCTGATTGAAGGGCGTGTGGAAATACGACATCATATTCCGTTCGTTATACAACGTGTCGAACGCTGGAAGGCTGGCGGACGATTGCTGCACCGGATCGAGCTCGCTTTCGGTGCCCACGAACGGCGAACGTACGCCGACGTAGTCGAGCACGCGATGGAACTCCATCCGCGGCAAGCCTCCGACACTTGGCGCCCCGAAGAATGGCAGCAGGTGCCCCGGCGGCGGTGCCGGCACTGTGTATGGCATGTTGACCGGTGGCTGATAGTCGAACATCAAGCGCGAAGATCGACTGCGTGGCACCAACAGCAATTCCATCGCCCCGGCATAGGGACGATTATTCCACGTCAACCACGGGAAGGGTTTATCTTTAGGCGAGCCAAGATAGGAGCCGTAGGGCGGTGTCACAGAATAAGTGTTCGTCCCCTGGACGTCGCCGAACCCTTCGTTCAGATAACCGAGTGAGTGGGACAGTTCGAAAGCAAAGTGATGCACTGGCGCGCCAGCCGAGGCCGGCGAGACCGTACCGCCAATATTGGGGAAGAACTTCCAAAGCATCGAAGCTGCACCGCCGCCGCCACCGTCCGTGCCGCCGCGCTGCCAGGTGGCCAATCCGGTGTGAGTCACGCCTGGCTCTTGCGCCACGCCGTTGAAGACCGAAAGCGCGATCGGCGCAGTGTCGATCGTGCGGTACGGATTCGTATACTGATCGAACGCGCGCGTCGGATCGGCCAAACGCTGCAAATGGACGTAGCGGAATACCTGCTGGTTGACAGGCGCAACCGGGTTCGTCGCCACATTGTTATCTAGCGGCTCATCTTGAATCGTGGTCATCAGCGGTTCATTAGGAGCCGTTGCCGGGGCAACGCCTGTGTAACCCGTGACCGGCTCTGAAATGCTGACCGAACGATTTACGGGCACGCCGGCATCAACAGCCTGATCGATCACCACCGATAGCGGACGCAGGTACGCCGTTGCCGGTGGATCGGGAATCGTCGCGTAGTTCGAGAAGACCACGGACAATGGAGTTACCACATCATTGCTGGGTGTAAGCACGATTCGCCGCGTAGCACCGATCGAAGCGTTGGTGCCGCCATCCTGACCTCTGTCCGCGGTGCCCGTCGGCAGGCTAAGATTCTGGCGGCCGATCGTCGTGATGTAGTTTCCAGCTCCATCGCTGACACCCGCCGACCCGATGACTGCATAGCGGCCCGGCAGCAAGGGCGGAATCACTTGCGTCGTGTTGGCAAAGTATTGCTTGCCGTCGCCGATGCTGCCCGGCGGAGTTGTGAAGTAGATGCTGCGTTCGATGCTGCCCGCCGGAAGCTTGCGGGCGGGATCAAAATGATCCGGGTCCTTCGGCATCGTGAGCGTGCCAATCACCTCGACGTCGGTGGGGGCAGCACCGACAATGAGCATTCGCCAGACGGGCGAACCGCCCGCTGTGGCGCGCAGGTCGATGCCGGAAACGGTGTTTGCGGCAGCGTCGACACTATAAAACTCACCGGGAGCTTCAACGACCGCGGGCTCGCCACCTTGCGGAACAACCGACGAGGAGGTCTGCGTCGTCCAGGGATTGTACAGCTCAACGAACAACGATCCACGTGGCGGCAGACGCTGATCGAAATCAGTGTCAGGATCCATCGCGTTCATCGGATTGTTGACCGTATCGTCGAGCGGCAAATCCTCCGTCCGCCGATCGTGAAACGCCAGCGTCTCGGTCATCAAGAGTTCCGGACGCTCACAACCCCACACCTCACCCCACGTGGGATCCAACGGTACGGTCGGGTCGACGTCTGCCGTCCACCCATCCACGAACGGATTCAGATTGAACACGAACCGTGTCATGACCGAATCCTGATCGCGGAAGTCGACCACGTTTACTGCCCATTGCGCGATCGCATAAGCGGTCTCCACGTCACTTGAGACGCCGTCGCCGTCCGAGTCGAACTGGGCCGTGCGGTCCTTCAGCATCATCATTAACACGTACAGATAACGTGCATAGAGTTGCCGGGCGTAACGATTGTCATCGTTGTCGACATCCAAATCGCCATCCATGTCGATGCCGTTCGTCAAGTTTGGCCAAATCGACGTGTTGGAATAGACGAGCGGAGCGTTCATCGTCAACGCGTTCCACATCGCCGTCTCGACTTCGTACGGTTCGTCCACGATTCCGTAACCGGGGGTGCCCGACGTGCTGTCGTCGCGACCGTTGCCAAACGCTCGATTCAGATCGAACTTGAGTCCCGACACCAGGTCCGGCGGGAGCATGTTCTGAATGCGCTGAGCGGGCGTCCAGGCACCGGTATAGACGCCATTCATTCTCACGAGCAACAAATCGCCAAGCGATGGAGAAACAATCGGCGTCGCTCCGGCTTGCGCCCGCATGTCGCGAGTCGGAAGCACCGTCGGCGTCGGCAAGTCGTTGCTGTCGGTCGTAATCATGTTGCGCAGAAGCGGCAGCGGTGGACCACCCGTGCCGTCGAGCAGGTAGCGCAGGCGATCCGGAAGCTCGCTGGACCCGAGATCGTACATTCGCAGAATCCGTTCGAGCTCGGCCGTGCTGAACGGCGAATCGATCGGGTTGGGCGTCGTCTCATCAGGCGCCGTCAGCGTCGGCATCACTCGCTGCGGAGGCGCTGTGCTGCGATTCTTAAACAGGTTGAGCTCGTAGGGGCTATCCAGCCGATCGGTGAACTGCGTTTGGTACAAGTGAACCGGCATCCCGCGCCCATCGACGGCCACGTATCCCTTGCCATGCAAGTCAGGCGGCGAGGCAAACGAGCTCAGGATCGGATAGGTGGTATAGAACGGGTACTGTGCAAACTTGAGATGCGCCATGCGATCGGCGAATAAGCTGACGCCCGGGAAGGCCCCCAGTTTTTGGCCAGCGCCAACCGTGAAACCCGGCGCGGAGCTGTATACCGCCGTCAGCGATTGGTCCGCTACGATGTCATAGAAGTTCGTGTTCGGTTCGCTGTAACGGGCGGCAAGCAAGCGAGCATAGAAATCCTGGACATTCGGCGGCGCCGTCGGCGTTCCCAGCGGATTGAAGAGCGGAAACAAGCTGATCTCGGCCGGCCCATATCCCTGCCCGCGCGAAATCTGTCGAAACGGACTGGGCGTGAAATTGAACTGCGTCGCCAGCACCCCCGCGGCCGTCATGGCCGGATCCGCAGGGTCGAGCAAGTACCGATCCACGTGCGCGATGTTGCCGTGCGCGTTGACGTTCATGCGGCCGTCGAGATCGACGCACAGGATCGCCACCATCGGCTTGTACATCCGTCCGTCGGGACCAGTACGCACGGGCAGGCCGGCGTCGACCCAGATGCTGTCAGTCACGCCGTCGCCGTCATTGTCCACATCATAGGATTGCCCGGCGGCGGTGACATTGTAGTTGGCATCAGCTTGCAATCGCGGGAAATGTGGGTGATCGGCCGGATGAGGCCGCAAAAGCACCTGCCGTTCGACCCCCGCCGTTCCTCCCGCGCCGAGCGAACGCGCGTAGCGTATCGTGTCGGGGCGGTGCAGCGAAGGGATCAGATTGGGAAAGCCACCCGCCATCGGATTCAGCGGGATATGCGCGAGGAGCATATTCTGCGAGTCGGCTGCGTCGTATTCTTCGTCCGCGCCGCCGATCCCGCCAAAGGTCCGATAGTTCGTATCCACAGTAGCATCTGGCACATTACCACCTCCGCCCGACGCTTCGGCCTGCCCACCAAAGTAAACCGGGTTAGGCAAGCTCACATAGGGAACGAGCGCGGTACCCCCACTCCACGCCTGCGACGCGCCAACTAACGTGGCAGCGTTGGAAGCCGCAGACGGGTCGAAGCCAAAACCCGTGCCATTGAATGGTCGGCCGTTGATGATAAATCGGTTGGCGCCGGGCAGAATCGTTCCATCGAACGGCATCACGCGTGTGACGATGGTTGCCCCGCCGGACCAGCCAATAATGCGCGTGCTTCTGCCGGCCAATGGGCCGTCGATCATCGTCAGTACGGCCCCGTTGTATTGCCCCGGTTGCTGAATCTGCGCCGCCGTGACGATGGGTTGAGTGACGCCCGCCGAGTCTTGGTACTGCGTAATTGCCGTCGGAATGCCGTTGATCGTGATATCAATCAGGCCGCCGGTACCTTGGACGGCGCTGGTGATGGAACCCCGCACGCCATCATTCCCGTACAAATCTTCCAGCAAACTGTGCGGGCCGATCACGCTGTGCGGATCGTCGGTGCCGCGCACGCACTGGGCGAAGACATTGTCCAACAGGTCGCGCGGATCGTCACCCGTCTGCTCGTTCTTGACCGCGTACCGGGTGGTTTCATAGTGCCGGCTCGAAACGAGCACGAACGTCACGGCCACCAGCGAGAACAGCATCAAGAGGCTGAGCACGACCAGCAGCAGCACGCCGCGGCGCTCGCGCAATGACATGCGGCATTGAGTGGCCTTAAGCCCAGGGAATGCCTTCCCTGGGAACGCCGTGAATTGGTTCCGCTTGCACATCATCTTCTGTTCCTTCGGCTTGTACGCCATCGGACCGCCCCTCTGGCCCGGATAGCACCGACATGCTCACTAGCCGCTACTGCACTTCCAGCGGCATTTGTTTCTCGTAGACGTTCACAATGTTGTCGAAAATCCAGGCCCGTGTGGCGTTCTGCGAGCAGTTCCAATCGGACCCGGCGAGCGTGATCTGCTGGTTCGTAGCGCCAGGGGGCACGGTCGACGCGGAGATGACCTTGTACCAGCGGTAGTAGTGGTATTGAGTCAATGGCGGATCACTAGTGGCGGGACGACGGCCGGCCAACATGATCCACTGCCCCGGCTTAAGCGGTTTGAGTTTGCCGCTTGCATCGGTAGGCACGTTATCGATCGTGATCGAACTGCCGCTGGTGATCAGCGTCGTGGGAAATTGAACGGTTGACTCGGCTTCGCCCGCGCCGGGGGTGCTCAGATCGCGCTTGTAGAAAACCGCGATTGAGACGGTGACGTTTCCGGTGGTTGCAAGTCGGGTCGGATCGGAAACGACCGTGGCGATCCACGAATAGTTGCCTTCGTTCATCCGGCGGGTGTTACCGCTGAACCACTTGGGCGACGGCGGAAAGTCCGCGTTCGTAGCGTTCGGCTCCAGAATCTGGTCAAACGAACTTCGGAAGATCGAGTCGAAGAGCGCGAATCGACGCGCGTCCGTAATGCCCGTCGTATCGAACGGCGCGATCCGCATCAGCGGTTGAGCGGCCATGGCCATTGCCAGTGTTGCGCCATGCGGAAACGTCGAGTCGTACTCGCCACCCGGCCAAGGCGGGTTAGTTAATGCCATGGGATCAATGGCGTAAGCGACGTGCCTAACGTTGTTGGGTCCGCCACCTGCGGCATGCGAGTCGTACCCAGTAAATGGATTTGCGGCATTCGTCGGATCGTAAACGGCGGTCCAGCCGGTGGGATATGCGACCCATTTGGCCGGATTCAAAAACCCGCGTACCTGCATATCGCGGAACGCAGCCCGGCCGACCATCGACGCGTTGTCGAGCTTGGCCGCTTCGACGATCTCGTGCCGGCCGGCCGGAATCAACGCCGCCACGCCGAGCAGGCCCACGGTCAGGACGAACATCGAGATCAGCACTTCCATCAGGCTGATGCCGCGACGAGCGCGGCGCTTCAGAAACGAACTGCTCATCACCGACCTCCCAGGCTCTGCGATTCACGCGCGTAAGAGAGAGCCCCGGTGACCGGGTTCGGCGTCGTCGTGCCGAAGCAGGCCAGTTGAATGACGTCCTGATAAGTGGCGAGAGCGGCGCCACTGAGCGTGTAGCCCATCGCGTTCGTATAGTCCTGCACGTGCGGCGCAACTTCCGATGTGTTCACCTGGCCCGTCTGGTGACCCACCACGACCCAGAAGTTCTGCACGGGCGGCATCCGATCCGTCGGAGTTGCAATCGGCGCCGGCGCGCTCAGATTCTGAAACACGATGTCGCGCGCGTCGGTACCACGACTGGCGACGTCGAACATCAACTCGCGCCGCCCCAGCAGCAGGAAGATCGGGTCGGTCGGGCGCATGAGCTGGCCGGCATTGTTGGTGACCCACTCCACGCGACCACTCGGCGAAAAGATGATCTGCGGATCGAACCGCACGATCGGCGCGGGCACGGGAAGCGTCCCGATGGGATCGGTATAGACCTGAGTATTGAACAGCATCGCCCCCGAACCCGAGATCGACAGATCGAACACGATCCCTTCAGGCAATTGCAGCGGCGGCGAGCTGGTGCGCACCGGCTGGCGGAAGACCTGGTACGTTGTCGGCTGCGGAGTGGGGAGCGGCGCGGCATTCAGCCAGGGAAATTGCACCTTGCCCGCAAAGTTCGTTGGCGAAACGTAGGCCACTTCGAGCGTAGCGTTGTCAACGACGCCATCCGCGGTGGCGACGGGTGCATCGGGACCGAAGATCGTATAGATCGGTCCCTGTCCGCCAAGCTGAATGGTGTCGCCCACGCGAATCAGGCGGTGGTTGAACTCGGCGGGGTCGATAGTGACGCTGAACCATTGAAAGAATGGCCAGCCGGCATCAATGCGGCGCTGATCAGTACCGGCGGATAATGATCCTACCGCCAAGTCCGCCACCGTGGCCTTCGATCCGATGATGTCCCCCGAGTACGGCGGCGGGACTTCGACCTGCGCCATCTGTAGCGCAAACGGCTGGCCGTTGAAACGCTCGATCACCACGCCCACGGGCCGGCCTGTCTGCACGGCCCGAGCCTTCGCCGCGCCCATGAACGACGTGACGAGTCGGGTGGACTCGCGCATCTGGCGGTTTTGCATCGCGGGAGCGATGACCGGAATGGCCGCGGCCGTGACCATCAGGATGATCAGCATCACGACGAGCAGCTCGAGCAGCGTAATCCCGCGCCGTAGTAAGCACACTCCGTGTGCTGTAACTGACTCACGTTGGGTGTTCGACGAGCCGTGGAAGTGGTTGGCGTTTGCGACCCGACTCGGCGGTTCTGCGACGGCACACGGCGTGTGCCTGCTACGTTGCAGCGTGATCGAGCGCGCAGCGCGACCCGTGCGCGCCGCGCCGGATGCCGATCGAAATTGCTGCGCCGCCTGTCGCACCGTTTACCTCGTCGTGACCTGATGGTTGGAAATGTTGTCGAAGTACCCATCGGACGGTTCACCAATCAAAAACCCGCCCGCATTCACGTAACACGGATTGAGCCTGGCGGTTGTTGAATACTCCATTCCAGGGCTAGTGTTTTGGGTTATTCCATACAGACGGTCCGGGCCGGCTGAATAGATCAGCGGAACCAGCCCAAAATTCGGCGTCACTGTCGCCGGATTAACCGGGGGGATGTAGTCGGGATAGACGCCGCGTGAATCGAACGGGTCGGGATTCAGGATAGCCACCTGTTCATTGCTTGCAGGTGGCGAGCCTCCGAATGGTTGGGGATTGGGTGCTGTTGTTTCACAAGTGAAGATTGCTGAGCCACCCGCGCCGGTGTGTTGGTAGCCGGTGATCTGCCCCATTCTGTTGCCGTCGATGTGTTTTGAAGTCGAATCGATGACTGCCAGCACGCCGCCGACGTAGCTACCCGGCGTGGTTGAGAACTGCCTGCCGTCGAAGGTCACCGTGCAAGTGTAGCCGGCGACACTACTCAGTGGATTGGTCACGCCGCGCACTTGAATTCCGCTCGTCAGACCTGGCGCCCAGCGCAGGAATCGAATTGGCTGCCCCCAGGCGTCGACGAACTCAGGGAATCCGTCGTTGTCAACGTCGCCCACGTCCTTCGCGGTGAACGTATCGCGGGCATCGCCTTCTTGAGCAAGGCAGCCCATCACGATCATGTACAGGCATTCCGCGCTCTGGTGTTCTTCCTTGGTGACACTAATGCTACCGGGGGCGGTGTCGTACTCGAATGGTCCAATCGTTGCGTCGCCCGTGATGGCTGCCCACTTCGACTGGTAAGCGAGGAACGCTGCTGGTGGAGCAATTGCCGGTCGATTGAACGGCGCGGCCGGTGGCTTGAGCACGTCGCTCCAGCGATCCGGCATCTCCATTCGCATCAAGTCTCGCAGCCCTTCCATTCGCATCCGCGCCATCAACTTTGGGTTCGCTAGCTCCGTCGGGTTAAACTGAATCGGCACTCGCCGCGTTTTGTACTCGTCGTACCGCCGCATAATGATGCTGTTCAGCTTGGCAATCAGAGCCCGCGTGCGATGGGCCTTGGCCGTTTCCTGCGACTGGAACATCGCGAACAGGATCATGCTGGCCAGGATCCCGATGATCGAGATCGTGATCAGCAGCTCAACCAGCGTGAACCCGCGGCGCGATCGTAGTAAGCACACGCCGTGTGCTGTAACGGAATCACGTTGGGGTTTCGACGTGTCATCGGTACCGCGGAATTGGTCGCTGCCGGCGACCCGACTCGGCGGTTCTGCGACGGCACACGGCGTGTGCCTGCTACTATGCAGCGTGAACCCGCGGCGCGCAGCGCGAGCCCGGACCGGCGCGGGGCCGGCGGCAGCAATCGCGAATTGAGCGTGCGAGCGGATCACGGCAGATCGTCTCCGAGCTTGGCGGCCGACGAGAAGTTCGTGGCGTTGTCGTCGTCAGTCATCGTGGCGAGGTCGTAATTGATGCCGGTCGGATACAGCCGCGCCGCAGGCGCCGCTGGAGGTGCCACTTCGCCGTATTTGCCATCGCCACCGGCCGCGATGAGCTGGAACGAGTCGGCGTTGGCCCACCCTTCCTGGCTGTTCTCGTCCTCGATCAGGTTCGACGAGCTGTTGTTGTTACGATCGTGCCAATAGGGAACGGCCACGCCAGCATCAGCAAAAACGACCGCGCCAGATTGATTGAACTGGTTGGATTCTGCGGGGTTGCCGCCCACTACTGGCGCTCGGAACTCATAGAACCGCGAATCGAAATACACAATCGGCGGAGCCCCGGCGTCCCATACGGGAAATGTTCTGGTTGGGCTGGTCGACGTCGTGAAGCGCGCGTTGACCGGGAAATACGACGGCGCGGGATTTGTGACGGCACCCGACACCTGCCCTGCCAGCCGCGTCTGATCGAACGCGAAGAAGTTGTTGGTCCGCTTCTGAGGGGTGGTTCCTACTGGATTACCGTTGGCGTCGAGAGGATAGCCTTCGACGCTCAGGATCGGAGAAGTAGGATCGGCGCTGAATCCTTGTAACCAGAACACCAGCGCCTGATCGGGGCGGAACGTCGCGGTGTCAATGCCGGCGTTGGTCAGCGTCGTGCGTAGTTTCGTCTCGTCGGCGGTGTATCTCGGAAAGGCCATTGCCAGGTGCTGGCGAATCGCGCCAAGGCGCTGGGCCCTCTGCTGTGGCGTAAGACCTGTCTCATCAAACGCCAAATTACACGGCGGATAACTCCCGTACGTCTCCTTATACCGCTTCATCGCCGCGTCGATCTGGTCCAGCTCCGTCTTGATGGCCGTGGCCCGGGCGGTGCCCAGGGCCCGCATGACGGCCACCGTGCCGAGCGAGGCCAGGATGGCGATGATTGCGATCACGACCAGCAACTCTGTGAGCGTGAAACCGCGGCGGAGGTGTTTCGGGGGAAGCGACATGACTGGGATCCTTCGTTTCGTGTTTGGCTCTGTTGGTTCGTTGTGCGTGCGGCGCCCTCTTGGCGTCGCACGTGGGGAGATTCATTCAGCGTTGAGCTCGCGGCGAAGGACCCAGGGAAGGCATTCCCTGGGCTTGAAACATCGCGATACGCGCCGTACTTCTCCTCCCGTTAGCTCAGGTTGGTAATCAGGGCCACCAGCGGCATGAACAGCGCGATCACGATGAAGCCGACGGCACCGCCCAGGAAGATGATCAAGAGCGGTTCCATCAGGCTCACGAGGCTTTCGGTCAGCACCGAGACTTCTTCGTCGTAGGTGTCGGCCACCTTGTAGAGCATCGTGTCGAGCTCGCCGGTTTCTTCGCCCACGTCGACCATGTTGACGGTCAGGTCGTCGACGACGCGGGATTTCATTTTGCCCATGTAGATCAACAGTCCGATCGGCCCGCCGCAGAAGAAGGCCCAGAAGAATGCCGCCATGGGATGGAACGTCATCTGGGAGTATTCCTTCATGGGCTTGGCGATCGATTCGCCCTCGCGAATGGATTCCGAGATCTTGGCGAACAGCTTTTCGAACACGGCGTTGCCGCTCGTTTCGCGAGTGATGTTCAGCCCTTCCAGAATCGGCACGCCCGAGGCGACCAGCGTGCCCAGGGTGCGGGTGGTGCGGGCGAGAATGTTCTTTTCCACGAGCTGACCGAAGATCGGCATCTTGAGGAGGAACATATCCCAGCCGACGCGGCCGGCTTCGAACTTGCGCAAGAGCTTGATGAACAGCCAGATACTGATCGGGATGCCGGGTATCAAGTACCAATAGGTGACGGTCAGATAGGAGACGGTCATCAGCATGATCGTCATCGCGGGGAGTTCGACTTCGAAATCCTCGAAGATCGTCACGAAGCTGGGCACGATCTTGATCATGATGAACGTCAGAATGCCGACGGCCACCGAGATCACGACGATCGGATAGATCATCGCGCCTTTGATCTTGCGTTTCAGCGACTGGGCTCGTTCCTGGAAGTCGGCCAGGCGCTGCAGAATGAGTTCCAGCGCCCCGCCGGCCTCACCGGCCTTGATCATGTTCACATACAGGCGGTTGAAGCACTTGGGCGACTTGGCCATGGCTTCGGAGAGCGTCGAGCCGCCTTCGATCTCCTCGCAGGTGTCCTGCAGACTGAGCTTGAGGCGGCCCCCCTTGCACTGCTGTTCCAGAATTCGCAGGCTGCGCAGAATCGGCAGACCGGCGTCCTGCAGAATTGAGAGCTGGCGGGTAAAGGTGGTGAGGACCTTGCTGTTGACGCCGCCGATGACGAAGCCGCGTTTCTTGCCCCCCTTGGCCTTCTCGGCGGCGGCCTTCTTCTGCTTCTTGACGGCGATCTTGGTGACGAAGTAACCCATCTGGCGAATCGTCGCCTGGGCTTCTTCTTCACTCACGGCCTCGATGACGTCCTTGATCTCCTGACCGGTGGAGTCCATGGCCTCGAATTGATAGGTCGGCATGGCTGTGAGATCCTGGTTCTTGATGACTCGAGTGTTCTAGGTTTTCTTCTGTAGCCGGGCGTTGTTGGTTTACAGTTAACCTTCCATGACCGTTTCGCGGACGATTTCGTCCAGCGTCGTGGCGCCGTCTTCGGCGGCGCGCATGCCGGCGTCGCGCAGGGTGACCATGCCATAGCTGCGGGCCGCGTCGCGAAGTTCTTCGGTCGAGGCGTCTCGCATGATCATGTCGCGCAGGTTGTTGTTCATGATCATCAACTCGAACAGGCCGACGCGGCCCTTGTAGCCCGTGTTGTTGCAGGCGTCGCAGCCGCGGCCGCGAAAGAAGTTCTTGCCGGCGACGTCCGAGGGCGTCAGGTCCAGGTCGGCCAGGGTCTCGCTGCTGGGGACGGTCGTCTCGCGACACTGCGTGCAGATTCGCCGCACCAGCCGCTGGGCCAGAATGCCTTCGACCGTGGCGGTGATCAAAAACGACTGAATGCCCATGTCGCGCAGTCGGGTGACCGTGCTGGGGGCGTCGTTCGTGTGCAGCGTGCTGAATACGGTATGCCCCGTGAGCGAGGCCTGCACGGCGATCTCGGCCGTTTCGATGTCGCGAATCTCGCCCACCAGAATCTTGTCGGGATCTTGTCGCAGGATGGCCCGCAGGCACATTGCGAAGGTGTTTCCGATCGACGAATCGATGGGCACCTGAACGATGCCGTCGATGTCGTACTCGATGGGGTCTTCGGTGGTGATCAGCTTTTCGGTGATCACGTTCATCTCACTCAGCGCCGAGTACAGCGTGGTGGTCTTGCCCGAGCCCGTCGGACCGGTGACGAGGATGATCCCGTTGGGCTTGTGCATGATCTCGCGGAAGGCCTTCATGGTGGGCGCGTCCATGCCCACTTTGTTCAGGTCGAGCGACACGACCGAACGGTCGAGCACTCGCATGACGACGCTCTCGCCGAACATCGTCGGCAGCACGCTCACGCGCAAGTCGACCGGGTGGCCGCCGACGGTCAGTTCGATGCGGCCGTCCTGCGGCATGCGCCGCTCGGCAATGTCGAGATTCGCCATGACCTTGATGCGGGTGGTGATCGCAAACGCCAGGTGGCGCGGCGGCGGCACCATTTCGTAGAGCACGCCGTCGGCCTTGATGCGGATGCGGAACTCGTCTTCGAACGGCTCGAAGTGCAAGTCGCTTGCGTGGTCCTTGATGGCGATCAGCAGCACCATGTTCAGCAGCTTGCGGACCGGCGCGCTGTCGGCCATGGCCTCGAGATTGTCGAGATCGATCGGGCCTTCTTTACCGGCGGCGGCCGCGGCGGCTGCCAGTTCCTCGTCGGCGTCCAGGTCGGCCACGAGGGTTTCCACGCTCTCGGTATCCGAGGCATAGTAGCGCTCGAGCGCCTTGAGGATCTCTCGCTCGGTGGCCACCACGGCGCGAATGTCGTATCCCAGGAACGTACGCAGCTCGTCCTGAATCGCCAGGTTCTGCGGGTCGCACATCGCGATCGTCAGCGAACCATCGCGGAACGCAATCGGCACGATGCGATACATCTGGGCCATCGTCTCGGTCACCAGGCCGAGCACGTTCGGCGGGATGACGATGTCGGCCAGGCTGACGACCTGCATGCCCCACTGCTCGGCGACGGCCTGGGAAAGCTGCTCTTCGTTGATGAGGCCCTGGCTCTCGGCGAACTTGCCAATCAGGATGCCGGGAGAAGACCGGTGCTCTTCGAGAAGCGTTTCGAGTTGATCGTCGGAGATGAATCCGAGATCGACCAGAATCTGTCCCAATCGACGCATTGCCATGGAGAGTTACGCCTTCGTTGCTGAAGCGGTGCTGAAAGGGGAAGCGATCGAATCTCGCTCGTCCGTCAGGTTTTCAGGTTGTCTTGCTCGGTTACTTCTTTTTGCCGTGTCCGTTGTCCTTGTCGCCTTTGTCGTCCTTGTCGGCGTCGTCCTCATCGAACATGCCGCGCTCGGCGTTGGCGATGCGGGCGGCCAGTTCGTCGGGCGAGGCGGCCTTGGCCAGCAGGTCCTGCTTCGTGCAGTTGCCGGCCTTCCAGTGCCGGAACAGCGCGTCGTCAAGCAAGACCATGCCCTGCTTGGCGCCGGTCTGGATGGCCGAGTTGATGCGGAACGTTTTGTTTTCGCGAATCAGGTTGCCGATGGCCGAATTGCACACCAGCAGTTCGTGCGCGGCGACGCGGCCACCGCCGATCTTGGGAATCAGCGTTTGCGACAGCACGCCGATGATCGAGGTGGAAAGCTGCGTGCGAATCTGATCCTGCTGGCTCGTGGGGAATACGTCGATGATGCGGTTGACCGTGCCCTGGGCGCCGGTCGTGTGCAGCGTGCCGAACACGACGTGCCCCGTTTCGGCGGCGCTGATCGCCGCCTCGATCGTGGGCAGATCGCGAAGCTCGCCCACGAGGATGATGTCGGGATCTTGTCGCAGAGCGCGGCGCAGCGCTTCGGAAAAGCTGGGCACATCGACGCCGATCTCGCGCTGGTTGACCGTCGATTTCTTGTTCGGATGGAAGAACTCGATCGGATCTTCGATCGTGATGATGTGATGATCGAAGTTCTCGTTCAGGTAGTTGATCATGCTGGCCAGCGAGGTGCTCTTGCCGGAACCCGTCGGGCCCGTGACCAGGAACAAGCCGCGCGGGCGCTGGATGAGCCGCTCGCAAGCCGTCGGCAGACCAAGCTGCTCCATGGTGAGCAGTTTGTTCGGGATCTGCCGCAGCACCATCGCCACGTTGCCACGCTGCTTGAAGATCGAGACGCGGAAGCGGGCCAGGTCGCCAAACGCGAAGCCAAAGTCCGACCCGCCCACGGCCTGCAGTTCCTGCTGGCAGCGGTCGGGGGTGATGCTCTTCATCAGCGACTGGGTGTCGGACGGCTCGAGCACCTTGGTCTTGAGCTTGACCATGTGGCCGTCGTGCCGAATCACGGGGGGCTGGCCCACCGTAATGTGCAAGTCGCTGGCGCCCTGCCGCACGACCGCGTGCAGCAGCTTATCAATATGAATGGTTTCGGCGTTTGTCGACACGCTTTCCGTCCTCTCTTACTTTCACGGGCCTGACTGGAGCGCTCGGGGGAGGTCCCAAGGCCGGGACTTCCGACTCGGCGCGTTGATCGGCGAATATGCACGAACTTTTCGCGAATAACCTCCAGCGAATCCCGCAGGGAGTCGAGACCCGTTGGAGCCGTGTTGCACACTGTTCCGGTGTGGTGACACAAGTTCCGGTGTTCTGTCGGGGCGAAGCTGGAACCAGCCGGCCCGATTTGCCAGAGGATTATTCGTGCTTACCAGACAAGCTGCCAAGCCGCCGCCAGCCTCGCGACGAACTCCGATCGTGAACCTGGCTGCCCCGTGGAGAGCTGCGACAGGCATCGGGTCGGTGGCAATTGTGCGGTAAGTTGTTTGTTCTGGGGATAGGTTGCGGTGGTCGTCCCTTTGCTGCTGGCGGTTGTTGCCCCGCGTTGAACGGCCCGACCCCCGGGTAATTGCCAGGGGCCGAGCGTGGCGTTCGGGTTGGTCATTCCTCAGGTCTCTTCGAGACGCGAAAGACCTCCTCGATCGTGGTGGTGCCGGCCAGCACCTTGCGAATGCCGTCGTGGTAAAGCGGTACCATGCCTTGCGCTACGGCGACGCGATACAGATGCTGGGTGGGTGCCCCGGCGAAGGCCAGCTCGCGAACCTTGTTGGTCATCATCATCATTTCAAAGATGCCCTGGCGGCCGCGATAGCCCGACTTCGAACAGTTTCCGCAGCCTTTGCCCTTCATGAATTTGGCCGTGGCGGCCATCTCCGGGGTGATGCCCGCGGCCTCGAGCTGGGCGTCTGAAGGACGGTGCGGCTGTTTGCATTTGGGGCATATAACCCGCACAAGCCGCTGTGCCAGAACCGAGACGACCGAACTTGCCACGAGGTACCCGGGGACACCCATATCCGTCATTCTTGTAATAGCACTGGGCGCATCGTTCGTGTGAAGTGTACTGAAAACCAAGTGTCCAGTTAAAGAGGCCTGAATCCCCATCTGGGCAGTCTCGCTGTCTCGCATCTCTCCCACTAGAATCACGTTCGGGGCCTGACGCAACATGGCCTTGATGATTTTGGCGAAATCCAGCCCGATATGGTGCTTCACCTCGACCTGGTTGATGCCCGGCAGGTAGTACACAACCGGGTCCTCGGCCGTAATGATGTTGCGGTCCGGCTTGTTCAACTCGTTCAGGGCCGCGAACTGCGTGGTGGTCTTGCCGGACCCTGTCGGCCCGGTGACCAGGATGATTCCGTTGGGCCGCCGGATCAGGTTTTTGAACTGCCGAAAATCGTTCTCCGACAGCCCCAGCTGCCGGACGCCCACCCGGATGCTGTCCTTATCCAGCACGCGCATGACGCAGGATTGGCCGTGGTTGGTCGGGAGGATGCTCACGCGCAAGTCGAGCTGCTTGTCACCCACGGTGACCTTGATGCGACCGTCCTGGGGCCGGCGTCGTTCGGCAATATCGATATTCGCCAGAATCTTGAGGCGCGAGAGGAGCGCCCCCAGCAGACGTCGGGGGGGGCTGTCGCGCTCGACCAGCACGCCGTCGATCCGGTAGCGGATGCGGACCCGGTCCTCGAACGGCTCGACGTGGATGTCGGACGCCCGGAGCTGCACGGCCTCGGTAATGATGAGCTGGGTCAGGCGGACGATCGGGGCGCTGGTTTCATCGATGACTTCGTCCGAGCCGCCGCCGGTTTCCTGCTCGGTCTCGGTGAAGTCGATGGCCGTGTCGGTGAATTCCTGGAGCATCGAGTCGGCGCTCTGATCCTCCGTCTGCCCGTAGTGCCGGTTGATGGCTTCCTGAATCGCCGAGCGGGGCGCCAGGGCAATCTCGATGTTGCGGTTCAAGATGAAGCGCAGCTTGTCGAAGGCCTCCAGGTCCGATGGGTCGCTCACAATCACCTTCAGCGACCCGTCTTCCTCGGCCATCGGAAGCACGGAGTTCTCGCGGGCCACAGACTCGGGGACGAGTTCGACGATGGACGGCGGAATCACGACTTCGTTCAGGTCGATGTACTCCAGGCCGTGCTCTTTGGCCATGGCTTTCATCACCTCGACCTCGGTGGCATACCCCAGGACGACGAGCTGATCGTGCACCTTTTTTCCGCTGGTTCGGGCGACGCGTTTGGCTTCCGCGTATTGGTCCGCGGAGATGATGCCCTGGCGGATGAGGATCTCGGCAAAGTCCAACTTCTTGGCCATCACAAGTCCGTGTTCTTCGTGGAGTTCAGTGATACGCGGGGCCGCGCTGTGCACTTTACCCGCGGCGCAATGTTCGCTTTCCTGCCGTCGAAATGAGGACGGCAGGTGGTTGACATATTAACGCTTTGCAGTCCTGCAAGCTTCCCCCAATCACCCCTGGGAGAACAACTTCGCCAGAGTCCGCAACCCTTCGGCCAGCTCGCGACTCGCCTGAATGTTTGGCGCGCGCTGACCCAAGCGGCGGACTGGCCTTAACGAGCCGTGTGCCCCCCCGGGCGAAAGAACGTTGCCTGCTCTGGTGCGCGTCTAGGAAGCGGCGCGCGAGAAAAGTGGTAACTCTGTTCTATTTTGAGACTAATGGCGATCTGGCGGCTTGTCAACAAATAGCCGGATACGCGGCAGAATCGACGCCGGCATCCCGATTTTGGGGGTGGGTTATTTCAGGGCTCAGATCGTTCGGACTCTCCCGGCGACGAATGGACCGCGGGGGCAATATTCGGCCCGCGAAACTGCGAATGTGCTCTTACCGAGGGCGAGGCCGCGCGCGGTTGTAGCGATTCGGCCGATCCGGTTTTCGACGCGTGGCCCCTGGCCGCTGCTTGTGGCAGGGGTCAGCCGGTCATTATCCTGGAACTACAGGCCCGAGCCAGGACAGGCACCTCTAAGCTCGGGGCTCTGAACACTCATATCCTTTCAGCGGTTCAACTTCAGTAGTTGCCCCAAGGGCTCAGGTTGCGCATGCCGTTCGCGCGTGGTGAGGGGGACAATCGATCGCGGGTGCCCGAGCGCCGGCAGGCGCGTTCGCGCGTGGCCGCCGGCGAACTGCTGGAAGACCGCCAACTGCTGGCCGCCGATCTGTCCTACGAAGAAGTCGGCGAGTTGTGGGCGGCCGCGCTGGGCACCGAGCCGATCGCCACGCCGCTGACCACCGTCATCGCCGAGCCGATGGTAGGCACCGGTGTCCCGACCGGCTTCTCTCCCGCCCAGATTCGCGCGGCCTACGGCTTCAATCAGATCTTCTTTCAGAACAACACCATTGCCGGCGACGGCGCGGGCCAGACGATCGCCATCGTCAATGCCTATCACACGCCCAACGCTGCGAGCGACCTGGCCGCGTTCAGTGCGTTCTACGGCCTGCCGAATGCCCCGAGTTTCGTGCAGGTCGACCAATACGGCGGGACCGACTATACGACTTCCGTCAGTGGCTGGGCGCTCGAAACGGCGCTCGACGTCCAATGGGCTCACGCGCTGGCGCCCGGCGCGAACATCTTGCTGGTGGAAGCGAACAGCGCCGCCTTTAGTGACTTGTTCACCGCGGTTGACTATGCCCGAAATGTCCCCGGCGTGTCGGTCGTCTCGATGAGCTGGGGCGCAGGCGAGTGGGCCGGCGAGACGTTCTACAATCAGTTTCTCACCACGCCGCCCGGTCACGCCGGCGTAACGTTCTTCGCGGCGGCGGGCAACTCGGGCGGACCCGGCGTGTTTCCGGCGTACTCACCGAACGTCGTGGCCGTCGGCGGCACGACGGTCACGCTCAACGGTTCCAGCCAGATCATCAGCGAAACCGCCTGGAGCGGCAGCGGCGGCGGCATTAGCCAGTATCAATCGCAGCCGAGCTGGCAGAACGGCGTCGTCACCCAAAGCCTGACGCAGCGCGTGATGCCCGACGTCGCCTTCCTGGCTAACCCGAACACGGGCGTGGCCGTGTACGACACGTTCAATAATTCACCCGGCACACCGTGGTCGAAGGTGGCGGGCACGAGCTTTGCCGCCCCTGCGTGGGCTTCGCTCGTGGCGGTTGCCAATCAGGGGCGAACGCTCGCCGGCCTACCGGTGTTCGACATGAACGCGCTGATGACCCGGCTTTATACGATGCCGGCCAGCAACTTCAACGACATTACATCCGGTTCGAGCGGCGGTAGCATTCCGCAATCGGCCGGCGTGGGCTACGACGCCGTCACCGGCCGTGGCACGCCCAAGGCCGCGCTCCTGGTCGATAGCCTCGTGGGCGTCAGCTCCGCACCCTCGGGCGTCACACTGCTCGCCGCAAGCGACACCGGCATCTCGAACTCCGATCGGATCACGCGGCTCAACAACTCCGGCGGCGGACAGACGCTCCAGTTCCAGGTTACAGGAACCGTCGCCGGCGCCACGGTACAGCTCTTCGCCGGAGCTACGCTAATCGGTTCGGCCGTGGCGGGTGGAGCCTCGACGATCGTCACCACCAGCGGCAGCTTCACCCTCATCGACGGCCTGCATTCGATCACGGCCAAACAAACCGAGCCGGGCGAGCAGCAATCGCCCGCGTCGCCGGCGCTGCAAATCACGATCGACACGATCGCGCCAACGGCCGCCTTCGCGGCTGTCGCGCCCGACCCGCGCGTGATTCCCGTTAGCTCCATCGGCCTGACCTTCAGCGAAGTCGTGAGCGGGCTGAATCTGAACGCCCTCTCGCTCTCGCGCGATGGCGGCGCGAATCTGCTGACGGGTGCACAGCCGATTTCGACGCTCGACAACATAACTTGGACGCTTGGCAACCTGACGACGATCACCAGCGTGTCCGGCGTCTATGAGCTGTTGCTCACGTCGGCCCTCTCGCCGGTCATCGACGTGGCGGGGAACATCGCCGGCAATGCGCTGGAGTCGTTCACGGTCGCCATCTCGGTGATGGGGCGGATGCTGTTCTACAACCAGTCGAAGTTCGATGGCAACAACAGCGCCATCAACGCGGCCGACGACGCCGCAATCGCGACCGATAAGTCGGCCTACCAGGCCGGCGGTGGACTAGCCGACTTCAGCGCGGTCTCCAGCTACTCACGCGGCATCAACGGCGTGATGATCGACGTTGCCGGCTCGCATCCGAACATCTCGGTCAACGACTTCAGCTTCCGCGTGGGAAACAGCAACTCGCTCGGCACCTGGACCGCTGCGCCGGCGCCTTCGCTGGTCACTGTGCGCCCCGGCGCCGGAGCTGGCGGATCGGATCGCATCACAATCACCTGGGCCGACGGCGCGATTGCGAATCAGTGGCTGGAAGTGACGTTGCTGGCCAATCTGGACACCGGTCTGGCCGAGGCCGACACGTTCTACTTTGGCAACCGGATTGGTGACACCGGACTGAGCACTCCTCCCAGCGTGTTCTTGACGTCAGCAGGTGACGAACTGGCTGCTCGGGCCAACCCGGCGATCCAGCAAGGCGTGACCAACATCTACGACTTCAATCGCGATTCGTTGGTCAGCGGTGGCGATCAGTTGATTGCCCGGAACAACGCGGGACTGCTGGTGCGACTGAATCTCGCCGCTCCGCTGGCTGCGCCATTGGTCGGCGATGACGACGGCGAGGGGGAAGGCACGGAGGATGACGCGGAGGACGCGATTGCGAGTGCCTTGAACATGCCGGCCGAACCTGAAATTGCGCCGCTGGCCGAACCAGCGGTTGTCGAGCCGCTGGCGGCCTCGCCTTTTGCCGCCGTGCTGTCTCCTGCCGCGGAGCGCGTGCTTCCGCACGATCGCGACCTCTCGCTGGCGCTGGCGCAAGCCTGGCTGAAGCGCGCGAGCGAAGCGGTGGAAGATTCGCCGCTGGAAGATTCGCTGCTGAATCTGCTCTCGGCAGCGCGTTCGTGGCGGGGGCGATAGGCAGCGCTCATGGCGATTGTGCCGTAGTTTGCTGCCCTTACTCACGGGACGATTTTGACCGCTGCCGCTAAGCCGACTAAACTTGACTCCGCCTGTCAGGGGGGCTGCCGGTTTCCAGCAGTCGGCTTCTGAGCTGGTGCGGCGGAACACCCACTCGGCACTCCCTACGCGAGCTCTCCTCGATGCGCACACCCTGGCAGCGGCGCCGCCTCAGCGGCATTCCTTTCGAATCGCTCGAATCGCGCAACCTGCTCTCGGTCTCGCCGCAACTTCTGGCCGATATCAACACGCAGTCGTCTTCCTATCCCCAGGACTTCATCGAGTTCGACGGTCGGCTGGTCTACACGGCGTACCATCCGGACTACGGCCGCGAACTCTGGAGCAGCGACGGCACCGAAGCGGGCACGCAACTCATCAAAGATATCGAGCCGGGTAGCTTCTCGTCGTTCGCTTCCGAGCTGGTAGTCGTTGGCGACTGGCTGTACTTCATCGCGGGCGATGGCACCCACGGCGACGAGCTGTGGCGCACCGACGGCACTGCCGAAGGCACCACGATGGTGCTCGACATCCGCCCGGGCACGAGTTCCAGCTTTGGTTTCAATTCAGAACTGGTGAACGTCGCCGGCACGCTGTTCTTCACCGCCAACAACGGGTCGACGGGTACCGCACTTTGGAAGAGCGATGGCACGACACTCGGCACGGTGCTGGTCAAAGACCTCAATCCGTCAACGTCAACGAGCAACACGGCCACGGATCTCACCGCGGTGGGCAGCACGCTGTACTTCCTGGGTAACGACGGCACCACCGGCTTTGAACTATGGAAGAGCGATGGCACGCCCGAAGGGACCGTGCTCGTCAAGGACATCCGGCCTGGCAGTTCGTCGTCGTCAGCCGATTACCTGACGAGTTTCCAGGACGCACTTTACTTTATTGCGAGCGACAACGGCACGGCCGACGCGCTCTGGCGGAGCAACGGCACTGCCGAGGGAACCGTCCCCGTTGTTGGCGCGTCAGCCTACACCTTGGAAACGAGGAGTGCCCCGGTGGTCGCCGGAGAGAGGCTGTTCTTCGCGGCCGACTCGGCAGGCCAGGGCACGGAACTCTGGGTGATCGAAGCCGCCGATCCCGCGACCGCCAGTCCGATCGGCGATCTGAATCCGGGCTCAAACAGCAGCATGCCGCGGCAGCTCTTCGCAATCGACGACCTGCTGTACTTCTCCGCCAATAAGAATGACGGCTATGGCCTGTGGAAGTCGGACGGCACGCTGGCCGGCACAACGCAGCTCGCCACTTTGGAGTCGAACGGCGGCTTTGTTTCGATCAACAGCATGGCCAGCTATGGCGGCGAGTTGTACTTCTCGACGTACGATGGCACCCACGCCGCCGATCTGTGGCGTTCCAACGGAACATCGCTGGGCACCTATCCCTGGCGGGCCCAGATCGCACCAGCCGGCACCAGCGGCAACGTCCAGTTGGGAGTCGCCGGCGGACAGTTGTTCTATAGCGGAAACGGCGGGGCCGGCGTTGAGCTGTGGCGCACCGATGGAACATTCGCCGGCACGCGGCTGGTGAAGGACATCGCAGATCCGGCAACCGATTCGTCCTCGCCGCAGCAGTTCGTCGCCGCAGGCTCGCACGTATTCTTCGTGGCCGACGATGGCTTCGGATCGCAACTCTATAGCGCAGCAGGTCCGAATGGCCCGGTGACGCAGTTGACGCCGTCAGCTTATGGCGTGCAAAGTTCTCATGTCGCATACCTGACGCCGGTGGGTGACCTGTTGTACTTCACGGCGGACGACGCTTTCGGCAATCGCTACCTGGGCGTCAGCGACGGCACGCTGCAAGGCACGCGCCGGCTCGATTGGCCGTACGCCGCCGATCAGCCCACGATCCTGGGCCTGCACGCGTTCGCCGGGGGCGTGATCTTCCTGGCCTACGACGCCACGCTTGGGGTGATGGTCTGTCGCGCGGACGAAAGCGGCATCGTCGTGGTCCAGTCGCTCGGCCAGTCGTTTCCCTATCCCGGTGTCGAGTCGCTCGTCTGGCAGGGGCAGTATTACTTTACCGCCTTCGTCGATGGCACGTCTGACCTCTGGCATTCCGATGGCACCGCTGAAGGAACGCGCAAGTTCAGCGAGATCGTGCCCAACGTGATCGGACTGCCGCGCTATCTTACGGCGACCGACTCGGCCGTCTACTTCGTCGCGAGCAATCGCATTTGGAAAACGGATGGCACCGCTGAAGGGACGCAGTCGCTCCAGTTGCCGTCGATACCTCGGTCGCTCATGGCCGCCGGCGATACTTTGTATTTCACTTCCTTTACAAGCCCTCCGGGCCCGTCGGGGCCGTTGGGTGCTATCGCCATGTGGACCACCGACATGACGCAGGTGGGGACTAAGTTTGTGGCTTTCATCTTTACCTCGAACGCCACCACAGCTTTCCCGTCTGGCCACGCGCTCAATGGCAGGCTCCACTACTTTGCTCCGGCGGACGCACAGTTCGGCTCTCCAGTCGCGCTCTGGTCGACCGATTCTACCCCGGCGGGCACGACCCGTTTGCAGGTGCTGCCAGGGAACAGTAGTTTCTTCTTTAGTGGCGCCTACGAAATGACGGTCGAGAACAACGAGTTGTTCGTCGTGGCCGACCGCAGCCTGTACCAGAGCGACGGCACTGCACCGGGCACGCGACATCTCTTCCAATCGCTGGGGCTGTTCGATCCCTTTATCCCGCTGGGCGATGCGCTCGCCACCTTGGATGGTACGATCTACCTGGCGCTCAGTGGCGACGGCGTGGCACGCGAGCCTTTCACGTACACTCCCGAAGCCGCAACCGTCGTCGGCCGGCACCTCTTCTACAACCAGTCGAAGTTCGACGGCGGTCTTCCTGTGATCGATCGGAATGGTCTGGCCAGTCTGGATGACGCGGCGATCGCGCCCGACAAAACGGCCTACCTGCCCGGCAGCGGTTTGGCCACGTTCGAGAACATCTCCAGCTACTCGCGCGGGATCAATGGGGTGATGATCGACGTGGCCAGTATGCCTGCGAATGTCGTGCTGGAGGACTTTCAGTTCCGCGTGGGCACCGGCAACAATTTGAACACCTGGATCGCCGCCCCCGCGCCCACGGACTTCTTTGTTCGAGCCGGCCTTCCGGCCGAGTCTGGCGATGTCACGCGCGTGGCCTTTGCTTGGGCCAGCGGCGCGATCACCAACACCTGGCTGGAGATCACGATCCTCGCCAATCCCCGCACCGGACTATCGCAGCCCGAGGTGTTCTACTTCGGCAGCCGCGTGGGCGACAGCGGCTCGGGCACAGCTGTCGCCGCCGTGACGAGCGCGGCCGACGAACTTGCGGCCCGCGTTGCTCCCGGTGTGAATCAGCCAATCACGAGCTTGCTTGACTTCGAT
This sequence comes from Pirellulales bacterium, assembly GCA_041741015.1. Classification (GTDB taxonomy): domain Bacteria; phylum Planctomycetota; class Planctomycetia; order Pirellulales; family PALSA-1355; genus JALHMI01. Next base: position 30,883 of record JBGSKX010000182.1, read on the forward strand.
CGCAACGGCGTGGTGAGTGCTGGCGACTCCCTGATCGCACGCACCAACGGCGGCATCCTGTTTAAGCTCAACCTGCCGGCGCCGGAAGCCGCAGCGCCGCTGGTACTCGCGGAACCTTTGCGAGCTTCAGCCGCGTCAAAGTCGCCCTCCCGCGGCGAACTCCTGGCTTATGCCATGCAAAGCTGGAGCGAGTGGCTCGATGCCGAAGACGAGGATGAGCTCATTGGCCTGCGCCGCAGTAAGTGAAATGGTTTGCAGCGGCATGAGACCCTACGAGTGTACAGGACTAACCCCATCGAGAGGAAGATTGCCATGCGGCCACATTTCAGCACCATCCGCACGTTCGCAACCGGCTGTGCGACGCTGGCGTTCTTTCTGGCAACTTCGCGAGCCTCGGCGGTCGAGGGCGTGCGCATTCCCGAGCTGATGTTTATGCCGTCGGTTAACCTCGTGCTGTCGGTGGGCGACGTCGCGAAGTCGAAGGAATTCTATGGCGACATCCTGCAGCTCAAGCCCATGGCGAACTTAAACCTTCCCGGCGGGCTCGTCATGACCCGCTATCAGGTCGGCACTACCGAGATCAAGTTGCTGCACAGCGCCACCACGCGGAAATCGGAATCGGGAAAAGTGGATGCGGCCACCGGAATCCGCCGGCTGACCCTCTTTGTTCGCGATCCGCAAGGCTTGAGCGAAAGGTTCAAAGCCCACGGCCATCCGTTGCCCGCGTTTACGGCGGAACCTTCGGCCCGGGGGTGGAGCCATGTGATCGTCGATGACCCCGACGGTAACCAGATCGCACTCGTGGTTCCGCCCGAGGGAACGTCGGACGACGTCTATAAGAACATTGAACTTCGGTTAACCGTGAAGGACTTGGAGGCAAGCCGGAAGTTCTACCGAGAATTCGTGGGCTTCGCGGAGCAAGAATCGGTCAAGCTGCCGGCTGCCGAAGGGGGCGAATTGCATCCCTATCGGTTCGGCAACACGACCATCCTGTTGGGTACATTCGGCGATGCCTTGCCGCCGCATACAGGGCGCTGGGAAGAAGCCCACGGCATGCGCTACATTCAGTACATCGTGCGCGACCTCGATGCCGTCAGCGAGCTTGCGAAGTCATCCGGTGTCACGATCGAACAGCCGATTTTCCCGTTGGGTAAACTGGCTCGGATCATGTTCATCGGAGATCCCGACGGCATCATCAATGAATTTGTTGGACTGCCGAAATAGTCCAGTAGCGCCGCGTGGCAGGTTTCTCGGCGACGCCGTGTCGACGACGTATCACGGCAGCGATCGTGAAATTACGGCTACACCCGGCGTCGTTCGCTTTCCAGCCGCTGGTGGATGAAGCCGAGCGCTTTTTCGGCCATCCGTCCGTAATACTCAAAGCCGTGGCCGCCGCCGCTGGTTTCCAGATCGGCTTCGTAAGGGATGCCGAGCGCCGCGAGCTTCATCCGTAGCCGCTCGGCGCTTTCGTGCCAGCGGGTGTCGATCGGATCGCAGCAGAAGAACATGTTGCGCGGCCAGTTCAAAGGATGCACGTGCAGCGTGGCGGTGTCCTGCCGTGCGGTCTCCTTGTCGGCGTACATTTCGAAGAGGGTTTCGTCCCCTTCATCCATCCGCGTGTGATAGTCGATCGCCGGCGAGATGGCCGCGAGCACGGGAAACTTGTTGGGAAACTTGAACGCCATCCGCAGCGCCCCTTGCCCTCCCATGCTCGTGCCCAGCAGTGCCACGCGCGGCGGCTCGACCTGCCAGTTCGCGCGAAGCCAGTCCATCACGTGATCACGCACGTAGCACTCGGCCGAGATCTGCTTGTCGAACTCGCTGCAGATCCGATCGGTCCACCAGGAGCGCGCCGTGCGTGGGCAGATCACCCGAAACCCGTGCCGATCGAACTCGCGCATAAACTCCGGTTTGTCGTGCAAATGGTTGAGATGCACGCCGTGCAGGTAAATCACGGTGTAGCCGTGCTCGCTCGCGCGCGGCGGCTGGTAGACCTCGCAAACGTGGCCAGCCACTTCGATTTCGGACCACTGGCCGGCGGTGGCTGCAGACGGAGACGCCATCGATGACTGATTTCGGGGGTGCTGATTTCGAGAAAGATACGGCGAAGAAGCGCGCTGGCCTCAGTTTATCCCTTCGGCGCCAGCCGCGAAAGCCGCAGGGTCGAATGTCGGAATCTACGGTGCACGTTGCTCACGACCCGCACGACCGGCAAGCCTGGCGCGATCGGACGCGCAGTTCGTGGTAGGTTTCAGATAGCAACGGGCGAGCCCACGGCGCAGGATCGCGCCATGCAGAACACACCAAGCGAACGAGACGAATCAGGATGAGTACTTCCTCGGCCCTGGGCGATCGCGGCTTCCGCCCCGAGACATTCACACCGCTGCCTTCGCCGCCGCCGCATGCCGAGCTTGATGATCCGATCGACCTGGCAAGCCTCTTGCGGCGCTGCCTCGACGACGTCACGTTCTGCGGCATGATTCTGCACAAGTTCGCCGCGCGCAGCGCCGATCAGCTGGCCGCGCTCGAGCGTGCACTCGAATCGGGCAACGCCATCGAGCTCGCGCGCGAAGCG
>JBGSKX010000183.1:0-3816 GCA_041741015.1 Pirellulales bacterium
ACCGCCGCCACAATCGCCGCGGGCGTCTGCTCATCGAAGAGCACGCCGGTCGGCCGCTCGTGCTCAAGTCCGCGGACGATCTCGGCCGCGCCACCGCGACCATAGGCAATCAGCGGGCAGCCCGCGGCCTGAGCCTCTGCCAGCACGATGCCAAAATCCTCGCGCCCGGCGAACACGAACGCCTTGGCCCGCTCCAGGTGCGAACGCAGCACCTCGAAGTTCTGGTATCCCAACAGGCTCACGTTCGAGGTCGCTTTCTTCCGCAATGCTTTCAGTTGTGGTCCGTCGCCAATCAGCACCAGTCGCCGCTGGGGCATCTCGGCAAATGCTTGCACCAGCAGTTCGATCCGCTTGTAGGGCACCAACCGCGAAACGCTCAGGTAAAAGTCCTCGCGATCCGGTCGCGCGCTGAACGCGTCGGTATCCACGGGCGGATAAATTACGGTAGCGGGCCGCCGATAGGTTTTCTGAATTCGCCGGGCGATGAACTGCGAGTTCGCGATGAAGCTGTCCACGCCGTTCGCGCTCCGCACGTCCCACTGACGAAACTTGTGCAAGCAGTGCTGCGCCAGCCAGCGGAGCGGATTCAATCCCGGCTCGCTGCCGAGATACTCGCTCTGTGCGTCCCACGCATAGCGGGCCGGCGAGTGGACGTAGCTGACATGCAATTGGTCGGGGCCGGTGATGACGCCCTTCGCCACGCAGTGGCTGCTGGAGATCACCAGGTCGTAGGCTGACAGATCGAACTGCTCGATCGCCAGCGGCATCAGCGGCAACATCGACCGATAGCGCGTGCGCGCAAATGGCAGATGCTGCAGGAAACTGGTGCGGACATTTTTTCCGCACAGAAAGCCGCGCTGCTCAGCCGGCACAAAGTCGATCAGGCTGAAGACGTCGGCCTGTGGATATACCGCGAGGAGCTGTTCCAGAACCCGCTCAGAACCCGCGTACGTGACCAACCAGTCGTGGACGATGGCAACTCGCATGACGATCCCCCCAAAGCCAATTCCTTGGCGACGCACTGATGCACGGCAATCCTTTACCGTGCGGACGGGCAACCTAACACAGCAAGCGCAGATCGGAGAACCCCGGTTTCTCGTGAGTCTCGTTGCCAGCACGCTCGGGTGCCTGACGCGCGCTTCGAGGGTACCCTGCCGCGGGGTAATGATCTTCGCCGCCGGGTGCCTCGCTGGACAGCGGTACCAAGCGGGTGCACGGCGAGGTAGAATTTGATCGGTTGGCGACCATCGACTACTACGAATTCATCCTCCATCGCCAATGCGCTCACCAAGCTTCCACACCGCAGAGGTGCCCGCCCATGCTCGCCGTTAATCGCCGCAAGTTCATTCAGAGTTCCGCTGTCACCGTCGCGGCCTTTGCCCAGGTCAGCCAGTTCAGTTTGCTCGCCGGCCAGCAGCCTGCCGCCAGCACCGTGTCAGGTAACACCGTCGCGGGCAAAGACGCCCGGCTCATCGTGCACGTGGCCGAACCGCCGGTCCTGGAAACGCCGCCAGCGCTCTTGGCTGGCCACCAGATCACGCCCACATCGCTGTTCTTCGTCCGCAATTGTCAGCCCACGCCCGAGGCGCCCGGGGCCGATCCACTCGCCGGCTGGCAGGTCGAGATCGCGGGCCTCATCAATCGTCCGCAATCGTTCACAGGCAAGGTGCTGCGCGCACTTCCCAAACACGAAGTCGAGATGGTCGTGCAGTGTTCCGGCAACGGCCGCGCTCTGTTCTCCGAAGCGGCCGAGACCGAAGGCTCGCAGTGGCTCCGTGGCGGCATGGCAAACGTGCGTTTTGGTGGCGCACGACTGTCCGACTTACTGAACCATCTTGGCGTCAAGCCAGATCCGAAAGCGAAGTATCTCGCCGCCGAGGGCCGTGACAACGCCCAGCCCGGCAAAGCCGATTTCGAACACAGCCTGCCGCTCGACCAAGTGCTCGAAAAGTCGCTGCTTGTCTGGGAGCTGAACGGCGAACCGCTCGCAGCCGTGCATGGCGGACCGCTGCGCCTCGTCACGCCCGGCTTCTATGGCACGATGCACGTCAAATGGGTCGGCCGACTTCGCTTCGAGGATCACGAAACCACGAACGACTACCAGGTGACCAGCTACCGCACGCCGCGCGAAGTGCTCAAGCCCGGAACCGAATTCGAAACCAACCTCGAAAACAGCGAGCCCCACTGGCGCATGCGGCTCAAGAGCGTCGTGCTCACGCCAGCGCCGGGCGAGCGCGTGCCGGCCGGACAGGTGAACGTGAAAGGCGTCGCCTTCAACGACGGCGAAGCCCGCATCGACAGCGTGCTGATCTCGACCGATCGCGGCGCTACCTGGCAGCAGGCCAGGCTCGACGTGCCCGAAAGCCCCTACGCCTGGTACCAGTGGCAGGCCGCGCTCAAACTTCCCAAAGGCGAGCACGAGGTTTGGGCCCGTGCCGTCGATGCTCTCGGCCGCACCCAGCCGCTCGACGGCAGCATCTTCTGGAACCCCAAAGGCTACACCTGGAATGGTGTCGAGAAGATCAAGCTCGCTGTCGTGTGAGCCCGCCGTTGGTCGACCGGGTAGCACCGACAACTCGCTTGTCGGTGTGCGAAGCGGTTGCACTTCGTGGGGTGGCACCGACATCCTCCTGTGCTGAAGGCACCCTGACAATTGTCAGGGCCACCCGACGATGTCGCACGGTGCCCTCGCTGGCGCTTCGAGCTACGATGCATCCTGACAACTTCACCCCCCGAGCTCTTCCGCGATCCGCAGCAGCCGGTTGTACTTCGCCAGTCGCTCGCTTCGCACGATCGAACCGATCTTAATCCCATCCGCCGCGGTCGCCACGGCCAGATCGGCAATCGTTGTATCTTCCGTCTCGCCACTCCTGGCCGAAACGATGAACCCGAAACCGCCGCGCCGCGCGACGAGCACCGCTTCGAGCGTTTCCGTGAGCGTGCCGATCTGATTCAGCTTGATCAGCACGCTGTTGCCAGCCCGTTCGGCGATCCCGCGTTCGATCCGCTTGACGTTGGTCGTGAACAAGTCATCGCCCACCAGCCGCACCCGCGAGCCAAGTCGCGCGGTCAATCGCTGCCAGCCGGCCCAGTCGTCTTCGGCGAGCGCGTCCTCGATGCTGCGAATCGGATACTGGTCCACGAGCCTGGCCATGACGTCAATCATCTCGTCGCTCGTGAGCTGCGCATCGCCGGTCGCGATCAGCCGGTAGTTTCGCCCGTCGTAAAAATGTGTGCTCGCCACGTCGAGGGCAATCGTCACGTCGCGACCCGGTTGCAATCCCGCCGCTTCGATCGCCTTCAGCACCAGCTCGATCGCTTCGGTGTTGCTTTTCAGTCGCGGGCCATAACCTCCCTCATCGCCCACCAGCCGGCCCTCGTAACCGCTTGAGGTGAGCAGCGAGCCGAGCCGTCGATAGACCCGCACGATCCACTCCAGCCCCTCGGCGTAGTTGGCCGCGCCATTCGGTTTGATCAGATAGTCTTGAAAGTCCAGGTTCCCTCCGGCATGCAATCCGCCCGAGATCATGTTGACCATCGGCAGCGGCATTCGCGGCGGAGGGGCCGAGGTTTCGAACTGCCGCATCAGATCGTGCAGGTGCGTGAATAGCGGCACGCGTCGCGCCATGGCCGCCGCATGCGCCACGGCCAGCGACACCGCCAGGATGGCATTCGACCCCAGCCGGCGTTTGTCGAGCGTGCCATCCAGTGCGATCAGCCGCGCGTCGATCCCGCGCTGATCGGTAACCTCGTAACCTGCGAGTGCCGGCGCGATCGTTTCGCGCACGTTCGTCACGGCCTGCTCGACGCCGCGCC
>JBGSKX010000184.1:0-2147 GCA_041741015.1 Pirellulales bacterium
CAGCGGCTTACGGCAGCGCGGGCTCGTGCGTCGGCGGCTCCGAATCCGCCCAGCACGCAGCAATAAGCAGTTAACCGAATTTTTCGAGGCATGGATGCTATGAGTTCCCTCCGATCGATCCGCTACTGGGGACTGCGAATCGCAGCGATCGTCGCACTTCTCGCCGTAGTTGCCGGAGCATCCTGGGCGCAGGATGCGGTGCCTGCTGAGCCAACCGCAGCAGCTACGGACAATGCTGGCATCGGCACGGTGACTTCCCAGAAAAGTCTGTTCGAGATCATGCAGAGTGGCGGGGTGATGATGATCCCGCTGCTCGTGTGCTCGTTCATAACGCTCGTATTCCTGTTCGAGCGCGCGGTGAGCCTCCGCAACGGCAGGATCATTCCCCGACCCTATGTGAAGCGATTTTTGCACCAGGTGCGCGAGGGGAAACTTGACCGCGACGGTGCCGTGGCCCTGTGCGGCGAAAGTAACAGTCCGATCGCCGAAGTGTTCGAAGCCGTGGCCAAGAAATGGGGCCGCCCCTCGGTCGAGATCGAACAAACGATCATCGATGCCGAAGATCGCATCACGCCTGACCTGCGCAAGTACACGCGGCTCTTCAGCGCCGTCGTGACCATCAGCCCTCTCTTGGGGCTCTTGGGAACGGTGATCGGCATGATCCGGCTCTTCGACGCGATCTCCGGAGCCGACGCGATGGGTCGCACCGAGCTGCTGGCCGCTGGGATCAGCGAGGCGCTACTCACCACCGCGGCCGGGCTGTTGCTGGCGATACCCGCGCTCTGCATCCACCTGTACTTCATTGGCCGAATCGAGCGGCTGCTGATGACGATCGATGACCTGTCCCAGGAGTTGGCCGGCATGATCTCGGCCGAAGCGCTTGCCGACGACCGGCGCGGGCGCACAAAGTCTCGTCCCACAACCGCGGCATAGGACGCGCGCCGTTTCCACGCCCCCTACTCTTGTTCCAGTGGCGATTGCCCGCGAGAACGACCATGGCCCTTCGCACGCACGTCGAAGAGATTCCGCAGCTCAACCTGACGTCAATGATCGACGTGCTGTTCCTGCTGATCATCTTCTTCGTAGTTGGCACCGAGTTCATCAAGGCCGAACGGCAGATCGAGCTGCAATTGCCGCAGGTTTCCAAGAACGAAGCACTTTCCGCCGCGCCCGAGAAGAAAGTGATCAACATCTATCGCGATGGGCAGATCACTTACGAGCGGCAGGAAGTCAGCCTCGAACAACTTCAGGCACAACTCAAGACCGCGCGCGAAAAGTATCTCGGCCTGGGCGTTCTCGTACGAGGCGACGCCTCGGTCCCCTTCGAGCGCGTGGCCAACGTTCTCAGCACGTGCAAGCAAGCGGGCATCCAGGATCTGGCCATCTCCGTCGAACTCGCGCAAACGGCCAAGCATGCAGTTCGTTAGCTCCCTACTCCCCGACGGCTGGCACGATCCGCAGCTCGCAAGATGGGCGGTGTGGGGCGGTCTCGGCGTGCTCACGCTGGCACTGTTGGTGCTGATTGGCACCCGCTGGGGGCAAAAGCCGCTCGGCAAGTGCATCGCCCTGTCGCTGCTCGCGCACGTGCTGCTGGCGATCTACATCTCGACTGTCAACATCGTGAGCGGGCCGCCGGAAGGGCGCAAGAGCGATGGTGTCCAGGTCACGCTCGAGGATGGCACGCTGCTCGTCGAGTCTGACTCGGCAGCGGCGGAGCAGGCAGAGAGTCCTGAACAGAACTGGGACGCCATCCAGGGCGACCAGGCGCCTCTGCTCACGGCCCCCAAGCTGGAAGCCTCGTCCGATCCACCGCCGCTGGTTCCCTTGGCGGAGCCCGAGCGAGATCCCTCGCTCGTCGAAGCCGCGCCGCCCCTGGCGGCCTTGCCGGATCTGCCGCGTACGGAAGAGGCCCCGCCACAGCTGATCGCCAAGAACGAGCCGATCGTGCGACCGGTGACCAGCCGCGCCGAGGCGAGTAAGCTTCCCGAGGGGGATACGAGCGAAGCCCCGCTGGTTCCACCGCCCGAGCGACCGCCGGTGAAAGAGTCCCCAGGCGCGACCGTCCAGAAACCTGACAACCCTCCTGCTACCGGCGAACTCGCCGGCGCAGCGGCAGGGGTGGCCGCGGCAGCGCTTCCCAAAGTACT
>JBGSKX010000185.1:0-33942 GCA_041741015.1 Pirellulales bacterium
ACCCAACCACCTTGCGTGGCTTGCAGGCCGAAGTCGCCGAAGACGACGCGGTTACCCCGCGTGGCCTTACCTTTTATACGTCCTCTTTGGCTTTTTCGGTGCTTGACCCTCTTGGGCATCAACGCCATCGGTCTCGTCCTCGTGATACATGCCTTGGTTGACCCACACCTGGACACCGATGTGTCCCTGGGGCGTCATGGCCTCAGTGAATCCGTAATCGATCTTGGCCCGCAGCGTGGAGAGTGGCAGCGAACCGGCATTGGCCTTTTCGCAACGCGCCATTTCCGAACCGCCGAGCCGACCTGAAAGCTGAATCTTGATTCCCTTCGCGCCGGCTTCCATCGTGGTTTCCATCGCCCGCTTCATGCAGCGGCGGAAACTGGCCCGCTTGGCGAGCTGCTCCGCGATGTCCTCTGCCACGAGCTGGGCGTAAATCTCCGGTCGCGAAATCTCTTCAATCTTGATGTTGATCCGGCGGCCGACCAGGCTCTGCAGCTCTTCCTGCAGACGCTCGACCTCTTGGCCCTTGCGACCGATGATGATGCCCGGACGCGCGGTGAACAGGATGACCTTCACTTCGTCGCGGGTGCGTTCGATCTCGATCTTCGGAATGCCGGCGAACCTGTACTTGTCTTTGACGAACTTGCGGAGCTTGCGATCTTCGAGCAGCAGGTTCGAAAACTCCTGCTTCGAGGCATACCAGCGGCTTTTCCAGCCGACCATGATGCCCGTCCGAAAGCCGGTTGGATTGACTTTTTGACCCATTGCTGTGCTCTCGTTTCCGCGCTGTTAGTCCACGATGTCCGCGAACCGACTGATCTGTTTTGACTGTCTTCGAACTGCCTTGACTTACTTCGAAACGGTGTCCACCGAAACGTGAATGTGCGCCATCCGCCGCTTGATCATGAACGCCATGCCACGGGCCCGCGGACGAATCCTCTTGAACATCGGGCCGCCGTCCACGCGAGCGTCAACCACGACCAGGTCGCTGACGCTGGGCGCCCGCCGATCCTCGGCGTTGCCCAGGGCGCTCTTCAAAACCTTCTCGATCAGCCGCGCACCGCGCTGCGGCTGATACTTGAGCAGGTCGAGCGCCTCGTCAGCGTGCTTGCCGCGAATCAAATCGGCCAGCGGCCGCACCTTGCGGGCACTGATCCGAGCGTATTTGTGAACGGCTGTGTAGGCCATTGCTTCGTTCTCTCTCGTTTGAATAGCACCGTCGGCAGCTTCTTAACCGACTGCCCGCGAGCTCCACGTCAACTGTTACTTCTTGCCGCCCTTGCCGCCGTGCCCACGGAAGGTTCGCGTGGGAGCGAACTCACCCAGCTTGTGCCCCACCATGTCTTCGGTGACGAAGACCTTGATGTGCAACTTGCCGTTGTGAACCATGAACGTGTGGCCGACGAACTCCGGCACGATCGTGCACGAACGGGCCCAGGTCTTGATCGGTTCTTTACGGCCGTCGCTGGTCATCCGCTCGACCTTGCCGAACAGCTTCGGATTGACGAACGGGCCTTTCTTTAACGATCTTCCCATGACAACTGCCTGTACTTGCGAATAGTTCTAACGCGGACGCGTGATTCTCTGGTTTACTTAATCTTCAACTGGCCATAGCGACGCGAACGGCGGCGACGCACGATCGCGGCATTCGACGGCTTGCGACGCTTGCGGGTCGAACCGCCCTTGGCCGGCTTGCCTTCGGGGCTCACGGGGTTGCGGCCGCCCTTGGTGCGACCTTCACCACCACCGTGCGGATGGTCCGTCGGGTTCATCGCCGTACCTCGAACGTGCGGGCGAATTCCCTTCCAGCGATTGCGGCCGGCCTTGCCGATCACAACCGCGTCGTGTTCCGAGTTGCCGATCGCGCCGACCGTGGCCCGACAGGCCGCCGGCACGCGGCGAATTTCACCGCTCGGCAGGTTGATCTGCGCCCAGTCGGCTTCGCGAGCTGCCAGCGTCGCGCTGGTGCCGGCCGAACGACAGAGCACGCCACCGCGACCGGGCTGCAACTCGACGTTGTGAATCGCCATGCCCAGCGGGATGCTCTTCAACGGCAGGGCATTGCCCACCGTCGGCGGAGCCTCGGGGCCACTCATAACTTCATCGCCCCGACTCAGGCCGGCCGGCGCCAGGATGTAGCGCTTCTCGCCGTCCACATAGTGGAGCAGGGCGATCCGAGCACTGCGATTCGGATCGTACTCAATGCTGAACACCTTCGCCGGAACACCGTCCTTATTGCGACGGAAGTCAATCAAGCGATAGCGCTGCTTGTGACCGCCGCCACGATGCCGGGCAGTAATCTTGCCCTGGTTGTTGCGGCCGCCGGTCTTCTTTTTCGGAACGAGCAGACTCTTCTGCGGCTTCGCACCCTTGGTCAAATCTGCGAAATCGCTGACCGTCGCGCCGCGGCGGCCCGGAGTCGTCGGTTTGTATCGTCGAATACCCATTGCTGACCCGTCTTTCCTTCAAGCGGCTCGGGCGACTTCGGCCCACACCACTCGCTTGCTTGTACCGCCGGCCTTCACAGCCAACGCAACGCAGTACCGTCGATTAAAAGAAGTCGATCCGATCTTCGCTGTGCAGCTTGACGATTGCCTTCTTCCAGTCGCGCGTCTGGCCAGAGCTGAACCGCGTGCGACGCGGCTTGCCCTTGCGATTCTGCGTGTGCACGCGAAGCACCCGCACATTGAACAACTGCTCGACAGCCTTGCGCACGTCGTCCTTGGTCGCCAGGCGGCTGACTTCGAACGCATAGGCGTTGTAACGCGTCGAGCGATGCATGCCCTTCTCAGTGACCAGCGGACGCATGATCACCTGGTGAGGCGCCAGAAGCGGTTCGCTGGTTGTGGTGGTATCGGTGGACATATCCGCTGAATTCCTGCCGCTAATTCCTTGTACTACTTCTTCGCCGCCTTCGCGTCAGCCTTCTCGCCGCCCGACTTTTCGCCGGCAGCAGACCGCACCGCCTCGATGGCAGCCTTGGTCATCAGCACGCGACTGGGCTGCAAAAGCACGAGGGCATTCAACCCGCCGACGGGCGAGATCGAAACCCGATCAATATTGCGAACACTCTTGTACACATTCACGTCATGAGCCGCGGTCGCCACCAGCAATCGCTTGCCAGTGAGATTCAGGGCCTTGATGATCGTGGCCATATCCTTGGTCTTGGGCGCGTCGAACTTCAGGTCATCGATCAGCGTCACTTCGCCGTCTCGCAACTTGGCGGCCAGGGCCATCCGCGTCGCGAGCTGCAGCGCCTTGCGCGGCAGGCGATAAACCCAATCCCGCGGACGCTTGGCAAAAATGTGACCGCCGCCGACGCGAATACCGCTCCGACGCGAACCGGCACGAGCATTGCCCGTACCCTTCTGGCGATACATTTTCTTGGTCGAGCCGGCGACTTCAGCGCGGCTCTTGGTCCGCGCGGTGCCAAGCCGCAGATTCGACTGATACATGACCACGGCATCGTGCAACAGCTGCTTATTGATGCGCGGAGCGAGATCCGTGGGGTCAATGTCGTAACTCCCCACCGACTTTCCGCTACGGTCATAAACGGTCAAACTTGCCATCGCTGCATTTCCCTGACTGGTCCACGCGATTCGTCGGCCTGGCGGCTCGACCATCGCCCGGCCGCTTACAACTTGTTGGTTTCCTTGATCATCACGTAGCCGCCACGCGGCCCAGGCACGGCACCCCGCACAAGCAGCAGATTCTTCTCGGCATCGACACCCACCACCATGATATTTCGCATCGTGGAGCGCTCATTGCCATAGCGACCAGCCATCCGGCGACCCTTGGGCACGTGGCCCGGGAACTGGCTCTGGCCGATCGAACCGGCGTGACGATGCACCTTCTTGACGCCGTGCGTGGCCCGCTGGCCATGGAAATTGTGCCGCACCATGACACCCGCGGTGCCGCGGCCTTTGGTGGTGCCGACAATGTCCACTCGCTTTACTTCAGCGAATTGGGTGACATCGAGCTTCTGGCCGACCTCAACGCCATCGGCGGCGCCGCGGAACTCGCGAATGAACCGCTGGGGCTCGCAACCCGCCTTCGAGAGAGGCTCGTCGCCGGACTTGGCCCGGGCCTTCGAGCGCTTGCTGTCGAGCTTGGCAACATGACCACGAACACTGCGGGCGGCGAGTCGGCGGGGCATGTCGCCGAAACCCACTTGGACGGCTTCATAGCCATCCCGGTCCTTCGTGCGAACCTGCAACACATGGCAGGGACCGGCTTCAATCACGGTCACCGGCACCACGTTGCCGCTGTCATCAAACAATTGAGTCATCCCGACCTTGCGGCCGAGCAATCCTATAGCCATCGCAGTGATTTCCTATGGTCTGTTGCCGGCAAGTAGTCGGAGCCGAGGTCGGCCACGCTTTACCCGCCGAGCTTCCAGGGCATAGAAGCCTTCTGAAAGTTGCCTGAGCGGCCTGAAAATCGAAGGCCGCCAGTGTTACATATCCGCCCGATAATTTCTAGTGCCGGCTCGAAGCCTTGATCTTGATATCCACGCCCGCCGGCAAACTCAGCTTATTGAGAGCCTCGATCGTCTTGGCCGTGGCCTGCACGATGTCGATCAGCCGCTTGTGCGTGCGGATCTCGAACTGCTGGCGGGCCTTGCGATCGATATGGGGACTCGACAACACGGTGTATCGCTCGATCCGCGTCGGCAGCGGAATCGGCCCATGCACCTCGCTATTGGTGCGCTTGGCCGTGTCCACGATTTCCGCGGCGCTCTGATCGAGCACCGAGTGATCGTAGGCTTCCATCCGGATGCGAATGATTTCTTGCGTGTGACCAGCCACCAAACAAACTCCCGTCTCGTATAAAAAGGCCCTCGCAGCTGCCGAGGGCCCTAGAGCATTGTTTCCAGCCCACCGCTGGCCTTTGGCCAACTGGGGAAACCTCGAATATTACGAATTGCAGGGAAGGGTGTCAACCGCTTTTGCAAAGCCGCGACCAAGTCCCCAACCTTTTTCGTTATCTGACGTTAAAGCGGCCGGATTGCGGGAGATTTGCGGCCGCGATTTACCCCTCCCCAGAGACCAGGGGCCGCAGCTGGGCACCAACTCGCTTGCCGGACCCCTCTTATGACTGTAGACTAGTCTAAGACTAGTCGTAATAGGAGCCGGCCATGGCCACCCTACCTAAGCCCTCGGAAGCCAAGAAAACCGTCGGCGCGTACGAAGCGAAGACGCACTTCTCGGAACTGCTCGATCGCGCGGCCGCCGGCGAAGAGATCACGATCACCAAGCACGGCCACCCCGTGGCGAAGCTGGTGCCGATTCAACCTGGCAAGTCCGTCGAATCTCGTCGAGCGGCGATTGAGAAGTGGAAGGAGCGTTCGAAGGGGCTATCGCTGGGTGGATTGAAGATTCGCGACCTGATTGAGGAAGGCCGGCGATGACTTCTCCGTTCATCGCAGACGCCTCGATCACGCTGGCCTGGTGCTTCCTGGACGAGGCAACTCCGTCCACCAAGAGACTGTTTGAGCAAGCCGCCGATCTCTCGATCCTGGTTCCGGATTTCTGGCAGTTGGAGATTGCCGACGCCCTGTATGTCGCAGAACGAAAGGGCCGCATTGACATTGCCAGATCGCAGGACTTCCTCGAACTCTTGGCGAGCCTTGAAATCGAATATGATGCCCAAGGCCTTCCGCGGGCCTTCGAGTATCTGTTGCCACTTTCGCGTACGCACGGTTTAACCGCGTACGATGCCACGTACCTCGACCTCGCCCTGCGCACCGAATTGCCGCTGGCCACGCTTGACGATCCGCTGCGAAAAGCGGCCAAGAAAGCAGGCGTCACACTGCTGGGAAAATGACGACTCGCCTGTCGGCGATCGCGGGCGCTACACGAACGTCTCGGCGACTTCCTGCGGCGCGGGTCCATAGGCGGCCGGCTCCATCGAGGCCGTGGCCCGGCCCTGGCTTAGACCGCGCATCGCACTCGAATAGCCGAACAGGTTGGCCAACGGCGCCTCGGCGTCGATCACGATGTTCTTGCCGCGGTGCTGCGTCTGATTGATGATCGCCCGCCGCTGCTGCAAATCGTTGATGAAGTCCCCCAGATTCTCCTCGGGCGTCGTAATCTGCAGCTTCATGATCGGCTCGAGCAGCACCGAGCCGGCGGCTCGCAGGGCCTTGTCGAAAGCGTCTGCCGCGGCGTATCGGAAGGCGATTTCGCTGGAATCGGTTTCGTGCACGACGCCCCCCAGCACCGTGATTTTCACGCGCATCAGCGGGCAGCCCAAGAGCCCTGTGCCTTGCCCTTCGTCGTTCAACGCGTCAAGCACGGTTGAAAGATAGGGCTCGGGCAGCGTTTCGCCGCGGGCGGGAATCACCATCGCACCGCTACCGCCCTGCGGATAGGGCTCGATGCGGATCGTCACTTCGGCGCTCATCGACTGCCCCGCCTGCTGGCGATGGCAGGTGCCGGTGACTTCGGCCGCTTTTTCGATCGTTTCGCGGTAGCTCACCCGCGGCTTGTGCACTCGCACGTTCAGGTTGTAATCGCGCAGCAGGCGGTGCTTGATCACCTCCAGATGCAACTCGCCCATCCCGCTGATCAGCGTCTGGCCGGTCTCTTCGTTCTCGAGCGCGCGGAACGTGGGATCCTGCCGCTTCATCATCTCCAGGACGTCGCCAAGCTTTTTCCGCTCGGTCGAAGACTCCGGCTCGATCGCCATCGCGATCACGGTCTCGGGAAACTGAATCGTTTCGAGCAGAATCGGATGATTCGGATCGCAGAGCGTGTCACCCGTCACCGAGTTACGCAGGCCGATAATCCCGATGATGTCGCCGGCTTGCACCGACGGCACCTGCTCCTGCCGGTCGGCCTGGATGTGCCAAAGCTGCGGCACGTTCTCCTTCTTGTCTTTGCCTGGGTTGAGCACGCGGCTATTGGCCTTGAGTTGGCCTGAGTAGACCCGCACATAGTGCAGGTCGCCGGTCTTGCGGGCATCGATTTTGAAGACCAGCGCCGCGAACGGCTCGTCCAGCGAGGGCTTGCGAATTTCCACCGCGTCGCGGTTCTTGGGATTCACGCCTTCGACCGGCGGTACGTCTGCCGGGCTGGGCAGGTAATGCGTCACTGCGTCCAGCAGCGGCTGCACGCCCACATGGTCGAGCGCCGAACCGCAAAGCACCGGCACGATCAGCCGCATCAGCGTGGCTTCGCGAAGCACGCGGCGGATCAGATCGGCGGGGACGTCGGCCTTTTCCAGAAACAGCTCGGCGATCTCGTTGCTGTACTCGAACAGCTTTTCGAGCAGCTCGTTGTGCCACAGTTCGGCCATGTCGATCAGGTCGTCGGGAATCGGCTCGCGGCGGAACTCGGCCCCCAGCTTTTCCTCATCGAACGTGAGGTACTGCATGTCCACCAGGTCGATGATCCCGCGGAACCGGTCGGCCAGGTGCGGAGGGCCTGAGCCGGCCGGATACTGAATCGCCACGGGATTGGCTTCCAGCCGCTCGCGAATCTCGTTGAACGTGCCGTCGAAGTCGGCCCCTTCGCGGTCCATCTTGTTGATGAAGGCGATTCGCGGAACCTTGTACTTGTCGGCTTGCCGCCAGACGGTTTCGCTCTGGGCCTCGACCCCTTCGCGGGCACTGAATACCACCACGCCGCCGTCGAGCACGCGCAGGCTGCGCTCGACCTCGGCCGTGAAGTCCACGTGGCCGGGCGTATCGATCAGGTTGATCGTGCAATCGCGCCAGGGGAACGTGACCGCGGCCGCGCGGATCGTGATCCCACGCTGCTGCTCTTCGGGATCGAAGTCCGTGACGGTGGTCCCTTTGTCGACTTCGCCCATCCGGTGGCTGGCACCGCTGTAGTACAGCATCCGCTCGGTGACGGTGGTCTTGCCAGCGTCGATATGGGCGATGATGCCGATGTTGCGGATTTGTTCAATCGAGGTGGCCATGAAATATGCGTCCCGAAAAGTGCGGCGCGAATGGCGCTCAGATGCGTCCGTGCGCCGGCGCGGCCTGAAAATCGCCGCAACTGGTCTCTTGTTCGCCGTTCGCCCCTATTGTTCCCGAGTCGCCTGCGCAGAGCAACGCCGCGCGGCTTCGGGAGGTTTCCCAAGGCGGCACGGCGTGCGAATTTCTGCGGCAGAAAGCTACCAGGCGAAGTGGGCGAATGCCTTGTTCGCGTCGGCCATGCGGTGCACATTTTCGCGACGGCTGATCGCGGTGCCCTCACGCTTGTACGCGGCGACCAGCTCTTCGGCCAGCTTCTCGTGCGTGGCCTTGCCCTTGCGCTCGCGAACGGCCATCAGAATCCAGCGGATGGCGAGCGACTGCTGACGCTGGCGATTTACCTGCATCGGCACCTGGTAAGCGGCACCACCGACGCGCTTCGAGCGAACTTCGATGGCCGGCTTGACGTTCTCGACGGCCTGCGTGAAGACCTCGATCGGCTCGGCATCGCCAATCTTCTTGCCGATGATTTCCAGCGCGTCGTAGAACACCTTTTGCGCGGTGGCCTTCTTACCGTCGTACATCAGGCAATTGACGAACTTGCTGGCCAGCATCGAGTCATGCCGGGGATCCGGCGCTAGTTGCTTGCGGCTGGCGGTGATGCGACCCATGGCTTACTTGCTTCCGTCTTCTGGTTTTGGCTGACTTGGTTGTTCGATGGAGTGCTGTGAACGTCGTAAACCTACGACTTCTTGGCACCGTACAGGCTGCGCGACTGCTTACGGCCGCTGACGCCCAGCGTGTCGAGCGCACCACGGACAATGTGATAACGCACGCCCGGCAGATCGCGAACGCGACCGCCACGCACGAGCACAATCGAGTGCTCCTGCAGGGTGTGACCTTCGCCCGGAATATACACGGTCACTTCCTTGCCGTTCGAGAGCCGCACGCGAGCGATCTTCCGCATGGCCGAGTTCGGCTTCTTGGGGGTCATGGTCTTGACCTGCAAGCACACGCCCCGGCGCTGCGGACACTTGTCGAGCACGGGCGACTTGCTGAATTTCCGCGGGGCCTTGCGGCGCTTCCGCACAAGTTGGTTGATCGTCGGCATTTAAGGACCGTTTATTCCACTACTGGCCAGGACTTTAAGGATGGTGAATCCTCCAATTTAGCGATTCACCGGAAGGTGTCAAGCGGGGCTTTTGGTCGTTGTAGGCCTCAAAAAGGGGTCTGGAATCTCCGGTTGCAAAGGCCTAGGGCCCCCCTAGACGCTCACAGTCACTTGGCGACAACTCTGTGCATAGCCCAGCGCTCGCTTAACGGTTGGAGGAATCCGGCTGCTCGCTATGGCAAAGGCCAGCTCGATTAGCCCTCGCTCGCCGTATCGCTGGCGCAGCGTCTCGCGCAGGTCCCCTTCGTCGCCAGCGGAGGTGACGATCGAACGCGTAAAGTGGTACACGTCCACGAGTTCCGGAGGGAACAGATCTAGACTGCCGTCCAGCACCGCCTGAATGAGGTCGCGATCGACGCCGCTCTGTCGAGCCTGGTTGACGCCAATCTGCAAGCAAGGACCGCAGTCCTCGTACTGCAAGGTAGCAATCTGAGCTGTAAACCACGCTTCCTTTGGTAATACCTTGCGACTATTGGCCAGCGGCATGATCGCCGCGAACCGGAAGAAGGCTGTCGGAGAGACATCCAGAACATGGCGGATGTAGTCGATCGATACGCCAAGCTTCTTCTCTTCGGCATCGAGCTTTCGGCGGATGAACCAGCGAAACATGGCTGACCTCGAGCGTTACTTGAAGGCGCGGGACTTGTTCCTGCAAATTCTAGCGGCGCAAGTCACCGGGCCACAAACTTGGATCCGCAACTCTAGCGCAGATTCTAGCGCGAACCGATCAGCGCAAGCAGCTTCTCGGCGGCGGCCGTCGCGAATTCGGGATCGTTAATGTGCTGGGGAAGCTCGACAAGTTCGATGTTGCCTCGATGCTGGCGAACCGCATCAAATAACACCTCGCGAGCTGCCGGATCGTCAAACGGCTGCCCGGGGCGGTCGATGGCCGAAACGCCAGCCAGTGGCAGCAGGATCGCTGTCGGACCGGTTGCTGCCGCGGCTTTAGTGGCCAGGTCGCGGCCGATTCGGGCGTTCTCCTCTGGCGTCGTCCGGACCAGCGTCACGTTCGGATTGTGCTTGTAAATCAGCCGCTCGCGGAACTTGACCGGCAGTGTATCGACCGCGTGAAAGTTGATCATGTCCGTCGCGCCGACCGAGATTACCTGAGGAATGCCCTTCCGGCCGGCAGCCGTCAACCGATGCGGACCGGCCGAAAGCACGCCGCCGCAGAGCTCATCGGCCAGTTCGGTGGTCGTGATGTCGAGCACGCCTGCAATCGCGCCGTCGTCAATCAGCGACTCCATCGCCTCGCCGCCACTCCCAGTGGCATGGAATACGAGCACTTCGTAGCCGGCCGCTTCCAGAATCGCCCGGGCCCGCTCGACGCAGGGCGTGGTCACGCCAAACATCGTGGCTGCAATGATTGGCTTGTCATCGTGCTCCTGCCGGGCGGCCGCGGCCTTCACCATGCCGGCCATTGCGCCAGCCGCGTTCGTAAACACCCCCCGGCTGATCCGGTTCAAACCCGAGATGTCGACAATCGGGTTGAACATGGCGATGTCTTTGTGGCGCACAAACGGGCGAGTGTTGCCCGAGGCCATTGTGCTGATCATGACCTTCGGCACACTCAAGGGCAGGGCCCGCATCGCCGAGGTGCCGATCGTGGTGCCGGCCGAACCGCCGATGGCCAGCACGCCGGACACAAGTCCGCGTGCATGATGCTCGCACACCAGACTGGCGGCGCCTTCAGCGGCAGCGGTAACTGCCTCGCCCCGATCAGCTCGGCTTTGAATTTGTTCCAGCGAGGTTCCGGCCTGACGAAAGACATCCTGGCGCGAGATGTCCGCAAAGATCGTGGGTGCACCGAGTGAGCCGACGTCGACCAAGCGCACCGGCACGCCGGCTTCGGTGATCCTGTCGCGCAGGAACGCGGCTTCGACGCCTTTGGTGTCGAGCGTGGCCAAAAGGTACACGGCGGGCATCGTTTCGTACTTCATGACGTGCGAAGCGGCTCGTTCCGCTGGCAAGGGGTCTCGGGGCGGCTTTTGAGTCTGGCAGCATAGCGGATATTCCCAGGGTCATGAAAATCCAGGGCAATGCAATGCCATCGGGCGTTAAACTGACGGCTCGGATGGCGACTACGCCAAAGCCTCCCAACTTGGGCAACCACGTGGCCGAGAATCCCTACGAAAGCACGCAGCGGAATCGCGACCGTCTGTCGCAAGGCCGTTCGCCGGCCACGAACATTTTGCGGGCGATGCTTTTCGGCGCGAGCACCATCTCGCTGATGTTCGCGCTCCTGATGCTGGGAATGATACGCCTCGGCGATCTAGGCCCGCTCGAGCGCTACTCGCCGGCCTCGCTCCTGGGCGGAGCCGCAGCGTTCGGGGCCACGGTCGGTGTCGTGGTGGGCGCGATCGCAGGCGTCAGTCGGTGGTGGGTCAGCCGAGTCTTCTTCGACAAGTACCTCGACGAATGAAAAACGCGGCCCGACTGAAACCAGCCGGGCCGCGTGTGTTCAACTTCAAGAAATTGTTGCAAGCAGCAACTATTCGCCGCCCTCCGGCTCGCCTTCGCCGAGCAAGGCCTCCAGCGAATTGGAAGCCGGCTTCGGCGGGCCGCCGTTCTGCTGGCCATCGCTCGGTGCCGCACCCTCGGCGCCATCGAGCAGCGGGAAGCTGCGGGCCAGGACGTCCTCTTTCTGAGCTTGCAGAGCTTCGAGAGCCTGCGGGCGGATGCGTACTTCGGAGTCCTGGAACATCTTGAAGCCCGTGCCTGCCGGAACCAAGTGGCCCAGAATCACGTTCTCTTTGAGGCCTACCAGGTTGTCGACCTTGCCGGCCAGAGCCGCCTCGGTGAGCACTTTGGTGGTTTCCTGGAAGCTCGCGGCCGAGATGAAGCTGGAGCTTTGCACCGAGGCCTTGGTGATACCCAACAGCTGCGTGCTGGCCGTCGCCGGCTTGGGCTTAACACCCTTGCACACGTCGCCTCCGAGCGCTTCGATCTGGGCGTTCACTTGCTCCAGGGCGTCCTTGGGCACGATCGTGCCTTCGGCGAAGTCACTGTCGCCCTTGTGCGAAATCTTCGTGCACTTGACCAGATCCTGATTGGCCTGGCGGAACTCGAACTTGTCGAGCACGCTGCTGGGCAGCAGGTTCGTGTCGCCCGGCGTTTCGATCTTCACCTTCCGCAACATTTGCGCGACGATGATCTCGATGTGCTTGTCGTCGATTTCCACCCGCTGGCTGCGATACACGTTCTGAATTTCGCGGACCAGGTACTGCTGCACGGCTTCTTCACCGCTGATTCGCAGGATGTCGTGCGGCACCAGAGGTCCATCGACCAAAGCTTCGCCCGCACGCACGAAGTCGCCGGCGTGCACCCGCAAGTGCTTGCCGTGCGTGACCAGGTGCTCGCGTTCGATACCGCTTTCGCTGCGGACGATGATCGTCCGCTTGCCGCGGCGCTTCTCGCCGAGCAGTTCCACGGTGCCGTCGATCTCGGCGATGACGGCCGGTTCCTTCGGCTTGCGAGCTTCGAAGATTTCCGTCACACGCGGCAGACCACCGGTGATGTCCTGCGTACCGGAGACTTCGCGCGGCGTCTTGGCAAGCAAGGTGCCGGCGTTGATCTGCGTGCCTTCGGCCACTTCGATATTGGCTCTTTCCGGCAGGTAGTAGAAGTCGAGAATCTTGCCGCTCGCGTCTTCCAGCACGACCTGCGGATGCAGATCGCCCTTGTGCTCCATGATGATCCGGCGCTGGTGACCCGAGGGGTCCTTCTCCAGACGCATCGTTTCACCCTGGATGATGTCTTCGTAGCGAACCTTACCGCCGACTTCCGCGAGAATGGGAATGCTGTGCGGATCCCACTGGCAAAGGATGGCGCCGGCCTTGACCTCTTCGTTCTCTTGAACGAGCAGGTTCGAGCCAGCAGGCACTTCGTATTTCTCCAGCTCGCGACCACGCGGGTCGAGCACCAGGATTTCGCCGTTTCGGGTGAGCACAATGTGCTGGCCTTCGTCGTTCTTCACGACCTTCAGTCGCGTGTACCTGACGACACCACCCTTCTTGGCGCGGATTTCGCTTTCTTCCACGGCACGAGCGGCCGTTCCACCGATGTGGAACGTACGCATCGTGAGCTGTGTGCCCGGCTCGCCGATGCTCTGGGCACCGATGATGCCGACGGCCATGCCCTCTTCGACCATCGAACCGGTCGAGAGATCCATGCCGTAGCAGCGGCGACAGATACCCAGCGCCGCGTCGCAGGTCATCGGGCTACGTACCTGAATTCGCTCCAGGCCGAGCTCTTCGATCCGGCGGGCGATCGAGTTGGTGATCATCTCGCTTTCGCGGACGATCACTTCGTCGGTAATCGGGTTGACGATGTTGGCCCGGCTCACGCGGCCGCGAATCGAGTCGGCCAGCCGCACCTCGACCTTTTCACCACGGTAGATGACGCCCTTGGTAATACCCTGGGTCGTACCGCAGTCTTCCATCGTGATCACGACGTTCTGCGCCACGTCGGCCAGCTTACGCGTCAGGTAACCCGAGTCGGCCGTCTTGAGGGCCGTATCGGCCAGACCCTTGCGGGCACCGTGCGTCGAACTGAAGTACTCGAGCACCGAGAGGCCTTCGCGGAAGTTGGCCTTGATCGGCGTTTCGATAATCTTGCCCGACGGCTTGGCCATCAAACCACGCATGCCGGCTAGCTGGCGAATCTGTTCGACGCCGCCTCGGGCACCGGAGTGGGCCATCAGGTAGATCGGATTCACGTAACCCGGTCGGCGATAGTCGTTCTCCAGTTCGGTCATCATCTCGCGGGTGATGCGTTCGCGGGCGTGCGTCCAGGCGTCGAGCACCTGGTTGTAACGCTCGCCTTCGGTGATGATGCCGCGCTGATAGAGCTTGTGAATCTTGAGCACGCTCTTTTCGGCGTCGGAGATGATGTGCGCCTTGGTGGGCGGCGTGATCAGGTCGTCCGTGGCGAACGACAGACCGCTGTGCGTGCTTTCGCGGAAGCCCAGGCGGTTCATGTCATCGAGAAGGTCGATCGTCTTGCGGCGACCGAGGATCTGGTAGCAGTCCGAGATCACCTTGGCCAATTCGCTCGAACGCATGGCCAGGTTGTAGAACGGCATGCCCGGCGGCAGCATCATGTTGAAAATGACGCGGCCGACCGCGGTCTCGATCAGCTCGCCATTCTTCGGCTCGCCTTCGCTTTTCACATGCCGATCCGGCGGCAGCTTGACCTTGATGCGGGCGTGCGTATCGACCACGCCGAGCGAGTAGGCGAGCTGCACTTCCTCCAGCGAACTGAAGATCATGCCTTCGCCCTTACGTCCCGGCAACGAAATCGAGACGTAGTAGCAACCCATAACCACGTCCTGCGACGGGCTGATAATCGGCGCGCCGTTGGCCGGGCTGAAGATGTTGTTCGTCGACATCATCAGCGTGTGGGCTTCAACCTGGGCCTCGATCGAGAGCGGCAAATGGACGGCCATCTGGTCACCGTCGAAGTCGGCGTTGAAGCCTTTGCAAACCAGCGGATGCAGACGAATGGCGTTGCCTTCCACGAGCGTCGGCTCAAAGGCCTGAATGCCCATGCGGTGCAGCGTCGGAGCACGATTCAACAGCACGGGGTGATTGCGGATCACCTCTTCGAGGATATCCCACACCTCTTCGTCCTTGCGCTCAAGCATCTTCTTGGCGCTCTTGATCGTGTCGGCGTGACCGAGATCTTTCAGCCGGCGAATGATGAACGGCTGAAACAGCTCGAGTGCGATCTTCTTGGGCAGGCCGCACTCGTGCAGACGCAGGTGCGGTCCGACCACGATCACGCTGCGGGCCGAGTAGTCCACGCGCTTGCCGAGCAGATTTTCGCGGAACCGGCCCTGCTTGCCCTTGATCATGTCGGTCAACGACTTGAGCGGGCGATTGCTGGAGCCGAGCACCGGACGCTTGCAGCGGTTGTTGTCGAACAGCGCGTCGACCGACTGCTGCAGCATCCGCTTTTCGTTGCGGATGATGACTTCCGGCGCATTCAGGTCAACCAGCTTCTTGAGCCGGTTGTTGCGGTTGATAATGCGGCGATACAAGTCGTTCAAATCGCTGGTGGCGAAGTTGCCCGAATCCAACAGCACCAGCGGACGCAGGTCCGGCGGAATCACTGGAATCACGTCCAGTACCATCCACTCGGGCTTGTTGTCCGAGTCGCGAATGGCTTCGACAATCTTCAGCCGGTTGATCAGGTCCTTGGCCTTCTGCTTCGAGCCGGTCTCGGTGAGCTCCGTGCGGAGGTCCTTCGAAAGCTGCACGAGGTCCAGGTCCATAAGCAGCTTGCGAACCGCCTCGGCGCCCATGTCGGCGTCGAAGGTGCCGTCGCCATATTGCTCGCGAGCCGAGCGGTATTCTTCTTCCGTCAGCAGTTGCTGCTTCTTGAGACCCGTGTCCTTGGGATCGGTGACGACATAGTCCTGGAAATAGATGACCTTTTCCAGGCTGGTGGTCTTCATCGAGAGCAGGTTGCCCAGGCGGCTGGGCATGGCCTTGAAGAACCAGATGTGCACGACCGGAGCGGCCAGTTCGATGTGGCCCATGCGCTTGCGGCGCACGCGACTATGCGTGACTTTCACGCCGCAGCGGTCGCAGATCATGCCCTTGTACTTCATGCCCCGGTACTTGCCGCAGGCGCATTCCCAGTCCTTTTCAGGTCCGAAAATGCGCTCGCAGAACAGGCCGTCCTTTTCGGGGCGGTAAGTCCGATAATTGATCGTTTCGGGCTTCTTGACCTCGCCAAACGACCAGCTACGAATGTCGTGCGGTCGGGCCAGGCTGATCTTCACCGACGTGTAGTCGTTGATACGATCGTAGGAGCTTTCGCCGGTACTCACAGAATGCCCTCCCTATGAAAAGGACGACAGAGCGGGTGGCTGAAGTCAGAAGGCTGCAGGATGAATGGAAAAGGTTCGACCGTCCTTTTCATCCTTCTGCCCTCTGACTTCTGCCTCAGCGGTCTGTCTGTTTCCCTCAATCTTCTATCCGAATCGAACACCCGCCGCGTTAAACGCGGCGCTTCTCTAGCTGCATGTTGAGACCCAGGCCGCGGATCTCGTTGGTGAGCACGTCGAAGCTGGCCGGTGTGCCAGCTTCCAGCGTGTTCTCGCCCTTGACCATCGACTCGTAAATCTTGGTGCGGCCTTCGACGTCGTCGCTCTTGACCGTCAAAAGCTCCTGCAAGATGTACGCAGCGCCGTAGGCTTCCAGCGCCCAGACTTCCATTTCCCCGAATCGCTGACCGCCGAAGCGGGCCTTGCCGCCCAGCGGTTGCTGCGTGATGAGCGAGTAGGGGCCCGTGCTGCGGGCGTGCACCTTGTCGTCCACCAGGTGATGCAGCTTCAGCATGTAGATGAAGCCGACCGTGGTTTCCTGTTCGAACGGTTCGCCGGTGCGACCGTCGAAGAGCTGCGCCTTGCCGTGCCCGGGCAGGCCCGCCTCGACCAGGCATTTCTTAATCGTTTCTTCGGTCGCTCCGTCGAACACCGGAGTAATGGCCTGGAATTCGAGCTTCGCCCCGGCCCAACCCAGATGGGTTTCGAGAATCTGACCGACGTTCATACGGCTGGGCACGCCCAGCGGATTGAGCAGGATCTGCAGCGGAGTTCCATCGGCCAGGAACGGCATGTCCTCGACCGGCAGAATCTTGGCGATCACACCCTTGTTACCGTGGCGGCCTGCCATCTTGTCGCCGACCGAGATCACTCGCTTGGCGGCAATGTAAACCTTGACCATCTGCAGCACGCCGCTGCGGAGTTCGTCGCCGCGCTTCATCGAGTTCAGCTTGCGGTCGCGATCGTCGATCGCGGCCTCGACGGCCGGCCAATGCGTCTTGTAGCTCTTCTCGACGTCGGCCTTCCGCTGCGGGCTGCGAATGTCGATCGCATCCAGCTTGAACCGCGAAGCCTGCTCGGCGATGTACTTGGCGTCCTGGTCACGCACGAGCGGGGTGCCTTCGTCGTCGACCAGCGGCCGGGCGAGAATGCCTTCCATCTCCTCGGCCATCGCGGTGAACGCGGCGGCAATCTTCTGCGCGCCTTCGGTCTCCGCATCCTTCAGGGCCTTCTCGAACGCCTTGCGTTCTTCTTCCGAGAGGCTCAAGCGGCGCGAGAACTTCTGCGTATCGATGACGATGCCTTCCACGCCCGAGGGCACTTCCAGCGAATCGTTTTTCACGTCTTCGCCGGCACGACCGAAAATCGCGTGCAGTAGCTTTTCTTCCGGCGTGAGCTCGGTCTTCGACTTCGGCGAAACCTTGCCCACCAGGATGTCGCCCGGTCGGACGTAAGTGCCGATCCGCACGATACCGCCTTCGTCCAGGTTGCGGAGAGCCTTTTCGCTGACGTTCGGAATGTCGCGTGTGAACTCTTCGCGGCCCAGCTTCGTCTCGCGGATTTCGATGTCGAACTCTTCGATGTGGATCGACGTGTAGGTGTCGTCCTTCACCAGCTCTTCGCTGATGATGATCGCATCCTCGAAGTTGAACCCGTCCCAGACCATGAAGCCCACGAGCACGTTGCGTCCCAGGGCCAGTTCGCCCTTGAACGTGGCGGCTCCGTCAGCGATCACGTCACCCTTCTCGACCTTCTGGCCCATCTCGACGATTGGCTTCTGGTTCTGGCAGGTACGCTCGTTGAGTCCGACGAACTTGCGAAGGGGATAGGCTTCGCTGCCGATCTCGATGCGCGTGCTGTCGACGTAGGTGACCGTGCCCTTGCGACGAGCGCGGACGATCATGCCCGAGTTGGCGGCGACGTCGCGCTCCATGCCGGTGGCCACGATCGGCGGCTCACTCACCAACAGCGGCACCGCTTGCCGCTGCATGTTGGAGCCCATCAACGCGCGGTTGGCGTCGTCGTGCTCGAGGAACGGAATCAAGCCGGCCGAGACGCCGACCATCTGGCTGGGGGCCACGTCGATGTACTGCACCTTGTCGACCGGCACCATTTCGAAGTCAGCCCGATAGCGAGCGATCAGGTTGTCACCCACCAGCTTGCCGTTTTCGACGGTCGCATCGGCCGGGGCCAGGTACGCGTCGTTCTCTTCATCGGCTCGCAGCCAGACAACTTCGTCGGCCAGTTTGCCATTGTTCACCTTGCGATACGGCGTCACGAGGAAGCCGTATTCGTCGACCGCCGAGTAGATCGCCAGGCTCGAGATCAAACCGATGTTCGTACCTTCCGGCGTCTCGATCGGGCAGATGCGACCGTAGTGCGAAATGTGCACGTCGCGGACTTCAAAGCCCGCTCGCTTGCGATTCAAACCGCCGGGACCAAGGGCCGAAAGCCGGCGCTCGTGCGTGAGCATCGAGAGCGGGTTCGTCTGGTCGACGACCTGCGAGAGTTCGCCGCGGCCGAAGAAGTACTCGATCGCCGCCGAGATGCTCTTGGGATTGATCAGGCTCCGCGGCGTCATGTCCTCGACGTCCTTCAGGCTCATCCGCTCCTGCACGGTGCGGCGGAGCTTGAGGAAGCCTTTGCGCAGTTCGTCGCAGGCCAGTTCGTCGATCGTCCGCAGGCGGCGATTACCGAGGTGATCGATATCGTCGATTTCGAAGGTCGGCTCGCCGTCGGTCAACTTCAACAGGTACTGAATCGACGCGATCAGATCCTCCGGCCGCAGCGTCATTTCGCCTTCGGGCACGTTCAGTCGCAACTTGCGATTCATGCGGAAGCGCCCGACCTTGCCCAGGCGATAACGATTCGTGTCGTAGAACTTTTCGTGGAACAGCGCGCGGGCCTTTTCCAGCTGCGGAGGATTGCCCGGCCGCAGACGCTGATAGATGCGAAGCAGGGCCTCTTCGTGGCTGCTCGTGGTGTCTTCCGCGAGGCTGTTGAGGATCAGCGGATTCTTCGGGGCCGGCATCACTTCGACCGAGCCGATGCCCGAGCTGCAGATGATTTCGGCCACGTTCTTGGTGACCTTTTGCCCGGCTTCGAGAATGATCTCGCCAGCCTTGTCGCTGGAGGCCGGATAAACGATATCGTCGACCGCCAGCTTGTTCTCGATTTTCGAGACGCTCCGGCCGTCGACGATCTTCTCGACCGACGTTTCGTAGAAAGTGCGAAGCAGTTCGGCGTTCAGGCTGAACTTTGAATCCATCGCCCGCAGCAGGGTCATCGCCGAGAACTTGCCGCTCTGATCGATACGGACGCTCAGCGTGTCCTTCTTGCTGGTGTTCAGCTCGATCCAGCTGCCGCGTTCAGGAATGATCCGGCAGCTGAACGTTTTGCGGTCGCCGGCTTCGATATCGCTGACGAAGTCGACGCCAGGGCTGCGATGCAACTGGCTCACCACGACGCGCTCGGCACCGTTGATGATGAACTCGCCGCCGCCGAGCATGATCGGCATGTCACCCAGGTAAACCTCTTCCTCGATCGGCTGCTCCTTGGTCAGGCGCAACCAGACGCGGAACGGCCGACCGTAGGTCAGCCGCAATTGCCGGCACTCGTGCGGCTCGTAGCGCGGCTTGCCGAGCTCGTAGCGCACATACTCCAGGCGGAGCGTCTTGTCGTAGCTCTCGATCGGAAAGATCTCGCGGAGCACGCTTTCAATACCCTGATCGACGCGCTTCGCTGGCGGCACGTCATACTGCAAAAACGCCTCGTAACTGCGCGTCTGGATCTGCGTCAGGTCCGGGATGTCGTGCATCTGGCGCTTGCTGCCGAAACGCCGAACTTCCGCGGTACGAAGGCGCCGGTCTGACGATGTAGCCATGTGGGGCTCCTAACTCTTGCTGTAATCCTGAAGCGCTGAGAACCTAATGCCGGGCCGCAAGCTCACCACGCGGCTCCGCGCAGCGACACACACCGAAGCGCACTTGTCGGCGCGCAATCTGAGCGCGGCTGCAATTTCAAACTCGCGCACACGAGATACGAAACGGGTCAAGCGGGTTACCGGGCAGGTGGGTCGTCGCTGGTTGCCGCCGCAATGCCCTTCACGCGAAGGACACTCCCGCGGCGTTGCTTCGCTGAACGCCACTGCCCGCGGGAAACTCCGTCCCGTGGCCACGGCGCCAGCGAACTGGCTACTCCAACGCGAGCCGGGACACGCACCTCCACGGGCGGCGTGCGGATGCAACGCCGCCGTGGCGACTTCCAGGCTCGTGGTGACACGCACTACATGGTTCACTACTTGATCGAAACCGTCGCGCCGGCTTCTTCCAGTTCCTTCTTGATCTTTTCGGCCTCTTCCTTCGAGACGCCTTCCTTGACCTTGCTCGGAACGCCTTCGACCAGGTCTTTGGCTTCCTTCAGGCCCAGGTTGGTGATCGTGCGGACAACCTTGATCACGCCGATCTTCTTGTCGCCGAAACCTTCGAGCACGACGTTGAACTCGGTCTGAACTTCAGCGGCAGCACCGCCGCCACCACCGTCGCCACTCGGAGCGGCCATCATTACCGCGCCGCCCGCGGCCGGCTTGATGCCGTGAACTTCCTCGAGATAGTCGCTCAATTCCTTGGCCTGCTTCAGCGTCAGTTCGACGATCTTGTCGCCGAGCTCTTTCGCGGATGCCGAGAATTCACGCTCTTGAACGTCAGTTGCCATCGCGCTAATTTCCTTTCACATACTACCCGGGCCGGCAAATCTGCCTGCTCACCGCACCCGGCTGGGTCGAAACTTCTGGTCCAAAAATACGGCTTCGCGTTCGCCGCTCACGCGAGCGGCACCGCGCTGTTTTCACTCGTTATGCACTCGCCTCGGGAGCCGCCTCGGCCGATGCTTCGGCCGCAGCCGCATCGCCCGCGGGAGCATCGCCACCGGCACCCTCGACGCTGGCCGCGGCTTCGTCGTCGCCTTCGGCTTTCTGCTTGATCTGGCTCGCCAAAGCGCCGCCAACGCTGGTGAGCTGCGAGGCGAGCATGGCGCCCGGAGCGAGAATCTGCCCCAGCAGGATGCTGAGCTGTTCCTCGCGGCTGGGCCACTTGCTCACCTGGGCCACTTCTTCGGGGCGGAGGGGCTGTCCGCCCATCACGCCGCCGCGAGCCGTGAACTTATCGAATTCCTTGACGGCGGCCAGCCGCACGACTTCCTTGGCCAGGGCGACGATATCCGACGCTCCCCAGACCATGGCCAGCGTGCCGTCCGAGCCCTCAAAGGCCGGTGCCAGCTCAGTGCCCTCG
This sequence comes from Pirellulales bacterium, assembly GCA_041741015.1. Classification (GTDB taxonomy): domain Bacteria; phylum Planctomycetota; class Planctomycetia; order Pirellulales; family PALSA-1355; genus JALHMI01. The sequence goes on from JBGSKX010000185.1 coordinate 21,216, forward strand.
GTCGCCCGGCGGGCCAGGCTGTTCTTGATCACCATCAGCTTGATGTTTTTTTCGCGGAGTTGCTTCCGCAGCGAACTGGTGTCGTTGGCACTCATGCCAACCACATTCACCAGCAGCAAATCCTGTACGCCGTTCAGCTCGCGCTTGAGTTGATCGGTGATCAGGTCCTTGACGAATTTGCTCATGATTAAGTGCCTTGTTGGGCTCCACTCGCCCTAACGCTTCAGGCGGGGACGGTGGAGTTATTCGCTACTAATTCGCTCAAAATCTGTGTGTGTGTTCTTCAATCGCCAGCCCGACTGGATCGATCGCCAAACTAGATCGACAGCCGAACCGAGGGACTCATCGTGGCGCTCACCACGGCGCCCTTCACGTACTGTCCCTTCACGGCGTGCGGCTTGATCGACTGAATGTGATGCACGAACGAGTTGATGTTCTCGGCCAGCTTGGCGGCGTCGAAGCTCAACTTGCCCACGACGGCGTGCACATTGCCGCCGGCGTCCGCGCGAAACTCGACCTTACCGGCCTTGTACTCTTTCACGGTCTTGCCCACGTCCGGCGTGACCGTGCCCGCACGCGGCGAGGGCATCAACCCACGCGGACCGAGCACGCGACCCAGGGGGCCGACGATGCCCATCATGTCCGGCGCCGCGATACAAGCGTCGAAGTCCGTCCAGCCGTCCTTGATTTTCTTGGCCAGATCCTCGCCGCCGACTTCATCGGCGCCAGCCGCCTTCGCGACCTCGGCCATATCGCCCTTGGCGAACACCACGACCCGCAGCGTCTTGCCGATGCCGTTGGGCAACACGATCGAGCCGCGGACCATCTGGTCCGCCTGCTTCGAGTCAATGCCCAGGCGGATCGCAACGTCGACCGACTGATCGAACTTGGTGTTGTTGTACTGCTTCAGAATCGCCACCGCCTCGTCGATAGACTGCGGGGTCTTGCCGGGATGCTTCGCGATCAGGGGCTTAAGCCGCTTCGATACTTTGGTGGTCATGGCACTTCTTGCTGGTTGGTTCGGTATGTCGCTTGGCCGCCGCTAACTTTTCGATTCGCTGGCCGGGCGGGCGGATCGCAAATCAATCGCGGCGGTAAATCAATCGGTGCGGTGTTTCAGGTTTGCGGTGCTTCAGGTTTCTCAGTCGGTCACGTCCAGGCCCATGCTGCGGGCAGTGCCCTCAACCATTCGGGCGGCATGCTCCGCGTCGCGAGCGTTCAGGTCCGCTTGCTTCAGCTTCACAATGTCCGCGATCTGGGCACGAGTCACCTTGCCCACTTTGTCCTTGTTCGGCACGCCTGAACCCTTGGCGATGCTGGCGGCCTTCTTCAGCAGCGCGGCGGCCGGGGGGCTCTTGGTGATGAATTCGAACGAGCGGTCGTTGTATACGGTGACCACGACCGGAATCGGCATGCCGCCGGCTTCCTTGGTCCGCTCGTTGAACTGCGAGACGAACTGGCCGAGGTTGATGCCGTATTTACCGAGCGAGGTACCAACCGGCGGAGCGGGGGTCGCTTGGCCGCCGGGAACTTGAAACTTCGCTTGTCCTACGAGTTGCTTTGCCATTGCTAATGTTCAGTGGTTAGTGGTCGGTGGCTACTTTTTGACGATGCGGGCCGCGGTCGGTCAGCGACTAGCCACTAGTCACTGACCACTAGCCACTTCCTAAATGGATTCAATCTGCCAGTATTCCAGTTCGACGGGCGTCGAGCGGCCGAAGATGTTGATCATCACCGTCACGCGGCCGCTGGCCTCGTCGATGGAATCCACCTCGCCCTCGAAATTCTCGAACGTCCCTTCGTTGATCTTCACCCGATCGCTGACGTTGAAGCTGATTTTGAGCTTCGGCGCCTCGTCGGTTTTCTCTTCCTGCTTGGCGACAATCTTGGCCACTTCGTGCGGCAGCATCGGCGTGGGCTTGCCAGCCGAACCGGTGAAGTCGCCGATGCCCGGCGTCTCGCGCACCAGGAACCAGGTCTCGTCGTTGATTTCCATGTGGGCCACAATGTAGCCCGGGTACAGCTTGCGTTTGACGACTCGCTTCTTGCCGCCTTTGAACTCGGAGACCATCTCGGTCGGCACGATGATTTCGCCGAAATAGCGATCAAGCCCGGCTACCTTCACGCGGCGCTGCAGGCTTTCACGAATCGAATCCTCGCGGTTGCTCTGCACCTTGAGGATGTACCACCGCAGCTCCGGCTCTTCGTTGCCGACCGGCGTTTCCTCGATCGGCCCGCGCGGTTCGACTTCTTCCTCCACGATCGGACCGTCGTCGTCATCAGCCTGGACTTCAGCAGCTTCCGCCGCGACATCGTCGCTCGGCTCGGCCTGGCGGGCGGCTTCGGGTGCGGTGTCGTCGGGCGGCAAAGCCGCGGTGTCATCCGGCGGCAAAGCCGCGGCGGCCTCTGCGGCGCGCGGCTCTTCGACGGGAGCTCCTTCTACAAGGGGCTCGTCGTGCGTCTGGCTCGAATTGTGAGGTTGCTCTGTCACTTCAAACTTACCTGCACTTCAAACTTGCCTGCACTTCAGACGTCACGTCGCCCGTAACGATCTCGACACCAGACGCCATCACTCGACGGGAGTGGGGGCGCCACCTTGGACCACACCCAGCAGCGACAACAACTGCCGCCAGAAGATGTCGTAACCAAACAGAATCAAAGCCATCACCACAATCAGCAGGATCACCACGATCGAGCTGCGAATAAGCTCCTGTCGCGTCGGCCACGAGACCTTATTCATCTCGGCTTCGACCGCGATCAGAAAATCGGCGAAGCTCGGGATGTTCACCAGCCGAAACGCAATCCAGATTCCCACCAGCCCCAGCGCGCCCGGCAAACCGAAGCGCAGCAAGTGCTCGCCGTTTTCGCCGAGGCCCGGCAATTGCCAGTTGATGGCCGTGACGCTCAACCGCCAGGCCGCAACCAACACAAACAACGCCAGCACGGCGAACGTGGCCTGCCGAGCCACGCGTCCTTGACTGCGCTTGTAAATGCCGAGCTGAAACAGTTCCCGAAAAAACAGGCTCAGCGGGGCGTCTTTTTCCTTCGCCATGACGTTGCTCGTGCGTGGCCGGCTGCGGTTAGTCCTAGCGCCCGACCTCTTGCCCGGCGCTCCAGTAAAACAATGCTTGCCAAATATCAGCGACGACTCTTCAGGCCCGAAAACAAGGCTGCCGCGTTAGCGGAAACACAACTCGCAATCGAAGCCAAATGAATGGCAGGGGCGGCGGGAATTGAACTCGCAACCTCTGGTTTTGGAGACCAGCGCTCTGCCAATTGAGCTACACCCCTGTAAAGCCGGCCGCGGCGGCGAGCCGATTCCCGCCGCCGCGACTTGGGCCTTGAATTCACTAACTACTGCAGGATCTTCGTGACGACGCCCGAACCCACGGTGCGGCCGCCTTCGCGAATGGCGAAGCGGACACCGTCGTCCATGGCGATCGGCGAGATCAGCTCGATGCTCAGCTTGGCATTGTCGCCAGGCATGCACATCTCGGCATCACCCACCAGGTTCGCCGAACCGGTCACGTCCGTCGTGCGGAAGTAGAACTGCGGACGGTAGCCGCTGAAGAACGGCGTGTGACGGCCGCCTTCTTCCTTCGACAGGACGTACACCTCGGCCTCGAACTTGGTGTGCGGCGTGATCGAACCCGGCTTGGCCAATACCTGGCCACGCTCGATTTCTTCACGCTTGATACCACGCAGGAGCACGCCGACGTTGTCGCCAGCCTGACCCTGATCGAGCGTCTTGTTGAACATTTCCACGCCGGTGCAAACCACCTTGCGCGACTTGTCGCTGAAACCGATCACCTCGACTTCGTCGCCAACCTTGCACACGCCGCGCTCAATACGACCGGTGGCCACGGTGCCGCGGCCTTCGATCGAGAACACGTCTTCGACCGCCATCAGGAACGGCTTGTCGACTTCGCGCTGCGGCTCCGGAATGTAGCTGTCAATCGCGTCCAGCAAATCCTGGATGCACTTGGTCTTTTCCGGATCCTTCGGATTGTCGTACGCGGGCTTGCCGGCACCGCGAATGATCGGAATCTCGTCGCCCGGGAAGCCGTACTTCGTGAGCAACTCGCGGAGCTCGAGCTCAACCAGTTCGAGCAATTCTGGATCGTCGACCAGGTCGACCTTGTTCAGGAACACGACCAGGGCCGGCACACCAACCTGACGGGCGAGCAGGATGTGCTCGCGAGTCTGCGGCATCGGACCGTCGACGGCCGACACGACCAGGATCGCACCGTCCATCTGGGCGGCGCCAGTGATCATGTTCTTGATGAAGTCCGCGTGGCCCGGACAGTCGATGTGGGCATAGTGGCGGTTTTCCGACTCGTACTCGACGTGGCTGACGGCGATGTTCACCGTCTTGGTTTCGTCGCGGACGGTACCACACTTGGCGATGTCGGCATACGACTTGAAGTTCGCCAGGCCCTTGGCCGACTGCACCGACAGCAAGGCGCCGGTCAAGGTCGTCTTGCCGTGGTCAATGTGACCGATCGTGCCCACGTTGACGTGCGGCTTCTTGCGTTCAAATGTGTCCTTGGCCATTCTTTCTCCCTGATCTTTCTAACGACAAAGTGTGTGTGTTTATGAACTGAGTTAGCTAGTCGATTCAGATCTCAAATTTCAAAGCTGCTGAGGGGACTCGAACCCTTGACCTCGTCCTTACCAAGGACGTGCTCTACCAACTGAGCTACAGCAGCCCGACTTAACGCTTACTTCCCCTAACCTCGCGTTTTCCAGCGGACACCTGCCGCTGCACTCCACGAGCTGCCGTTGTTTTTCTTTGGACTCCCACAGGCAAAAGCGGGTGAAGGGAATCGAACCCTCGTCTTTAGCTTGGAAGGCTATGGCTCTACCATTGAGCTACACCCGCATGTTCGCGCCAACCGCGCTCAACCACGGATAGCGACTCCTCAAACCCACCCTGGGATCCACCGCCTTTTCGCTGCACTGACTTTTGGCTGCACTAGCCCTTCGCTGCACCGGCCTTTGCCTGCAACTGCCTTTTCGCAGTCCGACAAGCACCCCCAACTCCCAGCAAAACTTAAATCCACCTTCCGGCTGGCGATACCCCTCTCGCCAGACTCACGTTAATGGGGGGTACAGGATTCGAACCTGTGAAGGCATAGCCATCAGATTTACAGTCTGACCCCTTTGACCGCTCGGGAAACCCCCCGTGACATTCCTTGACCCGACAACCACTTCCCGCCGGGGGCGGGTGTTCCCGGAACCGCTCAACGCTTCTCAACTGACTTACTGCAACTGCATTCGCTCCGCCTGCTCAGCTCAAGAGCTAGCGAAGGGACTTGAACCCCCAACCTGCTGATTACAAATCAGCTGCTCTGCCAATTGAGCTACGCTAGCCTGCTGCAATGCCGCGAAGCCGCGCGCATCGCGATTTGGCGAGACTAAAGGCCGACGCTCCGCCCCTACGAAAACCACTAAATATAGCGAACCTACTCACCCTTGCAAGACGGCGTCAACCGCCACTTTGCCGCCTTTTCCGGCCTCGCGCCGGTAAATGAACTTCAATCCCCAGAGTCTCGCCGCCTGCTAAAACTCGCTGCCTGCCAAAATTTCGTACCACGCCCCGAAAATCAGCCCATTCGGCGACACCGCGAGCGCAAAATTCCCGATTCATGGGAACATCGACTCCGGAAAACCAAGCCGGACGACAAAGAAAGGCCCCACAGGTCTCGCATCACTTCCGCACCATTCGGCGTCGCTTGCGAGTGTTCGTGCAGCCGTCGACCGGCCTCCTTTTGGGCTAGATCCCCTGGCTAGGGGCACCAATAAAAGCATCCCCGCAGGTCCAATTCGGGCCTGCGGGGTGCTGAATTTTCTACCGAACGCTAATCCTATGCTTTTCCCGGGACGGGGTCCAGGGGTTACACGGGGCCCGGCGACTCGATTTTCTCTTCCTGCGCCGCAACGCGCAGCTTATTCAGGGCCCGAGCCTCGATCTGCCGGATTCGTTCCTTCGTAACTCCCATCTCGGCACCGACTTCCTTCAGCGTCAGCGGCTCGTGACCGTGATCCAGCCCAAAGCGGCTGATGATGATCTTGGCCTCGCGCTCGTCGAGCCGTTCCAGGATCTTGCTGATCTGGGACTCGCGCTGAGCCTGAGCCGACTCCTGCTCGTACTGATCGGTCCGCCGCTCCTCGGTCCCGGCGAACATCTCGCCGTGACTGGTGCGGAACCGGTCCTTATGCCGATGCTCGTCCGGAATCGTTCGGGCAAAGTTCTTCATGATCGCCCAACTGGCGTACGTGCTGAACTTGTTGCCCCGCGCGAAGTCGAATTTCTCGACAGCCCGGATCAGCGACATGTTACCGTCGCTGACCAGCTCGAAGAAGTTGTCGCCGGTGCCGACATGCCGCTTGGCGATCGAAACCACCAGCCGCAGGTTGGCCCGCACGATCTGATTCTTGAGCGCAACGATCTGGTCGTACAATTTTTCAATTGCGTCCATGACCGAACTCTTCGCCTTGATCGGGTCGAGCGAGTCGCGGAGCTTCGCGGCCTTGTACTTCAAGTAGTTGAACTTGCGGAACAGGTGCGCCTCTTGCTCGCGCGTGAGCAGCGGCACTTCGTACAGGCTTGCCAGGTACGGAGGCAGTCCGCTCGGCAACCGCGTCTTCTTCACGGGCGTCGGGTTCTCCGGCATCGGCGCCATGATAGTCTTCTCGGCCGTGGACCGACCGAAGTACGGATTCGGGATGTAGTCGATCGGCAGCTCCATGATCCGCCGGGCGCGCATCTCGCTGATCACCCGATAGACGCTGGTCTTGGTGCGGTGAAAGCGCTTGGCGAGCGTTTCCACCGAGGCGCCTCGGCGATAGTGCTGGAAAATCTGCCGCTTGTCGTCGTCGTTCAGCGGACCCGAATGGTCCGGAAAGATCGCCAACTGCGGATGTTCCTGGTCAAATTGCTTCAAGGTGTATCGCACGGTTTCCACGCTTCTTCCCATTCTCGTTGCCACGCGTTTGGTGACATCTGCTAAAGATCCACCGGCCCGCGCCAGACGTCTGGCGCGTTCCACTATTTCACTACGTTCGTCGAGGGTCAGTTGGCTGAACTTGGCGCCGCGTTTTACGCGATCTTCGTTCTGCGACACGAAGCGTTCCACCGAACTCTTCAAAAAACCCACGCGTTTGCGGCCGTCGAACACGAATCGGCGGCTGACCAGGCCCTGCTGACGCCAGCGGCTGATCGTCTTGGTCGAGACCTTGAACATCTTGCTCAGTTCTTCGACCGTGAGCACGCGCTCGCCCGCGCCGGTTGCCGGCACGTCGGCCGAGTCAGACAGGTCTTCTACGAACAACAGCAAATCGTGCTCGGCGTCGCTGCCCGCCACTTTCGTGTTCGGGAACGAGTCCGGCCGGTAATCGGTGATCCGGTAGCACAGGTACTCGTAGGTATAAGTCCGACCGTTGTCCAGTTCCGCAATCAGTCGTTCCGCTCGATCGACTTGCTCGATCTTTTTCTCGCGCGGCGCGAATCGAACTTGCTGATCACGAAGCTGCCGAAGGATCGGGCTGCGGTAATCGGAATGCATGACAGGTACCTCGTTTGGTCCCGGCGGTTGTTCCGTGCGTCTCCAGCGCCCCGGCCGAGATCAGACTCCTTGGGTTGCACGTTCCGTCACTGGAACGTGACATTTCTCAATCCAGACGAGACAAATATGACCCTGCGAAAACTCTGACCAGGCTCGAAAACCTCACCAGCATCGCTGGCGTACTACTCGTTAGCTCGCTGCTCCTCGAACAATCTTGTTCGCAAAAGCCATTCGATCTACGAATCTGGCAGCCGCTGGTTCACCCGGCTGCGCGATCTGGCAAAACAATCGTTATGTGGAAGTGTCGGGTGGCTCGTCGCTCGCCAGGGCAGCAACTTTCCTGCCGCGTGGACTTTCTTACAAACCACCTTGTCTTGAAATGCACTTATCTATACGTGTTTGGTCGCGCCAGGGTCGTCCGAAGTTCGCGCTCACCCTTAGGTTTCCGCAGAATCCCTCAAGGTTTAACCGACTTTTGCCGCCCCCTGCGCTCTTATAGCAAATATGTCTGATTCCAGCCCAGGCGGATGTGCTAGCAGCCAGAATTCTGCGGAAGCTAGCAATCTCCCAGTTTCCCCGCATTTCCCAGCCAACTGGCCATAAAATCACGGTGAATTGCCCCCTCGCTCCGCGACGATGAAGTCTGTTGACTACCCGACGCGTTCTGCGTAGGGCAAATTGCAAACCTCGTGCCGCACGTCTCTCGAGGGCCTCGGAATGGATTCCAACCGCACTGTCGCGCTCTTTTCGTTGCTGTTGCTCCTCTTCGGGGCTGCCAATCCGGCAGGAGCTGCCGCGCAAACTGGCGAAAAACACCTGCTTTCTGCCCAGCATCGCGCCGGAGAGCTCGTCCGAGTCCAAATCGCCCTGCAGGTCGGCGGCGACCTGAAGCTGGTCGACAACCAGGGCAAGCCCAGCGAGCTGCCCATGAGCGTTGTGGCCAACCTGGCTTACGACGAAGCACTCCTGGCCGTCGCTCCGGACGGAAAGCCCACCCGCAGCGCCCGCTATTACGACGACGTGCGGGCGGTCATCAAGATTGCCAAAGGGGGCGAAAAACCCTCGATCGATAATGCCCGCCGGCTGATCCTGGCCGAGCGCAAGCCCGACGAGGCGGCACAGCTCTATTGCCCCACGTCGCCGCTGAAGCGCGAAGAGCTCGATCTGCTCGATGTGCCCGGTAATAGCTTGGTGTTCGACGACCTGCTGCCGGCCGAGCCGGTGGCCAAGGGCGAGTCCTGGAAAGTCTCCGATAAGGCGCTCGCCGCGCTGTTGTCGCTCGACGCCGTAAGCTGGTGCGACGCGAGCGGACTCCTGGGCGATATCACGGCCGAGGGAATCGCCGACATCGCCGTGGGCGGCACCGTCAATGCGGCGGTGGCCGGCATCAGCACCGAGATCGAGCTGAAGGTCAAAATCAAGTTCGATACGAAAGCTCGGCAGATTCGCCAATTCGCGATGCTGCTGAAGGAAAACCGCGCCGTGGGCCATATCGGCCCGGGCCTCGACACCGTGGCCAAGGTGATCATCGACGTCAGCCCGATCCCGAACTCGCAGCATCTCACGGCGGCCGTGCTCCAGGATCTCCCCACTGCGGCGACTGCCGAAGGGTTGGCGCTCGGCTACGAGCCGCTCGGCCGCCAATACCGCATGCAGTACGACCGCCGCTGGTTCGTGACCGAAGACGAGCCCAAGCTGACGGTGCTGCGCCTGGTCGATCGCGGCGAACTGGTCGCCCAATGCAACATTTCGCCGCTGCCGAAGCTGGAAAAACCGATCCCGCTGGCCGAGTACCAGCGCGACGTCGAACGCTCGCTGGGCAAGAACTTCGGCAAGTTCATCTCGGCCGGCCAGACGATCAACGAGGCCGGCTATGCCGTGTTCCGCGTCGTCGTCCACGGCGAAGTCGGCGGCCTGCCGATCGAGTGGATCTACTACCTCATGCAGGATCGCTCGGGCAAGCGTGTCTCGCTAGCCTTCACGCTCGAGCAAAGCCTCTCCGAGCGGTTTGCCGAAACCGATCGGGCGTTGGTCTCGGCCATCACGCTGACGGATCCCCCGGCGCCGACCGCGGCCAAGCCGGTGGAGAAGAAGTAGGCGCGATTCATGTTGCCAATACCTATACTCATAGGCATGGCCATTTACACGCGATTTCACTGGTGGGTGCTTGCGATTTACATCGCCGCCGGCTCGGTGCTGTATCCGTTACTCGTCGCGTATGTGTCCTCAATGCCACCGCGTCGTGAAGCGCTCGGTGACGCTGGATATGAGACTGCCTGGCGGACCATTGTCGTCGGCGGGGCAGGCATGGGAGCAATCTTCTATCTCATCCCCTGGGGGCTGACCCGAGTTCAGGCGCGGCTTAAGGGTTGAGCGAGCCGGTTTCAAAGCGACTGGCCGTCGCTGCATTCCGCCACCGACCGAGCGAGTGAGGTACCCCATGATTCGCCGCGATCTTCCCTCCGCTGGTGGCGTGCCTGCCGCCTGGGTGCTGATCCATCAGATCGATCACGCCCATCTGGCCTACGAACTCGCACAGCACTGGGGCGCTGGGCCGTTCGCGCCGCTCCAACCGCGCGAAGAGCTCCTCTGGGCCTGTGCTCATCACGACGATGGCTGGCGCGAGTGGGACTCACGCCCTCAGGTCGATCCGGCCAGCGGCGTTCCCCGGCAGTTCCTCGAGATGCACCCGGCCGAAACCCGCGATATCTGGATGAAATCGATCGACGCCGCGGCCGAGCAAGGACCGTTTGAAGGCTACCTGACAGCGGGGCACTTCTGCCGCCTCGGCCGCCGGGCAACCCACGACAAGAGGCACGATCCGGCCTGGCGACCGTTCCTCGAGTTTCTAGAAGAATACGAAGCTCGCGCCCGCGACTGGCTAGCCCAGTGGCCACTGGGGCAAGAGCAAGAGCGGACCCTCGCCGTAGCCGAGCAAGCTCTCGACCAGCTACAGTTCTTCGATACGTTCAGCCTGTGGTTCTGCTGCTCGGAATCGACCGAGCGCGAAACGGTGGAGACGCCCGCGGGGATCGACCTCGAACTCACCCCACGCGGCGCTTCGCAGATCCGGCTGTCGCCCTGGCCGTTGTCGGTCGATATGCTGGAGCTCGCCGTGCCGGCACGAATGGTGGCCGCAGAACGGTACGCAAGTGCCGTCGAACTGGCCGCCGCGCCGTCGCAAGCCATGACGCTGCGATGGCGTTTGTCACCCGCTTAAGGAATGCTTTAGGAGTTTTGTCCCCGTGAGTGCAACTGCCAAGATTCCCACCGGCCTCGAAGGTCAAGAAACCGTCGTCGTCACGCGCGAGATTACCGTCGCGCACTACCATCCCGAAATGCCTGAGGTCTACGGCACGCCGTTTTTGATTTACCTGATGGAAGTGGCCGCGACGAACGCGATTCAGCCGTATCTGCCGCCGGGTTGCACCTCGGTCGGCACGGTCGTGAACGTCAAGCACCTGGCCGCCACGCCCGTCGGCAGGACCGTCACGGCGAAGGCCAAGGTCGAGTCGATGACCGACAAGACCGTGACGTTTACTGTCGAAAGCCACGACGGGCACGAGCTGATCGGCACAGGATCTCACACCCGGGCGGTGATCGACGTCGAGCGATTCAACCGGCAGGTCGAGTTCAAGCGTTCGCTGGCTACCTGAGCCGCTCGGCATCGAATAGAATCACCGCGCAACAAAAACCCCCGGCCGAAACCGGGGGTTTTTGAGTTGCTTGGTTTGCTCGCGGCGAAACTACCGAACGCCCGCGTTGGCCCGGGCCTGTTCGACCCACAGCCGGGCGCGACCCTGGACGCGTTCCATCCGCTTGCCCCAGCCGGCAATCGGCTTCTCACGTTCCATGTCCACGGCCTGGGCGAGCCAGTCGTTGGCGGCCTCGGCGCCTTGCAGATTGAACATCGCCAGAGCGCGGTAGTAGCCATACAGAGCGTTCCGCGGCTCAGCGTTCACCGCGGCCTCAAAACCTTCGAGCGCGGCCGTCATGTCACCGTCCCGATAGGAACGCATGCCGCGGTTGAAGTCGTTCACTCCGTCGCCCTGCGGTTCCGTGTTCGAGGTCAGCCGGAAGGGGCTGCGCAGGATGCCGGTCGACGCATCCGGCTCCGGGCTAGGGGGGGCGTCATTGTTGAGCTTCGGAGCGTTCTCGGCGGGGCCATCATACAGAATCTTCTCATCGCCGCTCTGGAACGACCCGCCGCTCGGAACACTCGACGTGCTCGAACCGGCGTCACAGTTGCCGCCCACGCAGCCACTGTCGCAACCACTGTCACAGCCGCTGCCACCGCAGCTCAGCGAGGCGCACGAGCCGCCGCAGTAACCATAGCCGCAGGCCGCGCTAGCGCAGCACCGCGAACCACACAGGCCGTAACCCACGCCGCAACCGAGCCCGGCAAAGTGTTTCCAGCCACGATGGCACAGTCCCAGGCCGCAGTGCCGTTTTGCGCCGCACTGCACGCGCCCGTCGTAACAGCCGGCCCAGGGACCACAGTACTTCGGATAGCTCCAGACGCAAGGGAACGTGTAAGGCGGCGGGCATGGCGCGCCGCAGTAACCGTACGAGTATTGTCCCGGATAGTAATTGATGCAGCGGGCGCGGATCACATGGTGAAAAGCCTGGGCCTGCTGGGCCGCGCCGAGCAGTGCGCCGCCGGCGATCACGATTGCCAAAAGCACCCTGCGCATAGTTGGGGCTCCGTACGAAGAGTTGGATCGGACACTCCTCGTCGGTATCGACGGGTCACGAGCGAGTGTGAAGAAGCGCGTTCAAGATTCGCGATCTGCCGGGAAATCACAAAAAACCGCCGGTGACGGCTGTAGCGATTAGCGTGAAGAGATGACCGCTAGCGGACGGCTGAATCGGCGGCGCCACATTCCCGGCAGCCCCCGGCTTTGCCGGCGCGGTTGTGCGGCCAGCAGCCCAGATGACCACCTACCGCGACTTCACCTTCCAGGTGATCGCCCCAGCAATCGCGGCAACCGTAATCGCGATCGCCGCCGAAGCGCCGAAGCCCATCCCGACGCCCCACTTCAACACGTTGGTTAAAACCATGCCGGTGCCAAAAAAAGCGATCATCGCCAGTTGCTGCCGCTCCTTCTTATCCTCTTCGGTCATCGGACCTGACGGTTTGGCCGCGGCAGGCGCGGCGG
>JBGSKX010000186.1:0-32527 GCA_041741015.1 Pirellulales bacterium
GCTCGACGAAGCGACGAGCGAGCTCAAGCTGCGTTCCAGCTTTGGTCTGCCGCGCCGCCGGCTGCTCGATCCGGCCCGGCCGCTGCGCCCGGCGTTGGCCGATCTTGAAGCGCTGTTGGGCCATGCCGTCGTCATGAATGAACCGGCGCTGTTCGATTACTGGAAAGTGCCCGAGCAAGGCTTTCGCTCGGCAGTCTGCGTGCCCGTGTCCAGCCCTTCGATGCCGCTCGGTACGCTCTGGATTTACAGCGACCGGGTGCGCGACTTCAGCGATGCCGAGACGAACATCGTGGAGGTGGTCGCCGGCCGCCTGGCTTCGGAACTGGAACGCGAAACGCTTGTGGAAGAGGCCGTATCCACGCGCGATCGTTCGCGGCGAAAGCAGCGCGAAGTGTGCGAGCAGACCTACACGCTCCCGTCGGTTGCCCCTGAGGTCGAAGGTTGGGAAATTGCCGCCCAGGCCGTGGGTGGCGATGTTCCGGCCAGCGCTTTCTATGACTGGCTGAACGCGGACGACGGCAGCCTTTCGATTGTCGCCGGCGCTGTCCAAGCACAGGGCGTCTCCGGCGCCCTGGCCGCGAACCTGCTGCGCGGGGCGATGCGCGGCATCTGTACCAGTCGTCAAGCGGCCGGAGACCTGGCCGGAAAGCTGAACGACGTGCTCTGGTCGTGCAGCTCGGGCGATACCCAGGCGGGGCTTCTCTGTGCCGTGGTCTCGCCCAAGGCTGGCGTGCTGGAGCTTTGCTCCGTGGGGCCGATGCGCGTGCTCGCGCTAACCAGCGAGGACGCCCGCGTACTGGAAGGGCCCTCGCCGCCGTTGGGCCAGCAGAGCGACCCGAAGCTCGCCTCGCACCACGCGCCGCTGCTCGCCGCCGACATTGTGCTGGCCTATGCCACGGCGATCGTCGATCCGACGGGAGACGAGTCGCTGTTGGCGGCCTTCGACCAGCGGCTGGCGTTGTCGCTGGAGCCACAGCGAAATCGACCGCTTGCCGACCTAGCCGAGGTTGCGGGTAACCTGATGTCGGAAGCCCGCTGCGGCGAAGCGGAAGGGGTCGTGGTACTGTTGCGTCGCCGGCGCGAATAGCGGTCGCGCGAGCATTTCTCATCCGCTGCCGGGGGATATTTCTGAAGAAATCGGCGGTTCTGCATCCGCCTGTGCGGCAGCCGTAACTTCGCCTCTCAGCACGCCTTGACGCCCGACCCAAATGCCGTAGACTTCGAGGATAGCCGATTTATCGATGCGGGAATGGCGGAATTGGCAGACGCGCTAGGTTGAGGGCCTAGTGGGGGTAACCTCGTGCAGGTTCAAGTCCTGTTTCCCGCACTTTACGCAGCAAGGACTTACGTCGATTACTCTGCCGTAATTCCGGAGACAAAAACTCTGGAGACAGGCAAATGGAGACAAAAACGACACGCTTCTTGCCAGCATCTTGATGCCGTCTCGCATTCTCGACTCGGTCTAACTTCTAGCATTTCTGAAAGACGATGTTGTGCGAGTTGACGGGCTCGATTAGCCACCGCCGAACACCCAGTAAGCCGAGATGGCCGCCGCATCTGACGGCGCCAGTCCCCGGCTTTGAAGTCGCATAGCATTCGTCACGCGAGTATCGCATGCTCAGCACGCCCGAACTTCTACGCGCTCTGCATCATGATCAATGTTGGCTGCGAGCTCGTGAACGACTACTGAGCTGAACGACTACTGAGCTGAACGAACTTCGGGACGGATTTTATCCCCTCAGAGAGCGGGGGAATTCGTCAGCGACCGGCAGCACCTGTGCAGTCTCATGAGCCGCGGTCCGGCCCTTGCGGAGCCCTTTGCACAGACGGCAATCCAATGATTTCGTGCGCGGTCTCTCACAGCATCCCAACGGCGGACTCACAGAAACCTATGCCTGCAGTTCGCCGCCATTCCAGAATTGCTTGCTGACTTTCGGGAACTCGTGTCGCGAAACGCTTTAATTGCGTTCTGAAAGAGCGTAAAGCCGGCGTCTTTCCATTCGATCTCGACGTCCATCGCGTCATCGTTCGCTTCCGGTGCGATTTTTAGAACATCAGCCGGCCAATCCAACTCGAATTCGGCCAGCGAGCGGCGGATCTCGGCGAGATTCCACACTCGGATCTGCGCATCCTGATCCGTCGGTAGGCAGACCAGTTTGCGGTTGTCGCTGGTGAACGCCATGATCGACGAAAGGTCTGGCGCCGAGTGTGCAAGCCGCGCCCAGTCTTGGCCTGATTGGGGATCGACCAACCGCAGCTCGCAACTGGTCTGACCGACGGCCAGCACTCGGCTGTCCGGCGAGAAAGCGATCCCCAGACCGTGCGGAGTGGTGCCCTGCGCTCGCAATTCTTGCGCGAGCGACCAATCGCTCGACCGCCATAGTTTCACGCCATCCGGAGTCGAGGCCAGCCAGCGTCCGTCGGGACTGAACTCGACCATTCCCCAACGCCCCGTAGCAAGGGTTGCCACTTGAGCTCCGGTGTTCGCGTTCCAGACGGTCGCCCCTCCGGTCTCCCAACTGGCGATTGCGGCAAGCTGCCCATCGCGGGTAAGCGCCGCTTTTCGCGGGTCACCCGGAGGTCTCAGGGCAACAGGTTTGCGATCGCCGGTCAGCGGCAAAGTGCACCAACCGCCGACCGTTTCGAAGAGCAGCCGTTCGTTCGGGATGCAAGTTGCCAGGCTATAGGGATCGGCAGTTTCGCTTATGTGGACCGGCGGCCCGAAGGAGACAACTTTCTTGCCCGCACGAACCTGATCTTGTCGAGGCCAGCGATAGATCATCGTGTCGACGGCCATGATCAAATCACCGCGTCGATCAAATTGCACCACGCCGTGCGCACTCGGCCGGAGGGAAACTCGTTCAAGCTTGGCAAGATCCCACACTTCGATGCTGCGCTCACCGCTGACGACCAGGAGCCGATTGTCGGGACTGATCGATGCGTAGGTACGCCCCCCCGTGGTTGGAAACCAGGCACTGGGCAGAAGGCGACACTCAGAACCCCCGGCAAGCTCCCACTGTTCAAGCCGTTTGCGATCGTACTTGAGCAGCCCTAAGTTGCCGGCCGCGTCGAGATCCATCGCCAAGTTGTCAAAACCCTGAACTTCGAACTCCTTCTGTCCGGTCCCCACGTCCCACAGCATGAGTCGCGAATCCCACAGCCCGCAAGACACCAGCCGCGATCCGTCCGCATTGAATAGCATTTGCTGCGGAAACGAACGCTGCGGCAGAGTCAGGATCACCTTTCCCGTGCTCAAGTTCCAAATCGTGATCGGATTGCTGCTCGCCCAGATTGCAAGCGACTCGCCGCCAGGATGCCAGGCCATCTGCACATTCACGAAATCACCGAGTGGCACCCTCGTCTCGATTGCGCCAGTCTTCCAGTCGATGATCAAAGCCTCGGTGCCGACATACACTGCCAGCCGATCGGATGGCTGATGGAACCAGCATTGCGAACTCGGATGCTGCTCCACCAACGGTCGGACCAGGTTTCCATTTTCCGCGTCGACCACCAGCAAACCGCCGGGATTGCGCTGCACCACGGCATGCTTCCCATCCGGCGCGAAGGAGAACGTGCTCAAAGCTGCATCGTGCCAGAGGGCTTCGACCGAATGGGCCGTGACCCGCCAAAGCTGCGTGCCGCGTTCGCCAGTGAGCGCGACGAATCGGCCGTCCGGCGAAATACTCACCAGACCGTCAGGTATCTGGTGCATCGCCGAAGCCAGCACCTTTCCTGCCTCGGCCTCGACGACCAGCAGGGTTCCCCGAAGTTTGAGCGCGAGGCGGTTCGCAGCTAGAGCTATGGCCGCATGTTCCAACAGCTGAGGGCTGGACCAAACCTCGCGCACGCGCCGCAAGTCGGGCAGCGCCAGGCTGCGAATCGCGGCGTTGCGAAGTTGCAATTGTCTGTCATCTGTAGTGCCGATGGCCGGTAGCAGCCGGCGAGCTCGGTCGATCGTCTCAAGCGCGGCAAAACGCTGCCCCATCTGGCGGCTCGAGTTTCGCGCGGCGATCTCGGCAAGGTACGCATCCCACAACCGCACCTGGGCCGCCTCGTTCGCCGCCCGCTCGGCAAGCTCGGCCCGCATGGTGATCTCTAGCTGCCGGCTCAGTTTCCCCGAGTACCAGGTCGAGACGATCGACACCGCCAGGAGCAACAGCGCCACCGAACCCAGCGACGCGGCCAGCGCGGGATTTCGCCGGCACCAGCGCCACCCGCGCTCCAAATTCGTGGCAGGTCGAGCCTCGATCGGCCGATCCGCCAGGAACCGTTGCAAGTCCTCGGCCAGCGCCAGGGCCGTGGGGTATCGTCGCGTGGGTGCCCGCTCCAGGCACTTCGAACAAATCGTCGCCAGGTCACGCGGCAAGCCCGGTGCGACGCGATAGATCGAGGCCGGCTCCGCGAGCAGCACTTGCTGCAGTGTCTCGATGGCAGTTTCGCCGCGATAGGGAGGCCGGCCGCAGAGCAGCTCGTAAAGAATTGCACCCAGCGCATAAACATCCGTGGCCGGACCAATCTCGCTTTGCCGGCCGAATGCTTGTTCCGGCGCCATGTAACTCGGCGTTCCGAGCAATGCTCCGGTTTGCGTGTGCCCGCCCGGCTGATCGCGAAAGACGCGGGCCAGTCCAAAGTCGGCAATCTTCACTTCAGGCGGATTTCCGTCGGCGCTGACCAGCAAGTTGTTCGGCTTCAAGTCGCGATGCACCACGCCGTGCTCGTGGGCAAAGTGAACGGCGCGAGCAACTTGCTCCACGAGCTGCGCCGCCCGGCGCACGTTCCACGGGTTGCCCTCCAAGCGGTCGGCCAACGTGCCGCCTTCGACCAGTTCGAGCGCCAGATAGGGACAGCCGTCGTGCTCGCCGTAGTCGTACACCTGGACAATGTGTGGGTGGTGCAGCGAAGCGACCACTTCAGCTTCCGCGCGAAACCGGGACAACAGTTCGTCGTTCGCCAGGTCCGCATGTCGCACCATCTTGAGCGCGACCAGGCGGTTTAATCCTGTCTGCCGCGCCCGGTACACCACACCCATCCCACCACGGCCAATCTCCTCGAGAATCTCGTAATCCGCCGGCAGATTGCGCTCGGTTTCGCCAACGGTCGGCTGGCCTGACATCGTCTCGTCGAACGCCTGGTGCAATTGAATCTGGTCGGCGAGCACCGTGGAATACTGCGGGAAACGAGCGGCGTACTCCGCGACCGTCGGATGTTCACTTAGCTTTTCGCGGGCCAGGAACTCCGCGTAGATCATGTCGACCGCCGACTCCTCTGCGGCGGCCAGTTGCGGAAAACGACCGAGATACTCCTCGGCCGTCGGGCGCTGTCCGCTTCGCCACCGCTCGCGCAGGTCGACGCGTGCCACGGCGGCCAGTTCCGCGCCGGAAACGTCCTGATGTTGAGCGAGAAATGCTTCCAGCGTCTGCGGCCGACGTTGCCAGAGCATCGAATAGTCGCGTGCCAGCGTCCGGCTTTGGCCGTCTTCGGGCGTGGCAGATGATTGGCTTGTTTCGAGCGCGGCCATAAGCGATTGCCGAGCCTCAGCGAAAATAGATGGGTTGTTGCCGCGAACAGCCCCTTCAGACTATCGCTGCCAGTCGTCAGATCGCACATTTGCATATTGGAACGGCGACCCAGCTCGACAGCCGAATCACTCTTCGAGGCCCAATTGCCGGCTGGCCCGTTCGATGCCCCGCGAAAGCTGCATTCGCCTCGCCTGCGCACTCCCCCCGAGTTCCGCGGCGACTTGCTCCCAGCCGAGCCCCTCGCTCCGCAGGTCGGCAACCCGCCGCTCTTCGGGACTCAGCGCCTCACGCATCCGTTCGAGCAACTCCTGCCGCGAGAGCATTTCGCTGGCCGAAGGCTGCGGATCTGCCACCTGTTCCAGCGCTACGTGCGAAACAACCGCCACGCGGCGCACGTCCCGCCGCAAGCGGCGCTCCTGCCGTGCGCGCGACGCCAACTTGTTTCGGGCCATGACCACCAGCAACCGGACGAGCTGATCCGCACGCTCGAGGTCGTATTCGCCAATCGCCGCTCGCACGAAGAAGCTTGCCAGCACCGATTGCGAGACGTCCATCGAGTCGAAGGCTCGGTTGAGCCGATCATCTTCGATCCGCATTCGCACTTCCCGCCGAATCAGCGGTTCGTAGCGACGCACCAATTCTTCCGCGGCCGCGTCATCGCCGGCACGAACCTGACGCACGAGCAGGGAGAAGTCGCTGTCCTGGTTCATGCAAAGTTTTTGCTCAGAAGCGTGTGCGATCTCAACAGGTCCGGCGATAAAGCGGGTGGAGAGTACCGCCGCCCCCGGCGGCACGGTGCCATTCTAGCATCCCGCCGGAGCTTCCGTTCCCCCGGCAAGTGCAGATTTAACGTTGCCCCACCCACCGTCGTGGACACAACGACTATGTCGCGAACCTGCAATGACTTCCGTCAGCGAGCCACCGCCAAAACCCGTCGCTCGCGTCCCGCGAAAAAAAGCCGGCTGTCCCTTGGGTCGCTCGATTGGCACGCCTGCCGGCACGAGGAACTCGAAGATCGCCGGTTGCTGGCCGTCGTGCCCTTCATCTCGATCGGCCAACAGCTTCGGGGCGATCTCGCGAGTGTCGAAAACCAGCTGACCGTGGTCCTCAACAATTTTGATACAGGCGCGAGCTCAACAATCCCGTTTGTCGGGGAACGACTGGGGGACATTTCCAAGGCGTTTTCGAGTTTCAGCACGCAGATCCAGGCCGCCCTGACCAGTCTCGGTTCCCCGACCGACCCTTCCCCCGCAATCCTGCAGACTGCTCTGTTCGACGCCCTGGGCCCAAGCGGCCTCAACATACTAGGAGACCGAAATGGCAATGGCGTGGACTCAGGTGATGTGGTCGTCACGGCCGCAGGCGGCGTGCTGAACGACGACTTCTCGGTGCAAATGCGGCTCTCGGGCAGCGTCGCCGCGCCATCCGTCCCTCTGAAGTTCAACACGGGCCTCCCTGGCCTGCCGCTCTCCATCCGCTCGGATGGCGAACTCGCCGCGACGGTGAACTTCACTTATGAGCTGGCATTCAGCTACGACGCTCAACTGCAAAGCGTCGACCTCGACGACACCAAGAAACTGGCCGGAGCAGATCATCAATTGGCTCTGGCGGCGAGCATCGGCCTGCAAAACTTCTCGGCCACGGCGATCATGGGCTTCGTCCAAGGCGACCTCACCGCGCTGGCCGGACAACCGAATGGCCTGTCGCTGGCGGTCGAGCTGAACAATATCTCCACCTCTCCAGATGTCGTCATCACGGGCTCGGCCGACGCTAATCTTCAGCTATCGGGCAGCTTCGCAGGCACCGAGAACGACTTTCCGGGCATCGACACCGACCTGCACCTTCACTGGTCGATCGACACCGAAGACCCCAGCGCCGCCGCTCCCGACGTCTGGTTCGACAATGTCTATCTCGACTTGGGCGACTTTATCAGTAACGTCGTCAAGCCAGTCTTCGAGAACATTCACTACTTCACGCAGCCGCTGGCGCCCGTGCTCGAAGTTCTCGGGTATCCGCTGCCGGGGCTCACGGACCTGAGCCGTCTGGTCGGCGGCGGCGACGTGACGCTGCTCGACCTGGGCGGGGTAGCGGCCACCGTCACCGGCTTCGGCCCGCTCTACGATCTGGTCGAGAAAGTGCTCGAAGTCATCGACGCGATCAACCAGTTCGAGGTCGGCGATTCGGTCCGCCTGAAGCTGGGCGGCTTCGATCTCGATAGCTTCGACCTGCGTGACGTCGCCGCGGCCGGCAACCCACTAAACACGAGCTTACGCAACCTGACCGACCTTTCGCCAAGCAACTTGATCGGCATCGCCCAATCGCTCGCCTCCAAAATCGACGAATTACCGATCGGCGATGAAGAGAAGGAGTTTCTCAAGGGCTTCGCCGAACAGCTCAACAACGGCTTAAGCGTCCGCTTTCCTATTCTCGAAGACCCTGCCGGCGCCGTGTTCCCGATGCTTTTGGGGCGCGACGGCGACCTGTTTACGCTTGATGCCGAAGTGCATCAAAACGCCAGCGGTTCGGTCGCCACCGGCTTCTCAATTTTTGGCATCGGCGTCGACTTCGGCGGCGACGTTGAAATCGACTCCAAGTTCAAATTTGCCTACGACACCTTTGGCATTCGAAACCTCATTAGCGATATCGCGGCCGGCAACACCTCCGCCGCCTCGATTGCCGAAAACATCGTCGACGGCTTCTATCTCGCCAGCGATTCCTATTTCGAATTGGCCGGCCAAATCTATGCCGGGGTTGGTGCCGGCATCGGAATCTTCAGCGCCGTCGTCGGCGGCTTTGTTTCTACCGGCGACTCGGGAGATGAACCCGTCGCGATCACGATCGTCGATCCCAACAACGATGGCAAACTTCGCCTTTCGGAATTCTCCGAAGATTCGTTCGAATTCAGTGGCGAACTGGCGGCCGAACTCGGCGTTGAAGTCCGGGTGGGCGTCGAAGTCCTCGGCAAGTTCATCGGGCTCAAGAAGCGATTCAACATGGCCCGCGAGATCCTGATCGACTTCAATCTCGATCCGAACGATCCGACCGATCCCACGGACGCGGTGCTCGCCTCGCAGCCGGACGCCAACGGCAACATCAACCTCTACATCGGTCCGCTCGCCCACTTGCGCGAAGAAGTCGACGACGAGGACGGCGATGAACAACTTCGCATCCAACATGTGGAAACCACTCCGGCCGGCGAAACGCTCGACATCACAATTCGGCAGAGGAATCTCTTCGGCCGAGAGTTCGACGTCACGCAGCGGATTGTGGGCGTCAAGAAAATCACCGGCATCGATGGCATCGGTAACCTGACTATCGACGTCCTGCCCGGTGTCACTTCCGATGTCCACTTCGAAGGCGGCACCGGCCACGCCGAACTCATGTACGAAGGCGCCGGCATCGCCTACCTCAAGGCCGGCGCGCTCGATAGCGATCTGACCGGCGGGCTGGGAAATAACACGCTGATCGGCGGCCCTGGCAACGACACGATTTCGCTCGGCCACGCCGGCAACGCGGTCGTCGGCGGAGCGGGCGAGAACACGATCATCGTCAACGCCCCCACCACGCAGGGCGGTTCCGTCGTCGGCGGCGACACCTCGAACAACATGCTCGTCGTCTCGGCCGGCAATTTCACCAGCTCGATCGACCTGGTGGTCGACTCGCCGGGCTACATGCGCCTGGCCTATGACGAAACCCAGGGCGACTATCCGAACCTGATCTTGTCGAACTTCAACCGCGTAACCGTGACCGCTCAAGACCGAAACACCGACGTCCATCTT
Source organism: Pirellulales bacterium (assembly GCA_041741015.1). Classification (GTDB taxonomy): domain Bacteria; phylum Planctomycetota; class Planctomycetia; order Pirellulales; family PALSA-1355; genus JALHMI01. The sequence continues at coordinate 9,299 of JBGSKX010000186.1, forward strand.
GGCGATCTTTCGCCAGCCGGCATCGAAACCGTGATCATCAACGTGCCCACCACGGGGGGCGGGGGTCGCAAGATCGAGCTCGATACGCGTTATCAACTCGGTACGAGCGACATCTCGCTCCAGCCGTTTGACCACGAGTTCGCCACGCCCGATGGCGGCACGATCAGCCAACGGGCAATGCTACTCGCCAACAACACCACCGGGGTGGAAACCTACATCCTGGGTGTCGCGGCGAACGACATCACCACGATCACCCAGCACGGCGGAACTGCCACGCTCGGTCCCTTGGGCAATGACAACGGCACCATCGTCTTCGACACCCGGCAGCGTTCCGCGGGCGCGGACGAAGCCGTGTTCATGCACGTGCCGTCCGACGCCAATGGCAACGTGGTCGAAATGGGCGACAGCGGCTCAAACGACTTCAAGATCGAGGCCCAGCTCTATCCGACGATCATCTTCAAAGGCCTGGCCACAATCGACCGCATCGAAATGGACCTCGATGCCCCCACCGACGAAGACTTCACGAACACCGTCGACATCGATGCTTCGGCCTTGCAGGGTTTGCTGGACATCGACCTCCTGGGTACCGGCATTTGGTGGGTCGCGACCAATACCGTGACCATCTCCGAGCTCGCCGCGGGCGGCACGATCGATGTCCACGGTGGCGCCTCGTTCTCAACCCTCTCCTATGGTACGGGACGCTTGTGGGATATCGCGGGCGACGTTCGGGCTCACAACGTCGAGCTGACGGTCGACAACCACGACGCACTCATCCCCAGCCTGATCGTGTTCGGCGCGGCGGCCGCCCAGCGCCGGACTTCACCTGACGACGGCATCCGGCCGGGCTTCACCTATGACGGCCTACGCGGCAAGTTCACCGTCCACGCGGGGGCAGGGGACCGCATCGGCCTGGAGCAGACGGCGCCCGGCATCGACAAGGTGTACTTCACGAATCCATCGAACACGCTTGATCCGCTCTATATCGAAGCTGCGTCTTCCAACCTGGACATCACCGGCAACTGGTCGCTTTACTTCGGTCGCGAGATGCTGGCTGATGGGACTGTGCTGCGGACGGGCAGGCTCGCGCCAATCGGCGTCCAAGTCGGCGCAGTCTTCACCGGCTCAACTCCGCGCGAAATCGTGTTCGACGCCATTCACGATCCGACCGGAGCCAGGCACGACATCGGCGGTCGCGGGATCGTCGAATACGCGCGATTCGAGAACTCCACGGTCGGCTTGCAACTCAAGGCCGGGGGTACCAAGCTGGCCGATGACCTGTTCCTGTACATCACCGGGGCCGAGGCAAATATCAGCTTGCCTGAAATGCCGGGGATTGAAATCACGGTCGACAGCAACGACCGCTTTGCCGGCATCAACCCGACCGCGCCGAACGACGTCTCCGTCCGAGTCGTGATCGGCACCGTCAACATGTTCCCGATCGGCGAGTTCGACAGCCGTATTGAAGGCGGCAACCCGGTCAACATCCTGGCCACGATCCCGCAAGATACTACCGGCATCGAAATCGACAGTAGCAGCACGGTGGGCGTCGTGAAGGACAACCCGGGCATGGTGTTCGGTTTTGGCGGCAGCTTCATCTTCGCAGATGCCTACTATTTCGCCCCGGTCCCGGACGGTTTCTGGCAACTGGTTGACGAAGTCACCTTTGGAGACAGCGTTACGAAGCTCGGCGCGTGGGCAATTGCTGGCTGGCCGGCCCTCACCGGCGCTGGTGTGCTACCCTACGGCATCCACTCGCCGTTTCCAACGCCGAGCGGCTTCAACTTCCATCAAACCTGGCTCGACCCCACGTCCAACTACAATCCCCCGCTGCCAACGACGGCGACGGCGACTGGTTTTCTCTATCCGCTGTACGAGGGCAGCACCGTCGACAGCACGATGAACTTAAACGCCTCGCAAATGCGCGGGCAATTCAATGTCAATGTGCTGCAGCCAGACTACGCGACCGCCAACTACTATGCCAGCTTCTTCGAAACCCTGACGCAGAACGGCTACGAGCTCGTCCAGGGCGGTGTTGGATATCAACATGCCGCCATCCCGTACCCGCGATACGAAGTGAATTTTGGCAGGACCAACGTCAACCTGACGCACGTCGGGCCGGAGACCTCGGCGCACGTCGAGGGGAGCGTTCCCATCACGAGCTTCGGCGGTCTCAGCTCATTGGGATTTGCAAATCAGTACAACGCGCTGGGGCAGGCCGTCACTCACGTCAACGTTGGCGGCGGCAATCTCGCCAACATCGATGGCTCGGTCTCGTTCAACCAAACGTATCTCACCGTCGATGGCCGCAACGGCACTACGCCAAACATCCTCACGCTCAATGGCGACTCGCTTACCGGTTGGGCCACCGGCCTGCCCGGCGTCACGCCGGCGAGCACGTTCGGCTTGCTGTACGGCACCCTGAACATCATCGGCGGCGCAGCCGATTCCTTCTCGATCCTGCAGACGCCGACCAATGTCGCCAAAGTCTCAATTCAAAACGCGGGACCGCCAATTCCAGCTGCGATGAGCATGGCCGCGGCCGCGGGCGATGACCCCGTCGCCGAAAACCTGGCCGATGAGGCCACCACGCCGGGCGTGTATCTGGTCGCCAAACGGCTGAATCAAGTTTTCGAAGTCAACGGCCACTTCGAGTTTTTCATCGGCCGAAAGCTCAACGGCGACGGCTCGGTCGAAGTTGCCAGCAGCATTGCCGGCTTCACCAACTTCGTGAACAACTCGAACGATACGCATGTGATCATCTACAACTTCGTCGGTGAAGGACAGGGCAAGCTCGTCTACGACGTCGCCTCGTACATCACCTTCGGACCCAACCTCACAGTTCGCGCCGATGCGGCTTACCCCGGCAAGGGCGAACTGGTTTTCGACTTCGCACCATCGATTACACGAAACAAGCTGGTCTACTCACCGAACACCGACCTGACGATTCTTGGGCCGCAGCGTGCTCTTCCCACGATCGACAACCTGGTGGCGGCCACGATCCGCTACATTGTGAACCCCGTGCCCACGACCAGCTACGTGGACGAGATCAAGGTCCATGCTGCCTATGGCCCGGTATTCGTGACCGGAAGGGGCTCGCGCAATCTGGTGACGATCATCCCGGCTCAATTCTCACGCGGCCGGCTCGACGACACGATTCGCGCCGCTGTCACGGTGACGGACGCGAGCCTGAGAATCATCCCCGACGACTACGAGACTCCGGTCGGTGGTCCGCTGCTTGACCTCGTGCTCACTACAAATTCGCTGACCGGCCTGACGCCGGGGCCCATCTTCTTCGAACGGCTGATCGAGTACGCCACCGACTTCAGCGGCGTACACCCGGGCCTGCACATTGGGCTCCCCAAGCAAGGGGCCGCGTCGCTGACGATTGTCGACACGCCCGCCGACGTTAGAACAGCGCTCAACACCTTCAACAGCGCCGCGATCGGCCCGGTCGAAGTCCGGGCGACTACCGGACCTCTCCTACTAGGTACGGCAACGATTCCCAACTCAGGAAATATACGTGATGAGTTCCGTGCTCAGTCGGTTGTATTCGGTCATGAAGGCACGCTGCAGAACATCCGCGGCAACGTGACCACGGGCGGCAGTAGCAGATATGTCGTTTCTGGTGGAACGGTTCTCGACAATCGCTTCGACGCCGCGCGTGAAGCACTCTTGGGCGAACTTGCCTGGACCGGCCTTGCGCCAGCCGCATTCAATTTCCTACAAACCTTGAGTTCGGAGTTCACCATTCTCGGCAGCGAGGACAGTCACTACCGCGTCGAGATCGTACGAAACAAAGTGAACCTGATGGCTGGTGTTGGAACCACGGTCGAGATCGCCAAACCGTCGTACACATCCGCCAGCATGCCCTACCGCATGAAGGTGTACGGCGCCGAACAGGTTCTCGTTAATCCTGACACAAGCAATCCGTCCACCAGCACGGACGGAACCTTCACGGTTCTGCCGCACCCCGATCGACCGACGCAAACCACTGAGTTGATTGTCGATTTCCGCTCGGTCGCCTATCCGGTGTTCATCGACAACGCAGGTGGTGGCCTCGGCGAATTCTGGGGAGGCAACATCCCGTTCAAAAATACCTACGTGAAATTCCAGGGAAACACAACGCACTTTACCTTGCTCGGTTTCAATCGAACCGATTGGGAAGTCGAACCCTGGAGCTACCCGATTCAGGTACTCGATACCGTGGCCGTGTCGACCACGATCAACCCCGGCAACCGCCTGCTGGAAGTGCTCGGCACCACCAATCCGCTCACGATCGAGCACGACGGACCGCAGAAGGTCACGCTGGGCAACGCCGGTAACATGCAGAACCTGCACGGCCCGATCACGGTCAACGTTCACAACACGTCTTCGGCTCCCGTCGTCGTGGAGCTCAACAGCTCGGCCGACTCGACCGCGCGCAACATTACACTCGGCCATCCCGCGGCAAATCAGTGGATCGTCAGCGGGCTTGCGCCACTCCCCATCGCGATCAACGGCGCACTTGCCCGGCCGTCGCTCCGCGGAGGCGTGGGCGCCAATACGCTCACCGGTCCCGACGAAGCCACGATCTGGGAAATCACCTCCGCGAGCGGCGGCCTTATTGAGGGCGTCGTCTCGTTCTCCGGAATGCCGAACCTTCTCGGCGGTTCGCCAGACGACGACTTCTACTTCCGCGGAGTCGGCCAGCTCGCCGGCAACTTGAACGGTGGCGACGGCTTCGACACCGTCCACTACATGGGCATCCTCGACGGTTCCGAAACCATCGACCTCCCAGCAGGCATCCTCCCGCGCGTGGGCGGCCAGGCCATCAGCATCGAAGCGGTCGACGTCGTGGCTCCGCTCGCACTACAGAACCCCGGCAACCAGGTCGGCCGCGTCGGTCTTCCGATCACGCCGCTCGAGATCATCGCCACTGGCGGCGATCCCAACAAAACCTACTCAGCCACTGGACTCCCGACGGGCCTCTCGATCGATCCTGCGACGGGAATCATCTCGGGCACCGTCAGTTCATCGATCGTTATCGGCACGAACTTCAACGTGAACGTCACGGTCAACGACGGCACCACAACGAAGAATGCCACGTTCACCTGGAACGTGCAGGACGTGTACTCCGTGGTGAATCCGGGCAACCAGCTCACGCCCGAAGGCGTTCCGATCAGCCTGCAGATTCAAGTCGACAATCCGACGAATCGACAGCTCCGGTTTGATGCCAATGGGTTGCCGTCGTACCTATCGATCAATTCGCAGACCGGCGTCATCAGCGGCTCGATCTTTTTCTATACGCAGCAGTACGGGCCGAACATCCAGTTCAATGCCAACGTCTTCGTCTACGACGACGCGGCTCAGAAGGTCAAGACCGTCAGCTTCACCTGGCGATTGCTGCCTGGCTTCCAACTCAGGTCTGGTGCCTTCTACGACTACGCTGGCGAAACGATTGACTTCCCGGTTGTCACGAACCCGTATAGCCACACGATTACGGTCAGCGCGACGGGACTTCCGCCCGGGCTCTCGATGGATTCCAGCGGGCGAATTACCGGCACGATCGACGACTTCGCCTTCCGGGACGAGGCGTACATCCTCGAGATGACCGCGTTCGATCAAAACATCAATTACACGGCCACACAAACGCTTGCTTGGTATGTCGCGCCGGCGATGAGCCTGTACGAGCAATCGCCCGTGGTCAGTTACGCCGGCAACAGCGCCGAGTATTGGATCTCCTTCCAGAACGCGCTCGGCCACGAGTTCACCCTCGACGTCACGAACCTGCCGCCGGGTCTCACTGCCGATGAACTCGGAGCCATCACCGGCACCGTCGACGCCAGCGCAGCCACGGGCTCACCGTACCTCGTGACCGTGACACTTACGGACTCGATGGTCGGCCGCACGATGCAGCAAACCTTCGAGTGGACCGTTCTGCCGCCGATCTCGATAGACGACCTCAACGAAAACACTCCCCCAGGTACGCCCATCCTGGTCGACGTGTTCGACCCGATCGCCGAGGTCAATCCGCAGCAGATGGCGGCGGTCCACTATCCGTCGCAACCGGAAGGCACCGCATCGCTGTATGTCCTTGCCGACCAACTCTACGTGATTGAGAACGGACAGCGCACCGCCGTGGCCAGCATCGACCCAGACAACCCGGACATCGACTGGGTCAGCTTCATGCTGCCTGTGCCTGACCGAGGACTGTTCTTCCTCGACAACTACAATCGGCTCTGGTTTGCCGACCAGGCCGGCGCACGCGTCATTTACGAAGACCCGCTCTACCTGAATCTCGGCCCCGGCCCTGTCACCCTGGGCAATTCCCTGTTCTTCGGATCGTACGACGCCTTTACGTTCCGGTCGCAGGTAACGCAGATTGACTTCAGCGGGGCAGAGCCGCAAGTCAGCCACCTCGATACCGCCCACATCGATGGCCTCGAAGGCATCCGTGGTTTCGCGGGCGGCATCGTTTTCAACGGCTATGAAACCGGCAACTCGTATCGCTCGATCTACTGGTATGACCCGGCGACCGGCAACACCACCACGCTTGGCGGCATCGCAGTCGGCTTCAACGACGTCACGACCGTGCCGGCCAGCGATGGCACGCAGAACCTGTTCACGATCGCCCGGCCGGACTACGACCTTCCTTTCGAACTCCGAGTCATCAACAGCGCCGCGCTCTCCGGACCGAATCCCGAGCTCACAGTTCTAGCGACGTTCCCATCTGGAACCGACGTTGGCAGCAGCAACTGGCCGCAGCAGCCGCTGCACGTCACCGGCCACAAGCTGAGCTTCAGCACGAGGACCTATGACGGCGATACGGGCGAGTACCGCTTCCAGTTCTGGACTTCCGACGGCACCGAAGCCGGCACCGGTGGTGTGAGCAGCATCATGATCGGCCAGGTGGAGATCACCGAACAAATTGCCTTCGCCGGTAGCGTGTACTTCATCTATCGTCTTCCCGTTGGAGACGTCACCGAAACAACCGTTGCTGCCCAATTGTGGCAGTTCGATCCGGCGAGCGGGGAACTCACGTTGTTGCATGACTTCCTCGGCCCGCTGCATGCCGATCGCATTCCCACCGGTCTTGTCGTCGCAGGCGATATCCTGTACTTCACGGCTTCGAACGAACTGCCCAACCAGTACGGCTTGTGGCGTCTCAAGTCTGGCGACATTTCGCCGTCGCTCGTCCCCTCGAGAATCGGCAATGCCTACGCGAACCCCGACCCCGCCAGTGGCATTCTGGTCGGCGACCGCTATTACTTCATAGCCGATAGCATCGCACTGCCCAACCAGTACGGAAACGACTCGCGACAGCTTTGGTCCGTCGGTCCGCCCGTCGTCGTCAGCGTGCCGGGCGATCTCACGGGCGACGGCGTCGTGGGCGCCACCGACATCGACGCCATCTGGGGCCTGATAAAATCGAACGATTCGCTCGCCGACCTCAACGGCGACGGCTCGGTGAATCAGGCCGACGCAGATTACCTGGTGCGCGTGATCCTGAACACCGAGTACGGCGACGCAAATCTCGACGGTTTCGTCGACGCGGCCGATCTGGCCGTTACGCGCCAGCGCATCGGCAGTGTCTATGGCGGACCGAACTGGGCCAGTGCCGACTTCGATGGCGACGGCTTCGTCGATGCCGCCGATCTGTCGACCGTGCGACGGTACACAGGCTTTGTCCGATCGACCGCGGCTCCGCTCACGACCGTTCCGCAATTGCCGCCGGTTGCTCCAACGCCGCCTCCGGCAGATGAAACGCCCGGGGTTTCGACTCAACGCGTGATCGACGAGACCTTGGATCACGACTTTGAAGATTTGGTGTCGCTACTCGCCTCGGGGACGGCCCGGCGTCGCTGGCGGCTTACCCGTATGGCCTGAGACATACTTTCAAGGTTTAACATCATGAATCGAATGGTTGCCCGAAAGGTATTCGCCATGCGTCCCCTATTCCTGGTATCGCTCGCCCTGGCCGCGCAAGTAGCTGCATGCGCGCGTGCAGCCACGATCACCATCGCACCGGCCTATGTACAAAGCTTCACCGATGGGTTCGCTCCGCTGGGTGCGCTGCCCGACGGCGGCGCGGCGACGCCGGTCGGCGGTATGTTACACTACGAATTCCGCATGACCGTCGACGAACTCATGGCCGGCGAAGACTTCTGGACCGCGATCTTCAACATCAATCTAGGACCCGGTCTCGAAGCCGTCACCTCCTGGATGGATCCCGGCACGGCACAGGCTAACGAGCTGTATGCCCTGTCACCATCTCTGGCCACCTACGATTCGAATGGCGCATCGCTCGGTGGCGTGAAATCGCATTGGCAATTCGGCAACGGAGATTTTGGCCTCGACCCCACTGACCTCAAGAGCATCATTGTCGAGGCCGCCTCGGACGAAGCCGCCAACCGGCAGTACGGCGAACTGGTGCGTCCCGCCTTAGGCAATACGGACGCACTCGGCTCGCCCACTCTGATTGGCGCGATCCTGGTGCGCCGTACCCAGCTTGTGCCCACCAGCATCAGCGTCTCGCCCATCGAGGGCAGCTCCTGGGGCATTTATCAAGACAATTCACTGGGGTTGGGACTGCCGGTTGGTGTTCCGGGCGGCGATTCCTTCTCAGGCGAATCGGCCATGCTGGCCGTCCCCGAACCGAGCGCGACCGCGCTGGCGGCCACAGCTCTGGTAGCGCTAATGTGCGCTCGGCGCCGTCGCTGCGGTTATTCCGTTTAACGCGACGGTGAACTACGCGCCTCGGGTTTCGTCGGCGCATGCGCGCCGTAGCGAAATTGCCCCTCGAAGCGATCGCCGTCGAGTAGGGCCGTAAAAAGCTGGAAATCTTCTTCCTTCCCGTTGCGCGGCGTGGCGGTCATCAAGAGAAATTGCCCGTCAGAGTCGAGAGACGCTGGCCAAGGTGGTAGCGGCGTGTCTACTTGATTTCGCCCAAAAAATGGTGGCCGACATTCTGTCAGCCTCGTCGACAACGACGAGGTCCCAGCGACAGTCGGGTGCCCAGCCGCCACGTGAAATGGCAGTTGCCCGGCTGTCTACTCGGATTGAGGGGCGCTAGCGGGCAGGTAAGCTCGAAAGAGCGATGACAAAGCTCAACTTGTGCCGAGAGTCGCACGTGAGGTTTGGAGTCCAAATCTGCAGTGCGGTCCTAGGGTGGATCAGGATGGAGAGGATCGGCGGTTGTGAACACAGTTACCCCAAGCCCCCCCAAGAATACTCAGGAGAATACCCGGACGAGACCGGAATCACAACGATCGAATGTGCCGCCGGATAGCCTCTCAGTTCGATCAGTACAGGGCACTTTGCCGCGACTGATTGCTTCAACGAGGAGCATCAATGCATCACTTTTTGGGTTACTCGCAAATGCTTTTCGATGCGATGCAACACCACGATTGTCTCGAAAAACGAGGCGTGCCCCGGGTGGCCACGTTTGCAAATACCGACAGGCAAACAGTTCTACCAGGCCAATTTGATGTAGCGTTTCCTCCGTGAATGGCAGAAAGGGATTACCGTTTTGGCGAGTATGACTACCGCAAATTGCCGCAATTCAGCGAATGCAGACGAAATGAATTGCAATGCGCCTGGATCGCGATAAAATCCCGGAAACGCTCGAGAAAGACGGGCTTTTTCGGTGGGATTGCGATTTGGTTGAGGGCCTAGTGGTAGTAATACCGTGCAGGTTCAAGTCCTGTTTCCCGCACTCAACCTCTAAGTCTCGCCGAAATCGCAACGGCGACACGCTGTCGTTGTGGGCCTCAGCGGCCGCGGCGACGTCAAACGGGCTGGAGACGCCGCCTGTGACGCGGCCGCCCGTCGGGCGAACATGTTCGCTTCTATGTGCTGCGGTCGATTCCGAGTTTCCGTCCGTTTTCGACCTGCAGCCGTCAGATTCGCCTGACTTCGGCGAGTTCGTCGGCCAAAGCCTCGACGAGAAGGATCTCATCGAAAGCCTGGGCCAGGGCGTGCGAACGAGCAGCTTCCAATCTGCTGGTCGCCAATCCGCGCTTTGAACGGATCTGTTCCATGACCACCGCTTCCGCATCGCTGAGAGTCAGGGCGGACTCAGCAAGCGGGATTGCCGATTCCGCCACGGCGGCAGGCGCGGCGAGATTAATGCGGCTCAGCAGGCCGCTGTTAAACCGCGCCAACAGCTGATCGCCGCTACTGACGATTCCATTGCGGTCGAAGTCGTAGAGATTCAAGATCGGCTGCGAGATTGCCGGATTGGCGCGAGCCGCAAGCTCATCGCCAGCGCTCGTGGAGAAGACCAGCGGCGGTGGATTGATGCCGGTGTCTCCGATGCGGTTGCCAAAGTAAAATACATCGGCCGTCGCCAGTCCTGTCTGCTCGTCAGGCAACACGGTGACCTCAAGCCACTGATTCTTGATCGCGCCATTAGGCCAGACGATGACGACGCGGTCGGCGCCGCTCACACCGGCGCCCGGCCGTACGATCACGCTGCTCGGAGCAGGGGCCGCAACCCAATTGGACAGCGTGCTATTGGCGCCGACGCGAAAGGCAAAGTTGGCGGCCGTGATCTCTGGGTGCGAGCCCGCGATGTCGACCATCACACCGTTGATTCCGCGAGAGTAGTTTGACACGCTGCCAAACGTGACGAGGCCGCTGCCAGCCAGGTACGCGAACTTGTCGGTTGCGATCGCGCCATCATCGGTCGCGTTGATGGCTGCATTGTTACCGTCGAACTTCGACTGGTTATAGAAGATGTGTCGCCCCACCACCGTGCCAGGAACAAACTCGGTGACCGTCACCTCGAACGAGCGTGAGCTACTAAGCTGCGGGGAACCCTGGTCCGTGGCGATCACGGTGAAGGTGTAAACTCCGGCGGGATCGAGCTGCGAGGGAGTCCAACTGAAAAGCCCGCTGATCGGATCAATCTCCGCCCCGGCGGGAAATCCGGGAGCGAGCGAGTAAGTGAAGGGCTCCGAATCCGTGGCGGAGACGGTGAACGACAGCAGTTGGCCCGTGGCGACACTGCGGTCGGCGATAGGCGCGAACTGGGGAGCCGTATTGACACCCACAAAGTCGCCGCCGGGCAGGCCGTCGTTGTCGCCATCAAGCCGATTTCCGGAAGTATCGTGGATGCTGGCGTTGCCGCTCACTCGGAGGCGGAACTTGCCGTCGGCGGGAAGGCCACCGGGAGCCGAGATTTCGAGCGCCACATCCGCAGAGCCGACAATATGCCGCGGCTCGAGCAGGTACACGACATCATCACTGTTGTCAAAGATTTCGTCCGGGCCGGCCTCGACCAGTTGGTAGTTCGCCGGAGAGCGGGCGTCGATCGAATCCACCGGCTCGCTGAAGGTGAGCTCGATTTCACTGTAGGCGGCGGGCCCCGCGCCGATGGTAATGACGCGACTATCCAGCAGCGTCGGCGGCACGAGGTCGAGACTCGAGCCGAGGAACTCGAAAGCGCCGATGTCGGTCACACCGGGCACGAGCCGGAAGCGAAGCGAGTCGGCCGCGGTGAGCGTCGCCAGGCCGTCGTACTCTGCGAGGTCGTAGTTCTGGCCGTCGCCGCCCGAGATTCCAATCGTTGGCGTAAGTCCGGTGCCGCCCGGGCCGTAATGGAATTGAATCTCGCCTGTATCGATGAGCGCGACTGAGAATTGCACGTCGGTGGAGTTTGCCACGTTCGTGGCGTTCCAACGAATCGTGACCCGATCGGGCAGTGATGTGTCGACAAAGATGTCGTCGCCGGCGCCGGCCGTTGTGAGGTTGTCCCACATGGGAGCGACGCGCCGCTGGGTGAGCAGTTCGGCCGTGGTATTCGTCGAGTCGGTGGCATTCAGGTTCGAGCCAAACTGCAACAGGCCGTTGGGGTTCACAAATACCGAGGCATAGCTCGTGCCGTAGAATGGAAACGAAAATCCCGCCGGGAACGTGAGCGTGAAGAGCGTGTCGTTGGCCCGCCAGTTCTGGGCGACGCCAACGCTGGCGAACTGGCTGGCGCCCAGCGTCTCCTCGAGATACACCGAACGACCGGCGTCGGCCGTTCCGGTGTCGTCTCGGCGCGAGCTTCCCTCATGATCGGCCAGGCTGGCGATCCAGGTGTCGCCGCGATCGATGGCCGGTGAACCACGACGGAGATGGAAGTTGTCGTCGCGACCGTCTCCTTCCGCGAGGTTCTGTTCGCCGAGTACGTTGTCGGCGCCAGCCATGTCGACAAATTGCGGATCGGCAGAGAGGCTGTTCAAGTCGCGAGAGGTGAGGGCCTGCCAGGCGGCCAGCGATGTGGCCGCCGTCGCACCCCACTGGCCGACATTGGCCGCGGCGGTCGTGGGATAGAGCAGGTTATAGTCGCTATTGAAGCCGCTCTGGCCTCCCGTGGCCACACTCAGCAGCGTCCCCACGTCGCCCTGGACGATATTGTTTCTGAAAGTGCCCGTCGCGGTGCCCGTGTAGCGCACTGCCGTGCCGACGGCGTGATAGATCGTGTTACCCACGAGCGCGGGAGTGCCCACCGTAACGTCGATGGCGATATTCGAATTCGCGTAGACCAGGTTACTGCGAATCTGGCCGGTGGCGTTTGTGCCGGAAACCAGGATGCCGGTGGCATTGGAATAGACCTGATTATCTCGCACGTTCGGACTGCTGCCATTGATCTGGATGCCGACGCTGGAGTTGGCATACACCCGGTTACGGCGCAGGACAGGGCCGGTGCCTGCAATGTACACGCCCGTCGCGTTGTGGTGGACGTCGTTATCACGGACATCGACTTGCGAACCACCGGACACGCTGATGTAGAGACCGTAGTCGCCGCTTCCGGAGTGGCCGAAGACTTCATTGTTTGCGACGGTGAGGCCACCAGCACTGCCGATGCTGCTGCCGTAAACTCCGTAAGTTGTATTGTCGTGGATGCGGTTGCTTTCGATGAGATGGCCCGTGACATTCGTCGAGACTTCGATTCCGACCGCATTGCCAAAGACGTCATTGTCCCGCAGAGCGATTCCGCCGGCGGCCGGGCTGTTGATAAAAATGCCGCGGTCGCTGTTGCGGACGATGTTATTCTCGGCGGTGACCAAGGCGCCGCGCAGTTCGAGACCGCGCACCGAGTTCTCTTGCAATTCGTTGCTGAGGATGCGGATATTGGAAGTCGACGTTTCGACGTAGATCCCTCGATTCGCGTTGTTTCGCACGCGACTGTTGCGAATCTCGACATTCGTGGCGCTGGTGACGTGAATGCCATCGTTGGCACTCGCAATTTCCAAGGAGTCGATCGTGACTGCGGTGACGCCGCCGACCAGGTCAATGCCGTAGTTCCCGGCGGAAGTGTTCGCACGGTTTAGCACCGCAGCTCCACCGCTGCCGGTGGGCCCCTGAATCGTGACGCCGGAATCGGCAGCTCCGATGACCACGTTGGCCAAGAGCGCGTACGTTCCCCGATCCACAAAGACCGTGTCACCTGGATCAAGGTCATATGCCCGCAAGAGGGCGGCAAGGCTGCTCATGGGCGAGTCCGGCGATTTGCCCGTGTTGGCATTGTCGCCCGGTGCGGTGGCATATTGGTTGTCGGTCAGGTTTGCATCGCCTGGAATGTTGACGTAGTAGGCCGTGCCCGCGCCGGCAATCGAGATCGGCTGTGTTGACACGTTCTGCAAGCTGGGAACGCCAGCCGTCACGGCCGTGATGCGGAACAGACCCGAGTTGCCCTGAGTCTCTTGCGTGGCGTTCCAGGAATAGCTGCCTTCTCCGAAGCGGCCGACCGGCACGTTCTGGGCGATCGTCGCCCAGGTTGAGCCGGCGTCGGGCGAGAACTCGAGATTGACCGCAAACGAGGGCGGTGGCGCCGAATTCACCCGGGTAACCTCGATTCCCGAGATCACGGCCTCGTATCCGGCAGCGGTACTGGCGTTGATCAGTTGCACCGCCAGGCCGCTTCCACCGGCCGCGGTGATCGTGAACGACTTGGCGATGGCCTTGCGCACCGCGCCGGCGTCGGCCAGTATCTGGTAGTCGTCCAGCACGGTTTGCCCCTGCAGGCGGACGTCGAAGCGGCGGAGGTTACCGCCCGAAGGTTCGACAAAGAACAACCGCACGTTGTAGTCGCCATCCGGCAGCGGCAGATCGTAGCGCATCGACTGGCCGTTGGTGCCGCCAGAGGCGATATCCATGTAGGTCTGCATGACCGAGGCTGGCGGCGGATTCGTGACGCCGCTGAGATCGACCGTGCCGGTGACGGTGCGCGCGGTTCCGCCCGAGCGATAGGAGTCTGCGAGCCAGCGGCCGCTGGCCGGGTCGAAGAGCGCCGCGCCGCCAGCGTTCATGAGTGCGACCGGAAGTTGGCTGGTGAATCCACTGGAGATCCAGCGAAGTTCGATCGCCTGGCCGACTTCGAACTTACCGAAGCCAGCGGGTTCGACGAGCTGCACGGACTGCGCCGGGCTGGGGGCCGATTGCGAGGTGTTGCCGAAGGCACCCATATCGGCCCGGTTGCCGCTGCTGGGCTCCGCGCCGTAGTAGCTCAGGACATCGGCCGCGTCGATCGCCGGCGAACCGCTCGCGAGGCGGAAGTTATCATCGGCGCCATGATCCGTGCTCGTAGCCGTGTTCCAGCCACGTATACCGTCCGGCCCATCGATATCGACGAGCAGTGGGTCGGCTTCGAAGCTGTGTGCGTCGCGCCCGAGTTCGAAGTACCAGTCGGTGCGTCCCACGATGGAGCTGGCGCCCCACAGGCCCACCCGGCCGCCGGCCGTGACTTGCAGCAGGTTGTAGTCGCTGGTGAAGCCAAGTTGACCGGCATTGGGGACGCTAAAGATCGTGCCCGACCCGGCCGAGAGGATGTTGTTGCGAACGTCGATACTTCCCGAGTTGGCGCGAACAAGGGTCGCCGTCGGTTCCAGGATCGTGTTGTGCAGGATCGACACGCCAGCCGAGTTGAAAAACGTGTCGAGCGACACGTCGATTGCGTAGGCCGTATGGTCGTAGAGAACGTTGTTCGCGATGGTCGTTGCCAGGTTCGTGGCAGTCGCGACCACGATGCCCGAGGCGTTGCCATAGATCGCATTGCCGCTGACGCGTCCGCCAGCGCTCGAAACCCGAATACCCGCCTGGGAATTGTGGAACACGCGGTTATTGCGGATCTGGCCGACGCCAACGATGCCATCGGTATTGCTGTAAACCACATTCCGCTGAATCACGGTCGAGGCGTTCGTGACGTTAATCCCCGGGCGGCCGTTGCCGAAAATCTCGTTGTCCTGCACGATCGTGCCGGCCGTATTGAGCACGGACACCACGCCCGGTACGAAAATGCTCGAAGCGTTGTTGCGGACGATGTTCTGCTCGACGAGCGCCGTGCCGCCGTTGACCAGGATCGCGTAGTTGTTGTTGGAGTGGAATTCGTTGCCGCGAATCACACCACTCTGTGCCGTGCTGCGCAGTTGAATACCCGCCTGCGGATTGTTGCGGATCAGATTGTCGGCAATGACGACGTTGTCACCCTCGATGTCGACGGACACCGCGGAGCTGTCGGGACCGGTATTCGAGTAGATCTCGTTTGCCGTGATGCTGGTGCGCAGCACGGTCGAGAGCACATGGACATTGATCAGATTGTGGTGGATCGAGTTGTTCGAGATGTTCGCGTCATGGCTTACGCCTTCCACGCGAATGCCTGTGTTGCCCCCCATGATGTCCAGCGAGTCGAGCGCAACTCCGGCGGCGTCGCGGAGGTGAAACACATAGTTGCCGGCGCTGGTGTTGCCGCGGTTGAATACGGCAGCGTGATCGGACGCCTGGGGACCTTGGATTCGGACGCCAGAGTGGGCAGCCGTGAGTTCCAGGTTCGCCGTCAAGCTGTAGACGCCCGAGTCAACGTAGACCACGTCTCCAGGGCTGAGCGCGTAGTTCTTCAACAGCACGGACAGGCTGGCCATCGGCGAACCGGGACTGGTGCCGGTGTTGAGGTCGCTGCCGGCGGCGGTCGTGTACTCGTTGTCCGTGAAGTTGGTGTCATCAGGAGTATTGATATAGAAGGTGCCTGTCTCCGGAGCGACGGAGATCGGCCGGGAGGTGCTGTGGACGTAGCTGGCCCCACCGGCGGCGACGGCCGTTGCGCGGAACAGCCCCGTGTGACCGTCCGTGGTCTGATCAGCGTTCCAGACGAAGGAGCCATCGCCAAACCGATTCGAACTGAGGCCCGTGGCAATCGTCGTCCAGGACTGGCCGCTGTCGGGCGAAAACTCGAGATTGACTTCGAACTCCGCAGGTGCCGCGGCATCGATGCGCGTCACTTCGATGGCGTTGAGCAGTGCGCCGCCGCCGAGATCGACTAGTTCAAGTTCCAGTCCTGTACCTCCGGTGGCGGCGACGTTGAACGTCTTGGCCACGGCTTTGCGAACGGCGCCGGCATCGGCGAAGATATCATAGTTTTGCAGGACTCGCTGACCTTGCAGTTTGACGTCGAAGCGGCGACTGCCTGCTGTCGTCAGCGTCGGTTCGACAAAAAACAGTCGCACCTGATAGTTGCCGTCGGCCAGCGGCAGATCGTATCGCAGCAGGTTCACAGAGCCCGAATCGACGATATAGCGTTGTAGCACGCTGGCCGGTGGTGGATTGGTGACCGCGGAGGTATCGATCGGCAACGTGATCGTGCCCACGTTCGAAATGCCGCTCACATATTGGCCATCGCTCCAGCGTCCGTCGGCGTCGTAGACGCTTCCGCCACCGTTGTTGATGAGCGCCACGGGCGCAAGCGCCGTCAGGCCCGAACTGATCCAGCGAATGGTGATGGGCTGACCGATCTCGATCTTCTGATAGGTCGTGGGTTCGACGAGCTGAATCTGCGGAGATGGGCTAGGGAGCGTGGCCGTCGTATTGCCGAAGGCGCCCAGATCGACACGGTTTCCGCTGGCCGGTTCTCCAGAGTACAGCGACAACGGATGCCCCGCGTCACGCGCCGGGGAATTTGCTTCCAAGTGGAAGTCATCGTCCGTAGTGCCCAGCAGATTATCCGGTCCATCAACATCCACGAACAGCGGGTTCGTATTGAGACTGTGCCGGTCGCGCGC
The DNA here is from genome assembly GCA_041741015.1 of Pirellulales bacterium. GTDB lineage: Bacteria > Planctomycetota > Planctomycetia > Pirellulales > PALSA-1355 > JALHMI01. The sequence continues at coordinate 26,320 of JBGSKX010000186.1, forward strand.
CGTTTCGAACTGCCATTCTTCCCAAGTGACGAAAGACGTGCTGCCCCACGTGGCAACTCGCCCGGTTCCGGTGGTGTGGAACAGATTGTAGTCGCTTGCGAACCCGGTCTGGTGCTGGCCGGCAACGTTCAATGCCGCGCCCGTGTCTACCCAGAGGATATTGTTGAAAACCGACATTGAGCCCGGAGCGGTGAAGTAATAGCGGAAGCGGATGGCGTCGCCAAGCGGTTGATAGATCGTGTTACTGACGATTGTGCTGCCACCGTCCTGCTGTTCGATGCCATAGGTGCTGTTGCCGTAAATGAGATTTCGCTCGACGCGGTTCGCGGAACCGCTTTCGATGTAGATTCCGACGCGGTTCGAATGAATCGTGTTGCCGATGGCAACCCCATTGCCGATCTGAACGCCGGCCTCAATCTGCCCGTAGACGAGATTTTCGCGGACAACGGCGCCGCTGCTGGGCCGGATGCCAATGCGATTGTTGTAGACCGTGTTGTGGCGAGCCTCGGCAAAGTCGCCGCTGATCTGGATGCCGATAGCCGAAGAACTGCCAAAGACCTGATTCTCGACAACCAATCCGCCGCCATTGACGGAAAGCCCGGTGTGCGTGTTGCCCTGGACGACATTGCCCTGCACCAGGAAGCCGGTTGCCAGCGACTGGGAGGCGATCAGTCCATACACGTTCGCCAAGAGCGTGTTCTCGATAACGCGCGCGCCCGAGGCCAGCGACGTCACTTCAATGCCGCGCCCGATCCCGCCCGAAGTATTGTTGCGCAGCAGGTTCTGTCGGATCGTGACGTCGTCTCCCTCGACGTAGATCGCGGTTGCATTGGCATACATTTCGTTCTCAACGATTACGGCCCGGTTGGCGGCACTCGTGAGATGGACGCCGTGCGTTGAGTTGTTGCGGACGATCGAGCCGGTGAGCGTGAAGTCGTGGCTGCCGGAACCGACCGAGACCCCGATGTTTCCGCCATAGATTTCCAGGGAGTCCATCGAAACATTGGTGGCGGCGACCAATTGAAACACCGAACTGCCGGCAGCTGTCGTGCCACGATTGAGCGCGGCTCGATGGCCCGCCTGTACCGGTCCCTGGATCTGCACGCCGGAATCCGCTTCGCCAATCACGATGTTGGTGGTAACCGCATAAGTTCCGGTGTCGATATAGATCACGTCGCCGGGACCAAGATCGTAGGTATTCAGCAGCGCCTGCAGCGAAGCCATCGGGCTGTCCGCCGTCTGCCCCGTATTGGTGTCGCTGCCCGCGGCAGTCGTGTACTCGTTGTCTGCCAGGTTGCCGTCGGCGGGAATGTTGATGTAATACGTCGTATTGGGAACCGAGACCTGGACCGGAGCGTCGGACAGATCGACCACGGCCGGCACGTCGACCGAACGAACTCGCAAGTAGTAGTTGGTCGAGGGGCTGAACGTTCCGGCGTCGACCACCCAGGTGAAGGCGCCATCGTTGGCTTCGTTGGCCGCAAGCACCTGGAACGGGCCTTCGGGACCTGTGCTTGAAATGTCGATCGCGACGTTGCCGGCGAATCCGCTGGCCCGCCAACGCACGGTGAAGCTGGAACCCTGGGCCACGACTTCTCCGCCGTTGGGGCTTTCGACCAGCAGCAGAGGCTCCTGGCTGCGCGACGCCTGCGCCGTGTTTCCATAGGCGCCGAGATTGATGTAACCACCGTTCGGCGTCGGCTCCGCTGCGAAGGCATCGCCCGGTGCGCCGCGATCGATACCGGGCGACATGGCGGCGTCGCCAGTCAGTGTGCCGAGAGGAAATACCGGTAGCTGCGTCATGCCGTCCTGAACTGGCGCCAGCGATCCGCCGTGCAAACTGCCGTGCGGACTCTGCAGGTGGAAATCGGAATTGACGTCCACGAACACGGGGTCACCGGTAAGACTGTTAGCGTCGCGGCCGGTGGCCGTGCGCCAAGTGACGAGCGACGTGCGGTTGGTGCCGAGCCACTGGCCGATTGCCCCGCCGACGCCAGATGCGTGCAGCAGGTTGTAGTCGCTTGCCAGGCCGGCCTGGCTGTCATTGGCAAAGCTGAGGCCGATCGCGATCTGAGTCAACTCGCCCGCAGGCGCGGCGCCCACCGCCCAGACGATATTGTTTCGCAAGGTCAGGTTCGCAGCGCTGCCTTCCACGCGGACGGCCTGGGTGGTTCTGGCCGTCGACCCGGCAGGCGGAGCCCAGGTCTGGTAGATCGTATTGTTGATCACTTCCGCGCCGTTGCCACCAAGGAGCTTCAAGCCGCCCAGTAGATTTCGGAAGATCACGTTGTGTGCGATCAGGGCCGTAGTGGCAGTTGCGGAGATGCCCAGTTCGTTTTCGTAGACCACATTTGCCAGCACGGCCGTGTTACTGTCGGCCGTAATGCCCGTCTTGGTGCTGCGATAGACCGTGTTTTCGCGAACGGTTGCCGTGCTGCTGGATTTGATCCCGCTCCAATTGTCGTACACGACGTTGCGGGCTACATCGGTGCCGTTCGTACCCTGGATGCCAACGGCGAAAAGCGACGAGCGATGATCGTAGACCGTATTGCCCGCGACAAGAACATTGCCGTTAGCCAGGATCCCGCTATCGTTGGAGTACACAAGGTTCCCCCGGCCGGCGGCCAGGTCTTCGCGGCCAACAGTTGCTCGCGAGGCACTGTTGACGTTGTAGATATCGATACCCATCGCGTTGCCGTAGACACGCATCGCTTCGACCCGCGCGCCACCCGGGCTATTGAGATCGATGCCGCGATCGCCGTTGTTCGACGCGCGCCCGTCCGTTAGCGACGTGAACGGGCCGTTGATGACGATGCCATGACGGCCGGCATTCTCAGCCACCAGGCCCACAAAGTTGGCTGCGGAGTTCAAGGGCGTGATGTCAATTCCGTCGAGCGTCTGGTTGCGGGCAGTGATATAGCTGGCATTGAAATTGTCGCTGCCGCCAGTAACCCATAGACCCCGCTGCGAGCCGACGAGTTCCAGGTTTGTCAGCGTCATGAAGTCGGCGTCGTTTAGTTCGACGAGCGCTTGCGGATGGTTATCGGGATAGATCCAGCTCAGGTCGACGTGACGGCTGGTGTCCGTGGGGCCGCGGAGCGTGAAGCCTTCCTCGAGTCCGAGACCAAGGTCCTGGGTGCCAGAGAGTCGCAGTGCGTCGAACAGCGGGTAACTGCCCGTGTCGATCGAGATGACCGAGCCGGCCGGAACGTCGTACGCCCGCAGCAAGTTGACCGGATGCGGTTTGGGCGTGCTGGGACTTTTGCCCGTGTTGCGGTTGGCGCCGATCGCGCCGGGTGTGAACTCATCGCCCGTGTTACTTTGGTCGTCGATGTAGTAATTCGTGCCGGCATCCGGCACGGTGAATGATTCGCTGGCGCGGCTTATCACCAGAGGGTTGCTGACCAGAGAGATCTGCAGCCGCAGGCCAGGCGTGTCGTAGTTGATTCCGGAATTGGCAGGAATCCAGATGAACTCGCCGTCGTCTGGTGTCGACGCGGCAATTGTCGTAAGCAGCGCCGGGCCGTGCGGACCGTCTTGCAGGACGTCGATCCGGACTGGAGAGTTGGCCGCGTTGCCATAGGTTTCCCAGCGAATCGTCTTGGCTACGTCGCGCTGCCAATCAACGTACAAGTCCGGATAGCGAAGCGCAATACGGGCACTCGTCGCAAGCTGGTCTTCGTCGGTGTTGCCGAAAGCGCCGTAGTCGGGCGCAACACCTTCGGCCAGCAGATAGATGAATGCTCCATCGAGATGAGCGTCGTTCGTCGTGCCTGTCGCGCGGAGTGCGGTAAAGCGGTAGGTGATCTGCCGCGTACCAACGGGAACGGCCAAACGGTCGCCCACCAGGTCCCAGCGATCGCCCACGTTTGCCGCGGCCCGAGTCTGCTGCGCGAGGATCGCGCCGCCGGCGGTGCGGAATTCGATGGTAATGCTGGCCGTGTCGATCGGCGATTCCGCCTTAGAGCGAACCCGGCCGCCAAACACGGCGACGAGATTCTGTGAGTCCAGCTCGGCCGTCGAGTAACCGGCAGCCAGCAGATCGATCGTCTGTTCTGCCAGGCCCGTGGCAACCGCGCCCGGCACGAAGTAACTCGTGCCGGAGAAGGCCGCGCCGTTGGGCGCGCCGGTGGAACCCTGGACGTTCGTGGTCCAATTGGCCGTGCCAGCTTCGAAACCCCCGTTCGCCAGCAGGTTGACCTGCGACTCGGGAACGCCCACGTCCAGGCGTGGATCGGCGCCATCCAGGCCGGGGCTCGTGTGACGCCAGCCTGCAACTGGCGCCCAAGCGCGGAAATCTCCACTGGCCGGGCCGACGAATGCCGGTTGCGCGCCCAGCGGATTCACAATCGTCGTGCCACTCGAATGCAAATCGAATCGAGCCACGTCGAACTGCCAATCGAGCAGATCGGTGAAGTCAACCATCCAGTGCACAAGCTTGCCCGTGCCGGTTGCGTGGAACAGGTTGTAATCGCTGTCGAAGCCCGCGCGGCTGTTGCTGCCGACGTAGAGTGCGGTTCCCGCTGCGACCCACAGAGTGTTGCTACGCACCTCGATCTCTCGCGACGAGTTTTCAATTCGAATGGCATCTCCACTCGGAGCATAGATCGTGTTCTGCGCGATCTGCACGTCGGCCACGCCGCTGACTAGAATGCCGACCAGCGTGTTACCGGTGATGATATTGTGAGCGAGTTGCGAGTTGGATTTGGCAAGGATACCCGTGACGTTGTCGGCAATGCGATTGAACTGAATGGTGCCGCTAAACTCAACGCCGTAAGTATTTCCACGAATCAGATTGGCGGTATCCAGCGTGCTGCCGCCCAGAACGCCAGAGCCAATGACGCCCCGACCGTTGTCGCGGATGACCTGCCCCTGCATGCGGCCAAAGAGTTCGACGCCGTTCAGGTTGGCGTAAATGTCGTTAGCCGTAGTGGTGCCGACGAACCCCAGTCCCGTGGCAATTTGCGTCGCGGCGACCCGCACGCCGAGCGTGTTGTGATGAATCCGGTTGCCGCTGAGCGCGGCCGACGCGGCGTACTCCACGCCGAGCGCCGCGTCCTGAATATCATTGTCCTCGATGATTCCGCCAACGAGCGCGGCGGTAATCTTCAGGGCGTTGCCGCCTGAGCTGATTGCATTCTGCGCAATGTGGCTGTTCGTTTCGGCTGCGGCGAGATGCAAGCCCGTGGTACTGCCGTGGATGGTATTCGCTTCGAGTACAGCGTCCGTATTGCCACCAAGAGTCACGCCCGTGGCGGCACCGGAGATCGTGTTGCGCAGAATGAGCGAATCGGTGGTGCCTTCCAGCGTGAGTCCCACGCCGCCGATGCGGCTATCCAGCACATGTAGTTGCTGCGTGCCGAGCGCGATCAGTCCAGCGGCGAGATGAATGCCGGTGACCGTGACATTGCTTGCGCCGTTGACTGTCAGCAAACCTGCCAGGATGGAAAACTCCGCTCCGGAGCCCACGATCGAGATGCCCGAATGTGCGGCAGTCAGCGTGGCGGGAGCCAGATCGGTGCCCGGCGAGATGACAATCGTATCACCCGACTGCAGCGTGTTGAGTGTGAGCAGACTCTGCAGTGAAATCCCGAGACTCGTGTAGAACACTCGTCCAACCAGAGCGAGATCGCCGCGCACGAAAACTTGCGGGGAACCCGCAGAAGTGTTACTCCACGCAACAACCGGTGTTCCGGTATTGCCGACCGCGAGTGAAACGGAAAGCAAGCCCTCGCCCGAGGAGGTGATGCCTCCAGCAAGATCGCCGGACTGCAGAAACTTCTCGGCGAATGCGTCGCCGTTCCAGGCGGCGACGTAAATCGTGGTCCGCGAAGCGATCCCCGCGGCGAGCAGATCCTCGGCCCACACGAGCTGCAGTTTTCCGCCGCCTGCGGCCAGACGCGGTTGCGATGCGGTTCCGCCGCTGGGGTGAACGCCAGAAGTGAGCGAGCCCGATCCGGCGGATTCCCAAGCGGCGCCCGTTGTCAGCGCCGCGAAGATCTCCGACTCATTTGATTCAGCACGCATCATTTGCCGCCAGGCGGCGTGCAGCGCTCCGCCGAAATACGCCAGCGTTGGCTGATCGGCCGCAAGCGCCGCCGGGCTGATTCCCAAACCGCTGGCAGAACTGGCGATCGGTTGCCAACTGGCGCCGGCGAACTCGAGCGCATACACGCGCGAAACGCCCGCGACCGGCTGCGACCAGCCC
>JBGSKX010000187.1:0-32904 GCA_041741015.1 Pirellulales bacterium
CCGCCAAGGCCTGCGGCTATGCCGAGCAACTCGAACAAGTTGAACCGGCCCTGGCCTATGAACCGCGCGTGCGATTTCCGCTGGCCGCGGCTCAGAAACAACAAGGCCGCAGCGGCGCGGCCGAGCGATTCTTTCAGGCCCTTCGTCATCATCGGGCGCAGGACGCCTGGTGGACCTGCGGGCAAGGCGAACTGTGGCTGCTGAAGCGCGAAGGGGACTCGCCGAAGCCGCTGTGGCATGTCGTTCCCGCGCCGAACAAACCGCGGCTCGACGCGCAGCTTGACGAACCTATTTGGCGCTCAGCCAACGCGGTTGAACTCCACAGCCCGCAGAACGACGGCGACAACTGGAGCGCCGTGGCGATGCTGGCGTATGACAGCGAGTATCTGTATCTGGGCCTGAGCGTCGCTCGCCACGAAAGTTATCGCTACCAGAAGTTCGAAAAGCCGCGGCCGCGCGACAGCGAGCTTTCGGATCAGGACCGCGTGGACCTGTTGATTGACGTGGATCGGGACTATGCGACGTATTACAAGTTCACGATCGACCACACCGGTCGCACGGCAGAAAGCTGCTGGCACGACGCGACGTGGAATCCCAAGTGGTTCGTGGCTTCCGGTGGAGACGAAACCACCTGGACCGCCGAGGCGGCGATTCCGCTATCGGCACTCGCCGCGACTCCGCCCAGCGAAACCATGGCCTGGGCCGTGGGCGTGCAGCGCACCGTGCCGGGCGTGGGCTTTCAGTCGTGGACGCAGCCGGCCAGCCCAGAGGTGATGCCCGAGGGCTTTGGCTACGCGGTGTTCAAGAAGCAGTAGTGCCGAATGCGAAATCGGCACTGCTAAGCCGCGCGCGGAGGTCAGGGCGCGGCGGCCGGGTCGGCGGTCGACTCGGCTGGCGATTCTTCAGTCGCCGCCGGCACTTCCCCAGCGGGCGTTTCTTTCTCGGCCGCGAACTGCTCTTCGAAGAATCCCTGGAATTCGCGGGCCGCTTCTTCGTGCAGGATGGCGACCTTGCGGCCGCCGGCGAGACCCACGCGGCGCGATTGGAAATCGAACAGCACGCTGGCCCAGTCGCGACCGTCGGTTACGCCCAGGGCGTATTGCCAGACTGGCTCCGAAACAGGCGGCACGTCCGACCAGTTGTAGGTCGTATCGAGCACCAGCGCCCGGCGAAGATTGCTGATCCCTTTGGCCGGCGCGGCATCGCGCGTCTCCAGCACGAGCCAGGCCGTTTCATTGAACTCGAGAGCCTTGGCTGCGGGGTCTTCTTCGGCAGGCTGTTCTTGCTTTTCGGCTGGCGCGTCCTCGGTCTTTTCGCTTTCGCTGTCGCTCGGTTCATCCGAGGTCACGGCCTGGCTGGGGTCCACCTCACCCAGCCGCATCACTTCGACTGTGGGCGCTTTGTCGATCAGGGCTGCCGTCTGCACACCCCAGAATTCCTGGGCATATCGCTGATTGGCGTAGTGATAAAATACGCTGGCTGTGGCCGCCAGCACGGCCACGGCGAGGATGAGCAGGATCGTGATGGTGCCGCGTTGCATGGTGCGTCCTACAGAGCGAGATTTCGCGTAACGCCGGCGGCCGCGAGCGGTCCACTAGCCACGCGCGCGATGGGTAGTATACTTGAGGCGTTCGACCGCCTTCTGGTCTCGCTATCCTAGGGTCTTGTCAGAGCCATGTCCAACGAGTTCGATCCGTACCGCGAAGCCCTGGTCGTCGAGGCGACGACCCTCTGGCCCGATGATTATGACGACTGGGAGCCGACGGACCGTCGTCGCATCGAGGAGCAGTTGCACTCCGATCCGGCCAAGGCCAACCAGCTCGAATACGTCCGCGTGCACACGGGTTTTGCACGGCAGATCACCGTCACGCCTGAGGATTTGGAGCGGCTCGGCGCGTAGCGTCAGGGCGCGATGACTGACCACCAATTGCGCCCAAAGTAAACGGAACCGCGCGTGACCACCGTCCCCGTCAACCTTAGCGAGCGCAGCTACGCGATCGAGATCGGCACCGACAATCTGTCGGAGCTCGGGGCGCACGTTCGTCGCTGGGCCAAGGCAACGCATGCGGTCATCATCACCGACGAGCACGTCGAACAGCCGCACGCCCTGGCCGCGGCCAGCAGTCTTTCGACCGCCGGTTGCGCGGTCGATCTGCTGGTGATCGAGCCCGGCGAAAGCTCCAAAAATATCGACTCCGCATCGTTCCTGTGGGACAAGCTGCTGGAAGTGGGCGCCGATCGCAAGACGCTCATCGTCGCCGTGGGTGGCGGGGTGATCGGCGATCTGGCCGGGTTTGTTGCGGCCTCGTTTACCCGGGGCCTGGCCTTCGTGCAGGTTCCGACGACGCTGCTCGCCCAGGTGGATAGCTCGGTCGGCGGCAAAGTCGGCGTGAATCTCGCCGGCGGCAAGAACATGGTCGGCGCATTCTGGCAGCCGGTGGGCGTGCTGATCGACACCTCGGTTCTCGATACGCTGCCCGAACGGGAGTACCGAGCGGGTCTGGCCGAGGTGGTCAAATACGGCGTGATTCTCGATGCCGACTTTTTTGAGTACCTCGAGAAGCACACCGCGGAGCTGGCCGATCGCGACGCCGAGGTGCTGCAGAAGGTCATCGCCCGCTGCTGCGAACTCAAAGCCCAGGTGGTGGCAGCTGACGAACGCGAACTGACCGGCCAGCGGGCCGTGCTCAACTACGGCCACACTTTCTGCCATGCGCTGGAAACGATCACGGGCTATGGCGAGTATCTGCATGGCGAGGCGGTGAGCATCGGAATGCTCTGCGCTTCTCGGCTCTCCGAGCGGCTGGGCCGCGTGGACCACAAGTTCACGCAGCGGCAGAAGAAGCTGCTCAAAGCGCTCAAGCTGCCGGTCGAGTTTCCCGAGGTCGACGAGGACGCACTGCTCTCTGCCATGTCGCACGACAAGAAGGTCGAGCATGGCAAGCTGCGGTTCGTGCTGCCAACGCGCATGGGTCATGTCGAACTGGTGGGGGACGTGGCCTCGGCGGACGTCCGTGCGGCCTTGCACGGAAAGTAGTACACTTGGGTGGAATCATTCCACCCGTCGAGTACACTAACGGCCATGCCTGAGCCTCTTTCCACCGACGATCGACTGGCCGACGCACTGCGCCTGGCACTGATCAGCGGCATCGGGCCGCGACTGCGAAAGTCACTGCTCGAAGCATTTGGCACGGCGAAGGGTGTGCTCGACGCGCCGCCCAGCGAGCTGCGTCGGGTGCCCGGAATTGGCGGCGAGCTCACGCGCAGGATCGCCGTCGCTCGCGAAAAGATCGACGTCGCGGCCGAGCTTGAACTCTGTGCGCGGCACAACATCAAGATCATCACCGACGAAGACGAAGCCTATCCCCGCGCGCTCCGTGAGATCCACGACCCGCCGGGCATCCTGTTCGTGCGTGGCACGATCCTACCGCAAGACGCACTCTCGATCGCCATCGTTGGCTCGCGACACGCCACGCAATATGGTCTGGCCCAGGCCGAGCGACTCGCCGGCAGCCTCGCCCGCGCGGGGTTGACGATCAACAGTGGGCTGGCACGCGGCATTGATGCGGCAGCTCATCGCGGGGCGCTGGCCGCCGGGGGACGAACGATCGCCGTGCTCGGCAGCGGTGTGCTGAATCTCTATCCGCCCGAGCACGGGGAGCTCGCCGTCGAGATTGCCAGGCAGGGAGCCGTGATCAGCGAGAACCCGCCCGAGAGCCCGCCGCTTTCCGGTGCGTTCCCACAGCGGAACCGGATCATCAGCGGGATGTCGCTGGGTGTCGTGGTCGTCGAGGCCTCCACACGTTCGGGCGCACTGATCTCGGCGCGGCACGCGATGGAGCAGGGACGCGACGTGTTCGCCGTTCCGGGCCGCGTGGACAACCGCATGGCACACGGCTGCCACCGGCTGATTCGCGACGGCGCGAAGCTGGTCGAAACGGCCGATGACGTTCTGGAGGAACTCGGCCCGCTGGTGGCGCCGGCCGAATCGGCCAGTGGCGCCGAGGTGCATCATCCCGCCGAACTGCTTCTGAACGAAATCGAACAAGCGGTGCTTGCCGCGATTCAAAGCGACCCGACATCGATCGACACGGTAGTCGCCGCCAGCGGATTGCCGACCGGCCAGGTGCTGGCCACGATCAGCGTGCTAGAAATGCGGCACCTGGTGCGGCGCGTGAGTGGAAATCTGCTGATCCGGAAGTAGTGCTCGCCCTTACCCTCGCTCAGCCCGCCTCAGCAGCGGCACGCCGTACTGCAGAAACAATCCCGCCAGGATCAGTCCGCCGCCCACGAGCGTCCACGGCGCTGGGACTTCACTCCAGGCCAGATATACCCAGACCGGCAAGAGGATCGGCTCCAACAGTCCGATCACGGTGGCTTCCTGCGAGGTGATGCTGCGCAGGCCGCGGGCGAACAGCACATATGGCACGGCCATCTGCAGCATTCCGAACCCGGCCAGCACTGGCAGTTGCGACGCGCTGGGCCAGACGCCCGCGTAAACCACGTAGGGGAAGGCGCAGGCCGCGGTCACCAGCAGCGCCAGCGAGACAATCCACACGCTGTCCAGATGCCTGAGCGAGCGGAGCGACATCACCACCCCGGCATAGGTCAGACCCGAAACCAGGCCACATAGCACGCCGATCTGGGCCTGCCCCTGCGCTTCGAACCACAGAATCACGGCCAGCCCGATGCCGCCGATCGTGAGCGGCAGGCGCTGATTGCGCGGGAAGGGTTCGCCCAGCGCGACGACCCCCACCAGCAGCACCCACCACGGCGCCGTGCTTTGCAGCCAGATGGCGTTGGCCGCGGTTGAGAGCGTCATTGCCGAGAGGTAGGTGAGATTCATCACGACGAACAGCGCGCACAGCGGAATCAGCTTGCGGTCCCACCTCGGCCGCCGCACGGCCGGTAGAAGCAGCAGTCCCGCGAACAAAGCCCGCCAGAATGCGAGCAGAATTCCACGCGATTCAGGCGGCCAACTGGCGAAGGTATCGGCCTTGGCGAACAGCCCGCTCGAGCTCCACATCACCGCGGCGATGAGCACCAGCAATCTGCCGCGAAGTGGATTGCCAGCCTGCGGTTCGCTCATGTGAAGGCGATGGCCAGAACCATCACGATCAGCGCGATTCCGACTACGCTGGCCGCCAGGATCGCCAGCCGAAACCAGAATCTCGCTCGCCGGGCGTCGATAAGTTCCTGTTCGCGCTGATGCTCGATGCTCTTTTCGCGCTTCAGGCGAAACTCCGCCCGGCAGTGCGGGCACATCACGCGGGCGCCGATCATTTCGAGCGGGACGTCGAGCACGTGGCCATTGGGGCAGGGGATATGCAGCAGCGTTTCGCCCAACTCGTCGGAGATCTCCTCGTCGATCCCCTCCATCTCGATGCGCGCTGCGTCCGGGTTCTCGCTGTTGAAGAATTCGTCGTCCAGTCCGTCGACGCTGCCGCCCGAGCCGAGATTGCCAAACTGCGGTGGCTCGACTTCCCGCTCGGGCACCCGATCTTCTTCGATCGGCGCCAGATCGAGCGACGAGCCGGAGAGAGACGGCGCGGCCGCGGGGCGTTCGATCGTGGGAATGATGAACGCCACGCCGCACTGAGGGCACTGGCATTGCATGCCCATGTGCTGCTCTTCACCCTGCAGCAGGTGCCCCTGGGGGCAAAGGAATTGAAAGGTCATGGTGACACCGGTGGCGCGATGGTACTCGGTCGTTTGGGACGGGCAGTTTCTATCGGTCGAAGAGTCAGCTTCTCACCTTCCAATCGCGCGCCTGGTACACTCACTGAACAGTAGCTCCCACTCCACCTGCTGAATGGCCTCGCACAACGCTACTAGCGACTTGTCGCGGGCCGCCTGCTCGCACAGATCGACAAACGCAAATGGATCCCAGTTCGCCTGTTCCGCCAGAAACTTCGTGCGCCGCTCGGGACCATGCTCCTGGGCCAGCCGGCGGGCTTCCTGGCACAGCGGCCCAAACACGGGGTGCACTCCCACGCGGTGGAACCAATACCTAGCGTTGCCATAGTCCGGCTCGCGGCGGTGCATGATTCCGTGCCAGTAGCTGCCGGTGGTCGAAGGCAAGTCCTGGCTGATGGTATGCGACTCGTCCAAAAAGTTGAACCTCAGCCACAAGCCCGCAATCGCTGAGCGGGCCATTTCTTCATCGGCCACGGGCTTGGGGGCTGCCAGTTCGCTTGGCGACAGCTCGGCGAGTTGGGCACGTTGCTCGCGCAGGGGGGTTCCTGGCCCGAGCGGGCAAGTAGGCGCGGCCGCCAGGAGTCGAGCCACGGCGGGGGAGAATTGATCGGCTTCGAGTGGCATCGGTAGTAACTTCGACGAATGCGGATACGGATTGGAAACGGCCCGGCAGACTGGCTTAGGATTTGCCGGCCATATATTCCGGTGAAATGCAAAGCCGCCAAGAGCCGCCGTCCATTGTAAGGTCTGCAGGGGGACTGCTAAAATACTTCGTTCGTCCAGGAGTAGTTCCGGTTCCTAGTGTTTGAGTATCCATGAGCAGTCCAATCGATCGCGGCGACGCCGCGCCTTCGTCCCCGGCCGACCCGACCGAACCAAAACAATCGGCCGCCCAGCCAGTCTCCGGGGTGAGTGGGTCTTCCACGAGCGAGACCGCGCAGGGCGTCGAGTCAGGCGGTGAAGAGGCGCGTCGCAAGGGCCCCTCGATCCGTATTGGCACGCAGCGCTATGGTGTGAAACCGCCGCTGGCCGTACCGCGCCCGCTGAATGCGCCCGCGCCCGTCGCGAAGCCGGAACAGGAGCAAAAGGACGCTCATCCGAAGTCTCCGCTGCCCCAAGCCGCTGCTGCCGCAGCGACTGACGAAGCTCCGGCCACGCAGCCGGCTGATGTCGAAGCGCCCACGGCTGCCGCCGAATCCGCGACGGAAGCCAAGACCTCGACCGCACCGCAGCCTGCCGCTGGCGAAGCACCGCCGCGCAAGCAGTCCCAGAAACAAGGCGGCGGGATTCCGATGCTTCCGCCCACGCGCGATCGGGTGGCCGTGCCTAGCGTGCGGGCCGGCTTGTCCGCGGAACTCGAAATCGAGTATCTCGAAGCGCTCGGCGGACAGTCGATCGACCAGGTCATTACCGAAGAATCCAAGGGGACGCCCAAGGAACTGGAGCAAGACTCGCGTCATCGCGGCCGCGTGATCGCCGTGCATCGCGACAACGTGTTCGTCGATCTCGGCAGCCGGCAGCAGGGCGTCGTGGGACTGAAGAACTTTGCCGAACCGCCGGAAGTCGGCACGATGCTCGACGTCGCGGTTGCCAGGTTCGATGCGGCTGAAGGACTCTATGAACTCACGCTACCCGGCGGTGCCGTTTCAGTCGGCGACTGGTCGGAAGTCAACGAGGGCATGGTCGTCGAGGCCCGCGTCACAGGCCACAACAAGGGTGGCCTGGAGTGCGAGGTCAGCCAGCTTCGCGGTTTCATTCCGGCCAGCCAGGTTTCGATGTATCGCGTCGAGGACCTTTCGCAGTTCGTCGGCGAGAAGTTTGCCTGCGTTGTTACCGAGGCGAATCCCGAGAAGCGGAACCTGGTGCTCAGCCGCCGGGCCGTGCTTGAACGGGAGAAGGCCGCGGCGAAGGAGAGCGTTCTCGCGTCGCTCGAAGTCGGCAAGACGCTCGAAGGCACGGTGCGCAGCCTGCAAAACTTCGGCGCATTCGTCGATCTGGGGGGCGTGGATGGCCTGGTGCACATCAGCCAATTGAGCTGGGACCGGCTCAAACACGCGGACGAGGTCCTGCAAGTTGGCCAGAAGATCAAGGTCAAGATTCTCAAGATCGATCCGCAGACCGGCAAGATCGGCCTGGGATTCCGCGATCTGTCGGAAAATCCCTGGGAGAACGTGGCTCGCGATTTCCCGACCCGCAGCACGGTGAAGGGCAAGGTCTCGCGCGTTACCGAGTTCGGAGCATTCGTGCGTCTGGCTCCGGGCGTCGAGGGGCTCGTGCACATCTCGGAGCTATCACATAAGCGAGTGTTCCGCGTCACGGACGTGCTCACTGAAGGTCAGGAAGTCGACGTGATGGTGCTCTCGGTCGATTCCGAGCAGCAGCGGATCAGCCTCTCAACCAAGGCGCTCGAGGCGAAAGCCACGCCAGCCAAGCAAGAGGTCGAGGAGCCCGAACCGGAGACCCCGCCCACGCCGCGCAAAGAGCGCAAGGTTCCGCTGAAGGGCGGCACCGGCGGCCCATCGACGGGCGAGAAGTTCGGGCTGAAGTGGTAATGGCGGCCTACAAATGCCCGGCCGTCTCGTGCACCGAGGGGAGCACGATCTGCGGAGCCGGCTTGGCGGGTGGAGCGGCGGCGGGCTTCTTCTTGCGTGAGCCCCATTCGCTCAGGCTCTGCATCACGACGTAGAACACCGGCACGAAGAATACGGCCAGCACCGTGGCTGCAATCATCCCGCCGAACACGGCCGTGCCCAGCGATTGCCGAGCGGCGGCGCCTGCGCCCGTGGCATAGACCAGCGGAAAGATGCCGAAGATGAACGCGAAGCTGGTCATCAGAATCGGCCGGAACCGCAGGCGGGACGCTTCGACGGCTGCCTCGAGGATACTGCGACCCTGATTGCGCAGATCGCGGGCGAACTCCACGATCAGAATCGCGTTCTTACTCGCCAGGGCGATGATCAGCACGATGCCGACCTGCGTGTACACGTTGTTATCCATGCCGCGAGCGGCGACGGCGGCCACCGTGCCCAAGAGCGCGAGCGGCACGACCAGGATCACGGCCGCTGGCAGCAGCCAGCTTTCGTACTGCGCTGCCAGCACCAGGTAGACCATGATCACGGCCATCGCGAACACCACGATCGCCTGTGAACCGACGCGCTTCTCCTGGAACGAAATGCCGCCCCAGTCGAAACCCATCGCGGCCGGCAGCTTCTGAGCAGCCATCTGCTCGAGCAGTTCGAGCGCCTGTCCCGAGCTATATCCCGGCGCGGCGCCGCCGGTGATCTGGGCCGAGGGATAGAGGTTGAATCGCGGAATAACCTGCGGGCCCAGGCGGCGTTCGATCTTGCAGACGGTTGAGAGCGGGATCATGTTCCCCTGGCGATCGCGCACTTCCAGCCGGCCGATGTCTTCGACGTCCTGGCGGAACGCCTGATCGGCCTGCACGCGGACCTGGTAGGTGCGGCCGAACTTGTTGAAGTCGTTCACATAGGCCGAGCCGAGCTCCGTCTGCAGCGTGGAGAACACTTCGTCGAGCGAAACGCCAAGACTCTTTACCTTGTCGCGATCGATGTCGGCGTAGACCATCGGCACGCCCGCGCGGAACGTGCTGCGCAGGCCCATCAGCCCGCTTTGCGAATTGCCGGCCGCGACCATCTCTTGCACCATCTGCTCGAGCTCGGGCAGCCCCACGCCGCCGCGATCCTGCAATTGCATCTCGAAACCGCCGGCAACGCCCAGACCCATGATGGCGGGCGGCGGGAAGGCGAAGATCATCGCTTCGTGAACGCCCTGAAACTGCATCATCAGGTTGCCGATGATCGCGTCTTGCGACAGCGCGGGATTTCCCACGCGGTCTTCCCAGGGGGTGAGCGTCACGTACATGGCCGCCGCGTTCGAAGCCACGGCCTGATCCAGAATCGATTGTCCGCCCAAGAGGAACCAGCCGCGCACGCCCGGAGTGTTCCGCAGAATATTGCTCACTTTGTCGACGACGGCCCGAGTGCGCGTCTGCGAGGCGGCGTCTGGCAACTGCAAGGCAACGATGGCGAAGCCCTGATCTTCGGTCGGCAAAAAGCCGGTGGGCACCTTCATGAACCACCAGCCGGCCAGCGTGCTGAGTGCGACGAATAGCAACATGACGAGGACGGTGTGTCGCACGGCCCGGCGAATGATCGCGGTATACACGGTCTCGCACTTGTCGTACACGTTGTTGAATGCGCGATAGAAGATGTTCTTCCGCTGCTTGGTCGGTCGCAGATAGACCGCGCACTGGGCCGGCTTGAGCGTCACCGCGTTGATCGCGCTGATCAGGGCCGTGGCCGCGATCGTGAGGGCAAACTGCCGGTAGAGCTGCCCCGTGATGCCGCCCAGGAAAGCCGTGGGAATGAATACGGCCAGCAGTACCAGCGTGATGCCGATGATCGGGCCAAGCACTTCGCCCATCGCGCGGATCGTGGCTTCGCGCGGCGGGAGCTTGTTGTGGTCGATATGATGCGCCGCGTTCTCGACGATCACGATCGCGTCGTCCACGACGATGCCGATCGCCAGAACAAGTCCGAACAGTGTGAGCATGTTGACCGAGAAACCGAGGGCGGCCATCGCCGCGAACGCGCCGATGATCGTCACCGGCACGGTTGTCGCGGGAATCAGCACGGCCCGCCAGTCCTGCAGAAATACCAGGATCACGATCAGCACGAGCACGCCGGCTTCAAACAGCGTCTTGTAGACCTCGCCGATCGACTCTTCGACGAAGACGGTCGTGTCGAACGGAATGATGTGCTTCATGCCCTCGGGGAACGAGGGGGCGATCTCCTGCATCGCCTCGCGCACCGCGTCGGCCACGTCGAGCGCGTTGGCGCCGGGTAGCTGGAACACGGCCAGCGTCGCCGCCGGCTGGCCGTTGATCTCGCACCACTGGTCGTAAGCCTGCGAACCGAGCTCCAGCCGGGCCACGTCCTTGAGCCGCGTGAGCCGGGCGGAGCCGCCGCGCTGGGCTGTCGCGTCGGAGCTGGCGGTGCTGTTGTCTGTCTCGCTATCGTCGGCCTTGATGATGATGTTGCCGAACTGTTCCGGATCGCTCAGCCGGCCACGGGTCGTGACGTTGAACTGAAACGCATTCGAATCGGGCGAAGGGTACGCGCCGACCTGACCCGCCGCCACCTGCGTGTTCTGCTCGCGGATCGAAACCAGCACTTCGCGGGCCGTTAGATTGCGGGCTCGTAGCTTGTCGGGATCGAGCCAGACGCGCATTCCGTAGTTGCCGGCGCCGATCACGGTAACATCGCCCACGCCGGGCACGCGGCTCAATTGGTCCTTGATCCGCAGCGTGGCGTAGTTCGCCAGGTACAGGTCGCTATAGCGGTTGTCATCCGAGAACAGCGAGACCGCCAGCACGATGTTGGTCGATTGCTTCTTGGCCGTGACGCCTTGCCGCTGCACTTCCTCGGGCAGGCGCGGCATCGCCACGGCCAGGCGGTTGTGCCCCAGCTCCTGTGCCTCGTCCAGATCGGTGCCCACGTCGAACGTCACGGTCAGCTTGTAGGAACCATCGCTCGAACAGGTCGACGACATGTAGAGCATGTTTTCGACGCCGTTCACTTCCTGCTCGATCGGCGCGGCCACGGTGTCTGCCAGCGTCTGGGCTTCGGCGCCAGGATAGAACGCCATCACCATGACCGTGGGCGGCGTGATTTCCGGATAGCGTTCGATCGGCAGATTGAACAGCGCGACCCCGCCCACGAGCATCGTCACAATGGCGATGACGTTCGCAAAGATCGGCCGGTCGATGAAGAAGCGCGATAACATGGTGGTTTTGTGTTTATTCGCTGGGTGCCACGGGCGGCCGCGTTGCGGCTCACGCTGGGTGCCGGCGTTGTCGACGACTGGGGTTACTCCGTCGGCGATGCCTCCGGGCTAAACGCGTCGTTACTAACCCCGTTTTCCATTGGCCGCTGCCGTTTCGGCCACGCCTGCAGCCTCGGGCGTCGCGATCTGCTTGGGTACGACCTTCATGTTCGGCCGAGCTCGTAGCAATCCTTCCACAACAACGCGATCCTCTGGCTTGACTTCACCTTCGACGACGCGCATTTCGCCAACGCGCGGGCCGACCTTCACACCACGGTACTGCACCATGTCGTCAGAACCGACCACGAGCACGTACTGTCCCGACTGATCGGTGCCCAAAGCACGCTCGGGAACCAACAAGGCATCCTGTTTCTGATCGATCGGCAGCCGCAGCTTCGCGAACGTGCCGGGCAGGATAATTCGGTCGGCATTGGGGAACTGGGCCCGAAGGCGAATCGTGCCAGTGCCCGAGTCGATGGCCGGGTCGTGATAGTCGACCGTGCCGCGATGCGGAAAACCTTCGTCGCTATCGAGCCCCATCGCGACGGGCGACGACTTGGAACTGCGCCCGGCGAGCCCCTGCTGATACTTGAGGAAGTCGCTTTCGCTGAGCGTCATGTAAACGTGGATCGGATCGAGTTGCACGATCGTCGCCAGCAGCGAAGCCTGGTTGTCGCCGACCAGGTTGCCCACGTCGAAATTCACTTCCGTGATGCGGCCGCTGATCGGCGCCGTCATGCGGCAATAGCCCAGCTCGATCTCGGCATTCCGCATCGCGGTGCGTGCTCCGGCGAGTGACGCTCGGGCGGCAAGAATGTTGGTTTCGAAGTCGGCCTCGGCCTGCAGCAGGCTTGCTTTCGACGAATCGACTTGAGCGGCGGCCTGCTTGCGCATCGCTTCGGCCCGTTCGTACTCGTCCTGAGTGACGGCCTTGCCGGAAACCAGTTTCTTCAGACGCGTCTCGTTACTCTCGGCCTGAAAGAGCACGGCTTCGTCAAGCGCCACTTTCGCCCGCGCGAGTTCGCGAGCGCGTGATTGTTCGGCCTTCTGCAGTGCGGTCTGAGCTTCGGCGTAGCGCGCCTTGGACTGATCGAACTGCAACTGAAACGGCTCTTCGTCGATGACGAGCAGGAGTTGTCCCTCTGCGACCATCGAGCCTTCTTCGAAGTGACGTTCCTTGAGGAACCCGCGCACGCGAGCCCGCACGTCGACCGACACGACGGGCTGGGCCGTGCCTGTGATTTCGAGGTACTGCGTCACGGCTTGTTGCCGGGGCGCGGCGACAGTGACTTCCGGCGGGGGCGGTTCGAAGTACTGGTTTTGCTGTCCGCACCCGGCAAGCACGGTGAGGAGCAAAAGTCCCAAAAGGGGACATTTCGAACCGGGCAGGGGCGCCGAATCGGTGTCTTTGGCGGTCATTTGAATCGACCAGTTGGTCAATATTATTTAACGGTTGGTCAATATAATACGGGCCTGCCCATCTTTACATCAATGGGTTTTTGCGGTGATTTCGCAGAAGCGCATTGACGGACTTGCCCCAGCCTACCTATCATTCAATTGACAAGTCGGTAAATAGCTGGCGACGTCAGGCGCCGTGGGGTGCGCGTCGGGTGATAGCTTCCCGGCAGAGAGTGTTTCCGTTCTGATAGGCCAGGTTCTGATAGGCCAGGTTTCTAGCAGCCTCCTGCTGAATATCCGCAGGACACACTGGCCATAGTTTCGGTTCGGCGAGCTAAAGATTAGGCGGTATTCCGAATGGTCCTCGAAGACAGTCCTCGAGTGCGCGATCCCGAAGCGACGCGCGCTGCCGTGCTGGCAGCGGCCGAGCGACTGTTCGCCGAACGCGGCTTCGCCAACACTTCGCTCCGCGACATCTCGACCGCCTCGGGCGTCTCGCACCCGCTGATCCACCACCACTTCGGCAGCAAGGAAGAGCTGTACCAGGCGGTGAAACGACGCATGGTCGAGAGCTACGCCCAGCGATTTCCAATGGCTGCGCGGGCCAGTAATCGACCACTCGCGATCGGCCCCGAGCTGCGACGGCTGATGGCTTACATTGGCGATAATCCGTTGCTGCTGCGGCTGTGCGCATGGACCCGGCTGGAAGGTGACCGGCAGGTCTGGCCTGGCGAGCCGGACCTGTTCGAAACGATTCGCAAACGGATCGAAGTCTCGCAGCGGCGAAAGCTGATTCGCGAGGACCTCGACCCGGCCTACCTGGCGATCATTCTAACCGGGCTGGTTTTCTTTTGGCTCGACAATCGAGAACACTTCACGCAACGATTCGGTCCGCAGGTGAACGACAGCGATTACCTGCGTCAGGCGATCGAAGTGCTGGAGCGCGGCATCAGCCTGACGGATGCGAGTTCGGCCAGCGCCGCGGCGGATGAACCGAGTGATGAGGCCGAGTAGACCTACCGCTTGTGAGACTTCATCGCTTCAACTTGGCGACGCCGCAGTTCCGCAATCACGTCAGAAGCGGGAATCGCGGATGATGGATTAGCCAAGTATTCGCTTAAGCCCCGATCGAGCTCCTTGATCAGCTCGCGATCAGATACCGTGGCGTCGTCCTTAGGGAAGTCTTCGTCATCTGAGTGACCCAAAGTGTTCATTTTGTGTAACGCTTGCTTAAGTGCGTAAGCAACTCACTCCTCCCCGCCGGACGTCCTTCCCTTGGCGGGATCGAACTCCGAAAGAGCGGGCACCAGCATCGCCGCGGTCGCAAAGCCGTAGGTGAACACGGTGACCAGAAACACGCTGAGCGTATACTGCAGGAGGAAGCTGGTGATCGCCCAGAATGTGGCGATGGGCGCAAGCACCGAGGCGATGCCGATGGCGACCGAGGGATTGCGCGAGCCGAGCGCGGCATACAAGCCCACGCCGCCGCCCAGCATGAATGCCAGGAAGGGCTGAATCTGCACGTGGAACGAGCCGCTGAAGGCGATCATCATTCGCATGCAGGTGGCGATGCCGATGAACAGGAAGAACACCGTGCCCAGGCTGACGCCGATCGCGGTGCGCGAATTGCCATAGCTCATGCCCGAGTGCAGACCGAGCACCGCGGCAAAGGCGACCATCACCAAGAGCCCGCCGACCAGGTATACCAGGTTCTCGGTGCCCACGGCGCCCGCGAACCACAAGTACACGCACAAGGCCAGCGGCAACAGCACCATCTCCTTGGTGTTGTAGAGCGCTCCGCCCAGCTTGCCGAATGCAAACTCGCGTGCCGAGAGATCCGTCACCAACAGCAGATCGAGCGCCTTGATGTCGCGTTCGGTGGTGACCGCCGTGACTGCCTGAGCGTTGATCAGCACCAGGCTCAGCACGAACAGTGGTACCAAGAGCAGCGCAGCGCCGAGCGTCGAGAGGCCGCTCTCCGAATGCAGACCCAAATACAGGGCCGCCGCCGCCAACGCGACCAGGACCAGGTAGCCGATGCGGATTGCGAGCACTTTGCGGCCGTAGGCCCAGGTGGCCATCTCGCGCCACAGAATCGGGTTGTCCCACACCTGGCGTGCTCGGCCGCCTGAGGAGTGCACGTCGCGCGCGGTCAGTCGGCGCGCCGCGGCCGCCGACGCCTCGGTCATCCCCCAGATGCTTTCAGCCTCTTCGGCCTCGGCCGTGCGGGGGCGGACTTCGCGCGAAGGATTCCAGACCCGCACCCGCCAGATTGCGATGCCGTTAAGCACGACCGTCAGCAGGCCGGCGAGCAGGAGAAATGCATTCACCGCATTCCCCACCAAGGGCAGCGCATTCTGAGAAGCCACCAGCGGCCGGGTTGCCATAAGCACCGACTGCCAGGGGCTGATTGCCGCGGCCCAGGTTTCGGTCGGAACGCCAAACCATTCGGTCCCCAGCGCGCCAAGCGACACAGCTTCGCCAAGTGCCAGCCAAAAAACCAGCGCCAGCACCGTCAGTGCCAGGGTCTGAAATGTCTTCTCGCGCCACAGCGCGAGCAGCGAACCGATGCTCCCTGCCACGAGCGCCGCTGCCAAGGTCGCGCCGAACACCCGGGCGATCTGCGCGAACGAGACGCCGCCCAGCAGCGTGGTGAGCATGAACAGCGGCAATGCCGCCGCTAACAACACTAACACCCCCAGCATGCTGGCCAGCAGCTTACCCAGCACGAGTTCACTGTTACTGAGGTTCGTTAGCAGCAGCAGGACGAGCGTGCGCTTGTCTTTCTCCTGCGTCACGGCGCTTGCGGCCAGCAGTGCCGAGAAGAACAGCGCCAGCGCCAATTGCAGCGGGCTGAGAATCTGAAACAGCATGGCGCCGAACCGGGCCATGTCGCCCACGTTGCGAATCACCTGGGTTCCGGCCAGCAGCAGCCACGCCGTGCAAACCAACACGAGCAGGCCGGCGACGTAGGCAGCGCGCGCCACGTACAGCCGCGGACGGCGCGGCGTGGTAACTATTTCGCGAGTAAAGACGGGACCAATAAACAAGGGCGATCAGTGCCTGGTTGTGACAGGAGAGGATCGGCGATCTGCCTGGGATAGCCCTTCAGTATATCTCGCCCAAGCGAGCGGGCCGAGCCCCGCGCGGTTGGCGATGGCTCGGCCCGGTCGGTTCTGCATTCCTGACTCGTGCGAATCAGGCGGCTTTCTTGCCCTTGGTCTTTGCCTTCGACTCCGGTTCGGCCGGCAGCTCCTCCGGCTCGAGCTTGGAAAGCGCCTCGCGGCGCCGCTCTTCGGCCTCGGCACGCAACTTTGCGACATCCTTACGCTGTTGCGCGCTCAAGACCTTCTCGATCGCGGCGTCCCGCTCGTCGACGACGGCCTTCAGTTCCGCCCTGGCTTTCGCCAGCTTCGGCTCAAACTGTTCCTGAATGGCATAGATGTCGGACCGCTGTTCGTCGGTCACTACTTTGGCGTAGTGCGCGGGCAGCCGCGCGGTGCGCTGCTTCTTCGCCTCGGCCTTCTGAGCCGCGACTTGCGTGGCAAATCCGGCTGCCATGGCCAAACCGCACAACAGCATCAAAACCCATGCGCGAATCGAAGTTGTCTGCTTCATTTCACATCTCCCGATAAATCGCTACGCTGACGGATAGACGTACCCCCATAAGATGGGTCAAGGGAAATGATAAACGGACGTACACCCTCAACGCAAAGAAAAAATTTCGGCATCGCGACAGCGAGCGGCAGGGCCGAGAATTGACAGCCAGAAAGGCCAGTCAGCAACTGGAGATTGCGCACGTAAAAAAGGTCATGGCAAGTCGATCCGTCGTCTTGCCATGACCTTTATCCTGAAGCGGGGCAGTTCGCGCGTGCCCCGCCCTCCCGACGGGCTTCATTAGGTCTATCGACCGCGGATCTCGGCGCACTTGAACCGATTCTGTCGCGTGCAGCAGGTGCCGAGAATTTGCTGGCAGGGCCCGCGGTGCAAATCAAATGGAGGCGAGTCCCCGAAAGAACTCGCCCCCATGCTGCGCTGAATCGTTCTGCTGAATGGGCTACTTGTTGCAGGTCACGCAGGCTCCGTCGCCGGAGTCGCACGTTGTGCAAGCCCCGCCGGTGCCGCAATCGCCGACCGAGGCACAACAACGCTTCCGATGGCAACCGTGAGGGTCGCCCCAGTGGCTGTACCAGCCGATCAGCTTCCAGTCCATGCAGGGCCCGCGCCAACAAGGGTCGCAGGGGTGCGGATTGACGCCGAAGCAGGTTTGGCAGAAGCCCCCCTCGATCTGCGCGTTGCCGCCGACCTGGGGTGCATCGCCAAACCGCATTCCGGGCGCTGCGCCTCCGGAGTAGGGGTCGTTCACAGCGCCGTACAGCGCGCCGCTCCCGAAATTGTAAACCTGGTATACGTCGTCGGCCGAGGCGACGGCAACCATGCCGAAAGCCAAGGCGATGACTGCGAACAGCCATTTGCTCATCGTGAGCTCCTTATGGGGGTGCAGAAAAAGGGTGCTCTCCGGGTGTCTCCAAGGTGAAACATTCCCCACGAATCCAAGAGTGCAAATTCTCCGGGACTCGCAGCATTGCGATGGGCGGCAACGCGAACGTGGCCGACTCACGTTATCCCATCGCGGCTCAACGACTTAGCATTTACAATGCAGCGTTCGAGAGCAGCGGCAAACTTTTTTCGTCCGCTCGCCGGCGACTTGCCGGCCTGTAACGTCGCTGCCGATTCCGTAAACCTTGCATGGGTCGCAGGCTCACTTGAATATCGCGCAAGCGCTCGTGTTGCTCGCTTTTCCACTCGCACTCGCGGGCCTCTGGACACTGCGCTGGCCGATAATCCGCGGCACGACGCTCGTCGCTCCCTGGGTTTGGGCCAGCATCTCGCTGGTTACGCTCACTGCGGTCGAACTTTCGCTGACGGCGATTGGCGACCCGGCGCCCACCTGGGCTCCCGCCGCCCGGTATGCCGCTGCGATGAGCACGTTCACGCCGATCATGGCGCTGTTGGGGGCCAAGCGTCCGCAAGACCGCGGCTGGCAATGGATCGTGCTCACGCTGTGGTTGATCCTTTGCCAGCCGGCTGGTGAATGGCTGCTGTTCGGCGGCGTGGCTGAAATTCACCCGGCGCGGTTCTGGTTTCAGATGATCCTGGTCGTGGTGGGCGCGACGAACGGCCTGGGCACACGCAACTGGCTGGCCAGCGCGCTCTACTGCGGTGGTCAGATCCTGCTGCTGTTGCCGTTTCATTCGGCCGATCCACCCATTGCCGCCAGCAGCGCCGCTTTTTGGGGACTGGCGGGCGTCTTTCTCAGTGCGGTGAGCATCACCGCCACGGGTGCCTCGCAGCGTGAATCCCGCGGTTCGCTCGATCGCGTGTGGCTCGACTTTCGCGACGAGTTTGGCGTCGTCTGGGCGCTGCGCATCGTGGAGCGTGTGAATGCATCGGCCAAGATGTACGACTGGCCGGTGCAGCTCACGTGGCAGGGCTTCCGCGAGCGCGAGTCAACGCAGACCGAAGTACCGCCACTGGTCGAAGAGAGCTTCCGCACGCTGCTGCGGAGGTTTGTCTCGGCCGAGTGGCTCGATGAACGACTGGCAAGTGAAAGCCCGGTCGCTAGCGGCCAAACTTCAGCTCCGTAAACTCTCGCACTCGGTTCTCGATCGCAGGCTCAACCGGCAGCCGCTCCATCGAGCTCGCACCGTAAAAGCCGACGACGCCCTGGGTATTGTCGAGGATGTACTGAGCATCGGCCGGTTCAGCGATTGGTCCGCCGTGACACAGCACCAGAATGTCCTTGTTGATCCGCTTGGCCGCGTCGTGCATCTGCTGGATCAGCTTCGCCGAGGCTTCGAGCGTCATCGCCGTTGTCGCGCCGATCGTGCCCTTCGTGGTCAGCCCCATATGCGGGATCAGGATGTCCGCGCCGGCTCGGGCCATCGCCTCGGCTTCATCGACGTTGAACGCATAGGGCGTCGTGAGCAGGTTCATCTCGCGCGCCGTGCGGATCATGTCGACTTCAGGACCGAAGCCCATCTCGGTCTCTTCCAGGTTCTGGCGAAACACGCCGTCGATGAGTCCAACCGTCGGAAAGTTCTGCACGCCCGAAAAGCCGGCTGCGGCCACGTCGCGCAGAAAGAGCTTCATCACGCGGAACGGATCGGTGCCGCACACGCCCGCGAGCACCGGCGTGTGCTTCACGACCGGAATCACTTCGCGGGCCATGTCCATCACGATTTCGTTGGCGTCGCCATAGGGCATCATGCCTGAAAGCGACCCGCGGCCGCCCATCCGGAAGCGGCCTGAGTTGTAGATCACCAGCAAGTCGATCCCGCCCGCCTCGGACATCTTGGCGCTCAGGCCGGTGCCAGCGCCACCGCCGACGATCGGTTTGCCGTCGGCAACTTTCTTCCGGAGTCGAGCGAGAATGTCTTCGCGTTTGAAGAGTGACATGATGAAACTACTTTCCTGCTCTCGAACCTGCAACTACCTCACAACCCGACGCGTGAGCGAGGCGAGATGCCACATCACTCGACACTCCATCCTCGCTCATCAGGATTTTGCGCGATCGGTCATAAGGGGTTGCGCGAAAAGGAGTTGGCCTTCAACATAGTCGTCGTCCCAAGCATCACCAAAGGAGACGACATATGGAAGGCCAACTCTGGAAGGCGATTGTGATGGTTCTGACGCAGGTCGACAAGCGTCGCAAGCGGACGATTGAAGCTTTTAGTGATGAGGACGTGGTCAAAGTGTACTACTGGTCGGCGATTCATGATCGTCCCATCGATTGGGCCTGCCGCCGGAAGAGTTGGCCCATTCACGCTCGTAAAAAGAAGCTCCCTTCAAGTAGCACCATGTCCCGGCGACTTCGGACCGCAAGTGTGATCGCGATGCTCGATGCGATTGAGAAACGTGTAGCACGGCCAGAAAAGCTTGGCCTGTTTTGGATGATTGACGGCAAGCCGCTGACGATTGGTGCTTGTTCAAAGGATCGTCAGGCAGGGTACGGCAAGGCTGCCGCAGCCAAGGCCAAAGGCTATAAACTACACGCCTTAATCGCGGACAATGGAAGGCTCGCTGAATGGCGAGTGGCCCCCATGAATAAGGATGAGCGCGTCATGGCACAGCGGCTTCTCAAAACAGCAGACATTCAGGGCTACATCACAGCCGACGCGAATTACGACAGTAACAAACTACATCAGATCTGCGATGCTCGGGGAAATTGCCAGTTGGTGACGCCCCGTCGCTATGGCCCCGGCAAAAAGGTTGGCCACCGCGCACAAAGCCCCGGTCGCTTACGCTCGATCGCGTTGCTTGAGAACCCGGAACCGGCATTTGGCAAGCAACTACTGCATGACCGCGCCAGCATCGAAAGGTGTTTTGCCAACATGGTCTCCTGGGGTGGAGGATTGACGCACTTGCCGCCGTGGGTTCGAACCCACCGCCGAGTCCGCCGCTGGGTTCAAGCCAAGCTCGTCCTCACGGCCCTCCGCCGAAATATTACAACGACTTACGACAACGGATGAAAAATCCTGGTAAGCGAGCGGAACTAGTACACCGTTATGCAATTCATCCTCGCTCACGCGTCGGATTGTGATACGAGGATGAAGAGCTTCGCCGCCCCTCGGTGGCTTACTTCGCCGCCGTCGTCGGGAGCGGCTGCTCGATCGTGTTCTTGGGGAACCGGCCGAGGAACGTGTAGATGTTGATCAGGGCCTGGTTCATCATCTTGTCGCCGGCGCCGATAGCTACGGGCGAAACGGTTGGATCGCCACCGTAGCCGCCTTCGCTGGCCGCTTCGATCGTCGGGAAGTACATGTGGTGGCCGTTGCAATATCCAAAGAACAGAGTGTCAGGGACGTAAGCCCGTTGCTTCAACCGGTTCGAGTGGTTGCAGAAGAACTCGCCGGAGCCGCTGACCAGCGCCAGGTTGCCGTTGAGCAGCACGGTGGTCGACTCCGGCTTGATTCCGCCGCCATATTCCTTCACGAAGTTGTTCACCAGCTCGGGAAAGAACGCCTTCTGGAAGGTCATCACCAGGATGCGATTGTTGAAGTCGACCCGGGTGGTGAAATCGTAGGTGTCGACCTTCGACTTGATTGATGGCTTCTCAGGAATCTTCGTCTCGAGATCCTTCACGAGCTTGATTACGTCATCGCCCAGGGCTTCGCCGAAGGCCTTGGTATCGAGATCACCCCGGTCGGGGCTTAAGTCGCCCGATGCTCCCTGCATGAACACGCAGTTCGTGCCCAGTTCGGCTTCGACGCGGTTTTGCATGTGGCCGGGATAGTCGGGCGAGAACTTCAGCAGGCTGCTTGGGAGCGTCACGGGGTGGGCGGCGAAGTTTACCAGCACGGCGATCGGCTTGCCGTCGAGCGAGTCAAAACGGATCGCGGCCAGCATCGGATCGGTCGGCTTGACCGGCTGCTTGGTGTGTCGGTTGCGGTTGCGTTTGACGTCCGCCTTGGCCACGCCGATCTTGGCGGGCTCAAGCTTTTCGGCAGCTTCGGTGATAGCTTCGATCAGCAGTTCCGGCAGACGCTTCGAGTAAGCCACGGCGTCGTCGTACGTACCCTGGCCGTGATCCGGCGCGTCGGTCAGCTCGATCACGGGGCCGTGATGCGTGTGGCTGCCGGCGATCAGCACGGTGCCGACATTGGCCTTGTCGGCCACGGCCTCGCGAATCTGCTTCATCATCTCGGGCGTGGGGCCGCGGCCGATGTCCATGCCGACGATCGCCAGACGCTCACCGCCAGCTTCGATCACGATGGCCTTGGCCATCAGCGGATCGAGGACGCCGGTTGAGAGCGCGTTGTGCCGGTCGCCATAGCCCCACATCGGCGTGGCCGCCTGGGGCGTGATGTCGCGCTTGGCGAAGCCTACCAGGAAGGGACCCTCGGCAGCCTGAGCGACCGCGGCGAGCGACAACACAACACAAGCGACGAGTGCGTTCCGCCTCATGATGATCTCGGACCTTCTGTGCCGTGGCCGGTCGCGTGAAGATTGCGAACAGCCGGGGTGAATTTAAAGGAGAGGCGGCGGCAATCGGGCGCCGGCCGCAACGTGGAAGCTACCTCGCTTAACATAGTTTGCCGCGATGAGCTTGTAAACGCGGCGGAGCGTGCTGAATCGCCCTGGTTTTGCTTGCTTCTCGGCAGAACCGCTCGTAAGCTCACGGGTTAATTCGGCCCGCCCTCAAGTTCCCGCCCAGAGAGACACGAACCATGATCCGTCGCGTGTTGGCATCTGCTTGCTTGTTGGCCGTTCTGATCGGCAATCGCGCGCTGGCTGACGAGGCCGTCGTCACACCAGGAGACAATCTGGTGACCGAGGGGATTCCGCCGATTGCGGAATCCATTGCCGAGCGGGCAGCACGCTATACCGAGTTTCGCTCGGCGGGGCTCTGGAGCTGGCATCCCAAGGAGCGATCGATGCTCATCGGCACGCGCTTCGCCGACACGCCCCAGGTGCATAAGGTGAGCTTTCCGGGCGGAGCGCGCGAGCAGCTCACGTTCTTTGCAGATCGCGTGCTGAGCGCCTCATATCGGCCGCACGTGGGCGACTACTTCCTGTTCGGCCAGGACTCGGGCGGCAACGAGTTCTATCAGATCCATCGCTACGACGTTTCCACGGGCGAATCGACACTGCTTACCGACGGTAAGTCGCGCAACACGGCTGCCCGCTGGTCGAACGCGGGCGACCGGATTGTGTACGGGTCGACGCGACGGACCGGCGCGGACGTGGACTTCTGGACGATGAACCCCGCCGATCCGAAGGGGACCGACAAGCTGCTGGCCGAGAACAAAGGCGGTGGCTGGGGCGTCGCCGACTGGTCGCCCGACGATAAGACGCTGCTCGTGGGCGAGTACGTTTCGATCAACGAGAGCTACCTGTGGCTGCTCGATGTGTCCAGTGGCAAGAAGACCGCGTTCACGCCGCGCGAGAGCGAGGAGAAGGTGGCCTATACACCAGTGGCGTTCAGCAAGGACGGCAAAGGCGTCTACGTGCTCACCGACCGCGAGAGCGAATTCATGCGTCTGGCGTACATCGACCTGGCGACGAAACAGCACACCTACCTGGTGACGGACATCCCGTGGGACGTCGAGTCCGCGGCGCTGTCGCACGACGGCAAGCGGATCGCCCTGGCCACGAACGAGAACGGTATCAGCAAGCTACACCTGTTCGACACGCAAACCCGCAAGCGGACGCCCGTCGAGGGTGTGCCCGTCGGCGTGCTGGGCGGACTGGAGTGGCACGAGAACAACCGCGACCTGGGTTTTGTGCTTGCTTCAGCTCGGGCGACGGCCGACGTCTACTCGCTGGACGTCGAGAGCGGCAAGATCGATCGCTGGACGACGAGCGAAACGGGCGGACTATACGCTGAAAAGTTCGCCCAGCCGGAACTCGTCCAATGGAAGTCGTTCGACGACCGCGAGATCTCGGGCTTTCTCTACCGGCCCAACGCGGAGAAGTTCCCGGGGCCGCGGCCGGTGATGATGATCATTCACGGCGGACCGGAGGGGCAGTCTCGACCTGTATTCCTGGGCAAGAACAACTACTTCATCGACGAGCTGGGAATTGCTCTGCTGTATCCGAACGTGCGCGGTTCGAGCGGCTACGGCAAATCGTTCCTGCAGCTCGACAATGGCTTCTTGCGTGAAGGGACCTATAAGGACATCAATGCCCTGTTCGATTGGATCGGCACGCAGAAGGATTTGGATGCCGAGCGGATCATGGTCACCGGCGGCAGCTATGGCGGGCACATGACGCTGGCCGTGGCGGTTAACTATGCCGACCGGATTCGCTGTGCGCTCGATGTCGTGGGCATCTCGAACCTGGTGACATTCCTCGAGCGGACCGAGAGCTATCGCCGAGATTTGCGCCGCGTGGAGTACGGCGACGAGCGCGATCCGAAAATGCGGGCCTTCCTGGAGAAGATCGCCCCGCTGAACCACGCCGAGAAGATTACGAAGCCGCTGTTCGTGGTGCAAGGCGCCAACGATCCGCGCGTGCCGCTGAGTGAATCGGTGCAGATCGTCGAGACGCTCAAGAGCAAGGGCACGCCGGTCTGGTACCTGATGGCCGAGGACGAAGGCCACGGCTTTGCCAAGAAGAAGAACTCGGACTTTCAGTTCTATGCGACGATCCTGTTCGTCGAGAATTTTTTGCTGGGAGACAAGTCGTAGACCAGTCGCCAGCGAGACCTGCCCGCCCTCCAAATCACCTACCAGGAGTTCCCGCCATGAGTACTGATCGACGTGAGTTTCTCAAGCGAAGCGCGACTGGCGCGGCCGCCCTCGGAGCCACGGCTGTGGCCGCCACGGCGCGTGCTGCCGGCGCGAACGAGAAGATCACCGTGGCGCTGATCGGCCCCGGCGGGATGGGCACGGGGCATTTGAATCAACTTGGCAAAAACCAGGCCGTCGACCTGGCCTGGGTTTGCGACGTCGATCAGGAGCGGCTGGACAAGGCAGCCTCGCTGGCCACGGAGCTGAGCGGCCGGACTCCGAAGAAGACCAAGGATCTGCGCGAGGTGCTCGACGACAAGTCGGTCGATGCGGTGTGGATCGCGACGCCCGACCACTGGCACGGACCGGCCACGATCCTGGCCTGCAATGCCGGCAAGCACGTTTATGTCGAGAAGCCCTGCTCGCACAACATTCGCGAAGGGCGGCTGATGATCGAGGCCGCGCGGCGCAACAATCGCGTCGTGCAGGTCGGCACGCAAAGCCGCAGCACGGCCGGCATCCAGGAGGCGATGAAGAAGCTCAAAGACGGGATCATCGGCACGGTGCTGGTGGCCAAGGCCTGGAACAGTCAGCGCCGCGGCTCGATCGGCAAGACCCAGCCCAGCAATCCGCCAGCGACGCTCGACTTTGACCTCTGGGTCGGTCCCGCGCCAATGGTGCCGTATCGCTCGAATCTGCTGCCGAGCATCTGGCGGTGGTGGTACGACTTCGGCGCCGGCGATATGGGCAACGACGGAGTGCACGAAATCGACATTGCGCAGTGGGGCCTCGGCGTGACGACGCATCCCTCGAAAGTCGTCGCCCTGGGTGACAAGCTGTTCTTCGATGACGACCAACAGTTTCCCGATACGCAGTACGTGGCGTACGAGTGGCCGGGCGACGGCAAAGTCGGGCAGAAGCGGCAGCTCATCTTCGAACAGCGGATCTGGTCGCCCTATGTGCAGGAAGGCTGGGAGAATGGCGACGCCTACTACGGCACCGAGGGGATGATGGTCTTCGGCAAACGTGGTGGCTACAAGATCACGGGGCCGCGGAACAAACTGATCGAGGAAGGGACTTTTGGTGGGCCCGACCTGGCGGCGCATCACGCCAACTTCCTGGAGTGCATCCGCACGGGCGCCCGGCCAAACGCGGACATCGAGATTAATCACCTCTCGACGACGCTTTGCCACCTGGGCAACATTGCCACGCGGACGCAGACGGCGCTTAAATTCGATCCCGTGGCCGAGAAGATCACGAACAGTGAAGAAGCCTCGGCGTTGGTGCGGCGGGAGTATCGCGACGGGCATTGGGCCGTGCCCGCGGGAGTTTAAGCGCCCGAAGTGCCGGCCCACCGGGTTTAAGACCGCACGGCGGCGGGTTATCATGGAGGTTTGTCGATCTCGGCCAAGCGAGGCTAGTGGTCGAACGTGCTCGTTTTTCCAAGCGGAACTTGAGGTTCACGATGATTCGGATTTCGACGCTGGCGATGGCCGGCCTGATGGTTTGTATCGCCGCCGCCCGTGCCGAGGATGCCAAGCCCGAGGCCGCCAAGCCCGAAGCTGCCGCCAAGTACGTCCTGCAAATGAGCATCGACGGGATGGGCTCCAGCTATTTGCAGACCCTGGTCGATGCCGGCGAGCTGCCGACGTTCAAACGCCTCCAGCAGGAAGCGGCCTACACGCACAACGCCCGAACCGATTTCGATTTCACGATCACGCTGCCGAATCACACCTGCATGGTTACGGGCCGGCCGGTCCGCGACAAGGCCGCTTCGCCCGCGGCGATCGTCGGACATACCTGGACCATCAACACGGATCCGGGCGAGCGCAACCTGCACAGCAACCGCAAAGAGTACGTGCCGAGCGCGTTCGACGTGGCTCACGACCACGGGCTGCGAACGGGGGCCTTCGTTTCCAAGAGCAAGTTCTCGCTGTATGACCAGTCGTATGACGAGCGCAATGGCGCGCCGGACACGACGGGCGACGACAATGGCCGTGACAAGATCGACGTGTATGTGAAGGAGGGCTGCGAGACGATGACCGACAAGTTCATCGCCGAGATGCAGGCCAATCCGTTCCAGTACACCTTCCTGCACTTTGCCGACACCGATTCAGCGGGGCACTCGAAGAAGTGGGGGAGCCCCGAATACAACGAGGCCCTGCGGAAGGTCGATGGCTTGCTGGCCAAGATCCTGGCGATGATCGACGGCGACGAGCGTTTTCGAGGCAAGACGGCGATCATCATCTCAGCCGATCACGGCGGGATCGACTTCAACCACGGCTTCAACACCAACCCGCTCAACTACACGATTCCGTTCTATGTGTGGGGCGCGGGCGTGAAGCCAACGAATGATCTGTACAGCTTCAACACCGCGTCGCGCATGAATCCCGAGACCGGTCGGCCGGACTACACCGAGACCGGCAAGCAGCCGATCCGCAACGGCGACGGCGGCAACCTGGCGCTCTCGCTCTTGGGCTTGCCGGCGATTCCGACTTCGACGATCAACGCCGCGCAAGATCTCAAAGTTCAGTAACCGAAAGCAGGTTTGGCATGATCGTGCGACGGTTGATCGCGGTGCTGTGCGCGGCAAGCTTGGTTTCGTCGGTAGTTGCCGAGGAGCCGGCCTATTTCCGGCACGATCGTGGAGTAGCGGCGGATGATGCGCGGCCGTTGCCGGGCGACTTGAGCAAAGGCAAGGCTCTCTGGCGCACCGAACTGCCCGCGGGGCATTCGACGCCGATCATAGCTGGCGAGCGGATCTTTCTGACCGGGCACGACGACTCGGGTCTGCTGACGATCTGTCTCGATCGCGCGAGCGGTAAAGAACTTTGGCGGCAGGCGATTGGCGTCGAGACCTTGGAGAAGTTTCATCCCGAGGGAAGTCCCGCCGCGGCGAGCGTGGCGGTGCAGAACGGGCGGGTGTTCGCGTTCTTCGGCAGCTTTGGCCTCGTGTGCTACGACCTGGACGGCAAGCCTCTCTGGTCGCGCAAGCTGGGGCCGTTTCGCGATGAATTCGGCTCGGCCAGTTCACCGATCCTGGCCGACGGAAAGGTGATCCTGTGCGAGGACCACGACCTCGACAGCTACCTGCTCGCGGTCAGCCAGCAGACTGGCGAGACGGTGTGGCAGACTCCGCGCGAAGGCTTCACTCGCAGCTACGCGACGCCTGTCGTGTGGACCGTCGACGGCAAACCGCAACTTGTGGTGGCGGGCTCGCTGCAACTGGTGGGCTACGACCTGACGGATGGCCGGCAGCTTTGGGCTCGCGACGGCTTTGCGCGGATCGTGAATACCTCGCCGACGATTGCCGATGGCAAACTGTTCGTCGCCACCTGGTCGCCCGGCGGAGATTCGGACGCCCGGATCGCGATGGAGCCTTGGGATGTCGCGCTGGGGATGTGGGATGCCGATAAGGACGGCAAGCTGCAAAATGCCGAAATGCCGGCGGGCGAGGTTCGTTCGCGGTTCTACCGGATCGATCTGGATAGCAGCAACTCGCTCGAGCAAAGCGAGTGGCAGAAGTACGCCGAGATCTTCGAGCGGGCGCAGAATACGCTTGCCGTGTTGGAGCCGTCCGGCGACGGCCAGGCGCCCACAATCGCGTGGGAGTACAACCGCGGGTTGCCGTACGTAGCCAGCCCACTCGTTTATCGCGGCCAGGTTGTGCTGGTGAAAGATGGCGGTGTGATGACCGTGCTCGATGCGGCCAGCGGCAAGCTCGTAAAGCAGGCACGCAGCCGGGGCGAAGGAAACTATTACGCTTCGCCCGTGGCTGGCGACGGTAAGATCTATGTGGCCAGCGGTGGCGGCACGGTGACGGTCTTTCAGGCCGGACCGCCGCTGGCGATTGGCGAGTCGTACGACTTTGGCGAACGGATCGCTGCTACGCCGGTAATCGACGGCAACCGGCTGCTAGTACGCACGGCTGCGGCGCTGTATACCTTCGAGGCGAAGTAAATCATGCGCACCGTCGCCTTCTTTCTGGCCGTGCTTTTCGCCGCAATCTCGCTGGCCGATGAGGTACGCCGCCCGGCCGACGACGTCGAGCTCGAGCGCTGGCTGACGAACATGGTTGCCTACCACGGTTTCACACTGGAGGAAGTCCAAGCGGCGACGGGATTGTCGCCGTCAGAGACTGCCGCGGCCCTGAAGAAGTTCAATCTCCGTCCATTGGTCATTCCCGTTCGCTCGGCGGACGACCGCCTTGTGGTGTTACCGTATCCCGGCGGGCGTCACCCACGCATTGGCTTTCTCGACGGCGCGGTCGATCCGCAGCGCGAAACCAAGATCAGCGTGTTCGCGCCGTGGAAAGACGGCGGCTACGTGGTGGCCGACGTGCCCGAAGCGATCTGGTCGAACCTGGGGCTGACGTACCTGGCGCACACGCACGTGCCGACCGTGTGGTCGAAGCAAGGCATCGAACTCGAAAAGCTCGAATGGCAGCACGGTAAGGATGGCATGCTCGCGTTCGAACGCCGCCTGCCCAACGGCATCCGCTTCGGCACGAAGGTCACGCCGCGAGCGGACGGCGTGCAGATGTCGATGTGGCTCACCAATGGCACCAGCGAAACGCTCAGCGACCTGCGCGTGCAGAACTGCGTGATGCTCAAGGGACTAACAGGCTTTACGGAGCAAACGAATGACAACAAGGTGTTCGCCGCGCCGTACGTAGCCTGCCGCTCGAAGGAAGGGAGCCGCTGGGTGATCACGGCCTGGGAGCCGAACCATCGGGCCTGGGGCAACGCGCCATGCCCCTGCTTGCACTCCGACCCCAAGTTTCCGGACTGTCCGCCGGGCGAAACGCGGAAGCTGCACGGCTGGCTGTCGTTCTATGAGGGTGATGACGTTCAGGCCGAGTTCCGCCGGCTCGACACGCTCGGCTGGCGCAATCCCTAGCGTTTTCTACCGAACCCCGAGCGGCCGGGCCGTATCTCACTTCCCAAGCATTCGGTATACTTCCGAATCACTTTTAACTCGCGTCCCTCCCGCCAGTACCGGCCATGATTCGCGTCGCCATTATCGGAGCCACGGGCTACACCGGCCTCGAGCTGATCAAGATCCTGTTGCGGCACCCCGAGGTCGAAATCACGACGCTCACCAGCCGCAGCGAGGAGAGTCCGCACGTCTCAAGTGTGCACCCGCAGCTACGTGGTCGGCTCGACCTGCGGATGGCCGATCTGGGCCCCAAGGAGATTGCCGCGCAGGCGGACGTGGCTTTCGGCTGTTTGCCGCACGGGGTGACGGCGGCCATCGTGCCGCAACTACTGGACGCCGGGCTGAAGGTGATCGACCTGAGCGCCGACTATCGCCTCGACGATCCGGCCGTTTACGCCGAGTGGTACGGCCACACGCATGACGACCCGGGCCGGCTGGCCGACACGGTCTACGGCCTGCCCGAGCTGTTCCGCGAGCGGATCAAGCCGGCCAGGCTGGTGGCAAATCCTGGGTGCTATCCGACCTCGGCAATCCTGCCGCTCGCGCCGCTGCTGGCCGCGGGGCTGATCGATCCCACGTCAATCATCATCGACTCCAAGAGCGGCGTCTCCGGCGCCGGTCGGACGCCCAAACTGAACTTCCACTACCCCGAGTGCAACGAGAGCTTTTCGGCCTATGGCGTGGGGAAGCACCGGCACACGCCCGAGATCGAGCAAATCCTGAGCACGGCGGCCGGAAAGCCGGTGGAAGTGATCTTCACACCGCACCTGGTGCCAATGGATCGGGGTATTCTTTCGACCACATACTCGCAGCCGCTTAAGAGCATTACCGAAGCGGAGGTGATGGAAGTGCTGCGCGAGTTCTATCGCGACGAGCCGTTCGTCCGCATGGGGAGCAATCTGCCCGCGACGAAGGATTGCAGTTTTACGAACTTCTGCGACATCACGGCGCGCGTGGTGCGCGGGCGAATCCTCACGGTCAGTTGCATCGACAACCTGATCAAAGGCGCCTCGGGCGCGGCGGTGCAGAACTTCAACCTGATGTACGGTTTTGCCGAGACGACGGCACTGTAGTTGGCCGGCCGAGCACTGGGCTTGGACGGTGGTACCTTCACTCTCTCTGTTTGCGGAAGATCGATCGATGTCCAGTGGCGTTCCCCAGGGTTTCCGGCTCGCCGGCGTGTATTGTGGCGTCAAACGAAACACTTCGAAGCTCGACATATCGCTGGTCATTTCGGATCGGCCGGCAGTCGCGGCCGGCGTGTACACGCAAAACCGCGTGTTTGCCGCGCCGGTGGCACTCGATCGCGCGCGAACACCGGCAGCCAATATTCGCGCCGTGGTGATCAACTCGGGGAACGCCAACGCCTGCACCGGCGATCGCGGAATGCGAGACGCCGAGAAGATGGCGGCCGCAGCTGCCAAGACGTGTGGTGCCAGAGAGTCTGAAGCCCTGGTGCTGAGCACGGGGATCATCGGCGCGTTTCTGCCGATGGAGAAGATCCTGCCCGGCATCGACCAGGCGGCCGCAGAACTCGGCGCCAGCGAAGATCATCTGGTCAGCGCCGCGCGGGGGATGCTGACGACTGACACCACGCACAAGCTGGCCGGCCAGGAGCTGAAGCTTGGCGGACGGACAATTCGGATCGCGGGGATGGCCAAAGGCGCCGCGATGATTGGCCCCAACATGGCCACGATGTTGGGGCTGGTGCTCACCGACGCGCCGCTCGAGGTCGAGACGGCGCAGCAGCTTCTCAGCGAGATCGCGGACGCCACGTTCAACTGCATCAGCGTCGACGGTCACATGAGCACGAACGACACCGTGCTGCTCCTGGCCAATGGCGCCGCCGGCGGTGAACCGCTGAAGGGCGAGGATTTGGCGAAATTCCGCGTGGCGCTTCTGGCGACATGCAGCGAACTTGCCAGGTCGATTCCGGCCGACGGCGAAGGGGCCACGCACCTGATCATGCTCGATGTCGAGGGCTGCGCCACCGACGACGCGGCGCGGACGATCGCTCGAACCGTGGCCAACAGCGCGCTCGTGAAAACGGCCATCGCCGGTGCCGATCCGAACTGGGGTCGCGTCGTCTCGGCGGCGGGTTACGCGGGCATCGAGTTCGATCCGGCCGGCGTGAACCTCTCGATCAACGGATTTTCGCTCTATGAACGCGGCGCGCCGGTCGAGTTCGACGCCGAGGCGGTGTCGAAGGCGATTCGCGACAATCGCGACACGCACATCGTGCTCACGTTCAGCGAAGGTTCGCAGGGCGTCCGCTTCTGGACCACGGATCTCACGGCCGAATATGTCAGACTGAATGCTGACTACCATACATGAGCGTTTCGCTACGGCGGGTTCAACTGGGGGCGATCATTCTCGGTGCGCTGTTCGCGGCCGCCGTCGCGGGCTATCGTTTCGCCGGACGGAGTTGGCTCGACGCGATCTACATGGTCGTAATCACCATCTCAACGGTCGGTTACGGCGAGGCAAGCGCGCTCGAGCCACTCGAGCAGATCTTGACGATGGGCGTGATCTTGCTCGGCATCTCTGCCGCCGTGTTCACTTTCGGAGGGTTTATTCAGATGACGATGGAAGGCGAGCTGGATCGTGCCTTGGCGCTGGGGCGCACGACGAAAGCCATCGAGAAACTCTCTTCGCACGTGATCATCTGCGGCTTCGGCCGGATCGGGCAGATGCTCGCCCAGGAGTTGACTCGCCAGAAACTGTCGCTCCTGATCGTCGACAATCATCCCGAGGCGATCGCCGATGCTCAAAGCCGGGGCTACCTTGTCTTGCTCGGCGACGCTACGGATGAGTCGGTGCTTCTGGCGGCGCGAGTCAACCAGGCGCGAACACTCGTGACCGCGCTCCCCAGCGACGCAGCGAATGTGTTCATCACGCTGACGGCGCGCAATCTCAACGCGCGGCTGCAAATCATCGCCCGCGGCGAGCAGCAGTCGACGGAGAAAAAGTTGCTGCAGGCCGGCGCCAATCGCGTGGTCCTGCCGGCCGCAATTGGCGCCCTGCGAATGGCCGCGATCGTCACTCGCCCCTCGACCGTCGAGCTTCTCGAACTGGCAGCCGGCAAGACGACGTTGGACGTCGAGGTTGATGAAGTTGTGGTAAGCGCTCAGAGCCCTTTGATCGACAAGTCATTACGCGAAGCAAACCTGCGCGCGTCGGGCGGACTCCTGGTTGTGGCCGTCAAAAAATCGTCGGGCGAGATGGCCTTCAATCCAGACGCGGACCGGCGACTGGCGGCCGGCGAAACGCTGGTGGTACTCGGCAAGGTGGAAGATATCGATCGCTTCCGCCGGCAGAATCTGCTGTGATTGCAGCGTGACGGGACAAGCCACGGGGTGCTGCCGGGCGATGGCCCGTCTTGCCACTTGACAGGGCAGTGCTGGTAGGGGGAAATGGAGGTGTGGCCGGCCCTCCCGGACCAGGGGCTGCCGCTCCGCCCACCAAAACTCCCTCCTCGACAGGCGTGGCATGATGCACTGGCGCTCCACTGTGACAATGCTGGGGCTGACGGCTCTGGCATTTATTGGGATCGTCGCCGGCTGTTTGCTGCCCGCAGCACGTGCGGAGGAACCGCCTGCGACAGCCCCTGCCGCCGCGGTTTCCGCAGATCATGCCGAGCAGATGTCGGCCAGCATGGAGCTGTTCAAGTCGCACGTTCGCGACATCCTCTCGCAGCAATGCCTGCACTGCCACGGCGGCGAGGAGACGCACGGCGAGTTCGACCTCTCGACGCGCGAGGGGCTGCTCAAGGGCGGGGCGCTGGGCCCGGCTG
>JBGSKX010000188.1:0-5504 GCA_041741015.1 Pirellulales bacterium
CCGTTCGGCATCCTGCCGGCGGGCGAAGCGCTGGGCGACATTTATCAATTCTTTGGATTCCGCTTCGCCCCTGATGCCGACCGCGAGAGCGTGAAGCGCTGGTGGCAGAAGCAGCAGGCGATGAACCCCACGCCCCAGCCGGCCGCCGCCGAGCCCGAGCGGCCGTAGCGGACTCCGACGTCGTTCACTCGTTAACGCTTGGAGCCCTCATGCCAGGTTGTGCTGAGCTTCTGGTAGTGCTGCCCTTCGTGTTGGTCGGTTGGCTGGCGCGCCGGGTATTTCGTGAAACGAATGACACTCGCGCGGCATGGCTCCTATTCCTCGGTGCGACCATCGTTCTGATAATGAATTGCGCCTGGGGATACCACAGTTTCGAATCATTGGCAGCCGAGAAGAAGTGGACCGCGGCAAGCTTTGCGCTCGTTCGCACGGCGTTGTTCGGGATTGTTGTGGCCGGTTTGTTCTGGATCGCGGGCGAGCGAATCATTCGCATTCGCAAGCGAGGAACCCCACCAGGACGGCCTGAGCTCTAGGGAATGAGTGAACCAATTCCATTTTGTCCCCTCCTATCTTCCACCTCCGTGTTCCCCTGTGATTTCCGTGGTGAAACTATCTCGTTCACGATGGCCACGCTCACCTCCCAACGCCTGACTTATGAGCGGCTCTCGGCAACGAACCTCGCCGCATTCCACGCGCTGGCCATCGACGAGCACATCCGCCGCTACCTGCTCGATGGTCAGATCGTTGACCTCGCCTGGTGCGACGAGCAGCTCGCGGCCAGCGACTCGCTGTTTGCCGAGCGAAGCGTTGGCATCTGGCTCGCATCGCTAGCCGAAGCGTCGAAACAGCCGCTCGGCTTCTGCGGTTTCATCCGTTTCCCAGAAACCGGCCCCGAGCCGCAGTTGCTCTATGCCCTGCTTCCCGCCTTCACCGGCCAGGGCTTCGCCACCGAAATGGCCACCGCCCTGGTGGACTATGTCCGCGCGCACACCACCGCCCGCGAAATCATCTCCGCCGTCGACGAGCCGAACGCCGCCTCTTGCCGCGTGCTGGAAAAACTAGGCTTCGAGCGCACGCACACCAGCCCCGGTGCGTTTGGCAACATCGTTCACTACAAACTCGTTTCGCCGACGATGAACGATCCCGTCGACCGACTCTCCTCTGCCCTGCGCACGCTCCTCGAAGCCGAGCTCGCCGCCGGCAACGAAGTGCAAGACTTTGGCGCCGACTTCCCACGCCCCGGCTCATTCCTGGTCCGCCTCCGACGCAAGTTCCGGGCGATTCCGGCCGAAATGCCCGACGGCGTCGTGTACCGCGAACTCAACGACGTCCACTGGTGGCAAGCCGAGTACGAGCACACGCCCAGCGGGCACTACCTGGTGTGCGGCTTCGAATGACCCGCGAGTGAGGGTCGTCACGCCTACCCAGACCTTTGGCAAGCCCCCGGCTCGGCCGGCGCGGTCGTGCTTTATTGGGAGCGGTACGATTTTGGGCAGTGCGATAATCGGTACGAAGAACCCCACCGGCAAAGCCGGGGGCTACAAGGCGCGGAACCGACGCTGCCCCCGCGCCAGAAATTTGACACCCTTTGGCGCCCGCCGTTATACTGCGGACGGTTCTCCGGTGGGGTCCAGTGCGCGCTGATTGGCACGCCTCCTCTCCACGGCGGAACACAGCGGGGCTGGATGCCCCGCGCGAGCGGCTGACCTCACAAACCGGCCGCTGCCCGCCCGCCCCCAACATACTCCCACCAACTATCCGTCCCGCGGAGGTAAGTGAGTCATGCTCAGGATTCCCGGTCAGCTCGCCAAGGACAATTGCGATCGAGGTGTCGGCCCCACACGCCGCGATATTCTCCGCGTCGGCGGTGCTTCGCTGCTCGGCCTCTCGCTTGCAGACATCCTGCGGCTCAAGAGCGCGAACGCGAATCCCGCTTCGACCGAAGCCTTCGTCGGCTCTGGTCCCGGCTGGAACAAAGCCAAGAGCGTGATCATGGTCTACCTCCAAGGCGGACCGAGTCACCTCGACCTCTGGGATCCGAAGGACAATGTCCCGGACAATGTGAAGAGCATCTTCAAGCCGATCTCGACCAAGATCCCCGGCGTCCAGTTCACCGAGAACCTGCCCAAGCTCGCGCAGGTGAACGACAAGTTCACGATGATCCGCTCGGTCAGCTACACGCCGAACGGCCTGTTCAATCACACGGCCGCGATCTATCAGATCCACACCGGCTACACGACCGACAAGGTGAGCCCCTCAGGCCAGCTCGAGCCACCGTCGCCGAAAGACTTCCCGACGTTCGGCTCGAACATCATTCGCCTGAAGCCGCCCACCGTGCCGATGCTGCCGTTCGTCATGCTCCCCCGCCCACTGCAAGAGAGCAACGTCGTGGGCAAGGGCGGCACCGCCGGCTTCCTCGGCCGCGCGTACGACCCGTACTACCTGTATCCCTCCGGCGACGACATGGACATGGATAAGATGTCCAACATCAAGGTCGACGACCTGATGCTCCGTCCGGAAGTGACCAGCACCCGGCTCGAGCGCCGTGCACGCCTCCGCGATCTGATCTCCGAAGGCATGCCCGCGGTCGACAAGGCCGTTGAGAAGTACGACCTCGACGAATACTATGGCCAGGCCCTCGGCCTCATCAGCTCGGGCCGCGCACTCGACGCCTTCAATCTGAAGGCCGAGAGCGAAGCCACCCGTGATCGTTACGGCCGCAACACGTTCGGTCAGAGCTTGATGCTCGCTCGCCGTTTGGTCGAGGCCGGCACCCGTGTGGTCGAAGTCGTATGGCCGAAGGTTGCCAACAGCGACAACCACTCCTGGGATCATCACACGGGCCTCTCGACCCGCATGAAGGACCAGAGTGCTCCGATGCTCGACGCCGGCGTATCGACATTGATTGCCGATCTCGACGAGCGCGGCATGCTCGACGATACGCTGGTCGTGGTCATCGGCGAGTTCGGCCGCAGCCCGCAGCGCGGCGTGAGCACGTCGGGCAACTCGAACAGCGACGACGGTCGCGATCACTGGCCGTACTGCTACACCGGCATCATGGCCGGCGGCGGTTCAAAGCGTGGTTTCGTGTACGGCAAAAGCGATGCGACGGCCTCGGCCCCGCTCGAAAACCCCGTGCACCCGATCGAGCTCCTGGCGTCGATCTATCACGCCGTGGGCATCAACCCCGCCACGATCGTCTACAACCACCTCAACCAGCCGCGCGAGCTGGTGAAGGCCGAAATCGTGACGAACCTGTTTGCCTAGAGGCCTGTTCGCCTAGGCGTTCGGTTTGTTTCAACAACTCGATAAACTCAAAGCCCGGGTCACCAAGTGGCCCGGGCTTTGTCGTTATGTGGAGCAAATTGTTCGTTCACTCATACTCGAAATGCCCGCTCTACTCCGCTAACACTGGCTCCGCCAGCCGACTGTCGTCGTCCAACTCGAAACCCTCGGGAACTTGGGTCGAGAACAATTCGGGTTCCGCCGGAGCGTACGAGAAATCGCGATAGACCAGGTGCAGGGGCGCGCCCAGCGCATCGGACTTGATATCGAATTGCAGCGGGAGATGCGTCGTCGGATGGACGGTAATCACAATCTCTTGCCCTGCAAAGGATGCATGCGCGTCCGGTCGAAGCCGAAAGCGTTCCACGTTACGCCCATCGACCTCGCCATTCGGCAGTTGTTCAACCCACTTGGGATCGCACTTCCGCACAGCCTCCAGGAACTCAGCGAACGAAGGATTGTGAACCCTCGCTCGATCGCGCATCACGACCGCCCGCTTCAGAGTGAGGTCGAGGTACAGGAAAACGCCTCGCGTAGGGTCGTCGATCGTGATCAGCGACTTGTCGGCCGAATCGAATCGGTGGCGATTCCGGTCGAGGTCGATCGTTGCGACGCCCGGGTCGACGCGCACGTCAGCGGGAGCCGCCAGAACTTCCACTGTGAACGAGACGGTAGACACTTCTGCCAGAGCCGATTGCACTTCTGCAAACGCGTTCGGGCCGGCGATCGTCATGAGCAAATAGGTGGTTGCTGCCATAGCCAGGACTGCGGCAATTCCCAACAGGGCCCGCATAATCGGTCGCCTCGCGAAGCGCGCCCCGATCTCCGAACTAACAGCCGTCCACGTTTCCGCCCCCTCAAGTGCTGCCCGCGTTCTGGCGACCGCCCGCTCGACGGTCTCCGGCGATGGTTCGGCGGTGGACAGTTCCCGCAGCAAAGTTGCACAGTGGGAGGCTCGTTCGTCTTTCATGACATTTTCTCGCGACGGTTTTCCGGAGAAGCGACCGCTAGTACGGTGCGCAACTGGTCCAGCGCCTTGTGGCACCGGCCGCGAATCTGGTGAGGGGTCTTGCCATATTCCCGGGCCAGCGACTCGTAAGTTTCCTGCTGGATGTAGT
Organism: Pirellulales bacterium; assembly: GCA_041741015.1. Lineage (GTDB taxonomy): Bacteria > Planctomycetota > Planctomycetia > Pirellulales > PALSA-1355 > JALHMI01. The sequence continues at coordinate 4,404 of JBGSKX010000188.1, forward strand.
GCAGCGTAAGCAACTGTCGGTTGGCCGCCGAAAGCCACGCCATGGCATCCAGCACCCGCTGGAACTGTTCGCGATGTTCCAACGTCGCCAGCGGTGAGGGTTGCCCGTCGCAAGGTTCGTTGTCAACGTCTGCCATCATGGTCGAGTCTTTGGGCCGCTTGCGTCGCCAATCAAATGCCAGATGCAGCGCAGTACGTCGAGCATAGGCGACTGGCGACCTGGTCGAGCGGAAACCGCGGGATTTCCTCAACCTTAGAAACAGTTCCTGCATCAAGTCCTCGGCGACGTCTTCGCGCAGCGTGACACGATACAAGAGCCGGAAAAGGTTCTCCCCATGGGCTTCAAGAAAAGTAACGAGTTCAGGCAAACGGCCTTCTCCGCAAAAATTCGCACGGTGCTGGGCGTCACATGGTTATAGACACCATCTTGACCTACTGCGCAACCGAATCTGGCGAATTGATGCCGGTTCGCTATCCACAGATCGGCCACCCCAAAAACTTTTTTTGAGCTCTGCCGCGCACGATTCGCGCGCACACGCGATCCACACTTCTCCCACCCGTACCCCGCGTCTTCTTCGAAGTATTTGCCCAATTCGCATCTTCCCTGTGTGGATCCTCTGCCTTCCCTCCGCGGCCTCCGCGGTAAATCTTTTCTTCCACTGGCCTGTTTGCACGCTTGAAATCTTGCCACCCTTTCTGGCAGACTCAACCTTGGCACGACGATCTGACTGAAAGGAGCTCGATGTGAATACCACCCCGCGAAGGCTGTCTCAGCAGTTTGGCCGAGCGGTGGCGGTGCAAGTTGCCAGTAACTGCCTGGCAGCTTATGTCGAGCTTTTTGAACGTCTCTCCGACGGCACCAGAGACTTTTCGAGTCTAGGGTGAAAGGGGAGTGCATCGTCGGTAGCTGAACTCACCGATGTTTGATGGACCGGCCCGATAGATGTGAAGCGTCGGAGTGAGGGACGACTCAGGATTGCAATTGCTCGGCTTGCCGTGCATGACCAGCCAACGCCGCGGAAAAACGCAAAGCTCTTGTGAAATTGCCGAAGCGCATTGAACATGTGGCGGGCGCGTGTGGTCGGGAATCTCCGGACTCGAA
>JBGSKX010000189.1:0-25812 GCA_041741015.1 Pirellulales bacterium
GGCGGCGGCCTCAGGCCGCGCGTGGCTCGCCAGATCATCGGCCAGACCACGCGCCGAAAGACTCAACCCAGTTACTTCCTGGCCAATGCTGTCATGCAGATCCTGGCCAATCCGTCGCTGCTCTTCGAAGCCGATCGCCAGTACCTGTCTCTCTAGCAGTTTGTGAGCAGTGACATCGTGAACGATGGCGGTGAACAATCGCTGTCCCTCGCTCCGAACCTCGCTCACCGCGATATACATGGGAAACAGCGAGCCGTCTTTCCGCCGCCCGATTACTTCGCGACCGGCACCAATGATACTGGACTGACCGGTTTGCAGGTAATTCTTGACAAATCCGTCATGCAATCGGTCGTATGGTTCTGGCAGCAGCAGGCTGACATCACGGCCCAGAATCTCTGCCGCGGCGTATCCGAAAATCTTCTCCGCGGCGTTATTGAAGGTTTCAATCACGCCGTGCGCGGTAAACACTACAATTCCCTCGGCGGCGCACTTCAGAATCGCCGATAGGCGCTCCTCGCTGTGGCGGAGTGCCGACTCGACTTGATGATGGGATGTGACGTTCTCGAGCGCGACAAGGATCCGTGAATTACCAAGCGACCTAAGCTGCACGACTTGCAATGCGAACCGGTAGAGTTCGTTGAGCGATCGACACTGGAATTCCATCTGGAAAGTCTGCCGACGCCCTTTGACGACCTGGTCAATGCCTTCCGCCGCGCGGCGACTGTCCGCGTCGTCCATGCCCTGTTCGCGACAGGCAGTCGAGTAGTCTTGTCCGACGCCGCATTGCGGTTCGGCGAAGCCGCTATCTTTGGCAAACTGCTTCCAGGCCGAATTTACCGCCAGAATCGCTCCGTGCCTATCGAGCACGGCGATGCGCGCCGTCAGGGAGTCGAAAACAGCAAGCAGATCCTTGTCGGTCGTTTGACCCTGTGCCGGCTTGATTGGATTTGCGACCCGTTTTGCGCTCATGTTGTCCTGGTCTGCTGGTGGTACACGAAAACTCTCGCGGCCTCCGCATGCACGCCCAATCTTAGCGGGCTGCCTGGTATGCAGCAACGAACCCGCCCGACCTACGAGAATCCCCTAGACGCAGAATACGAGATGCCACGGAGAAAAATACTATGTCTGCGGATACCGAAACGCGGCTCTCACCGTGAGAATGCTTGTGTGACTCGGACGTGGCCGCCATCGGTCGAATGATTCAAGAAGACGCTGCCAAGGGTTAGGACGCATGTTGATCCCGAGTCGAAGAGCCGACGAGAAGATTCTCATCGGCGCGACCGTCGTAATAACGGTATTGGAAGTTCGGGGTGACCGAGTGAAACTCGGCGTCAGTGCGCCGACGGACATACCTGTTCATCGACAGGAAGTCCACCATCGCATCAAGCGTGAGCTTAGCGACCATCCAGCGACGAGCCCCGTGTACCCGCCGCTGGGCAATAAGCATTGCCCAGCGGCCCATCGCGAGAACTCGCCGTAACGTCGGAACTGAATGAAACTCATTTGTGAGGGGGGCGAACGATGTCGACAATCGCATCGGCCGAGGATATGCGAATTAACGCTGAACAGCGAGGCGCGGGCGAGACCGTGGCGGCACGCCTCCGCCGAAGCGGCTACCCGTTCCTCTGGGGAGTCACCTGCACGTGCAGCGCCGGTGAGGTAGTTCTATCCGGGATAGTTCCCACGTTCTATTTGAAGCAGGTAGCACAGGAGTTAGCGAGGCGAACCGCCGGCGTGATTCGAGTAGACAATCGATTGCAGGTGACTGGCTCAGTGAACCCTACCACTGTGCGCCGCGGAACTTGCAGCGAAGTGGGCTCGGTGGATCAGTATGGTGACGTCGCAGATAAGACGCTTGATCGCCTGGTCGCAATGCAGGCAACAGTCTCCTCGAACACAGTAGAGAAAGTACCGGAGGAAGCATTCTGATGATCCGCGAATTGGACACCGTGCAAGGGAATGACGCAACCAGCGCGTCTCGCATAGACGCACGGGCAAACATCGGTTCGTCCGTCGCTGTCAGCTCAGAGCGGCCAACTTATCAGTGTCCTGAGTGCAGGCAACCCGCGATGCAGTTTTACAGTCAATTGCCAGAAGATCCTCGGCGGACCGAGGTATTCTGCTGCTGCGCCTGCGGATCGCTCTGGGATGTTTAGGCTCGCAGGGCAGTCCGCCAGCCGCGACAACTACCTGCGTGAAAACAGTCGTGGGTTGCCTTCGATGAATCGCTGAATCCAGCGCTCGACGAAGGACTTCACGCGCCGCTTCATATAGACGTAGCCTGCCGCCGAGACGACGAGTGCCCCAAGTGAATTGACGATCAAATCCCACATCGTATCAGTCAATCCAGAGGGGTCGCCGAGCATCGCTTTCTGCATATTCATCCCGAACAAGGAGTCCATCGCAAACTCGAAGATTTCCCAGACCGTTCCAACCGCGACCGCGAAACAATAGGCAAAAAATACCACAAACCCAGGCTGCATGTGCAGATCGATGCGGGCATTCTGGTTCAGGACATACACCAATAGCACGCCCAGAACGCCTAGCAGTCCGCCCGAAGTCGTGTGTAACGCAATGTCCCACCACCAAAACCGGGAGTAGTAATCTCGTGTCTCGCCGAGGAATAGCGCCGCGAAAATGAAGGCGATGGTGAGCAGTTCGAACTCGGGCGGAACATAGACGTCCAGCCCTCGGCCCAAGAGTGTAGGCACCAGCGTCAGCAGCAGAATCGCGGTAATGACTAATGCGTTGAGCCACTGCTGTTCGTAAACGGAAAGTCCCACGCCGATCACAATTGCCGCGCGCAGAACCACGGTCAACCACTTATGCACACTGGAAGAACGCGTTGTCGGTGCCGGATTCATACGAGGCTATTCGGTACGTCGTGTGCCATTAAGGCCTGAAGGGCCACGAAATCTCGACCGTTGTCCATTGGCGACCAGCAGCGTCATCGTAAGCGGTCACTTATCGGGGATGGGGACTGCAGGAGCGATGTAAGGTTCATACGCGCATTCTCAAAGTCTGCCGCGCCCTGACGTTGCCGTTGGTGTGGACACCGCTATCCGTTCGACCTACTTTCGACGATCAACTTTCTCACAACCAACAGATAAGCTCAGTGCACCGGTGAGACGAAGCCCGACGGCTTCACTGCCAGGACCGAGCATTCGAGCCGACTGAGGATTCGCTCCGCCGTGTCGCCGATAAACATTCCCTGTTGGCCGAGACTGCCGAGCGTTCCCATGACCACCAAGTCGATGACTTGGTCGTTGACGAATGTCGGGGATCACATAGCCCGGTTCGCCCTGAACGAGATGAATCGCTTTAGGTTTGATCTCGCGTCCGAATGCTGAGACGAATCGCCATGCGCGATTCGCTGCTTCCTGGCCCCACGTGCGCACATACTCTTTAAATCGCCCCGGCTCGACGTGCCTTTTTAGCGTTTCCTCCTCGTAGGGGCGCCAGGCATGGACGACCATTACTTCCGCGCCATCCATTTCCGCCAACGACGTGCCGAGTTTCAGCAGAGTCATTCCCAAGTCGAGTTTGATGCCATCCTCCATATTAGGGTCAAGTGGAACCAGAATACGACGAAAGGCTTCGGCTTCCCCGGGTTTGATCAGCCACACGGGCGTCGGGCATTTTCGCAGCAGATGCATGTCAATACTGCCAAAGAACGTGCGATGGAAAATTCCCTCCGAGCTTACGCTCTTGATCACCAGGTCGTGCTGACGTTGCAGCGCAGCACGTATCACTTCGACAAATGTACTCCCGTGTGTGACGACGATGTCGACATCGAGGCCCGCATCGCGAACTGGGCGCACGCATTGTTCCAACTGTTCGCGATGCTCTCGTTCGATTGTTTCCAAGGCATCCGTAAGATGGATCGAACGCAGTATCGCTTGCGCCTGCACAGGATGCTCCTCAAGCACCGTTATCGCTGTCAGCTTTGCGTTGTTTTGTCGGGCAAGGTGAGCGCCGCGTGCGAGGGCCGGGTGCTCGTCCAACGCTAGGTTGACGTGTGCCAAGATGTTCTTGAATCGTTGCATCCTAGTTCTCCGGCTGTTGTGCGCGGGGTGCCGCGTCAGTTGTTTTCAACGAGCCGCACGTTAAGGCGCTGGGCCCATTGGCGTCGGAGCCACTTTTCAATTCCGATAACCACATAGGCAGCGACACCTGTGAGCAGAATACGCCACCAGGCATCCCAGCCAATCGGTGCAGTGTGGAACAAATAGTTCATCAGCGGCACATAGGTAAAGGCAAGTTGCAGAGCAACCATGACGGCGACGCCGACAACGATCCAGCGATTGGTGAACAGCCCCAGAGCAAACATCGATTTGGTCAACGAGCGGCAGTTGAAAAGATAGAAAATCTCGACCACCACAAACACGTTGACCGCGACCGTCCGTGCGGTCGCGTCACTCAACCCCTGCCCCAGCGCCCATTCGAATGATCCGAAGGCACCAACGAGCATGATGAAGCCAACAATGCAGATCCGTAGTATCAGCGTCCCGTCAAGGATTGGAGTCTTCGGATCGCGGGGTGCACGTCGCATGATGTCAGGTTCTTTTGGCTCGAAGGCCAGCATCAGCCCTAAGAGGACGGCGGTCGTCATGTTAATCCAGAGGATCTGGACTGGCAGCAAGGGTAACGTTACGCCTGCGAACACAGCTGCCAAGATTACGAGCCCTTCGCCCATATTCGTCGGTAACGTCCAGACGATGAACTTCGTCAAGTTGTCGAACACGCCGCGGCCTTCTTCGACGGCGGCCTCGATAGTGGCGAAGTTGTCATCGGTCAGGATCATGTCAGCCGCTTCTTTGGCGACTTCCGTACCGCCGCGTCCCATCGCTACGCCAATGTCAGCCTGCTTCAAAGCCGGCGCATCATTCACTCCGTCGCCCGTCATCGCAACGACATGTCCGTTGGCTTGCAGCGCTTTTACCAGGCGAAGTTTTTGTTCTGGTGTGGCGCGGGCGAAAACTGTGACCTTGTCGGCTATCTCGATTAGCTCCTGATCGCTCTTGTCAGCGAGTTGATGGCTGGTCATCACCAGCGTCGCGGCTTCCGTAGCCAGCGAGCCTGCGTTCAAGCCGAGCTTCTCGGCAATGGCGGAGGCAGTCACCGGATGGTCTCCGGTGATCATTTTGACGCGAATGCCCGCACTCTGGCACGCCCGCACCGCTTGGATTGCCTCTGGCCGGGGCGGATCAATCATGCCCTGCAGGCCCAGAAACGCGAGGTCGGCGATGTCCTCGTGTCCGATCGCGGTTGCCTCGGCGGGCATTTCTCCCCGTGCGAACGCCAACACCCGCAACCCTTGCGAGGCCATCTCTTCGAGTTGGCAGTGGATGCTGGCCGCGTCGAGTTCCACAGGCTGTCCGCTGGGGTCGAGAGCGGACATGCACTTGGGGACGAGCGCCTCGGCCGAGCCTTTGACGTAGACGTATCGCGTCGCATCCGCCTCGCGATCGTGCAGCGTGGCCATGTATTGATACTGAGATTCAAACGGAATCGAATCGACACGGGGCAGCGATTCAAGCACTTGCCGATCGTTCAAACGCGCCTTCCGCGCAGCCGTAATCAGTGCACCCTCGGTGGGATCACCTTCGACTTCCCAGCGGCCTTCTTTCTGCACAATCGCCGAGTCGTTGCATAATAACCCTGCCAGCAGACACTCGCGAGCAGCGTGGTTCTCGGCGAAACTGCCGCCGCCAGCGCTCGCCGTGATTACGCCTTCGGGTCCGTAGCCGCTCCCCGCCACTTCAAAGGTTTGTCCCGCAGCGTATATTTTCCGCACCGTCATCTGGTTAACCGTCAGCGTACCAGTCTTGTCTGAGCAGACGATCGTGGTACTGCCAAGCGTTTCGACCGCTGGTAGCTTCCGTATGATGGCGCGACGCCGCGCCATGCGTGAGACACCGATGGCCAGCGTGATGGTTACAGCAGCCGGCAAACCCTCGGGTATCGCGCCGACCGCCAGCGCCACCGCAGCCATAAACATGTCGAAGGTCGATTGCCCTCGTATTACACCGACGACGAAAGTGATCGTTGCCAGGGCCAGAATGACGACTAGCAGCAGGCGGCTGAAGGCGGCAATCTTCTGCGTCAGCGGCGTCTCCAGAATATCCGCGGTTGACACTAAAGTGCTAATCCGCCCGACTTCCGTCGCCGCTCCGGTTGCAAAAACGATGCCTCGCCCTTGCCCGTAAGTCACGAGAGTCGAGGAAAACGCGAGATTGCGCCGTTCGGCGAGCGACGTTTCTTCCGGCAGCTGATTGTGGCTCTTTGGCACGGCCACGGATTCCCCGGTCAGGGTCGATTCGTCGATTTGCAAATCGCGACATTGGATCAGACGCAAATCGGCCGGAACCTTGTCACCCGATTGCAACAAGACAATATCGCCCGGTACCAGTTCGACCGAAGCGATTTTTTGGATACGGCCGCTTCGCAGCACCCGAGCTTCGGTGACGGTCATCTTCGCGAGGGCTTCGAGCGCTTTAGCCGCTTTCGATTCCTGCAGGAACCCGATGACTGCGTTCACGAGGACGACGGCGAAGATCACGCCCGCGTCGATGAACTCGTGCAGTGCGGTGGTAATCGCGGCCGCCACCAGCAGAATGTAAATCAATGGTTGATGAAACTGCAGCAGGAACGTGATGAGCGGTCCATGTCCACCGCGCACAGGGATTGAGTTCGGACCGAACCGCTGCTGCCGGGCTTGAATTTCAAACAAGTCTAAGCCGTCGTGAGCATCGCTATCGAGCAGCGCCACTGCTTCGTCCGCAGCAATCTGGTGCAAACGATGTTCTACCAACACTTCCATGTATGCCTTCCCTTCGACTATTAATCGGCCCGCGGTCACAACGTCGTGACCGGCCGCGCCGCGTTTCCACCTGTGCCACGGTCGCCGCAAGCGACCACGGCCCCCTCCAACAGGACTCTGAGTTTTCAAGGGCGAGGCGGCGTCCCGGACTGGGGTAACACCCGCTGCTCGAGCTCATTCACCTAGCACGATCCTACAAAGGAGTCTCGCTCGCAACTGAAGGCGCACGGACGCGAACGATTTCGACCGAACAACGAGCCCCTGTTGCCACTGCCAGCGACACCGAACCCAAGAACACCCGTCTCAAACGGCTGTGGCCTTGCGAGCCCAAGACGATGAGTTCCGCACCCCAGCGTTCTGCCTCATCGAGAATCGCATCCTTAGGTGAGCCTTCCAAGACCCGTGAAGTGGCGCGAATCGCGGTGTTCGCCTTCACCGTGGTAAGGGCATCCGTCACGATCTTAACCGCATTGGCACGTTGCTGGCGCACAATTTCATCGAACGCGGTTGGTGACGCGCCCCTGAAAAAGCTGGGCGCCATGGGCTGATCTACCGTAACGACGAGCACTTCGGAACTTTCCGGCCACGGGCGGCGGCATACTTCAGCGACCGCTGCGTCGCTATCGGGCGATCCATCTACCGCAAGCAGAATCTTCATTTGGAGCCTTTCTAGTCGGGCCCGTCGGCCGTGTTCGTCGCGGGACCGAACGGATGGGTGCGATTGTCTCTCCCGATCGCGCGGACTCAGTGTAGCAATCTCGTACTTTGCAGCAATTCGCCACTACTGTGCGAGAAACAACGGGCGGTCTGCGTGCTGGATCACTTGCAGCGCGGTCTCGCCAAAGATTCGGCGGAGCATTAGGCTTTTCGCGCTGTTGCCGACGACGATCAAGTCGGCACCCCACTCGGTGGCATAGGGGAGCAGGTGATCCTTGGGCGGCTTCGATACGTATGCTTCTTCCGGTTCAAATCCGTGCGCTCGGCAGTAGTCAGCCGCTTCGCCGACAAGCTGTTCGGCATAATTGACCTCATGTCCAAAGGTCACGATGCGTAACTGAGCCTCGGGCCACAATCGGAATTGGACGAACCGCTTCATCGTCTTGGCCGACTCGACCGATCCGCTATAGGCGATGAGCACACGCCGAATCGGCCGGTATTCCTTCGAAATCGCCAGGACGGGTCGCACGCCGCCGGAAATAAGTTTGGCTAGGGCGTCGCTTGGCTCTAAGGCCAGGTCATACTCAAAAACGCTGCGCAGGCCAAAGATCATCAGGTCGTGATAACGGGCGGCAGAGATAAGCAGTTCGAAAGGTTCGCCTGTCTCCTGCTTGACCTCACCGGCAACGCGAGCATCTCGACAGGCGGTCTCGAACTCGGCGATCGACTGGTCGAGGGCATCCCGCGTAATCGCCAGTCTCGCATGCTCCCGCATGGCACTGGCGAGTCCTCCCCGCGTCAGAGCCAGCCGGTTGAAAACAGTGGTGTCGACAACCGTGACGCCTGTAATTTGCGCTTGTTGCTGCTGGGCCAGTTCCACGGCCCGTCGAATCGCTACCTTCGTATAGGGCGTTCCCGCCAGTCCAACCAGAATGCGTTTGATCATGGCAACCTCGATCTGATGGCGAACGTCGCGTGTTGACACTCCCTAAGCGGCGATTAGAAGACAAGGAACAACCTGCAGCCCAGGACTACCACACCTTCCCCGGCTTGGCTCCTTGCAGACATTTCTGGACGCCTTTCATCGCAAAATGCCAAGGCAATTGGTGTGCCGACACCTCGCATGCTGATTCGTTTGCACTCTTGCGACAGAAGAAGTCGTGTCGCAGCCCGGGATTAAAGAGAATGGGCTGCACTTCGGCAGCCAGGCTGGTTGGACCATCACGCAATTGACAATGGTGCAATGCGACTATTCTGCTCACGTTGAGCGTTTTCGCACTCCACTTGAGAGCTTTACGCGTTTGAGCGCTGATCGGCATTGGCATCGCACCTGCTCGCTGTTCGGACCGATCGATGGCAGGGATGGCGCCTGATCGCCACAGCAAACGGTGGCACGTCGAGCCGCGGTCCGCACTACAACTTGTTGCTTGGTGAAGACTCGGTCAGAGATTGAGCAATTCGGTGCGACGGAAAGTGTGAAGAACTTTCACGAACGATCTCAAGATCGCGACCCGTTCCTGGTGCCGGGAAACTTCGGTACGTTCTTGATCCTCGTCGGGGCGACAAAGTGGCACAAACGGACGTGGAAGCCGAGAGCGATTTCGAACGCTTGTGGGAAGCGGCAACTCGGCCGATTGTTGACGTTGGTGGCAGCGCAAACAGTCGGGTAGAATCATCATCTCTCAAAGCCGTGCTGTCACAGTCGCATGGATGGAGCTCAAAGATTGAATATCTCGGACTTCCTGCGCAGAGTAAAACGGATTAGCACGCCGTTTTGGAACAGCACTCGCGATTTGCTGCCGATCATTGGTGTGATCGTCCTGTTCCAGCTACTCGTGTTTCGGCAGCCGCTCGACAATCTTGGGGAATTGCTGTTGGGATTAGTGCTCGTAGTGGCAGGCTTGACGTTGTTCGTTGCAGGACTCGAGTTGGGGCTGTTTCCATTGGGCGAAGGGATGGCGCACGATTTCGCTCGCAAAGGCAGCGCTCCGTGGTTGCTCGCTTTCGCATTTGCGTTGGGCTTCGGAACCACATATGCGGAACCTGCACTGATTTCGATTGCGGCCAAGGCGGCGGATCTGGCGGCGCTCGACGAGCGGCGAGCCTATGTCCCGGCGGTCGACGTGACGCGGGCAATCGAACACGCTCCAAATCAAACGTGGAAGCTGCTCATCGCTTTGTCTCGGTTCGCAGGCCTGCTTGTGCCCAGCGAAGCCCTGAGTCTCCGGTGGCAAGATGTGGATTGGGAACGTCAACGATTAACTGTGCCCAGTCCTAAAACGCAGCATCTGGCCGGTCGCGGCTATCGGGTGATTCCTCTCTTTCCGACAGTCCGATCCTACTTGGAGGAGGCATGGGATCTGGCACCGGAAGGTGCCGAGTATGTCATCCCTGAGGAGTACCGGCGACGAGCGCATGGTCCCGCAGGCTGGGCGAATGCGAATCTGCGAACGAGATTCGAGAAGATCATCCGCCGCGCCGGCCTGGAGCCGTGGCCCCGTCTGTGGCACTCGATGCGAGCGAGTTGCGAGACGGATCTGGCGCGGCAATTCCCCCTGGCGATCGTGGCGAAGTGGCTAGGTAACACGCAAGCGGTCGCAATGCGCCACTACGTGGACGTGACGGACGCGGACTTCGAGCGGGCCGTGGATGGGAATCTATTGTCGGAACAGGTGGCGCAAAAAGCGGCGCAGCAAGCGCACGCACCGGGCAGCAGCGAGTCGCAGACCAAGGGGCCCGCGCGCAAAAAATCCCGGAGTTCGCGGGGGTCTGCGACTTCGCGCACTACCCTGCAAACTCCGGGAATGGAGGCGGCGGGAATCGAACCCGCGTCCCGCGACATTTCCGCGGGGGCTTCTACGTGCGTAGTCGGATCATTTACGCGTCTCGACCGCCGACCCCTAACCGACGAGGTGCCTGGCCGTCCAGCCGGGAACTTTTTTAGCCGCGGGCGTGCCCAGCAGTGACCCGCAGCGATTCGGATTTGGTGACGAGTTTTTGGGCCTCTCCGACTAAAGCCCGCAACTCGGGTTACCTATCTCTAGGCAGCCAAAGCAAAAGAATCTTCAGCAATTGAAGATGTGATCAGCTTTTTTACGTGGCCCACTGATCAACCACGGCACGCCACCCACGCTTCTAGCTATCCGGTCGAACCCAGTTCGCCCCCGAAAAGAACAGCCAAAAGCCTTCTTGGCAGACTCTCAATTATAGCAGATCGACCGTGGGGGCAAGCCGGCTTGAATCCGCTGCGCCGCGCAGTCACCACACGATGCAAATCGGCCCTAACCGCGCCGCAACCGCCGCCTGCCAACGCCAGACTTGCAGCTGCGTCACTACTTCTTCCGAGATTCACGGAAGATCGGTGCCTCGGCGAGCGTGAAGATCACAACCTCCTCGGCCGTGGTGGTGCTGATGTCGTGGTGCAGGCTGACAACCTTAACGCCGGTAATCTCAGTGACCATCGCCTCCATCACCGGTCGGGCCGTCTCGATCAGATGGGTGCGCACTTGTTTCAACAGGTCTCTTCCCTTTTCGGCGGGAAGTGTCTTGACCAAGTGCTTTTCGGCGGCCGTCAGCACCCCGTGGAGTCGTATCAACAGGCAATCTCCAAACAAATGAGCGTGAATCTGCTTTGGGCCGCGACCCATGTACTCTTGCTCAAAGCGATTGAGGCCGTCGCAAATGGCTGCTTCAATTTCGCCTTGAGTTTTCATGGAGTCGTCCCCTCTTAAACGGCATATTCGCCCGGCAGCCACGTCGTTACTCGATTCTAACCGCGAATGCGTTGGAGCCATAGTCGCCACGAAACGCGTGAGCCGATCGAAACCGTCAGAAGGCCGACGTGGTTTAGGCCGCATCGTGGTGATTGCTTTTCCGTGCGCGCAGCATACAGTTGATGTGGAGTGGAGACCCCGGCTTGTGGACAAGGCGGGGATGGCTTCGGATGACTAGTTAAAGGGCGAATCGCAAGATCGAATCGCCTGTTATCAAGTATGCCGACGTGGTGGACGGCCCTCGGAGGGCTCCGCCAGGTCGGTTTTTTTGTTCATTTGAGCTAAGGCAATCCGGGGGGCTTCCGATGAGCATGCTTTTGGTTGGGACTCTCACGCTGGCTATTTGTGTCGGGCTATTGGTGATCGCAACGATCGCCATTCGACTCGACGAGATTACTTGTGCCGAATGTGGCGGACATCTTCCGGTAGTTCCCCTGTTGGCGAATTCGAGTGGATTGCCATCCGGTGGTTGGGCGTGCCCAAGGTGCGGTACCCAGTTCAATTCCCACGGCCGGATTCGCGTTCGCGTCAGATAGCCACTCCGAGCAAACACCATGCAAATCTGCAAGAGTTGCCGTTCGCTGATGATTGGCGGCGAAGCGTCACAGTGGCTGCCTCGTATGAAACGGCTGTTGCGGCGACACGGCACAGCGAAGGAAACCTTGTGCGTCATGGCAGAGACAATCGGTCCACTCTGCAATACCTGCAGCAGGGCGATGGAACAGTCAATTCGAGAGAAATATCAGTAGTCCTCCAGCTAGTTTGCCCGAATTGCGAGATTGTGGGCTGATCACCGATTGCATGCGGTACAATACAATCTCTCAATGAGATCGTGAGCGTCAGAGCGCACCTCGCGCAACAGCGACTCACTCGGTAGACTAACTGAAGAGCAGCCTGGCTTTGGCCAGGCGGCTTGTTAATGAGTAAGCCGACGTGGCAGTGCACCTCAGGGTGTTCCGCCACGTCGGCTTTTTTTGTTTCGTCTGCGTGCCCAGGATACCAACTGAATGAACATCATTCGTCCGCTGTTCGTGTCGACCTATCCTCCCGAAGAGTGTGGGCTCGCGACGTTCACTCGCGATTCGGCGGACGCTGTTGATTCGGCGGCCGATTCGGATCTGTCCTCCATTGCGGCGATCCAGAAAACATGCGCACACGACTATTCCGATCCGCGTGTCGTGCACGTCATCGACAATGCCGACTCTGGCGCGTATCGCGTGGCCGCCGAAGTGGCCAACGACGGACCGTGCGACGTGGTCAGCCTGCAACACGAGTTTGGGCTCTACCCGGGCGAGTGGGGCGCGGACATCCTGGATTTCGTAGAGACTTGTCAAAAGCCGATCGTGACCACGTTCCACACCTTGATGACGGAGCCGGCTCCGCTGCCCCGACGTCTCATTCAGCAGATCGCTGCCAACAGCCAGGGGCTCGTAGTAATGACTCGCATCGCTGCGAAGCTGTTGACCAGCGTCTATGGCGTGCCCGACCGGCGCGTATCGGTCATTCCCCACGGCGTCCCCGAGGTTCCCTTTCATCGCGATGACACCGCGAAGACCCGACTGGGACTGGGTGGCAAACGTGTGATCTGCACTTTCGGGCTAATCAATCGAGGCAAAGGTCTGGAGTACATGATCCAGGCCATGCCGCGGATCGTGGCGGAATGCCCCAATGCCGTCTATCTGATCGTCGGCGCAACGCACCCGATCGTCAAACGCCAGGAGGGAGAAGTCTATCGCGAGAGTCTGGAAATAATGGCCCAAGAACTGGGGGTCGGTGCGCATGTGCGGTTCGTCAACCAGTTCCTTGCACTCCCGGATTTGTTGGCTCACCTGCAGGCCTGTGACGTCTATGTCACGCCCTATCCGGGAAAGGATCAGATTGCCAGCGGCACCTTGGCGTATGCCCTGTCGGCCGGTCTCGCGGTTGTGAGTACGCCCTACTTGTATGCTCAAGAGGTACTCGCCGAAGGACGTGGGCTGCTCACGCCGTTTGGTCAAAGCGATGGCTTTGCCGACGCGGCCCTGCGATTTCTGAACGATGCCGCATTTCAACTCGAAACGCGCCGCAGGGCCTATGAGTACTCACGGCCAATGCATTGGAAGAACGTTGGCCTCAAGTACTTGAAGTTGTTCAATCGCCTTGTCTTGCCCGGGGAGGTGGGCATCGCCCACTTGCACCGTGCGATCGTGCCCACGCCCGCTTCCGCCGGGGCGCGTGCGCATTACCTGAAGGGAAGTTTGTAGTGCCTATTCCAATCAGAAACCCGATCGTGATGGATCATCTCGACCGCCTGACCGATTCCTGCGGACTGATCCAGCACGCGATCTACAGTCTTCCGCGACGAGACAGCGGGTACACGACGGATGACAATGCGCGAGCCCTGCGTCTTTGCGCTCGGTTGCATGCGAATCACCCCGGTCCACAAATGCTCGAGCGTGTCGCTCGCTACCTGGGCTTCCTGCAATTTGCGCAGTGTGCTGGCGGTGCCTTCCACAATTTCCTCAACTATCAACGCGGCTGGCTCGACGTCAAAGGTTGCGACGACTGCCAGGGGCAGACGGTGCGTGCCTTGGCCGAAGTCCTGGCCAGTGATCTACCGAACGACTTTCGTCTCCTTGCCAGAGAGCTTCTGGTCGCACTCGTACCAACCCTGATTGACATGCGCAGCCCGCGCGCCCAGGCCTACGTTGTGTTGGCGTGGGATCACCTCAAACGCGCAAACTTATCGGACTCGGCCACACTCGAGAACGTCGCCTGGTGCGCAGCGCGACAACTCGTGGAGTGTTTTGATCGCTGCCGGTCGCCGGATTGGCAGTGGTTCGAACCCCGCATGACCTATGCGAACGCCGTGCTACCACATGCATTGTTTGTCGCCTCCCGCCATTGGCCGGCCGAGCGCTACCGCTCGGTCGCGGAAACCACGTTTCGATTTCTGGATCGCGAGACTACGTCGGAGGGTGTCTTCTGGCCCATTGGCAACGAGGGGTGGCACGCGCCCCGGCAAAGCAAGGCCATGCACGATCAGCAGCCGGTCGAAGCGGCGACCATGGCCGAAGCAGCGCGCGAAGCCTACGACGTATGTCGGGCCGATGAGTTCTTGACTACTTTGCGTCGAGCGAATGCCTGGTTTCATGGCGAGAACAGTTTACGAGAACCGCTGGCCGACGATACGCGTGGTGCCTGTTGCGACGGTTTGCACGCCTCGGGCCTCAATCGGAACCAAGGCGCCGAATCGACTTTGGCTTATTTATGGTCGGAATTCCACGCCTCGGATACTCAGCGTGAGCAGGACGCCGGAGCACTCGCGGACACTACGAGCGGTTAAGCGCCACACAAAAGTTACTTAAAAGGAATGATGTATGAAGCGAGAAGCGAAGGCCCCGAGTTTGCACGTGGAACTGTTTCGTCGCGAGGCCGAGAACCCGATCCTCACGGCTCAGGATTGGCCGTATCCCGTACATTCGGTATTCAATGCCGGTGCCTGCCAGGTCGGAGATGAGACCGTCTTGCTGGTGCGCGCCGAGGATCGGCGCGGCCACTCGCATCTCTCCGTCGCGCGTAGCAACGATGGGATCTCCAATTGGCAAATCGATTCCAAGCCCAGCTTTGCGGCTGATCCTGAAAACTTTCCCGAGGAAGCCTGGGGAGTGGAAGATCCTCGCTTGACCTGGGTCGAGGAACGCGGTGAGTGGATCATTGCCTATACCGCCTATTCGACAAGTGGTCCGCTGGTCTCTTTGGCCGCCACCAAGGATTTCGTCCACTTCAACAGGCTCGGTCCGGTGATGCCTCCCGACGACAAGGACGCGGCAGTCTTTCCGCGCCGCTTCGGCAACCGTTACGCAATGATCCATCGGCCGGTGTCAGCGGGCCTTGGCGCACACATGTGGCTTTCCTTTTCGCCCGACTTGCGACACTGGGGCGATCATCACATCCTGCTGCACGCAAGACGTGGCGCCTGGTGGGACGCAAATAAGATCGGCCTCAGCCCACCGCCTCTTGAGACTGCGGAAGGCTGGCTCATCTTGTATCACGGCGTGCGCGTGACTGCTGGCGGCTGCCTCTATCGCTTGGGCTTCGCGCTGCTGGATCTGGAAGATCCGAGCCGCGTCCTCAGGAGGAGCGACGAATGGATCTTCGCACCGGAAATGACCTATGAACGGCAGGGCGACGTGAACGGTGTGGTTTTTCCGTGTGGTTGGATCCTGGACCGCGACGGCACGATTCGTATGTACTACGGAGGGGCCGACAACTGCATGGCGCTGGCCACCGCCAAAGTCTCCGAAGTGCTCGACTACCTCCGCAAATGCCCCGCGCCACCAGATCGTGGGCGGAAGAGCATGACCTTGTCGGAATGAGAATCCCTCGGTTACGTGCGAGTACTTAACCGGACTTAGCCACGCCCCCGCCGCCTGCCAACAATCGCGAGTGCCGCTAACGCGCTCACCGCCAGCCAAATCGTTGCCGGCTCGGGCACCGGCAACACCACGTACCGTGCGTAGGGCAGGGCAGACGTCTCGCCCGTGTACTCGCCGACGAGTCCCGCCGTGGTCAGGATCTCCAGATCGGAGAGCGGCACATGCGTGGTTCCAAATGCCATGTTCGTCGCGGTCAGAAACAGGTTGGCGATGATCCCATTGCCCACGGCCGCGGGATGCCGATTGTCTTGAAAGAAATGCGTCGGATCGCTGCTGGCATTGACGGTGTCGATCGTCACGCCACCCACGACCAGCGGCACCAGGTTCGCCTCGCGGTTCGCAGTCGCCAGGTCAACGTAGACTTGCCCGCGCCCCAGCACGGCCGGCTTGAGCAGCGAGTTGACCAGGTCGACGGCCGCCTCGCCGCGTGCAATCTCCGCCGGCGTATCGAACACCGCCCGGCCTCCCGGCGTGAGCAGGATGTCGGGCATTCCGGTGACGATCATTCCCAGTGGCCCGGCCGAGAGCACGGTGTCCATCGCGGTGCCGATGTTGTTGACGACGCCTTGCGCCCAGGTTTCCAGCGCCGGACCCGTGAGGGCCCCGCTGGCGATGTTCGCTCCCACAGCGAAGAAATCGTTGCCGCCGATGAACAGGTAGGCCACGTCGACGTCGCCGTTCTGCACGAGTGTCTGCACCTGCGTGTGCTGGCCCTGAGTGAGCAGCGTGTTCGTCCGCGCCCCGCCCACCGCGACGTTGTACGGCTGACCCGCGCCGCCGAAGTTGAGCCCGCGCTGATCGGCAAGATATGGAATCCAACTGCCGGTATACGTGGTTCCCGCACTCTCGCTCGCGCCCATCGAGGCGTAACCGGTAACGTCGGCTCGGCAAAAAGAGGGACTACCAACCAGGATTGCGCAAGCGACGGCGAGCGAAAACAGCGGTTTCATTAGACGCACCTCAGAACTGTGTGACCTGGATGGGACGGGCCGGGAAGCGAACCACGAGCGACGGCGGCCACCACTGAGAACGGGCAACCGTGGCTTCGCCTTACCGTTCAACCCCAGGTCGCCGGTCGCGTTACAAAAATCAGTCGTTTTCAGGAGAAAATGCGATCCCGAGCGGTTCAGGAAACTTTCTTGAAACGTCCGCCCGCACGTGGTGTTGTAATGGAAGGGTGCGAATCCCGGCTTGGTGTCCGCAGGGCTCGACCACCCAGCGCGAGAGCGGCGCCTCCCCTCGCGAATTCGGAGCAACACGGTTTGGACGGCTGGATCGCGCTCGCCTTGCCGGGCGCCGTAGCCTATGCGAACTCCCTGGTGGGCGACCGCACACACGCAGAGGACATCGTCCAGGAGTGTGTGTGTCGCCTGCTGTTTCATGCTGCGCGCTACGACCTCGAGCGCGACGGCCGAAAACTGCTGTTCCGTTCCATTACCAATGCTTGCATCAACCTGCACACGCGCGAGCGAAAGACCGTGAGTCTGGACGATAAGGGTCGGGCCGACGGAGCGGGCTGGGAGGTGGCGGATCGAGCGGCCGTGCCACCTCCGGCCGCGGCCATGGCCGAGGAGTTGCGCCTGGCGATTGCCGAGGGGCTCACCACGCTTGGCGTCCGGTATCGGGCCGCATTGGAGCTGACCAGTCTGGGATACGAAACCGGTGAGATTGCTGAAATGTTGGGAGTCACTGCCGAGAATGTCCGCGTGCTGGTGTTTCGGGCCCGAAAATCGATGGCGGCTTTTTTGAACGCGCGGTTTACTGGAGAAGCTTCGTCGTGAACCTCACACTTCCGGTTGATGAGCAAGATGTTGACGCCCTGGTGCGCGAGTATCTCGAGGCCAGCGCCGCCACGGTCGATGTCGAGCGCCTTGAGCGAGAGATCACCGCGCGTTTGGGAGAAGCGTCGGTGATGCGGCCGGCTCCCGCGTCGCGACTCCCTAAGTTGCTCGCCCGCACCGGCGCCTGGGCCACCGCGGCCGTGGTGCTGGTAGCCGTCTCGGCGGCCCTTTACTTCACCCTCCAGCCGGAACCGGCCGGCGCGTATGCCCTGGTGAGTGCCGCCCAGCAGTCGCTTGAGAAAGGTCCGGATCGCTGCTACCGCGTCGAAGGACGCCTTCCCGAGGGCTGGCTCAAAGCGAATCCTTGGCTTCGCGTTGGCGAAGCGGCCACGGTCTGGACGCGAGGCGATCGCTTCCTGGTTTCTTCAGACAATGGTCCGGTCGATGTTCACTGGGGTCAGGATGAGAGCAGGAACTTCTGGTTCATCGCCGGCGACACCGGTTTCAGTTTCCGCCCCGGCGAAACGCCCCCCATTCTATTGCGCACGCGGATGTACCTCGCACTTAACCCGCGCCAGCTCCTCAATCGTTTCCTCAAGGACTTTGACCTGACGATCATTAAGGATCGCGAGCACCAAGGGCAGCCTGTGGTACGTGTCTGGGCTACGCGCAAGCCGGAGTCAAAGGACATCGTGTTCGATACCGCCTGGATCGAGATCGATCCGCGTACGAAGCTTGTCCGCCGGCTCGAGGTCGAACGCAACGTCGGCCAGCGGACGCCTCCTTTCGGCTTGATCTTCACTTTCGTCGAGCAAGCCTCGCTGCCGGCCAGCGATTATCAAGCGCAGGCGCATCTGCCGCCGGGTGGCGTGCTTTTGGGACCCGACCAGGCAGCCGAGCGCGACGATCGATTCTGGGAACTGGTCGGCCGGCGCCGTCCCGCCGCCGCGAAGTCTCAGGAGGCAGCCGACAAAGCGCCGGTCGACAGCCAGTAAAGGATCAACGCCCCCAGCGCGATCCTGTAGACCACAAAGATGTACGTCGTCCGCGTCTTGAGGTAGTACAGCAAAAACGCGATCGACGCGTAGCCTGAAACGAGCGCCGCGAGCGTCGCCACCGCGATCGCAATCACGTCGTTCTGGCTCCCCAGCAGGGCCTCTCGCTCCGAGTAGAGCTGATACACCCCCGCCGCCAGCACGCTGGGCAGCGACAGCAGGAACGAAAACCGCGCCGCTGTCTCGCGCGACAGTCCGCTGAACAGGCCCGCCGTGATCGTCACTCCCGAACGCGACGAGCCGGGCACCAGTGCCAGCGCCTGGGCCAGCCCCATCACGATCGCATCGCGCCAGGTGATCTCGGTCAGATGCCGGGGCTCGCGATGCAACTTTCGCTGCCGCTGCATGAACACCTCGGCCGCCGCGAGCACCAGCGCCAAGGCAATCAGCGCGGCTGAGACGACATACAGCGAACGGAGCGTCGTTTCAATCGCGTCCTTGAAGGCCAGCCCACAGACCACGATCGGCATTGTCGCCACAATCATCATCCAGCCCAATTGCGAGTCGAGTTCCGCGAGCGGCTTGCCGGACGTGATGCCGCGCACCCAGGCCGCGCCGATTCGCGCAATGTCGCGGCGAAAGTAAGCCAGCACGGCCACCAGCGTGCCGATCTGAATCACGGCCGTGAAGGCCGCGCCGGGGTCCTGCCAGCCAAGCAGAGCCGGCACGATGCGCAGGTGCGCAGAGCTGCTGATCGGTAAGAACTCGGTGAGGCCCTGCACGATGCCGAGCACGATCGCTTCGAACAGATTCAAGAGGAACGGCTCCGAGGTTTCCGACATCGAGTTGTGCCAGCGCTGCATCATCTGGCTGCGGTAATATAGCTTTCGTGCCGCTGCCGCGGGATGGGCTGTCCTGTCGTCCGGCCAGTGTTAGCATCGGCGGCCAAGCCAGTGAGCTTCAGGAGCCCTTCATGCCGCTGGCCGATTGTGGCATAATCGATGTTCTAATAAGCAGTTAACCGGCCCTGCCACGCACTTTCCGGCGGGCGGCCGTTCCAGATCCAGCAACAGGCTTAAAACCAAAGGATTTCGATGTTCAGGAATTTGTGTCCAGAAGAGTTAGGCATCTCGGGACGCGACAGCGAGATTATCGAGCTGGTACTCTCCAGCGGCTTTAAGGGACTAGACATCGACCTGCCCATGCTGGTCGAGCAGGTCAAATCGCAAGGATTCGCCAAGGCCACGCGGCTGATGACCAGCGCCCGGCTGAAATTCGGCAGCTTCCAACTTCCGATCCGCTGGCAGGGAACCGATACCGAATACAAAACCGATCTGGCCATGCTTCCCGAACAGCTCGATACGGCAGCCCAGCTTGGCTGCCAGAGAGCGGTCACCGTCCTCGCGCCGGGCAGCGAAACCCATCCCTTCCATGAAAACTTCGAGCTCTATCGTCGCAAGCTTCACGAAGTTGGCGATCTGCTGGCCGCCAAGAATGTGAAACTCGGCGTCGGCTTCCTGGCCCCGGCCGCCTGTCGCGATGCAAGCATGTTGCAGTTCGTGCAACGGGTCGACCAGTTCATGATGCTCCTGGGCTCCGTCACGGCCCCGAACGTCGGAGTTGCACTCGACACCTGGCACTGGCATCTCGGCGGCGGAACGATCGAGCAGGTGAAGGCTCTCGGCGCGGCCAAAATCGTTACGGTCACCCTGGCCGATTGCAACGAAGGCCTGACTGCCGAAACCGCCACGCTCGCAGACCGCATGCTTCCCAGCGAAGCAGGGACGATCGACAACGCCGGACTCCTCAAGCTGCTGGCAGAACTCAAATACGACGGACCGGTCACTCCGGCCGCCGGCGCCACCCAGCTCGAAAGCCAAAGCCGCCAGCAGATCATTCGCAACGCGGCCGCCGCCTGCGAAGCCGTTTGGAAAGCCGCCGGCATCAGTTCGGGCGGCAAGCGAGTCGCCGTCGGCGGACGCTAGGCTTTGGATCCGGGTACCACAGGTGGCCGTGAGCGCGGCTCACCTGTGCTCTTCTGGCAGTGGCAGCACGGAAACTTCTAGGTCGCAAGGTGCACAGGTGACTGCTGCGCAGCACCATTGGCACTCAAGTTCGCTCGATGGCTATCGGCGTGGTTGATCCAAGCAAGCGCCGACTGGTGAAGTAGCGGTCCGCGCCGCTACAATGTTCCCATGTTTCACTACGATCGCGGACTCAAACTGACGAAAGCCGACCTGGCCGTCGACTTTCGCCGTCGCCAGCCGCGGGCCTTCATCTCGCATGCGCATGCCGATCACATGGCGCGCCACGAGTACTCGATCTGCACACCCGCCACCGCCGCGCTCTATAAGCTCCGCCTTGGTCAGCAAGTGACGCGTGAGTTGCCCTACCGTCAGCCGCTCGAGTGGGGCGGTCTGCGGCTCACCACTTACCCCGCCGGACATTGCCTCGGCTCGGCGATGCTGCTGGCCGAAGACGGCGAGCGCTCGCTCCTCTATACCGGCGACTTCAAACTCGGGGAATCCGCCACGGCCGAACGGGCCGAACTCCCCCAGGCCGACACGCTGGTGATCGAAAGCACCTACGGCAACCCGTTCTATCGCCATCCGCCGCGCGAGCAGGTGCTCGAAGAGCTGTTTCGCCTGGTGCGGGCCGCGATCGACTCGGGCGCCACGCCTGTGGTCGAAGCGTACATGCTTGGCAAGAGCCAGGAAGTCACCTGCCTGCTCACGCGCGAAGGCTTTCCCGTCCTGCAACATCCAAAGATCTACGCCGTCAGCCAGGTCTATCGGGCCTGCGGCGTCGATCTCGGCGATTGTCATCTGTATCCCGGCAAACCGCTGCCGGGCCATGTGGTCGTCGTGCCGCCGCAGTTCCACCGCCACAACCGTCTGCCGGGACTCAAGAAAACGGTCACGTTCGCCACCACCGGTTGGGCCATGCACGAGCGCACTCGCGTCCGCTGGGGTGTCGATCACGCGGTGCCGCTTTCGGACCATGCCGACTACGACGAGCTGTTCGAAGCCGTCGAGCGAGTGAACCCCCGCGTCATCTACTGCACGCACGGCCCGGTCAGCTTCGTCGAATGCTTGCGGAAGGCCGGCTTCAACGCCTATCCACTCGACCGCTCGGAAGAAGAGCTCGTGGCGCCAGTCCAGGGGCGGTTGTTTTGAGTCCGGAAACTGTCCGCGAAGTCGTCGGAACTTTTGAGTCTCCACAGCAGAAAAGGAACGGGGATCGTCCGCAGCACACGAGGTGCCGCTTCTGATCCCCGTTCCCTGACTCGTCCAGATCGTGTAACGAGGGGCGAACGACGTTACGCCGACTGGTCCATTTCGATCTGCAGGGCGTCAAACGCCTGCTTCACGTTATTCTGGTGGTCGTTCCATTTCATCAGTTCAGCCGACTCCACGTTGTCGAGCGCTTCTTCCGCCCGATCGTGCGCGGTCTGTAGCTCGGCGGCCTGCTGCTCGGTCGCTTCCTTGGTGGCGCCTTCCTCGTTCGCGGCCCGATCGTTCAAAGCTTCGATCCGCTTGGCTGCGGCGTCGAGCTTCTGCTGATGATCGGCCACATACTTGTCGCGAGCCTGCGTAGCCTGGAAGCGAGCTTCAGTATCTTGCAGCTCGGCCTGAGCCTCGGCGGTTTCCTGCTTCTCTTCCCGAATTGCTGCCGCGGCATCTTGACGCGTCTCGGCAGTTTCCTGCGCCGCGTCACGCACGTCTTCCGCATTCTCGCCCGTTACGGGCCGCATGGTTTCGTGACGCACGGCGGCTTCGTTGCGTTCGGCCTCGGCAATGTCTTCCGCAGCTTCCTGGCGGACTTCAGCCGTCTCGTGCTGCTCTTCGCGAACATCATCGCGAGCCGCTTGCACGTCGCCCAGGTCGGTGCGCTCAGCGCAGCCAACCGCGGCAAGGGAACCCGCCAGCAGCGCGCCGGCGGATGCAAACTTCAATGATTTCAAGGACATGACATGGTCTCCAGTCTGTGTGGGACGATTGGACTAAATGTGATGGGGCGGCACATGCTCCCCGGTGAATAGCAAACCTATGGCAATCGCTGCGTAGCTCTTCACCCAATTCGCAAAGAGGCGGCCAGCGTCTGCCGGGCTTATGAAGCAATGGGCGTGCCAATCACTCCAAGTCGCGGGTTCCCGCGTACAATCTGCCTGAATTGCGCGGAGTGAACTGACTGCATGACTCCGCCCCGGGCTCTCTGGTGGTCAAGCGATCAGCTGGCCTTCGCGCGGAGGCATTCGTCCCAAGCGATCGTGGGAGAGACTTCGGGGCGACTCTTCGCTGGGAAGTGTTCCGCGCAACGAAGCGCGCGAACGCTGCGGCATCACCGTCGCGCAAGACCCACTCTGAGGCGATATCCGCTCGGCCGACAATTGGCACGCAACATGCTTACTGGTCGCAGCGTGCCCGTGGCGAACGTTTCGATCGTCGCAATAGACGTATTTTCTCTCGATCACACACGGCTTCGCGCGACTGTATCGCACTGCGCACGGTGTCCGCGGGTGACTGCTCAATCCACCAGACAGGAGCACATTACCGTGTCTCAACCTAACGACGATCAGGCCCCACTCAACGATCAGGCCCATTGGAACGCCGCCACCGACCGCTACTACAACACCCGCACCTGGGCTGGTCGTCAGCGCGCTCGCGCGGGCAAGCTCAGCCACGGCTGCATCGCCTGGATGCTCGGCCTGCCGCTGCCGATCATCATCCTGGCCTTCCTGTGGCGCGGCTGCGACTGACGTCAGCCTCGCTCCAGTTCAAGTCTCTTGACTGGGAACGCGCCTCAGTACCACTTAGTACGACTACCCCGTCGCTGGCGAAGAACCATCAGGCCGCTCGCGCAAACGCCGATCATGGCCAACACCACGGAAGAGGGCTCCGGCACGGAGAGATACACGAAGCTGTTAAGAATGAGTGGCACGTTCGAGGTATAGATGTCGCTGTCGGCGGAGAAGATCACACGCCCGCTGCCGGCGGCGAGCGTGTTCTCAGGAAAGTACGCCAACAGCGGTTGGCTGTTCGAATCGAGCAGCGCGACCGTGGTGGCCACGCCAACCGTGTCGAACCAACCAGGATTGGTTGTCGATAGTGTCGAAACCACGCCGTATGGCCCCGCCGTGAACGGCACCGACAGCGGATTGAGAACGGTCGCCGTCGGGTCGGAGAACGTCGCTCCGATGATATTCAGGCCAAACGGATTCATCAGCGATTGATTGGTGGCCGCACCCAGATCATTTCGCTCGCCAAGAATCAGCGCCCGGCCACCGCCTTGCACAAAGCTGACCAGGGCCGATTGTTCGGCCGGCGAGAGCGGCACCACGCCCTGCGAATCGGAATAGGCCGTTGTGATCACCAGGAGATCAACGGTCGACAGGTAAGCCGGCGTCAGCGTTCCACTGCCGCTGAATGTGGTGCCGGCGAAGGTACCCGAGAGCAGAGTTCGCAGCGGAGCGGTATAGGCGCCGCTGCTCATGCTATAGGGACCGCCGCGCCCCAGGTCGAACCCGCCCACCTGCACGGCGGCGGCAACGGATACTTGAAGTAAAACGATGACGACCAGCAACGCTTGGCGCAGCATCGATGAAGTCCTTCTTGTCTGTTCGCGGTGGGGCGCCTCACTCCTTTCGATTGTAGACGCGGTAGGAAGTGTGTCAAAATAAAAGTCGGGACTTTCATCCCGCTACTTTGCCGTCAGCGGAATCACGCCTTGCCACCCCTCGGGCGGTTTCCGCTGGTGCTGCATAATGACCATCAGCAGGAAGTCCTTCACCCGATCGGTGGCCGGAACCTCGTGCAACTGGTTCATCGCTGCTTGCCAGTTTCCTGCCATGAACGCGTCCAGCGCGCCTTCATACGTTGCAATGTGCGCGTCACTCAGTGCGGTTGCCGAATCCTCTCGCGGCAACACTTCCGTCGCCTCCACCTGCGCTGTCATCCCTGCCGGCCTTACGACCGCCACGCGCCGCAGCAGCATGCCCGTCGAGTCTTGCTGCGCTCGCAAGCAGGCCGCCGTTCGTTCGTCGATCAGAATCGGCGCGTGCAAAGTCTTGGTCATCCCTTCCAGCCGCGACGCCAGGTTCACCACCGGCCCGAACACGGTCACCTTCACCTGGTCGGCAGTGCCGATCTTGCCCGCGACCGCACGCCCGGTGGCAATGCCGATCCCCACCTGAAAGTCTGCCAGCGGGCTGTTCTCGGTGGCAGCGGCGAAACTTGCACGGATCGCCAGCGCCGCCCGGGCCGCGCGCAGGGCCGCATCCTCCTGTGCGAGCGGCCAGCCCCAGAAACCCATCGCCGCGTCGCCATGAAAGTCTCCCACGACGCCGCCTTCTTCGAGAATCGCATGCGTGGCGACTCCCAGCGACTCGCTCACCCGCTCCAGCAACCCCATCAGGTCGTCACTCGAGCGTTCGCTGACGCGTGAGAAGCCGCGCAGATCGCAGAACAACACCGTGACTTCCGTTTCCCGCGGCGCGAGGGCCACGTCCGGGTCAACGTCCTGCAAGGCTTCCATCACCGGCGGCGCAAAGAACTGGCTCAATCCCGCCCGTTCGCGCTCCAGGCGGCGCACGTCGCATAGCGCGCCCAGCGTCGTGGCCGCCAGTTCGGTGAACTTTAGATCATCGCGCAGGTCGCGCGGATCGGAGACCGGGTTCGTGACGCTGCCGCTCGAGGCAAATCTGCCGGCCACGTACAGTGCCCAGCCGCGACAGGCCCTTCCCATCACCGGCGTCGAGAACGCCCAGTCGATCCCCTGGTTGATCGTGAACTCGCTGCTTCCGCCGGCCGCGTTCGCAGAGTTCCAGACATGCAGCACGCTCTCGCTACGCGACAGCGCGTCGACGATCAATCGCTGGCTGGGTTGAAACTCGCCGCTTGTTGCGTTCCGGCGATCCCAGTGCAAAACGTCGATCGTCGGCCGCTCGCTCTTCATGTCCCGCGCGGCCACAAGCGCCGCAGCTCCAGCCCGGGGCAGCCCGGCCAGTAGCAGATTCACCAGCCGCACGGAAAGCTCCGAGTCGCTTCCCGCGCCCCCAATCACCTCGGGCAGCCGGCTCAAGACGTCGATATGTGGCCCAACATGGCGAAACGGCAGATTGTGCAAGTATTCGGTGCTGAAGGCCTGCTCTTCCACTGGCGCTGGCACGTCAAGCGAGACGTGCACGCGATCGCTGGCCACCGTGAACGTCGTGTCGCCAATCACAAAGTGCTCGCCCGCCAGCAGCATGAACTCATCGAGTTGCTGCCCTTTGTAGAAGATTGGATTCCGCGCGTCGGAAAGCCTGCGCACGTGCAACCGCTTGCCGTCCCAGCGCAGCTCGGCATGCCGCCGCGAGATCCGATC
>JBGSKX010000190.1:0-5982 GCA_041741015.1 Pirellulales bacterium
ACCATCACGCAAAACTCGCAATGCGTATCGAGCGCGATAAAATGCTGAGCGGACATGCTGGGGCTCCTGGGTTGGACCATTGAGGACGTTGAACACCCCCAATGTATCCTTCCAGGCGCCCCGGCTTCCTATATCTTCACAGGTGCTGCGCAGCAGTCACCCGTGCCGCTCCGGTCAGTCGACTGATTGGATTCTTGTCATTTAGTGCGAGCACAGGTGAGCCGCCACGCGGCCACCTGTGGCACTCAGCGAGGGAAACCCGGCGTAGCTCGTTGCCGCAAAGTCTCGGGTTTTCTGCTTTGCCGCCATCCGCTAGTCTGTCGGCATGAGCTACGACGACGAGGACGATGATCTCGATGACGCCGACGACGCGGACGACGACTCCGACGTCACGATCGACTGTCCCTACTGCGGCGCGGAGATGTACGACGACGCCGAGCAATGCCCGCATTGCGGCCAGTACATCTCGGCGGAAGACGCCCCGCGCGAAGGCAAACCCGCCTGGATCATCGTCGTCATCCTGCTGTGCGTGGCGATGATGCTCCTGGGGATCATCGTCGGCCTGTAACATGCTGACCGGCTCGCTCAACTTCCCTAAACCCAGGGAATGCGTTGCCAGGCAACTCCTCTCCGACCTACCACAAGTTATTTGACCTTCCCCTTGCGCCCCGTTGTAATGACGAGACGTTCCTTCCACGAACACGCTCGCCAGGAAGCTGCCATGAAGTCCGACGCCCCCGAAGCTTCGCTCGCCGCCGATCCCGGCGCCTTCCTCTTTGAACCCCGCCATCACGAGTTCCGCCAGCTCGTGCGCAGCTTTGTCGACCGCGAAGTGAACCCCCACGCCGACGCTTGGGAAGCCGCCGGCCATGTGCCGCGCACGCTCTTCCATAAGGCCGGTGAGCTGGGCCTCTTCCGGCACGGCGTGCCCGAAGCCGAAGGCGGCACCGGCATCGATTGCCGGATGGCGATCATCATGAGTGAGGAAATCTCCCGCGGACACACGCGCGGCGTCGGCATGGCGCTCGGCGCGCACAACGAAATCGCCAAGCCGCACCTGGTGCGCTTCGGTACGCCCGAGCAGAAGAGCAAGTACCTGGCCGACATGATCGCCGGCCGCAAGGTCGGAGCTCTCGGCGTCACCGAACCGACCGCTGGCACCAATGTCGCCGGGATCAAGACCACCGCCGTCCGCGATGGCGACGGCTGGCGACTCAGCGGCGAAAAGATGTTCATCACCAACGGCGTCGACGCCGATCTGTTCTTTATCGCCGCCAAGACCGATCCCGCCCTCGGCCGCCAGGGCATCAGCATGCTGCTGGTCGAGCGCGACACGCCCGGCTTCTCGCGCACCGAGCTCACCGGCAAGCTCGGCCGCCTGGCGAGCGACACCGGCTACCTGAAGTTCGACAATTGCCGCCTTCCGGCTGGCGCCCTGATCGGCGCGGTCAACCAGGGTTTCTACCAGATCATGCAGTGCTTCGAGCACGAGCGAATCGTGATCGCCGCCGGCTGCGTCGGTTTGGCCGAAGTTTCGCTCGACGAAACCGTGGCCTACGTCAAACAGCGCGGCTACGGCGACGGGCATTTGGCCGACATGCAGGTCACCAAGCAGCGGCTGGCCAAGAGCTACATGGAGCTCGAAGCTGCGCGGCAGCTCGTTTACGGCACGGCCTGGCGCGTCGTGCGCGGCATCCCCAGCCTCAAGGAAGTCGCGATGGCCAAAGCTTTTGCCGCCGAAGCGGCCTGCCGCATCATCGACGACTGCCTGCAACTGCATGGCGGCTGGGGCTACCTGAGCGAATACCCGATCCAGCGGGCCTATCGCGACATCCGCCTCGACCGCATCGGTGGCGGCACGACCGAGGTGATGTACGACATCATCGCCAAGCAGAAGGGGATCTAGCCCCAGGATTGACGGTGCCGCCGCTGCTGCATTCCTTCCTCGCCCGGTGTGAACGTCCTGCCCCTCCGCCAAAAAAGTTGTGGTGGCTGTTTTTCGCGTGCGCATTTTTGGGGTGTGTGGAATTAGAAATGCGCGCAAAGCATGTTTCACGCGCACACACCCACCTTCGCCAAGGCTTTCCTGAGCCCCAGCGAGGGCGCGCGAGTCTCGCGGCTTCTCCAAGTTCTCAGCGGCGGTGGCGTGGTTTGCAAACATGATGCGGTCTCTACCTGTTGTCGTGACCTTACCCTAAGCGAAATCCTGGCCTGATTTCTAGAGGTTGTGGACACGTGGGCGGTGTGCGCTGTGCGCAGCGATGCGCGGCGAGCAGAAACGACTTGCGCAGCGAGCCAGTCACACTCGCGGTCAAGGGGCGCGAAGAGGGCGAATCTTTCTCGTACGCTGCGTGAGGATCTTGGGCCGAGATGCTCGCAAGACTCCGCAATCAAGCGCAGATTGATTTCGGCATCGTGCAGATCCGCCTTTGAAGCGGTCATACACCGTCAACAATCAGGCCACGATAGACCGCACCGCGGAACCGATGCTGAGCAGCCTTTTGGTATTCGGGGCTGTCATACCAAGCGCGTGCTTCTTCTAGAGTCGGGAATTCTGCGATGACAACGCCCTCGACCGGAGGCCCCTCCAGCGTCAAGTGACGACCGTATGCGGCCAGGACCTTGATCGGTCGGCCCTCCAGCGTTGCCGGAGTTTCCTGCCAATACGTCTCTAAAGCAGATTGGTCGAGCGTTTTCTCGCGTATGAACACAATGTATGCAGCCATGGATGCTCCTTTATTGTTAACCAAGAGTTCGGTTTGGCGATTACCGCAGGCCACCCGATGCCAGGATGACCTCGCCCGTCAGCCATCCAGAATTGTCAGATGCCAGGAAGGAGACGATCTTCGCAATATCAGACGGCGTTCCGATGCGTCCCAGCGGGGTCATGGCGACAAGCTGTCGTTCGAATTCGCTGTCAGCGCCATACAATCCGGCCGACTTTGTGCCTTCGCTGAGCGTCGCCCCTGGGTTAACGGAATTGACGCGGATCCTGCGCGAAGCCAATTCCTTGGCCAGCACCCCGGTGAGCGCATCCAGAGCACTCTTACTGGCGGCGTAAATCGCGTAACCGGGCGGACACATTCGCGATGCGCCCGAGCCGATGTTGATGATGCTTCCACCGTTTGGGCCGAAGTGTCTGAGCGACGCCTGAGTCAGTAACAGGGGCCCCAGCACATTCGTATCGAACTCCCGGTGGAATTCAGCCTCTGTGAGTTCCTCGATTGACAACCGGTCGTAGACGCCTGCATTGTTCACCAAGACATCGAGTGAGCCGAATGCTTCGCGGAGTTCGGCAAGCATTCGCTGCACATCGGCTGCCTTCGACACGTCGCCCTGAATTGCCAATGCGTGCCCACGTGCTTCGGTGATGTGCTGCACCACGGCGTCCGCACCGGACCGGTCGGCAACATAGTTCACACCAACCGACGCTCCCGCCATTGCGAGTTCTTTGGCGATCGCTGCTCCAATGCCCTTCGCTGCGCCGGTTACCAGGGCTACCCGCCCCTCTAATAGCGACATGGTTCGTGTCCTCAATGTCAAAAAGAATTGCTCTTGCTGAGGACATAGACACGCTCCATGGCGGACTGTGACAGTCCAGGCGAAGGATTCCTAATTTAAATGGAAGATCGTGCGGAGCTCCGGTCGCTCGAGAATTCGCCGGAGCCATTGGACCTGGTCTGAGGGCTGATAGAACGGGTGGTCGCGGTAGATGGCCGCGTGGGACTGCTCAACGACATCATCGATCTCGCGCGCAGCACTGGCTGCGGTGTCACGGATTCGCTGCACGTGGGGCGCGACGAAGAGCAGTCGCTGGGGATCGACGTGACCGGCCTCGATGAACCCTCTGGTTTTCTTGGCGCAGCGGCAGGGGTTGCTTGCATTCATGAGTCCGCATTGGTGATTCATAAATTGATACAAGTCTCGGCGAGCGCGCGCTAGACACTGCCGGAAGTTGTCGGCGGTCATTTCCAGGACTTCGCTGCCGACAGTGTCGCTCGCGCCGAGAATCTCTCCGAGCGTAAAGATCAATCTTTGCCGCCGATCGAGACAGAGTAGTATTCCGGTGGTGCACGCAATCTTGGCTTCCTCGACGAGAAGCGGCACTTCCACCGGGACGCTGTTCGGGTCCGGCAAGTCGAGGGCGGGAATATCGTCAATCGCAGCGGCGTAAGTCGAGAATGTGTGCGGAGCCGATTCCCCGCCGCGCCGTTTCATGTTGAGGACGTGATTTGCTGCAATGCGGTAAAGCCAGGTGCGAAACTTACTTTCACCCTGGAACGTGCTGAGTCGGGTAACGACCTTGATCAGGACTTCCTGCGTCACCTCCTCGGCGTCCTGGGGCTGAAAGACCATCCGCACGGCGATGTTGTAAATCCATGCCTGATGCCGCAGGACGAGCTTTTCAAGCGATTCTCGATCACCGTTCTTGGCTTTGCGAACCAGTTCAACATCCTCAGAATCTTCGCTGACGATTTCCGCAAAGGGATTGTGCATGTTGGTCTTCCGGGAGTGCTGGATGCGTTAATTGAGGCCACGGTCGATGGACTCACCTTCTTGGACACACATCGGGCGAGACTGTGACAGATTCGCAGCAGTTATTCGGAAATCGGGGGGCGAGAACGAGTGAAACACCTGGGTTACGAACAATCCGTCCGCGGGCTGCATCGGCAACATCATCCGAACCGAACGACGGACACCGGAGTGCTTCAACTCACTTTCTCCACTCATACTCGCCCAGTTTACCACCACCCGATTTTTTGTTTTGATCACGCGCGCACTGAATCTCATGCGTTAGGCGAGCGTGGAAGCGAGCAAGTGTGGTCGGGTCCCCCGGCGAAGCGGGGGGGGCTGTGTCGCTGCAGTAGGGCGTGAGGGTATCACCCGTCGAGCAAGCGCAGCACTTCCCGGTATGCGTCGATGCGCTGTTGGGTGCTCGCAGGTGGAACGCTGCCGTCGGTGATCTCGGTGAAGAGTTCCAGCTTGGAGCGAGCAAACGCGGCGGCCGTGTGGCCAGCAGGGGTTTGAGCTTTCGCATCCGCGCCAGATTCCAGCAGCAGCTTCACGACATCCACGCGACCGACGCCGGCTGCCCGCATGAGCGGCGTGCGACCGTGCTCGTCCGCGGTGTTCACTTCTGCGCCCGCGTTCAAAAGTTCCTGGGCGATGTCCGCGGTGGCGGCGACCATCAGCGCGGTCAGGCCGCGTTCCAGTCGGCCATCGATTTGCGAATCGAACTCGAAACGCTGGTTCGGATCGGCGCCCCGCGCGAGGAGCAGCTGCACCGCGGCCAGCGATTCGGCGGGGGAGAAGTTGCCGGCCGTGCAGGCAGAGTAGAGGAGCGTGAAACCACGGCCGAGAGCGACGGCGCCAGGATCTTCGCTAGCATCCAGCAGTCGTTGCAGGACCTCGACGTCTGGCCGGCCGGCAGCTTCGAAGAGCGGAATCTGCCGCTCGGCCTCGCGCTGCTGCTCGTCGGTGAGCGGGTTCTCGCGCCTTCGTTTGTTCGCGGCGGCCTTTTGCTTCCTCTCCAACCCGGCAAGTCTCGTTAGTTCTGCTCCCGTGTCGGGCAAGGTCGGATCGGCGGCCGGCATGTCGGGGTACTGCGTGCGAGCTTTTTCATAGCGGGCGCGGCCGACCAGGCGCTTGTTGACGAA
Source organism: Pirellulales bacterium (assembly GCA_041741015.1). Classification (GTDB taxonomy): domain Bacteria; phylum Planctomycetota; class Planctomycetia; order Pirellulales; family PALSA-1355; genus JALHMI01. The sequence continues at coordinate 5,658 of JBGSKX010000190.1, forward strand.
ATAGGTCTCGGCGATTTTCTTGCCCGAGGCGAAGGAAATCTCGCAGGCGATTTCGACGAGGCCATAGGAGTGCGTCTCCGCGGCGAGCGAGCCGTCGGCGGCGAACTTGCGGAGCATGCGTTTGCCGGAAGGGAGATCTTCTTGTTCGCGTTTCATGGGGCGTCACTAGATCGCACGAAGTATCCCCTCGCTCACCAGGATTTTTCATCCGTTGTCGTAAGTCGTTGTAATATTTCGGCGGAGGGCCGTGAGGACGAGCTTGGCTTGAACCCAGCGGCGGACTCGGCGGTGGGTTCGAACCCACGGCGGCAAGTGCGTCAATCCT
>JBGSKX010000191.1:0-25972 GCA_041741015.1 Pirellulales bacterium
CACCAGGGCCGCGACCGGGGCCATCGCCGCGTGGACCGCGGCCGGGCGGAGGACCTTCGGGCGGTTGGGCGAACGCCGCGACCGTTACGATGCCCAGGCCTGCGATGGCCAATAAACTCCAAATGGCTTTCATCGTGCGAACCCTTTCAATTTTGAGAAAGTTGCTCTTCGATCATTCCGGCTGGTTCAGCGTGCCAATGCAGCATGCCGCGGACTGCGACCCCGAGTTCTCACACGCTGTCGCGCCGCTCTCCTCAAAGACTGCGCGGGCGCGGACACCCTCGGGGTCGCAATTCCCACGGCCGCACAGGAACCTCGCTGCGACCATGCCGTGAACTCTAGCGGGGGGCACATGAAGTGAAGATGAAGCGGCGTCAGGATTATTTGAGAATCGCTCTGAACTGCTAGAATCTCGGGCAATATAGGGACTTTTACAAGGATGCAAGCATGCGGCTCACTTCAGACCAAGTAAAGGATTTAATTCTTCATGCGGACATTGGCGTGCGAGAACTGGCAGTCGAGTATTTCACGCTGCCGCGTAGTGCCCATCCCGAAATCATGCGAACGTTAATGCGCGCGGTCGAGCAGTACGGCGAGCAGACGCTCGAGTTCTATCAGACGCCGTTGATCAACCTGGTGCAGGATGAACAGTCGGTCGCCTGGATGATTGAGCAGCGGCGAAGGCTGGACAGGCCAGTCGCTTCGGACGAGATGGCACCTTCGTACGATCTATTTGGGGCCATCGAGAGCGCGTGGTTTCACATTGACGGCCGCCTGCTCATACCCCATGCCAACGATATTGCGGAACTACTGGCGCCGGACGACGCCGCGAGATTCAACGAGCGACTGGAACTTTGGAGACTGCCGGCCGAGGAGCTATGGGACGGACTCCAAGCAGAATGCAAACGGCTTGACGAAGCGCACGATGACACTTGGAACTCCGAGCGGGCCAGTTGGCTCACTCATGCACTAACCGCTCACCCGAAGTTCGCGGCAGAAAAAGTTGAATCGCTGCTGATTGAAGTCGAGACCGGGAATCTCGGAGACCTGGAAATGTTCGTCGTGCGGCTGGCGGGCGATTTGAAACTTGAGACAGCTGCTGATCGACTCGCTTCAATTCTCCAGGTCGCCACAGAGGAGGACGCTGATTTCCTCGTGGGGGAAACCGAATCTGCGATGCGCCACATTGGCTGCGAAGTGTTGCTGGAGCCGCTGATCGAACGCGTCGAGCAAAGCACCAGCTATTTTCGCAACTCCGCCGCGTCGATCCTCTCCGCCGTCCACTGCGATCGCACCGTACCGCTGGCATTACAGTGGCTCCAGCAAAGCGCTCCCGAGGACGCTTGGTTCTTTACAAAGATGGCGCTCGATCAGTTCGACACAGAGGCAATCGAACCAGTCTGCGAGTGGCTACGAACAACTCCGCGCGATCCCGAGTGGAATGCGGTTCGGCAACATGTGCTCAGCATGTGTCGCGCACTGGCGTTTTCCATTCCAGAGCAGGAAGCGTGGACCGAAGACGCACGGCGCGACCGGGAGTTCAACCGACAGTGGTACCAGGAACATGCTCCTGGGCTCAGCCAATTCCGAGAGTTGGCCGAGTCGTACGTTGAAGAGCAGGAAGAGTCTTTTGAGCCTTGGGATGAAGATCCACTGCCTCCGCCGATCGACACCATTGTCCGCAATTCACCCGTGGTCGGCCGAAATGATCCTTGTCCCTGCGGCAGCGGCAAGAAGTTCAAGAAATGCTGTCTGCACAGTCGCCATTAACCGAGTGCCAACCCCGTTTTGCGCGATCGCGCACGTCAAAGCGAGAAGGAATGCCTAGTCGCCACCGTGGCGGAAATAGCGAACTTCTGGCTAGTGGCTTAACCTATTCATCGCTCGAACGGCGCGCCGCTGAACCCAGGATGTGCAGAAACATTTCCCTACTGGAACCAACCGCGGTAAGAACGGGTATGAACGAAGGACTGAGGGGGGGCCCGCAGCACGAGTCTAAGTGGCTGATTAGGAGTTGATTAGTGGCCTGATTTTCCGCTTGGAGCGGCTCGGGCGGCGTGGCTATACTGAACCCTCGCCGCGTTCGCTTGGTTCTGCGAACCCCCCCAGCGGCTTCTCCGCTCCGGCGTGCCCGCTAACGACCTTCGAGGAGATTTCAATGCGTCGTTTGTGTTCCGTTTCGTTCATGTGCCTGGTTTCGGCTCTGCTAGCAAGCGGCGCGGGGGCTGCCGATGACGCCACGCGCGTCGGCAAGCAGATCAAGCCGTTTCATCTGAAGAATCAGTTTGGCAAGGACCACGCGCTGGCGAGCCTGAAGCAGGACGTCGTCGTCGTCGCCTTCCTCGGCACCGAATGCCCGTTGGCGAAGCTATATGCTCCGCGTCTGGCGGACTTGGCGAAGGAGTTGCCGAAGGACAAAGTGGCGTTCGTCGCCATCGACGCGAATCAGCAGGATTCGATTGAAGAGATCAAAGCCTTCGCGGAACGGAACAAGATCGAGTTCCCTGTCTTGAAGGACGTGAAGAATCTGGTCGCCGATCACTTCGGCGCAATCCGCACGCCCGAAATCTTCGTACTCGACAAGAACCGCACGGTCCGCTATTGGGGCCGCATCGACGATCAGTACGGTTTTGCTGAGGGCCTGGGCTTCCAACGTCCCGAGCCGTCCCGCCGCGACCTGGTCGAAGCCGTGAAGGAATTGCTCGCGGGCAAGGAGGTCAGCGTGCCGACGACCGAAGCCCTGGGGTGCCACATTGGCCGGGTAAAGGAGCCCGTTGCCAACTCGGAAGTGACCTACAGCGACCAGATCGCGCGGATCTTCCAGCAGCACTGCGTGGAATGCCATCGCGAAGGCATGATCGGCCCCTTCGTGATGACGAACTACGAAGACGTCGTGGGCTGGGGCGAAATGATTCGCGAAGTCGTGGACAACGGCCGCATGCCCCCCTGGCACGCCAGTCCTGAACACGGCAAGTTCGCTAACGAATCACGACTCACCGATGAGGAAAAGTCGCTGATTCGCACTTGGGTCGACAATGGTTGTCCCGAAGGCGACAAGAGTAAGCTTCCCGAACCGCGTGAGTTTGTCGAAGGCTGGAGCATCGGCAAGCCGGACCAGATCATCAACATGCGCGACGAACCGGTGAAGGTTGCCGCCGAGGGCGTGATCGACTACTACCACTTCATGGTCGATCCGGGCTGGACCGAGGACAAGTGGATCATTGGAGCCGAGGCCAAGCCGGGCAGCCTGGAAACCGTGCACCATATTCTGGTGTTCGTGGTTCCGCCGGATAAGCAGCCGCGCGATCTGGGTCAGGGTGCTCCAGGGCGGGGTAACCGTCGTGGCGGACGCCGGGGCGGTGGTGGCGGCGACGGAGAAGGCGGCGCGCTCACCAGCGGCAACCTGATTGCTGCATATGCTCCGGGTGCGAACGCTTTGTACAACACGGACGGCAAGACGGCAGTGCACGTGAAGGCCGGCAGCAAGCTGGTATTCCAGATGCACTACACGCCGAACGGTTATCCGCAGGAGGACATGAGCTATGTCGGTTTCAAGTTCACCGACCCAGCAACCGTCGAGTACGAAGCTCGCAGCACGGCAGTTCTGAACACGTTCTTCTCGATCCCGGCCGGAGCCAGCGACTACACCGCGACGGCTGAGAAGACATTTGATAATGACACCACGATTGTAAACTTCTCGCCGCACATGCACACCCGCGGCAAGGCGTTCAAGTACGAGGCATTCTATCCGGACGGCACCAGCGAAGTGCTGCTGGACGTGCCGCAGTACGACTTCAACTGGCAGACGACCTACGAACTGGCTGAGCCGAAGAAGATTCCCAAGGGAACGAAGCTCGTTTGCACTGCGGTATGGGACAATTCGGAAGAGAATCTTTCGAATCCAGATCCAACGAAGGACGTGTCCTGGGGCGAGCAGACTTTTGAGGAGATGATGATCGGGTTCTTCGTGGAGCGGTTTCCCAAGGGCCAGGCCACCAAGCCCAGCAATCCGCTGGACAGCCTCGATCCGAAGCAGATCGTCGCTCAGGTCGACGCGAACAAGGACGGCAAGGTCTCTCGGGAAGAGTTGCCCGAGCAGTTCCGCGACAAGTTCCAGTTCATCGACTCCAACGGCGACGGTTTCGTCAGCGAGGAAGAGCTGACGTTTGTGTTGAAGCTGATTAAGGGCAACAAGAAAGACTAGACACGTCTTCGAGTTTTGACGCACGCAATGGCGGGGCGGTTCGCCGAATCCGGTGAACTGCCCCGCTTTCTTTGGCGGACGCAAATCGCCCAGTTTCTCGGGAGATTATCGAGGCCGCCCATCGCGCGTTATGTTATGGAGGACATTCACGGCGCGTATTCTGTGCGCGCTGCTCTCGCAGGCAGGAGACACCAGCGATGCAACTGGGCATGGTCGGACTGGGACGGATGGGCGCCAACATGGTCCGGCGGCTGATGAAAGCCGGGCACCAGTGTGTGGTCTACGACATTCATCCGCCGGCCGTGGGCGAGTTGGTCAAGGAAGGCGCCACAGGCAGCGGCTCGTTGGATGAGTTCCTGGCCAAGCTCAAAACGCCCCGCTTCGTGTGGATGATGGTTCCGGCAGGAATCGTCGACGCCACGATCAAGGACTTCGAAAATCGACTGGCCCCGGGCGACACCCTGATCGACGGTGGCAACAGCTATTACATCGACGATCTGCGTCGTGCGGGTCACCTCAAGACCAAAGGACTGCACTATGTTGACGTCGGTGTTAGCGGCGGCGTCTGGGGACTGGAGCGCGGTTACTGCCAGATGATCGGCGGCGAAGCGGACGTCGTGGCCAAGCTCGATCCAATCTTCGCGGCATTGGCGCCTTCGATTGATTCGGCTCCGCCGACACCAGGACGCGAGCAGTCGCGCGGGACGGCCGAGCACGGCTACCTGCACTGCGGACCCAATGGCGCTGGACATTTCGTGAAGATGGTACATAACGGCATCGAGTACGGGGTGATGGCCGCGTATGCTGAGGGAATCGCCGTGCTGCGCGAGGCCAACGTCGGAAAGCGCGAACACATCGTCGACGCCGAAACCACACCGCTGCGCAATCCCGAGAACTATCAATACGACATCAATGTGTCTGATGTCGCGGAACTCTGGCGGCGTGGGAGCGTGATCGGTTCCTGGCTGTTGGACCTGACTGCCGCCGCCTTGGCCGCCGATCCCGAGATGAGCAAGTTCGCCGGACGCGTGTCGGACTCGGGCGAAGGTCGCTGGACGATCAAGGCCGCGATTGACGAGGCGGTGCCGGTGCCCGTGCTGTCGGCCGCGTTGTACCAACGCTTCAGTTCCCGCGGCGAAAGCGAGTTCGCCGATAAGCTGCTCTCGGCGATGCGATATCAGTTCGGCGGACACGTTGAAAAGAAGGGATAGTCGCGCGAGAAGGCCTTAGAATCCCCGCGAATCCTTTCGGTGGGAACATCTGCACGCTACGGCAATAGACGGAAGACTATTGAAATGGCTTTAACACAATCGGACGCGCTCGTGTTCTTCGGTGCGACGGGCGACCTGGCCTATAAGAAGATCTTTCCGGCGCTGGCCGGCTTGATCCGGCGCGGACAGCTCAACGTGCCAGTGATCGGCGTGGCCAAAAGTGGCTGGGGGCTCGATGACCTGAAGAAACGAGCCAAGGACAGCCTGACCACGCACGGCGATTTCGACGCGGCGATCTATAACAAACTTTGCGGCCTGCTGCATTACGTCGATGGCGACTACGCCGATCCGGTAACGTTCGACACGCTTCGCAAATTGCTCGACGGGGCGAAGCATCCGGCCCACTACCTGGCAATCCCGCCCGTGATGTTCCCCGTGGTCGTGGAACAGCTTGGCAAAAGCGGCTGCACGGAAGGTGCCCGCGTGATCGTCGAGAAGCCGTTCGGCCGCGACCTGGAAAGCGCGCAAGCGCTGAACGCGGTGCTGATGAGCAACTTCCCGGAGGATGCGGTTTACCGGATCGATCACTTCCTGGGCAAGGAGCCGGTGCAGAACCTGATGTACTTCCGGTTTTTCAACACGGTGCTGGAGCCGGTTTGGAATCGCCGCTATGTGCGCGGTATCGAGATCACAATGGCCGAAGAGTTCGGCGTGCAAGGCCGCGGAGCGTTCTACGAGGAGGCCGGCGCGATTCGCGACGTCGTGCAGAACCATCTATTGCAAGTGCTGGCTATTCTGACGATGGAGCCTCCCTCGTCGCTGGACGCCGATAGCGTCCGCAACGAGAAAGTGCAGCTCTTCAAGTCCATCCTGCCGCTCGATCCCGCGCAAGTCGTGCGCGGGCAGTTCCGTGGCTATCGCGACGAGCCGGGCGTTAAGCCGAATTCGCAAGTCGAAACCTTCGTCGCACTCGAGCTGGCAATTAACAATTGGCGCTGGAAGGGCGTGCCGATCTTCATTCGCGCGGGCAAGTGTCTGCCGGTCACTTGCACCGAAGTCTACGTGGAAATGGACCCACCGCCGCCGATCTACGGCTCTCCGCCGGAAGCCAATCACTGGCGCTTCCGCGTAACGCCCGATGTGACGATCGCGCTGGGCACCGTGCACAAAAAGCCGGGCGAAGCAATGCTAGGAGAAGAAGCCGAACTTGTGCTCAGGCATCAGTCGGGCGGCGACGAGATGGACGCGTACGAAAGGCTGCTGGGAGACGCGATGCGAGGAGATCCGGCACTGTTCGCGCGCGAAGATTCCGTCGAAGCGGCCTGGCACGTCGTCGCTCCGGTGTTAGGTAATGTTGTGCCGGTTGAGATGTACGAACCAAACACCTGGGGTCCGGCCGATGCGCTCAAGAAGCTTTGTCCACCAGGGGGCTGGAACGATCCGGTGATTGATTGCTAGTAAGGCGTGCGGGCTATCTGGTGAATGGATACTCTCGCAGCAGGGTATCCTCCCTGGCGCTTCGAGCTAATATGTTGCTTCCACCGATCGGCATCCACCAGGGATACAAAACGTACTTCGCATGTCCAGCGATCCTGCCATCCTGAAAGTCGCCGAGCGCGCACTACAATTCGTTCCCGAGGGGGCAACCATCGGGCTCGGTTCTGGTCGCGCGTCGATGGCGTTTATCGAAGCACTTGGTGCGCGGGTGAAAGCCGGCTTCAAGACCCGCGGGGTGCCGACCTCCGAAGCTTCGGCCGAACTGGCTCGGCGGCTCGGTATTCCGCTCACCACGCTGGACGAATGTCCGCGGCTGGCAGTCGATTTCGACGGCGCGGACGAAGTCGACCCGCAGGGCAACCTGATCAAAGGATATGGCGGGGCACTGGTGCGAGAGAAGATCGTGGCGGTCGCTTCCGACAAACTCGTGATTCTGGTCGGGGCTGAGAAGATCGTCTCGCAGCTTGGCCAGCGAGGTAACATTCCCGTAGAGGTGATTCCGCTGGGACTCACGCCCTGTAAGCTGGCGATCCAGAGACTGAATCTCGACCCGCGGTTGCGAGCGACGGACGGAAAGCCACTGATCACGGATAACGGCAACTACATTCTCGATTGCGGCACCGGCCCGATCGCCGATCCGCAGACACTGGAGCTGGACCTGCGGGCGATACCTGGCGTGGTGGGCACGGGATTGTTTCTTGATATGAAACCTATCGTCATCACCGGACACACTGATCGCGTGGAAGTGCGCGGCCAATAATCTGCGAGGGCGAATCGGCTTTGAGCAACCTGCCACTCATCTATCTGGCGCGGCACGGCGAAACGGCCTGGACCATTACTGGTCAGCATACCGGGCTAACCGATCTGCCGCTGACCCAGCGCGGCGAAATGAACGCCCGCAACCTGGGCGGGTTGATTGGCGATGATTCGTTCGCACGAGTGTTCTGCAGCCCCCTGCTCCGCACACGCAGAACTTGCGAGCTGTCCGGTTTTAGCCAGCGTGCCGAACTGCTCGACGACCTCGTGGAATGGAACTATGGTGAGTACGAAGGCATTACGACGGCTGAAATTCGCCAGAAGCGGCCCGACTGGCAGATCTTTCGAGACGGCTGTCCCGGCGGCGAAATGCCTGCGGATGTGGCTGCGCGAGCCGATCGCGTGATCAAGCTCGTACATTCGATTCCGGGCAACGTGCTGTTGTTTTCCAGCGGACACTTTTTTCGTGTGCTCGCGGCACGGTGGCTGAAGCTTGAACCCATCGGCGGAGAACTCTTGTTTCTGGGCACTGCGACCTTGAGCATTCTGGGCTATGACCATAATCTGGACGAACCCGTGCTGCGGTTGTGGAACGACAACCGCCATGTCGTCGATTGTGCGATGGACCCCGAACGCGACAAGTAGAAGGCGGAAGAGATGCAAGTACTCGTAATTGACGTGGGCGGAACGCACATCAAATGCCTGAAAACCGGCGAAACGAACCCGCGGAAGTTCGTCTCTGGACCGACCATGACCGCCGAGCAGATGGTCGCAGGCGTCAAGCAGGCGACCAGCGACTGGACGTACGAAGCGGTCAGTATTGGCTATCCCGGGCCAGTGTACGAAGCGCACATCGTGGCTGATCCTATGAACCTGGGACCCGGCTGGCTGCACTTCGACTTTTCCGAGGTTTTCGGCTGCCCCGTGAAGTTGTACAACGACGCCGCGATGCAGGCCTTGGGCAGTTACGAAACGGGCAAAATGCTGTTCTTGGGGCTGGGCACCGGCCTGGGCACCGCAATGGTCGTCGAGGGAGTCGTTGCGCCGATGGAGATCGGACACCTTCCTTACCGCAAGCGAACCTACGAAGACTACCTGGGTCTGCGCGGCTTGGAGCGATTCGGTAAGAAGAAATGGCGCAAGCTCGTGTTCGACGTCGTCGAGAAGTTGACGATGGCCCTGCAACCGACGGACATCGTGCTCGGCGGAGGCAACTCGAAGGAACTCAAGGAACTGCCGCCCCTGTGTCGACTCGGCTCGAACGCCAACGCCTTTAAGGGTGGGTTCCGTCTCTGGCAATCCGACCGCGTGCAGCCAACCACGACCAACGGCCAGAAAAAACCACATCCCTCCGCCATTGCTTCCGGCTGATTGAAATGACGACACGATGCAAGGAATGACACCATGACTGCTGCGGTTGCGCCGCTACTCGAACGTCCTGCCTGGGAAGCCCTCGAAAAGCACTACGAGCAAGTTCGCTCAACACACCTCCGCCAGTTGTTCGCCGAAGATCCGACACGCGGTAAGTCGCTGACTTGCGAGGCCGAGGGGGTGTATCTCGATTACTCGAAGAACCGCGTGACCAACGACACGATGCGGCTGCTGGTCCAACTCGCCCGGGAATCAGGCCTGTCCGAACGGATGGAAGCCATGTTCACCGGCGAGAAGATCAACGTCACCGAGAATCGTGCGGTGCTGCACGTGGCGCTCCGTGCGCCACGCGACGAGCAGATCGTGGTCGACGGCGAGAACGTCGTGCCCGAGGTACATGCGGTGCTGGACAAGATGGCAGCGTTCAGCGAGCGGATTCGGAGCGGGGCGTGGAAAGGTCATACCGGCAAGCCGATCAAGAACATCGTGAACATCGGCATTGGCGGCTCGGACCTGGGGCCGGTAATGGCCTACGAAGCGCTGCGCTACTACAGCCAGCGCGATCTGACGCTGCGGTTTGTCTCGAATGTTGACGGCACCGACGTGGCTGAGGCCACGCGCGATCTCGATCCAGAGGAGACCCTGTTCATCGTAGCCTCGAAAACGTTTACCACCCTGGAAACGTTGACGAACGCCCACTCGGCCCGGCGCTGGCTGCTGGATAAACTCGGCGACGAGAAGTCCGTGGCGAAGCACTTCGTGGCCGTTTCCACGAACGCCGCGGAAGTTTCCAAGTTCGGCATCGACACGGCCAACATGTTCGAGTTCTGGGATTGGGTCGGTGGCCGCTATTCGTACGACTCGGCGATCGGCCTGTCGCTGATGATCGCGATTGGGCCGGAGAACTTCCGCGAGATGCTCGCTGGCTTTCATGCGATGGACGTGCACTTTCGCCGGACGCCTTTCGAGCATAACTTGCCCGTGCTGCTGGCGCTGCTGGGCATCTGGTACAACGACTTCTTCGGCGCGCAGTCGCTGGCCGTGCTCCCTTATGACCACTATTTGGGCCGTTTCAGCTCGTACCTCCAGCAACTCGACATGGAAAGCAACGGCAAGCACGTGACGCTGGCCGGTAACACGGTCGACTACCAGACCGGGCCGATCGTGTGGGGAACGCCCGGCACGAATGGCCAGCACGCGTACTACCAGCTCATCCATCAGGGAACCAAATTGATTCCCTGCGACTTCATTGGCTTCAATCAGACGCTCAATCCGATCGGGGATCATCACGATCTGTTGATGGCAAACTTCTTCGCCCAGACCGAGGCCCTGGCGATGGGCAAAACCGCCGACGAAGTGCGGGCCGATGGCGTGCCAGAATTCCAGGTGCCGCACCGCACTTTCGCTGGGAACCATCCGACGAACACGATCCTGCTCGAGCGACTCACACCGGCGGCGTTGGGCAAGCTTGTCGCGTTGTATGAGCACAAGGTATTTGTGCAAGGCACGATCTGGGGAATCAACTCGTTCGACCAATGGGGCGTGGAACTTGGCAAGGTGCTGGCGAACCGGATCACGCCCGAGCTAAGGAGCGATTCCCCGCCGACGCTCAAACACGATAGCTCGACGAATACGCTCATCGAGCGCTACCGGGCTTCGCAGGGGAGAGCGACATGACGCGTGATGCCACGATTGGATACGACCAGCCGCTGTACGTTCTGCCCTTCGATCATCGGCATTCTTATGGCTCCGAGGTGTTCGGCTTTAACGAACCGATGAACGCCGAACAAATCGCCGTAGTTGCGGCCAGCAAGCAGGTCATCTACGAAGGCTTCAAGCAGGCAATTGCGCACGGCGTGCCGCGCGAGAAAAGCGGCATCCTGGTCGATGAGGAGTTCGGCGCAGAAATCCTGCGCGATGCCCATGCAGGCGGCTACATCACATGCATGCCGGTCGAGAAGAGCGGGCAGCACGAGTTCGATTTTGAGTACGGCGACCAGTTTCGTGAGCATATTGAGTCCTTCGATCCGACCTTTACCAAGGTGCTCGTGCGCTACAATCCCGAGAGTCTCCGGGCGGACAATGAACGGCAGCTCGCGCGGCTCAAGGTGCTTTCCGACTGGCTGCACTCGGTTGGTCGGCTGCTGATGTTCGAGATGTTGGTTCCGGCCGAGAAGGCGCAGCTCGCGGCGGCGGGTAGCCAGCAGAAATATGATCTCGACATGCGGCCGGAGCTGATGGTCCGATCGATCCGCGAGATTCAGGATTACGGTGTCGATCCGGATGTCTGGAAGATCGAGGGACTCGACCGCCATGAGGATTGCCTGCGAATCGTCGAGTCGGTGCAGCGCGATGGGCGTGAGCACGTCGGATCGATCGTACTGGGACGCGGGGAATCGGGGGAGAAAGTCGTCGAGTGGCTGCAAGTCGCGGCGGCAGTGCCGGGCTTCATCGGCTTTGCCGTCGGCCGCTCGACGTTCTTGCAGACGATTTACGACCTGCGTGCGGAGAAAATCGATTCGCACACGGCCGAAGCGCAGATCGCCGCCAAGTTCAAGCATTGGGTCAGCGTTTTTGAGGCAGCGAAAAGTTCATGAACGATCGAGCGGCGGGTCGTGAGCGGATAAGTGTGCGGACGCTGGTCCGCCGCGCGGCGAGCGACATTTGGCGTGTGCTGCCGCAGGTGCTCTCGTATCAGCTCGTGTTTGCCATAATGGGGCTCGTCGCCTTGTCGCCACTGGTGGCATGGCTCTTCAATCGGTTGGCGGCGACCAGCGGCAATGCGGCCGTGGGAAACCTCGACATCGCCTGGTTTCTGCTCACTCCCACTGGTTCGCTATTGGGACTGATGATCCTGGCCGTGGCGCTGGCGATTGCGATGACCGACGTCGCTGGCGTGCTGACGATCCTCTATGGTGCCGCGCTCGGTAAGCGCGTGACCTATTTCGACGCGCTGCGGTTTGTCGGACTGCGGTTTGGGCGAATCTTGCTTGCAAGCCTGCTGGTGCTATGTCTGCTGGTAGTTGCGTTGCTGCCTTTTGTTGGCGCCGCACTGCTGGTCGCGGCGAACAAACTGAGCGAGTTCGACATCAACTACTATCTGGAAGTCCGGCCGCCGGAGTTCATCGCCGCGCTCAGGGCTGGCGCGGTCCTGCTGGTCTGCGCCATCGGTGCGGCCTTGCTGGTGGCTGTGCCACTGGTGTTCGTGCTGCCCGAGGTGCTATTTGAGCAGCGGTCTGCCTGGGCGGCGATGAAGTCGAGTTATCGGCTAGCCAGCGGAACTCGATCGCGAATCGCCGTTCTGCTGGTGACCTGGTTCGTAGGTTGGCAGCTTGCGAGTCTGGCCGTCGGAACGCTTAGCTACTGGCTCGCGGGCCTGGCAATCTTCTCCGTGGGTGATCATCTGGGTACCCAGCTTGCCCTGCTGGGGGCGGTCACCGCGCTGGCACTAGTCCTGAACTTTGTGCTCACGCTGCTGGCGGTCGCAATCGCCTGTGGGCTGCTGGCACGGCTCTATCAGGTTGTGACCTGCGGGGTGGTGGCGATACCGGCAGCGATCGGCGACCTGGAACCGCTGGAAGATCGACCGCGATGGTCGATCGGGCGCCGGGGACCGATCTATGCCGTCCTGGCGCTGGCGGTGCTCGCGGCCCTCGTTGTACGGGGTGTGCTCCTGAATACGAATTTTGAGGATCGCGTCGGGATCGTCGCGCATCGCGGCTCGTCGCTCGCCTCGCCAGAAAACACCCTGAAAGCATTCGAACTGGGAATCAATGAAGGGGCCACCGCGATCGAGCTCGACGTGCAGCGAACGGCGGACGGCAAAATTGTGGTGATGCATGACGCCGATCTAAAACGCGTGTCTGGCGCGCCTCTGGTGGTGCAGAAGTCCACGTTCGATGAGATTCGCGCGGTCAAGGTCGACGGCGAGCCGATCCCCACGCTGGACGAAGTGATTGACCTGACCAAGGGACGCGTGGGGCTGCTGGTCGAGCTGAAAAGCCTGGGGGGCGACGGACGGGCGCTGGTCGAAGGCGTGGTGGAAGTGCTCCGCCGCCGCGAGGTACTCGCCGAGGCCAATGTCATGTCGTTCGTCTATGAAGAAGTCCGGGCCGTGAAACAGCTCGAACCCCGGCTGCGGGTAGGGTTTTTGGCCACTGCCCGAATTGGCGACCTCACCCGGCTGGAGGTGGATTTTCTGGCCGTTTCTCTAGGGCAGGCGACCGACGCCTTGGTGGCGACGGCTCATTCCCGGGGGCGTCAAGTCTATGTGTGGACGATTAACGAGCGGCGGGATATGCAGTTGCTGTTGGACCGGGGAGTAAACAGCATCATCACAAAGAAGCCGGCTGTATTGGTCGAGGTCCTCAAGGAAAGGTCGGATCTTGACCCGGGCGAACGACTGCTACTCAGGTTAAAATCGCTGTACTTGCAGTGAGCGTTTTCGTGGGGCCGAGGGCGTGTTTGCCCCCCCCAAAGAATGCGACATTTCCGCAGCAGAAGTTGCTTGACACTCGATTCGGCGCTGACTAGAGTGACTCGTACTTTGAGGGAGATTCCCCGATCACCCTTGTTAGACCTTAGGAATCCAATTCGGATTGCCAATGCTCGCTTTGTAAGAGTCGTTCGCACCCCGCGCCGCGGTTAGCTTTGCCGCGTCCAGCGAGAAGTGCGATTTCTGGCGACTCTACCCCTCGCGTCCCCTCAGCGGTCGTGATCCGTGTTATTCCCTGCGCGCGCCATGCGCTCACGGACACTCAACGTTTCACATCCACGCCGTCGTTGTTGCGCGACTTACGAAGCGAATACGCACATACAGGACGTTTATGCAACGAGTACGACGACAAGCCCTGCTACTCGCGTTCAGCGTGGCGGTTTTTTCCGCGATCGCTGCACGCGCGGCCGAGCCGAACAACACGCCGCCTACGGCCACGATTCTGCCGGGCGGAACACTGTTAGTGCACGATAGCCTGGATGGGACGCCGGGACGCCCCGACACGCGGCTGGGCATCTTCGATCCATCGTTTACCACCTTGCAGCTAGTCGACGATAACAGCAGTCCCTTGGGCAACGGCTTCGCCAGTCAGTTGATTGGCGTACCACTGCGCTCCGATGGTTCCCTTTATTTTCAGATTACCGGCGGCGCCGACGTCGCCTTTGCGGATCTGCATCTCGAGTCCGGCAAGTACGCCTGGTATCTCGACGTGCGCGATCCGGGTGGAAGCCTGGTCCCGAGCCTTTCCAAATGGCAGAACGATGAACTCTCGCCGATGACTTCTGACACCGAGTGGCTCGACCCGGCGGTCTCGCCCGACCCGGAAAACCCGAACTGGGAGGGCTACACGGCTGACATCACGCTGAACAACGTGATCGGGCCGGGCACGGGCGACTCGCTCGACTTCTGGCTGTTTACGGGACTCGCGCCGTTTCAGGAATTCACAGCCACGTTCGCGGGCGAATTCGCGGGACTGCTCGCGCTATACGATGCAGCGAACGTGCGGATTGCACAGACGAGTGCCTTCGACGCGATTCCAACCCTCACCGGCACGGCCGACTTGCTGGGCCGAGTGAAGATCGGGGTGACGGGCGTGGGCGATTCAAACTTTACCGGCGCCCACTTGGCCGCCGGAGACTATAAGTTAGCGCTTGCCGTGGTACCGGAGCCCGGCAGCGTGTTTCTTGCGGGACTGGGAGCGGCAGGTGTTTGGTTCTGGTTACGACAGAATCGCGGCAGACGTAGGAGCAACTCGATCTGCTGAATTTAATCCCTGGACAGAAGCGGCCTGATGGAACCGTCCGCTTTTGGTGAATTGATCCTGCTGCGGTGACGCATGGAAAATCGGCGACGGATACTACGGTTCGACGGTTGGCAATCGCTCGGCTTTGAGGGGCGCAGCCAAGACGGTCTCGGAAGCGAGTCGCGAGGCACTCAAGGGAGCCGGCGGAGATGCAACTTCGCGCGCCGCTTGAGTGGGCTGAGCCGGCGACGAACGACGTTCCGACGCAGGCGCGGGCGGTAACGACCGGCCGGCTCCTGATGGCGAAATTGGCGGCACGCGGGCCGGCGGGAGAGCCTTCGGCTCTGTCGCCGAAAGTTTGCGCGCGGCTTGAATCTGGCGGCCTTCGGGAGTCGGCAGCGGAACCGGTTCTGCGTGTGAGATCTGGCGACCTTCCCACGGCGCCTCGGGCGTCGGTGGGATTTCGGCCGTCTCCGTCGCCGCCGATTCGGCGATTTCCTTCTGCTTCGCTTCCAGCACGTAGTTCAGCGGCGTCTCTTCAACGCTGCTGGCAATGCGGTGGACCACGGCCTCGGGGCAACCCTCGCAGAAGGCCTCGTTCGCCAGCCCCGCGCCGTTGTAGTCGAGCAGTGATCCCTTCTCGAAGTGGACGTTCTTCACGGCCACGGCGTACTCGATGCGCCCGCGGTGGTAGCTGGTTTCGGCTTCAGCCAGTCGAATCCGGGCATCGAGCACCAATTCGAGCGACACCTTGCCGCCCAGGTTGAAGAACGCATTGTAGGCCCGTTCATACTGCTCTTGCGCTGCCGAGAGCCGATTGTAGGCGGCCTGCATCAGGACGTATGCCCGTTCGGCATCGCCGTAGGCGGCGCTCAGATCGTGGATGGCTTGTCGCTCCTGCTCTTCGAGAATCGCGCGTTCGCGAGCGATGTGCATTTGCGAGTTGCGGACCGCGGCATAACCCTGACGGAAGCCGAGCGGCATCGAATACTCGAAACCGAGTTCCCATTCCTGGAACATACCGGTGGCCAGATTGGCATAGGCATTGTTGATCGGATCGGCGGCATCGCGCGGACCGAGCAGGTCGTTACCGTAACCGCGCCAACGATAGCGGCCGATTAGATCCATCTGCGGCAGGAGGAAGTTACGATTCGCCACTAGTTCGGCCTGGTAGCGTTGGATCTTGGCCTGCTGGCGGCGCAGGTCGGGCCGGGTCGACAGAGTTTCTTCCATCACGGTTTGCCAATCGAACACGATCCGAGCTTGCGGCGGAGCATCGGTCGGACGGATCAGGCGTCCGTCGTTGATCGGCAGCCCCATCCACAGCCGCAGTTTGCGTTCAGCAGCCTGCACACCTCCGACGCCGCGGAAAGTGCCGCCGCTGGAACCGTTGAACGTTCGGGTACGGTCGACTACACGACCGCCCAGCGCGTCGATGACCTCTTCCTGGAATCGGTAGTATTGTTCGAGGGCCTGCACTTCCTGGAGCTTGCTGTATCCGCGTCCCTGCTCAACGTTGACGTGAATGTTTCGCCAGGTGCTGAGGGCCGCATCGCGGGCCGAGACCTTCGCGTCGAGTTCGCGGTAGGCGTAGTACAGATCCCAATAGCCATTTTCCAGGTTGCTGATCAAATCGCGCAGACCAAGTTCGAACTCGGCCGTGCTGACGTCGTTGTTGATGCGGGCAATCACGACGCCCTGAAGTTGGCCGGGCGTCGCGCGAGGGCCGGCAATGCGGTTGAAGTCGACGCCGCCGCCTTGAAGCAACGGCTGGCGGAACTCGCCTTCGAAGTTGACGTTGTAGTAACTGGGAAACAAGTTTGCCGGGGCGTTGTTCGAATCGTAGTCGATGTGGTGACGCATCGCGAACGAACCACCGGTAGCGCTGGTCTTGGTGACTTCCGTCACGAAGTTATCTAGATCCTGCTTGAAGAAGAACGTGCCGCCACCTGCGAACAGGTTGTTGAACGCACGGTCGTTCTTGTAAGCCATCAAGCGTGTGGCCACTTGCGCGTCGAACGCGGCGAGTGCGCCCTCCATGCCAAAGCGGGGATCGGTCGCCTGCACGGCCGGATCGTGGATCGTCTGCGCCAGGTCAGGCCGGCGCAGTACGCTACCACCCAGATCGCGCAGCACCTTGGAGTTCTCCAGGCCAAGCTGCACCGTTTCTGAAAGCGTCATCTCCCAGGGAGGGGGAGGATTCTTCTCATCGACCACCAGCGGCGCAGCCGTCGACAACGGTAGCATTCCCGGCGGACCAGGCTCCTCCTGGATGGGCGTCGTCAGGGCCACCGTGCGGTAGTAGTCCTCCTCGACCGGAATTTCGCAGGGGGGCTTCAGCACGAAACAGCCGGAAAGCGTGAGTGAAGCTGCCAACATCGCTGCCAGCTGCATCGCGGCGATCGCGCGAGACGCGATCTGGCGGAGCCGTCCGGCAATAACCGGCGGCTTCGATGCGGAACTGGTTGGATGGAGGTTAGGCACGTCCTTGGCCCATCGCACTGGTAACCGTCTGGCGCGTCACACTTGGGTTCCGTGGCATGGATGCTGTCTTCACGCGCAGGTCTTCCGCGCAGGTACACACATACACGCTGTGCATAAATCGGCCGGGCGAGGCGAGCGACTGCCGGAAATCTCGTCGCAACCGTTAAATTCACCCCAGTCTTCGACCACAAAACCACTGCTAGCTTCCCGCGCACTCTGGGCGTCTTGCGCAGCTTCTCGACTATACTGAAACTCTATGACCTATCAGCCTCCAGCGCTCGATGCCGAACTAGCCCACGCCGATTGGCAGGGAATCGAGCACTTGCTCGATGAGCTCACCTTGCTGGCACGCCAAGACGCCACCACTGCGGCGGTCTTCTATCGAACGCTGCTGGAACGACTAATAACCGCGCTCGACGCTGACGCCGGCGCGATCTGGTCGTCAGCCTCGGGTGCTAGCGTGCGGCTCGCACACCACAACGCTCGAAATACGGCCGCAGCGCAGCTTGCCCGTGAACTGTTGGCAGAACGGACTGCGACCGTTGAGCAGGTGCTGCGAGAAGCCAAGCCACGCACGGCGGGACCATTCACAGCGGGCGGCCAGAACTCCTGGCTCATCGTCGATCCGGGCGCAGTTGATGCAGCTTCGGCCAAAGGCCTGGCGATCGAGCTGCTCACAAAGCATGACATCGCGCCCGCTGCGGCTCGAGCTTACGTCCGGGTGTTGGCCGCAGTGAGCGAGTTGGCGGAAGACTTTGAGCGACGCTGCGAACTTCGTTCGCTGCGCGCAGCGGCGAATTCGTGGCATCAGTACGATCAGTACGCGCAGCAGGTGCATCGTAGCCTGGACTCAGAGCAAGCGTCCTTTGCTGTGGTCAATGAAGCTCGCCGCGTCGTGGGTTGCGATCGCGTGAGCTTGCTGGAAGTTCGAGGGCGCGCGGTGAGCGTGGCAGCCGTGAGCGGCGTCGACACGCTCGATCGCCGCTCGCCCGCCATTCGAGCACTCGAAACAGTGGGACGGCGTGCAGCTCCCTATGGCGAACCGATTTGGTATCACGATGGTGCAACCGACCTGGCCGATGAGTTGCTTGCTCCATTGGAAGCGTATCTCGAACAGGCTCAGGCACGCGTGCTGGCGATCGTGCCGTTGCTGGAACCCGCGGATCTCGACCAGGGCGAAGTTGAGCATGCCACGCGCCGCGTAATCGGTCTGCTCGTCGCAGAGCACTTCCACGGAACGACATCGCCCGATACGTTTCGCGATCGCCTGATGGCTGTCTGTGGACATTCAGCGGTGGCGCTGCACAACGCACAGGTGCACTCGCGGATGCCGCTCGCGCGGGTGAGTTGCGTTTTAGGACATCTGCGGTGGCTTACCAGCGCGAGGCAACTGCCAAAGACGGTACTGGCCCTCCTGATGGTCGCGGCGGTGACGGGTTTGCTGGTCTTTGTGCCGGCCGAATTCGAAATCGAGGCCAAAGGAGAATTGCAGCCGCGTGAGCGGCGCGAGGTGTTCGCATCTGACGATGGGGTGGTTGCCGAACTCATGGTCACCGCGGGCGAGAAGGTGACCGCCGGCGAGCCGCTGATCCAGCTTCGCAAACCCGAGCTCGATCTGGAACTTCGGCGGGTGCTCGGTGAACTCGAAACCCATCAGAAGCAGCTGGCTTCGGTGCGGGCCGAACGCCTGCAAGACGGGCCGAGCACGGTGGACGGACCGCGACGGCGCGATCCGCACGAGCTGGCCGCCGAGGAAGAAGAGCTCAAGGCGAAACTGGCCGGACTCGAAGCGCAGCAGAAGATTCTTGAATCCCAGCTCGCGGCGCTTACGATTCGCAGCCCGATCGCCGGACAGACGCTCACCTGGAACGTCGAGCAATTGCTGGCCGCGCGCCCCGTCGAACGGGGGCAAGCCCTTCTGTCGGTGGCCAACGTTGACGGACCCTGGGACCTGAAATTACGCGTGCCGGACGATCGGGCCGGTTATGTTCTGGCCGCGCGCGAGGAACTCGGGCCTGAGCTCCATGTGACGTTCATGCTCACAGCCGATCCAAACCAGAACCTGACGGGCAAGCTGGCGGACCTGGCCCTCGCGACCGAATTGGACGCCGAACAGACCTCGACGGTCGCGGCGACGGTCACGTTCGACCGCAACGATGCGGCGGGACTTCGTCCCGGAGCGACCGCGGTAGCCAAAGTCTATTGTGGTCAGCGCTCGCTCGGCTTCGTCTGGTTCCACGATCTATACGAATACCTTCGCAGTTGGTGGTGGTAACCATGCTTATGCGATCGATTGCCATTGTTACTGTCGCGAGTGGACTGCTGCTGACCGCTGCGACAAGCGCGCGTGCGGCCGAGATCGAGATCCCCTCGGCGCTGGTCAAGCTGCTGGAACAAGTCGAGGTGCCTGCACGCGAGGCGGGAGCGCTCGATACGCTTTCGGTTCGCGAGGGCGCGATGGTGACTCCGGGGGACTCGCTTGGCAAGATTGACGACCGCACGCCCGCGTTCGATAGAAGTAAGGCCGAGATTGAACTGGCCGGCGCCAGGAAGCTGGCGGCGAGTGACGTGAAGGTGCGGTTTGCCAAGAAGAGCGCGGAAGTCGCGGCCGCGGAATTGCGACGCGCACTCGAATCGAGCGCGCGGCTGGCGGAAAGCGTCACGGCCTCGGAGCTGGATCAACTCAAACTCGTGGCCGAGAAAACGAAACTCGAAATCGAACAGGCCGAGTTGGAGCACGAACTCGCGCAAACCGCCGTCGCACTCAAACAAAACGACCTTGCCACGGCCGAACACGCCATCAGCCAACGCCAGATCACGGCTCCGCTGGCCGGCTTCGTGGCTCAAGTGCTTAAACAACCGGGCGAGTGGGTTGAACCTGGCGAGCCGATCGTGCGCATCTTGCGGCTCGATCGGCTGAAGGCTGAGGGGCTGGTTAGCGCCAGTGCTTTCGATGGCTCGCTGATGGGCCGCCGAGTCACGCTCACCGTGACCCAAGGGCAAAAGCCCGTGCAATACGCTGGCAAGATCGTATTTGTCAGTCCCGAGGTCGACCCGGTGAATGGCCAGGTACGGTTTTGGGCCGAAATTGAGAACGCCGATCTGGCGCTGCGCCCCGGACTGCATGGTTCGCTGACGATCTTATCCGACGACGGCGAGCAGCTCACACGCGAGGAGCCGGCGAGCCGATGATCGCTTCACAGGTCGAAGATGCCGCTGCACGCCCACTGGCGCTGCAGGTGCGCGGCGACTTGGAGTTTCGACCGCAGCAATATGGCACCCATCGCTACTGGGCTGTTAAGGATCCGATTTCGCTCAAATACTTTCATTTGGGCGAGGAAGAATACACGCTGCTGACGATGCTCGATGGCGAGTCGAGTGTCGAACGTTTGAAACGAAAACTGGACGAAGCTCTGGCGCCACGGCGAGTTTCGATCGAACAGGTGCAAGGCTACCTGGCGGCGCTACATCGCTTGGGCCTGGCGCATTCGGATGCCCCAGGGCAAGGTCGGCAGCTCGCTCTGCGGAAGCACGAGAAACGCCGCAAGGCCCGGCTCGAGTCGCTGGCGAGCGTCCTGGCGATCCGCTTTCCGGGCGTGAGTCCCAAGCGGCTGCTGGACGCGATCTATCCGCTGGCGAGCTGGCTGTTCACGCCAGCGGCATATGCCGGAGCGGTTCTGCTGGCAATCGCGGCGCTCGTGCTCGTGGCGCTCGAGTTTCGCACCATCGAGACCAGGCTGCCTGAAGTGGAGTCGATTCTGGCGGCGTCAAACCTGCCGCTCTTGGCGCTGGCCCTGGCAGGCGTGAAGATACTTCACGAGTTGGGGCACGCCATCGCCGCTCGTAAGTATGGGAGCGAATGCCACGAGATCGGCGCGATGCTGCTCGTGTTCACGCCGTGTTTGTATTGCAACGTGTCCGAAGCCTGGATGCTGCCGAGCAAGTGGCAACGGATAGCGATCTCTGCGGCGGGAATATACGTCGAGCTGATACTCGCATCGCTTTGCACACTGCTGTGGTACTTCAGCGCTCCTGGAACTTTCAATGCATTGTGCCTGAACGTCGTCCTGATCTGCTCGCTGGGAACGCTGCTGCTCAACGGCAACCCGCTGATGCGCTACGACGGCTATTTCATCCTCAGTGACCTGGTCGCGGTGCCGAACCTGCGGGCCGAAGCCTCGGCGGCGCTACAGCGCGCTCTGGCGCGTTACGGCGCGGGCATCGAGCTGCCTCCGGACAGGCTATCGAAGTCGCGTCACCCGTGGCTGCTGGTGCTATATGCGGTCGCGGCCGGGATCTATCGGTTTGTGCTCATCGGCCTCGTACTGTGGACGATCGATCGTATTCTGCGACCGCTGCATCTGGAAGTGTTGGTTGTGCTGCTGGCCGGTGTTGTGCTGGGCGGAATCGTCTGGCCGCCCGTCGTTGGGTTTGCTCGTTGGACAGGCGATCCCCTGCGGCGCGGGCGATTCGCGCCCGTGCGTGTGATGCTGTCGGCCTTGCTGGTTGCGGGCCTGCTGGCGGCGATCGCCTGGGTGCCGATTCCGCGGAACGTTACCGCGCCGATGGTGCTCGAGTACGCGAACGCCGAGCGGGTGTATGTGACGGTTGATGGGACGTTAGCCGATGCGATCGCGGTTGGCACTCAGGTGCAACCGGGGCAGCAGCTCGCGAGGCTCGAGAACCCGACGGTGACGCTCGAACTGGCCCGGCTCGAGAGTGAGCGTGATGCACAGCAGTTGCGTGTTGCGAATCTGAACGCGCGTCGCTTGCAGGGAGGAACCGCCGGAGCAGAACTCCCCGCAGCGCAAGCGGCGCTGAATGACCTGGAGCGCCTTTTGACGCAGACGACGCGCGATGCCCAGCGGCTGTTGCTTGTCGCGCCTCGCGGTGGCGTCGTGCTGCCCCCGCCCAATGTGCCCCACGAGCCCGCCGAACCACACGCACTTTTTCGCTGGACTGGGACGCCGCTCGACTCCGAGAACCTGGGTGCGATGCTGTCGACCGGAACCCTTGTATGCCTGGTGGGCAAGCCGGATGAGTTCGAAGCGACGCTGCACATCGACCAGCGCGACGTCGAACTTGTGCAAGCCGGCCAGCGGGTAACGATTCGGCTAGATCATCTGCCGAACGCGGTGCTGGAAGGAGATATCGTCGAAATCGCCCGGCTCGACCTGGACGTGATGCCTCGTGAGCTGGCCGCGGCGGGCGATCTGCCCGCGCGCGAAGAGCGGGATGGACGGGCGCGGCCCATCGACACCTGGTACCAGGCCCGCGTTAAGTTTGACGGCAAACCCGCACACCTGATCGCGCGGATGCATGGCCGGGCGAAGATTGCCGTCGCGCCGCAGTCCACAGGCTCGCGGTTGATGCGGTGGCTCAAGCAGACATTCCGCGGCTAGTCGCTACGGTATGATGTACACCACGGCCGTGATCGCGGCGGCTTCCATCAGTGCGGCATCCAGTTCCAGGCGGCGGTTGCCATAGCCCGGGAGCGGACAATCGCCCGGGCGACTGAAGCCGTTCGAGCACTCGCACGAGCGTGGCGGGCGGCGGGTCATCTTGTACGGAAGCGCCGCGATCGAACCGAAGAACCTCACACCCGACAGGCCGGTCTGAAGGCATCCAACGTTCTTGCCGTAGCGCTCCAGAGCGATGTCTTCGAAGTACAGCGGACGGTAACAAATCGTCCAAGGCGTGTAGGCACACAACACGTCCGCCGGCTCGCCACTCGGCAGACTCTCGTCGATCACCGGTTGATCGGCGAAGCGCTGGGCGCCACGATCTTCGGGCATATCCCCGGCAGTCGGGCGAATGTCGACTTCCACGTCGAGGATGTCACGATTGAAGCGATCGAGCTTCGCCTCGTCCTCGGACTTGGGCTTGAACGGAGTTGGAGTGGCGGGAGCGGGAGTGATGATCTCCTCCGAGGGCGCGAACGTTTCCGCCGGATCGAACGGCTCGAGTTCGGGTTGCTGATAACCTGCGGAACTCGCCCGCGGAGAACCGTGAGCGGCATCGGATCGCTGTTCTGATACCACGGGGACTTCTTTCCCGAGGACTGCCTTTTTCTTCGGCGGCGCTACAGATTGCGTGACTTTCACGCCGCTCGGCCTCTTCGCTAGCGGTCGCTGTGGTGCAGTCACCGGCTCGCTATCGCTGATCGTCGAAGCTGCGATTGCAGTTGGCGTTTCGTCCGAGGCAACCACCTGGGCGAGTCCCCCTCCCGCGGCGGTCGGAACCGCCGCGCGCATGCCCGTAGCACAGCCGCTGCAGGCGATGGCTGAAACGAGTAGTGCCAGGGTCGGGCGTCGCATGACAAAGTCCTCACGGAGCACCGCGTTCGGTCCCGGAGCGATGCACTCACCCAGGGTGGCGGTTATCAGTTCGTTTCGTCGCCCCGGAATCGTTACCTCTAGGATTTTCGATTCAACCGGCAACGCTGCCGCAGGCAATAAATATCGCCTGAACCACGAACACCAGGGTATTCGGCCGGAATTGCCCAGATCGCGGCTGCGCAGTGGGTCGGCCAATGTTTGACGGCCGCTCGACTGGCTAGAAATAATGGGTTCTTAGCCATTTCGGCGCCTCCTCCCCCCCTGCCGCGCATGCGCGGCCAAGGAACAGCGTGCATGTCTGCTCGTCGAGTGCTAGCGAACCTGGGTTCCGCCCTGCGCAGCGGCTGGCGCGTTCGTTCGAGTGTGCCGCTGCCTCCTGACGGAGTCGGTCAGCTCGAACTCAGTCCGCTCGAAGAACGTCGAGTGCTTTCAGCCAGCGCGGCTTTGGCGATGGCCCAAGCACTGGCGGCCAGCGGCATCGAGCAAGTCGAGCAAACCGCCAAGAGCGCCGACCCGGCGACCCCGCTCGGAACCGACCAGGCGACCCGCGAACCGATCGATCCGGGCGATCGCGTGGTGAGCGGCAATCCGCCAGGTAGCGAGAACGGCGAACAAGGCACGAAAGGTCCTGCGGCCGAGAACCTTATCGAGAGTGAGAATCGCAGCGTGTCGCCACTTGGCGATTCGAGCGCCGACGCCGCGGTCGATACGGCGGTTGCCACTCCGCTCGCGGCACAAGTTGCCGAAGAGACTTGGCTGACACTCACCGCGGTCGGCGATCAGCAGACCAGCGAGGGCGCGAACCTTTCGATTCAGGATATCGGCACGTTCGTCGATCCCTGGAACTCTGCGGACACGTATCACTACACAATCGACTGGGGTGACGGCACGCCCGTCGATTCCGGCTTTGCGACAATCGACGACTTCGGCGGCGACGGCTCTCCGCGACTGGGATCGTTTGACGGCGCGCACACTTATGCCGACAACGGCACCTACGTGGTTACGCTCACGATCACCGCCGTCTTTGAAGGCGAAGGTTTCGGCGACTCCAGCGGCGCACAATTCGAAGCGAGCGTTTCCAACGTCACCCCCACCCTCACCGTCGCGCCAAACCAGGTGACCAGCGAGGGCGCCCTGCTCTCGATCACGGACATTGGAAAGTTCACCGATCCCGGCTTCGACAATCCACTGAACATCGGCGGCGAAACGAGCGAGAAGTTTACGTATTCGATCGATTGGGGCGACGGCACGCCGGCCAGTTCGGGTCCCGCGACGATCGATGTGCCCGGTGAGCCCGGCACACCGACGCAAGGATCATTCGATGGCAGCCATACCTATGCCGACAACGGCGTGTACACAGTGACCGTGACGCTGGCGGACGACGATGGGGGCGTCGCGGTGCGGACGTTTGAAGTCACCGTGAGTAATGTCGCGCCAAAGCTCGTCGTGGCGCCAAACCAGGTGACAACCGAAGGCACACTGCTCTCAATCACGAACCTGGGGCAGATCACCGATCCTGGCTTCGACAATCCGCTGAATACTGGTGGCGAGACGAGCGAGAAGTTCACCTATGCGATCAACTGGGGTGACGGTACCGCGACGCAATCGGGCCCGGTGACAATCGACATCCCCGGCGCATCTGGCGTACCGACGCAAGGGTCTTTCGACGGTTCGCACATCTACGCCGACAACGGCGTGTATACCGTCACGGTAACGGTGATCGATGACGATGGCGGGATGGCCGTGCAGATGTTCGACGTTGTGGTCAACAACGTTGCGCCGGTGCTGACTGTTGCGCCCGATCAGGTGGTGGACGAAGGTTCGGTACTGGCGATTGCCAACATCGGCCAGTTCACCGATCCCGGCTTTAACAACCCGCTGAATGTTGGCGGTGAGGTAGTCGAACAGTTCACCTACAGCATCAACTGGGGTGACGGTACGCCCGTGCAAGCCGGAGCGCCGACGATCGACATCCCCGGCGCACCTGGTGTACCAACCCAGGGGTCTTTCGATGGCAGCCACATTTACGCCGATAACGGCGTCTACACGGTGACCGTCACGGTCATTGATGACGATGGCGGAATGGCCGTCGAGACGTTCGAAGTCACGGTGAACAATGTTGCGCCGATGCTCATCGTGGCACCAGATCAGGTCGTCAACGAAGGCTCGTTGCTCTCGATCACGAACATCGGCCAGCTCACTGACCCAGGGTTCAACAACCCGCTGAATGTTGGCGGTGAGGTAGTCGAACAGTTCACCTACAGCATCAACTGGGGTGACGGTACGCCCGTGCAAGCCGGGGCCCCGACCATCGACATCCCCGGCGCACCTGGTGTACCAACCCAAGGGTCTTTCGACGGTTCGCACATCTAC
>JBGSKX010000192.1:0-2134 GCA_041741015.1 Pirellulales bacterium
GTTGGCCCGTGAACAGGCCCGCCAGCGCCGCGCACAAGCCGCCGCTGCTGCGGCCGCTGATGGGAACTCGCTCGCCACCGAAGTCCCGGAAGAAGCGGTCGACCTGGCCGCACTCAGCGAGCAGACCGTCAAGCTGCTGCATACGGCCCTTGTAGTGATGGGCGTTGTCACCGCGTGGTTCGTGTGGCAAGACATGACCCCAGCGCTGAAGATGCTCAACGAGGTTACGTTGATGCAAGACGCGAACGGCCAGTCGCTGCTAAGGCTGTCGAACGTTCTCTTTTTCTTGATTGCGCTCGCAGGCACCTACGTGGTCGTGCGGGACGTGCCGGCCCTGCTCGAGCTTGCCGTCCTCCAGCACCTTCCCCTTGAGGGGGGGGTCCGCTATGCGATCAGCAGCTTGTGCCGCTATGTGCTGCTGGCGATCGGAGTGGTGCTCGCCTCGGTCTCGATCGGCATCCATTGGTCGAACGTCCAGTGGCTGGTGGCCGCCATCAGCGTCGGCCTTGGCTTCGGCCTGCAAGAGATCTTCGCCAACTTCGTGAGCGGGATCATCCTACTGTTCGAGCGCCCGATCCGCGTGGGTGACATCATCACCCTCGGGGACAAGACCGGCGTAGTGAAGCGGATCCGCATCCGCGCCACTACGATCACGGACTGGGACCGCAAAGAGTACGTGGTCCCCAACAAAGACCTGGTCACCGAACGGCTGCTGAACTGGACCCTTAGCGACCAGATGAATCGCATCGTCATCGAGGTGGGCGTCGCGTATGGCAGCGACACCGCCGAGGCGTGCCGGCTGATGCTCGAGTGTTGCCGCGAGAACCCGCGGATACTCAGCGATCCACCGCCGATCGCCGTGTTCGACCGGTTCGGCGACAGCACGCTGAACCTGACACTGCGGTGCTTCCTGCCCGAGCTTGAATACCGCCTGCAAACGATCCACGACTTGCACCAGGCGATCGACAAAAAGTTCCGCGAGGCTGGCATCGAGATCGCCTTCCCGCAGCGCGACCTGAACATCCGCGCGTTGCCGCCGGAGTGGAACGCCCCGCTGGCGAGCAGCAACGGGGCCAACGGATCGAACGGCGCCGGCGTCAAGCACGCCGCGGGTTCGACGAACTGACTGGGTTGTTGGTCGCCGATCTTTGATGTCTTGCTAGGCACACCGGGAGTCGATCATTGCTAGACTGACGTAATGGACACGATCTACGTTGAGACCACGGTTGTCGGAAACATCGCGAGACGAATGCACCCCAACCCTGCGATCGCGGCTCGCCAAAAGTTGACGCGCGACTGGTGGGCGAACGCCCCGAATCTCTACCAATTGCTGGTGTCTCAATTGATACTGGATGAATGCGCAGCGGGTGATCCGGCCGCGTCTGCCGAGCGTCTCGAAGTGCTACGTGACCTACCACTCTTGGACGAATCCACCGACGCCGAAGTTCTGGCCGCTCTCCTGATGGAGCGCTTGGCGGTGCCCGTGTCCGAACCGCGCGACGCCTTGCACATCGCAACGGCAGCCGTCCATGGAGTACAATTCATCGTGAGTTGGAACTTCAAGCACATCCTGAACCCACACGTTCAGCAAAGGATCGCCGACACATGCCGCGAGGCCGGTTACTTCCCCCCCGTTATCTGTACTCCTGAGCAACTGGCGGAAACCGAAAGTGATTCCTGTCCCCACCGATGAAATCCGGGCGATCAAACGTAAGCTCGCCGCTGAATGCGGGTTCGATGTCCATCGCATCGCGGAAGATACCCGGCGACGGCACAACGAATCAGGCCGCGTCGTCGTCACGCTCCCTCCCCGCCGTCCTATCCCCACGGTTGCTGGTAACGATGCAGGTTAGTCGGTTCCGCAATCGCGGCACGCGGTTGCCTAACGACACGCCGAATGCGAGCGGGAAGCGCCGGCGCACGCGAGTCGAAACTCCTCCTGACGTTGACGCTTCCGGGGCGTTGAGCAATGGAAGAGCTGTTATTGAGCTTCTCCTTTGCTACCGCCACGAGCTGCCGGCGGAGCCGGGGGCTGGCATCGTGTTCACCACGCGGACCGAAGCCGCCGGAGCGTCAACTCCTTCACCACGGCCTCGCCCCCTTCGGCGCGGATCGCCTGCGGCGCGGGCTGCTT
>JBGSKX010000193.1:0-19643 GCA_041741015.1 Pirellulales bacterium
GCGCGGATGGCGTCGGCGTCAGTCACATCGGCCACGAGCGGTGTGTAGCCGAGCGCCGCCAGCTCACGCGCGCGAGACTCCGATCGCGTGACGACGTGCACTGTGCGACCTTCGGCCTGCCACAGCCGAGCGACGCGTGAGCCGAGATATCCGTGACCGAAGAGGAGTGGCATGCAGACTACTTTTGTTCCTTGCCGTCCGAGATGAACACGTCCTTCTTCGGGAACGTTTCGAACACCGCGGCGGGTTGGCTGAAGTTCGTGGCCAGCACGTCGACCGGGTTGCCGGCGATCCACTCGGTGAGGTCGATGTCCTCGTAAATGCCAGCGTTGAAGCCGATCAGCACGCGGCATTTGCCCTTCCCGACGTTCTCGATCGAGTGGCCGTAGCCTTGCGGCATGTAACCGACGTCCCCTTGGTTGAGCGTTTCGATGCGGTAGCGCCCCTTCGCGCCAAAGAGCGTGACGCTGCACGAGCCTTCGAGCACGTACTGCCATTCATCGGCATTGGGGTGCCAGTGAAGCTCGCGCATCGCGCCGGGTTCCAACTCGAGCACGGCGCCGGTCACGGTTGTGGAGATGGGGAACTTCGTGGAGTCGACCAGCCACAGCTTGCCGCCGCGGTTGTTTACCTTCGGTTCGTCCTGCATCAGGCGGTACTTGTGCGTGAGCGGACAGGGATTGTTGCCCGCCAGCGGCGGAGCTGCCGGCTCGGGCGGAATCACGCCCTTGCCGAAGTAGACCTCGCTCTTGGGGAAGCTCTTGAATGTCGACTCGGGCAGGCCGAAGTTCTTGGCCAGCAGCGGCGCGGGCGTGTGACCGATCCAATCCGAGATGCTGAACGTGCCGAACTCGCTGAAGTAGCCGTTGTCGAAGATCAGGATGAAGTGGCAGGGCTCGTCCCCGAGGCACTCGAGCATGTGGGCGTGGCCGCGGGGAAAGTACCAGACGTCGCCCGGCTCGAAGTCGTTGGTTTCGGTGGCGCCGCCCGGTGCAATGACCGTGGTGCGAACGCGGCCGCGTGTGACGTAGGCCCATTCGGCGGCGGTGGCGTGCCAGTGCAGTTCGCGCATCGCGCCGGGCTCGAGCTGCATCGAGACGCCGGCCAGCCCCTTGCTGATCGGAAGCTGCGAGACCGAGGCTTCGCGAGCCGTGTTGCCGCCGTCGATCTTGCCGGGGGATTTCTCGAGTTCGAATTTGAACGAGGGGAGTTCCTTGTCCGAAAGCAGCGGATCGGGGACGTTGTTCATGAAGCTGGGATCGCCGCCGGCGGCGGGCTGGTTGTGTGCAAACATTGCAGTTGCTGCCGCCGCGAGGCCGGCCCCCAGGAAAAATTGTCGTCGTTCAGGTTCAGCCATTCGATTGCGTTCCGATCGCAAGTGCCCGCTGGTGGCAAGGCTTGCGCAGCGCTCGCCGGAATTCTCTCATGAATCTTGGTTCTTACCAGCGGGTTCGGCTGGGTAAATCGCGAAGATTCATGGCCGATGGCGTCGCCACCAGTGACGGAATGTAGCGAGTGCAAGGCCGGTAACGCGCGAGTTCGCCAGTCAACGTCAAGCTGGCACGAAACCCGCGGTTTTCGCCTCGGCACGGGCGGCAAGTGCTTGTCAGCGAGGCCCCTAGCTTCGATAATCCAGCGGCCGCTTGGGCGAGCAAGTTCCAGGAGCTGAGTGCCGGCGGCGCCGCTAGCCATCCCCGAATGTCCACCCTGATGATAGAGGACCGAATGATGCGATCTGTTTCGATTGCTTGCGCCGCAGCGGCGCTGGTGTTTGCCGTGACCGGGGCTTCCGCCCAGGCCGAGGAGAACTGGACCCCGCTGTTCGACGGCAAGAGCCTCGACGGCTGGGAGAAAGTCGGCGCTGAAAAGAGCGTCTGGGAAGTGAAGGACGGTGCGATCCAGGGTTCCGGCCCTGCCTCGATGCTCGTTTCGACCAAAGGCCCCTACAAGAACTTCCGCTACCGCGCCGAAGTGAAGATCAACGACCGCGGCAACTCGGGTCTCTACTTTCGCACCACGCGCAAGCCCGGCTTCTCCGACGGCTATGAAGCCCAGATCGACAGCACGCATACCGACCCGATCCGCACCGGTTCGCTGTATGGCATGTGCCACGTGTACAAGCGGCTGGTCGAACCGGACGAGTGGTTCACGTACGACCTGACGGTGCGCGACGACGTGTGGCGCGGCCGCCCGATGACGCGCATCAAGATCACGGTGAACGGCGACGAGCTGTACGAGTACATGGACTTCGAGAAGACCTTCAAGGAAGGGCACTTCGCGTTTCAGCAGCACGACCCGGGGAGCAAGGTCTCGATCCGCAAGGTCGAGGTGATGGAGCTGAAGTAGCTCACGGCCCCAATACTGGACGAATAACGAGAGCCCGCTGCATGCGCCAAAGTGGCGCGTGCAGCGGTTTTTTTGTGGGGTTGAATTGTCAATGAGCGGGGATGGGACGGGAAACTAAGCCTGGCTGTTTTTTACGTTCCCATTTTTCGGGTGTGTGGATTTAGAAACGCGCGACAATGATGTTTCAGCGCCACACACACGCCTCGGCAAAGGCTTCCCTGGGCCCGGGCGAGGGTTCGTGCGCTTCGTGGTTTCTCCAGTTTCTCAAGCGAGCGGGCATTCGTTAGCAGCATGATGTGGTCTCTACCTGTTGTCGTGACCTTACACTATCCGAATTGCTGGCCTGTTTACTAGAGTCGGTGGACACATGGGCGGTGTGGCGCATGCGCAACGATGTGCGACTCGCCGCAACGACTTGCGCAGCGAGCCAGCCACACGCGCGGTCAAGGGGCGGCGAAAGGGGAGAATTTTTCTCGGTGCGGATTGGTGGAGCCGGCTCGGCCGGAGGTGGCATGGCTCGCGCACGTAGAACGATGTCGAGGAAACCGGGCAGCCTAACACGACTCTAACATCGTGTTGCTGGGTGGGCGGTAGGCACGAGTTGGTATTCGCACATTGGGCGACTAGAATCGTCCGCAAGCCGACCTCCTGCACCTCTGGGACTAATGATGCTCCGTTCGATTCTCGCTCTCATCATGCTGTGTCAAGTTGTCGGACCCAGCACGTCGATGGGCAGTCAAGTTGCCGTGAGAATTGACCCTGCATTGGCAACGGAAAGTGGATGGCCAGGGCGCGGGACCATTAACGGTTGGGAGTTCGTCCCGACTACGGATATCGTTGTGACCCACCTTGGGCGGTTTGACAACGCACCGAACGGACTCAAACATGCGGAGTGGATCGGAATATTCTCGCTCGATAAAACGCTGCTGACGCTTGCATGGTTGCGGACGGGAACCCAAGAGCCACTGCTCGATTATTTTCGCTATGTGGAGATCACGCCGCTCAAACTGTGGCAAGATCAGCATTACGTCATTGCTGCCGGCAGTGACATAATGGCGGGAGCGGGCAACCATATGCTGTTGAATTTCAGATCTCCCCCTCAGTTCGCAAGCGAGATCGAGTATGTGCAATCTCGCTTTGGCAGCTCTCTCTCACCGGACGGCATTGGATTTCCAAGCCGGTTGCCATACGGCGATGAATACCCCTACCGATTTGGCCCCAGCCTCCAGTTCACCGTCGTCCCCGAGCCTTCAGCATACGCACTCGGCGCTCTCGCTCTGCTTTCACTAATTGCGTTCCGCCGATCCTTCAATCGATAGACAGGTCGTCGGGCATCAGACCAAGAGAATCGATGCGTCTGACGCCCCCGGGAGATGCTGACGATCGACCCGGGCAGTCACCAGCTGCGGTTTGCTAGTCGCCAGGCCGCCTAGGCCCACGACACACGAATTGTTCACTTCCGCTAAACCGCCGCTGCTTGACATGCATTTCTGATCGACGCATACTCGCGGGCGTTCGACCGGCCTCTTCGATCAATTCAATTCTCCGGGGGGGACTGCTCATGACGATTCGAGATGCGATCGCGCGTCGTTTGGCTGGATCGCTGCATCTGGCCGGATTTCTGGCGTGCATGTGCTTGATCGCTCTGCCCGCGAATGTGGCTCGTGCCGTCACGATCGACCTGGTTCCCGTGGGCAATGCCGGCAATCAGGCGGAGATTCAGCCCAGCCAATTCTTTGGCCCGCTGACGCTGGGGAACGTGCCTTACGAATACCAGATCGCGAAGTACGAAGTCACGTCCGCCCAGTATGTCGAGTTTCTGAATGCAGTAGCCGGCAACGACACCTACGGCTTGTACAACCCGGGCATGATGTCTCAATATGGCTGTCAGATCTCGCAGTTTGGTTTTCCGGGGAACTGGGCCTATAGCGTGCCTCCTGCCTATGCAGATCGCCCGGTGAACTACGTGAGTTTCTGGTCGGCGGCGCGGTTCGCCAATTGGATGCACAATGGTCAGCCGACCGGCCTGCAGGGGATTGGAACCACCGAAAGCGGCGCGTACAGCAATATCGGGAACCACCTGACGTTCGCCAGGCAGCCCGGCGCCCAGTTCTTCCTTCCGACCGAGAATGAATGGTACAAGTCGGCGTATCACGACAAGAACGCCGGCGTAGCTGGCACGTACTTCGACTACGCGACTGGAAGCGACACGCTGCCAGGGCGCGACATGTCCGAGACGACCTCGCCGGGCAACAATGCCAATTACTATGACATTCCGTACCCGATCGACTCGGGAATCTACTACACCACGGAGGTGGGCGAGTTCGAGTTGTCCGACAGCCCCTACGGCACGTTCGACCAGAGCGGCAACGTGCACGAATGGACCGAAACGGTTTTTCATACCTACACCACGTATCGCGTGGTGCGCGGCGGTGGCGCTTTCAGCGGATCGGGTTTTCTGCCCGCGTCCAGTCAATACCTTTATGGGGCCGATTGGGCCTCGGATCTGTTCGGCTTCCGCCTCGCGGCGCCTGTGCCCGAACCGTCCACCTTCGCCCTGGCCGGCGTCGGCACGCTGGCGTTCATGGCGTTCGCGGTTCGCCGTCGCGCTGCTCGCTAGTTCCTAATTCTCAAATTCAGCCGGCTGTCGAGAAATCGACGCGGGCATCCTCGCTGGTGCTTCCGGATAGTATTAGGTCACCAGCAAAAGGCTGGCAGTCTTTCCTCGAGGACAAAGAGCGACATGAACGCGGACATCAAGGCTTACAACGCGGGGCAGGAAACCAGCGACCGAAAGATTTGCGAACTGCTCTCGGCCGAGATCGACAAGCGACTGCCCGAGGCGGAGTCGAAGATCTGGCATCGCCACCCGGTGTGGTTCCTGGAGGGGAATCCGATTGTCGGATACAGCAAGCTCAAGGCGGGCATTCGCCTGATGTTCTGGAGCGGAGCGGATTTCGAAGAGGAGCGGCTGAGAAGCGGCACCGGAAAGTTCAAGGACGCGTCGGTCACCTACACCGCGGCGGACGAGGTGAAAACGACCGAGCTGGCACGGTGGCTAAAGAAGTCTCGCGAGATCCAGTGGGACTACAAAAACATTCGCCAGACCAAAGGCAAGTTGAAGCGACTCAAGTAGCCCCCCCTGAACCGACCCCCGTTTCCTTCGCAGCCATTGGCATTGCCGCCGTCGCTCAAGCATAATCGCCGGGGAGGCGATTTCACGGGAGCCAAGCGATGACAGCGGACAGCGGTTCCAGCAGGCCAAGGCAAACCCTGGCGACGTGCGCTGTCCTGGCGCTCGCGGTGGTGGTTCTGCTGAAGCCTGCCAGCGGACAGACACTCGCGGACGAACCCCTGCGGCAGGGCGCCACGCCGGTGTTCGCGGTGGACGTGCCAAATCCCACGGCCGACAAGCCACAGTCCAAGCTGTGGTTTGCCCAGGGGCGGTGGTGGGCCTGCTTGCCGGCGCGAGATGGAAACCAGATCTGGAAGCGATCGAGCGCGGGCTGGGTTCGGGGGGACACCCTCGATCCGCCGCTAAGTGGCATCCACGGCCATGGCGACGTCTATGCCGAGTGCGACCAGGTGCAGATCGTGCTTGTCAGCCAGCAGACGCTCACCGTCGCGACGCTCTGCTATGACCGCAGACAGGACGGCTATGTTCGTTCCCGGCGCCACACGATGTGGCTGGTGCCTGCGAACCAGAGCGTCGAAACCGCGACAATTACGCGCGATCGAACCGGCCGGCTGTGGGTGGCGTACTGCGCCGGCAACTCGGTCTGGGTGCGTGCTTCGCGCGACACGTGCGGCGCTTGCTGGACAGAGCCGATCGAGATTGGCGGCGGCACGCACGACGATGACATCTGCACGATCACGCGGCTGCCATGCGGCGTCGGCGTCATCTGGTCGAATCAAAACAGTGACTCGGTCCTGTTTCGCTTCCACCGCGACGGCTGTTCTCCCTACGCTTGGAATTGGGAGGAGACGGTGGCCCAGGGCGGCAAGACGGCGGACGATCATCTGAACACTGCCGTCGCGGAAGACGGCACGCTGTATGTGGCGACCAAGACTTCGCTGGACACATTGGGCCAGCCGATTTTCTCGTTGCGCGTGAGGTCGCCCCGCGGATGCTGGAGGAGCCACGACTATCTGGCGCTGTCAGCGGATGCCAGGCCCAGTCGGCCGATCGTGTTGTTGTCGCAATGTCCGCCCCGGCTGGTGCTGTGTCATTCGGTGCGCGGAGCCGGACCAGCAAGTTCGATTGACTGTTTGGTTAGTCCGCGGCCCGGCCTGGAGCTGCATGACGCGACGATGGAAGTCATTCCCGCGGCGAAAGGCCTGAACAACGTGACCGGCTGCAAGTCGTTTCTGCCGCGAAATGCGCCGGCGATCGTCCTGGCCTCGGACGCGGAAGGCCGCGTGTATGAGGGGACGATCGAAGTGGGGCGGTAGCGGCAGGGGGAGATTGCCGAGAGATCTACGATGCCCAAGCGATCGATTTGAGTGATGTCCCCGCTTCGTCGTCACAATTATCAGATTTTTTCTCGGGAAGCTGTAAGAAACGATGGCCCGCCGACACTAAACTAATCAGACGATGGACCAGGGGGGCGCTATTCATCCGCGGCGACGTCGCCGAGGTACCAGGCGAATGAATTCCATGGCGAAGGTCTGGCGGCGGGCCCAGGCCGGCACTCAACTTTTGCTTCCGGTAGAGGTGCTCCATGATCCAACATGGCATTCTGACACAAGCGGCGGCGAGTTTTCTTGCGGTTTGCGTGCTGGCGTGTGGTGTGATGGCTGCCGAACCGGCGCCGGCGGACAATGAGCTCAAGGCCATGCTGGCGGAAGTCTGCCGCAAGCATAACGTGCCATCGCTCTCGATCGGGGTCGTGCGATCCGGCGAAGTCGTCGCGACTGCGTGCAGCGGGGTTCGCAAGCGCGGGAGCGACGAGACGGTTGAATTGTCGGATCGCCATCCGCTCGGCTCGTGCACCAAGAGTATGACGGCGACTTTGGCGGCAGTGCTCGTCGAGTCGGGCAAGCTCAAGTGGGAGACCACGATCGGCGAGGTGTGGCCACGCGCCGGCGAAAAGCACCTGCATGCCGCGCTGCGCGATGTCACGCTGGACGAGTTGCTGTCGCATCAGAGCGGCCTGCCGTCCGACTTGAAGGATCTGCAAGGGAAACAGTGGCGTTCGTTCTTCGAGGAGAAGGCCAGTCCGCCGCTGGAACGTCGCCGGATGCTCGAGTTGATACTCGCGGCGAAGCCGGAACACAAACGCGGCGAGCATCGCTACTCGAACCTGGGTTATGTCGTCGCGGCCGCGATGCTGGAAACCCGGGGCGGCGACAGTTACGAAAACCTGATGCGAAAGCTGGTGTTCAAGCCGCTCAAATTGAACACGGCCGACTTTCGCACGCTGGCCACCGCGAAAAAGCTGCAGGAACCGCTGCTGTGGGGGCATCGTGCCGACGGCACTCCGATCGATCCTCGGACGGCCGGCGCGGAAAACCCCTCAGTGTACGCTCCCTGCGGAACGGTCAACCTTTCGATGGCGGACTATGCGCGGTACGCACAGTGGCATTTGAGCAATGCACCAGCGCCACTGCTCTCCGCACAGCAGACCGTAGACCATCTGCATGCGGGACAGGTCGCTGCTCCGTCGCTGGGCGGAAAATATGGTTGCGGCTGGATCGTACTGGACACGCCGCTGGGGCGCGCGTGGACGCACGGCGGCTCGAACACGAACGCGCATGCCTTGATCTGGATTTTCCCGGACCGAGATTTCGCCGCGGTGGCCTGCACGAACACCGGAGAAGCTTCGGGCTTTCCGGCATGCGATGAAGCGATCCAGGAATTGATGAAGCGATACGCTAGCAAGAAATAACGTGGGTGACATTAGCCCTGGCGTTTCACGATCGCATCGACCCAGACCGGCACGTAGGGGATGATGCAGCCCTTGGAGACGGGCCAGTCGCGGTAGAGGCCGATCTTTTCGCCAATGGCGACGGCACGCTTGCGAAGCTTGGGAGCGTGGATCCCGATCGCCCCCAGCGTGTTGTTCATCGTCCACTGCACTTCGGGCTTGGCTTTGGGCATCTCTTTTTAGATGCGATCGAGCAGGCCAGAGAGGTCGAGGCCTTCCGCAGCGCCTTTGTTGATGCGGCTGGCGGTGAAATGCCAGCCGGCGCGGGCAGCCCACGGGTTTTTGGCGGTCATCTCCCTAGCTGCCATCCACTTCGCGCGGAGAGCTTCCTTCTCGGGATGCTCGGCGACGACGTAGGAGTTGAGCCAGTCGGCGACTTGCGCGCAAGTGGTGGAGCGAGTCCGCTTGTCGAGTTCGCTGGCGGAAAGCGCCTTGGGCTTGATGATCAGCGCGGCGAGAAGCTGTGCTTCGACGTTGCCGGTGTCCCAGAGCTCGAGGGCCAGTTCGTGATTCGTCTTGAGTTTCTTGGCGATCGCGCGGAGGTCGCCGAGCTTGACGCCGAATTGATTGTCGGGCGCGCCGGCCTTCTTGTTGAAGGCCCGGCGCGCTTCATCGCCGAGGGACTTGAGTTGGGCGAGGATTTCTTTCGTGGTCATGCTTGAGATTATACGTGTGATTCGCCAACCGGGCAGGACATTGGTTGGATTTGAAATAGGCAGCGGCTAAAATCTGACTCACGTTAGCCCGACCGTCTAGCACGATGGTTCGCGATGCGACCTACGATCGGCGGAAGGTTCCAATATCCAGGATAGCTGCAGTTGGAGTCACTCATGAGTCTTGCAGACTTCGAGGCGCATCTCAAACATCTGGCACCTCGCTTCCGATGCTACCGCAGTGGCGACGCCCCCGAGAACCTCACATTTCTGGCGCGCGTCCGGCACATTATTAATCCTCCGGCCGACAAGGCTGCCGTTTCCACGATCGACGAGCTTCTAGGGGCCACCGGTGCACCGCTCAAGTTGTTCTACAGCCTGCATGACGGCGTGCTGATGTACGTGGACTCGACTAAGCAACGTACGTCATACGGTGATTTTGAAGCTGCTGGCGTCGCATTCTTTCCGGTTCAGGAGTGGCAAGTCCAAACCGCCGAGATGCGAGATTTCCTGCTAACGACGGATTCGTCCGAAGGCGTGCCGGATTGGTTGCGGCAGGGAGTCGCGTTTGGCGAGATCCCTCATTCTGCGAACTACTTTGTTATCCAACCCGGTGGTGAAGATGCTGGCAGGATCTTCTACGCTGACCACGACGACTTCACCGCAGAGCCGATTGCAGAATCCTTCGAGGAATTCCTGGATAGCATTCTCGCCGATCCTGCTGAATTTCTGTATCGATTTGGCTGCTACACCCGCTATTCGGACGGCAAGACGGATACGCAGTGGATTCCCAAGGAATACGCCGCAGGGTAGGCAGCAGCGAGGCATGTAACAATCGCGAGCTACAACCCGCGCTTGCCGAATTGATAGAGCGCTTCGCTGGCGGCTTGGAGCTGGTCGAGGGCCAGCCATTCGTCGGCGGTGTGGGCCTGATCGATCGAGCCGGGACCGAAGACGATCGAAGGCACTCCGGCTGCAGCATAGGCGGCCGCATCGGTGCCAAAGGGGACGCCGATCTTTCCGCCGGCGAGACCCACAGCTTGAACGGCGCCGTTGAGCGCATCGGCGATGTGCGCGTTGTTGTCGTCCGGCAGACCGAGCCCGATGAGGAACGGCTTGCCGTGCTCGAGTTGGACGGAGTCGCCTAGCTCGCGCGCGAGGTAATCAATCACGTGCTGTTGCGCGGCAAGCGGTTCTTCGCGCGGCAGCAGGCGGCGGTCGATCTCGATCGTGCAATGATCGGGCACCGTGTTCACGCTGATGCCACCGGTGATCGTGCCGACGCTCAAGGTCGGATTGCCGCAGAGGGGATGTCCACCGAGTGTGTACGCCACTTCGCGCTGATAGCGTTCGAGGGCCGCGAGGACGGGCGCCATGCGGAAGATCGCGTTCACGCCGAGGTGCGGCTGCGAGCTGTGGCCCGCGCGGCCGCGAGTGTGCAAGCGCCAGCGAACGACGCCTTTGTGAGCGACGACGACTTGCAACTGCGTTGGTTCGGCGACGACGGCCACGTCGGGCTGGCGCGGAATGATCGAACCGGGTTCGCTCCAGAGCCTGGTGAGCGCGGTGGCACCTGAGTAACCGTGTTCTTCGTTGACGGTGCAGGCCATGATGATCGTGGGCATGCCGGCGGGACGTTCGGCGGCGAGTCGGGCGAGCGCGCCGAGCATGGCGGTCATACCACCCTTGATATCGCAGGAGCCACGGCCATAGAGCCGGCCATCGCGAACGTTGGGAGTCCAGGGTTCGATTGTCATGCCGTCGACGGGGACGGTGTCTTGATGCGCTTCGAACAGGACGAGCGGGCCGCCTTCGGTAGCCGGCACTGCGCCGTCGAGCCGGGCCACGATGTTTTCGCGCTTCACGTCGACGTGCTGCCGCTGGTAGGGAAGGCCGAGCGAGCGGAACAGGTTTTCGAGATAGTCGGTCACCCGATACTCGAAATACTCGGGACCGCTGACGGGCTTTCCCATCGGGTTGACGCTGGGAATGGCAACCAGTTCGCTGAGCGTTTGGGTGAGATCGAGCGTCATGATGGCAATCCGTGCGGGGCAGGGCGGGCGGCGGAAGCTCATGATAGCGGGCTGGGTGCTGTTTGGCGCGGGGCGCTGATTCGCGTAGAGACGGCGGTGAAGCGTTCGGGCTGATCAACTCACAATTCGCCCCCTGACATATATAAGGAGCTGCTCACTGGCGGCCCGGCGCGGCTGGCTTGACCACCGGGGCACGCATTCGCTAGGATGCTCGCAGCGCCAGAAGGGCCAATGGGGGCCTAGGTTTAGGGCGAATTTGAGTGGGAAGACCCGGCGAACGGGTCTTTTCTTAGAAGCGACTTTGTGACAAGATTCACAAAGTGACGCGGGCCTGATGCGCGCCCGCACACTTCGCCGCCTCAGGCCGCGACGTTTCGTGCCGCGCATTGGGGCAACTGCCGCCGGAAACGACCTGCCATGGAATCTGCCGTCCTGCCCGTTTTTCTATTCGTGGTTGCCGCCACCGGTTTGGCCGTGGGGCTGCTGGTGCTGAGCGCGCTGGTGGGACCGAGCAAGAACGGCAAAGTCAAGGAAATGCCGTACGAAAGCGGCATGGATCCGATTCACGATACGCACCGCCGCTTCGACGTGCGGTTCTATCTGGTGGCGATCGCCTTCCTGGTGTTCGACGTGGAACTGCTGTTCCTCTATCCCTGGGCCGTGGCCAGCCGCAATCCGCTCGGCATCGATCGTGCAGTGAGCGAGGGGCTGATCGAGAGCCGCGGGCTGGTGTTTGCCGAGGTGCTGGTGTTCCTCGCGTTGCTCGCGGCGAGTTTTGTGTATGCCTGGCGCAAGGGGGTGTTCCGGTGGCGATAGAGATTCCTGAAAACGTCGTCGTCAGCCGCTTGGATTCGCTGGCCAGTTGGTGCCGCAAGAACAGCTTGTGGCCGATGCCGTTTGCCACGGCCTGCTGCGGCATCGAGCTGATGGCCACGGGCGCGAGCAAGCACGACCTGGCCCGCTTCGGCGCGGAAGTGATGCGGTTCAGCCCGCGGCAGTGCGATCTGATGATCGTGGCCGGCCGGGTGGTGATGAAGATGCTGCCCGTGCTGCAGCGGATCTGGCAGCAGATGCACGAGCCGAAGTGGTGCATCTCGATGGGTGCGTGTGCTTCGACCGGCGGCGTGTTCGATACCTATAGCGTGGTGCAGGGGATCGACCGGTTCATTCCGGTCGACATGTATGTGCCGGGCTGCCCGCCGCGGCCGGAACAGTTGATCCAGGCGATCATCGACCTGCAGGACAAGATTCAAGCCGAAGGCACGATCGGCGGGCGAGAATTCGCCATGCGCAGCCGCCAGCAGCCCAAGCGGGCGCTGGTCGAGCTGAACGTGCTCTCGCTGCCGCGCGGTGTCAGCAACCTGCCGCAAGGCGTGCGGGTGGAATAACAAGACATGATTAAGCCCGAGACGATTACAGCCCTTGGCGAGCGGTTCCCGGCCGTGCGGTTCAGCGAATTTCGCGACCAGCAGCGGGCGGCGGTGCCTGCTGCGGAACTAGCCGAGGTGTTCGGCTTCGTCAAGGAAACGCAGGGCTTTGACCTGCTGGTCGACGTGACCTGCGTCGACTATTTGAACTATCGCAATGCGGAAGATCGCTTTGGCCTGGTGTATTTGCTGGCCAACACGACGACGAACGAGCGGCTGACGCTGCGAGTGTATGTGAACGAGCCGAACCTCTCGGTGCCCTCGGCCACGACCTATTGGAAGGGCGCGAACTGGCTGGAGCGCGAAGTGTACGACATGTTCGGGATTGAATTCGCGGGACATCCGGACCTGCGGCGGATTCTGCTGCCGGACGAGTTCACGGCGCATCCGCTGCGGAAGGACTATCCGCTGCAAGGGCGCGGCGAGCGGCATAACTTCCCGGTACTGACGCGCGAAGAAGGCTAAGGCAGCATGTCTGTAGCTGAAACCAAAAAGAAAACGCTTGCTGATCTGGCCGGAGCCGAGGCCCGCGATTATCGCTGGACTTTGAACTTCGGTCCGCAGCATCCCGCCACGCACACGACGCTACGGCTGGTGCTGATGCTCGACGGCGAGCGCGTGGTCGACGCGATTCCGGACATCGGCTATCTGCACTCGGGCTTCGAAAAGATCGGCGAGCACCTCGACTATAACCAGTACGTCACGGTCACCGACCGGATGAACTATATCTCGCCGCTGGCCAACAACGTGGCCTGGCACGGAGCGGTTGAGCGGTTGCTGGGGCTGGAGCTGACGCCGCGGTGCAAGTACCTGCGGACGATCATTTGCGAGCTCGCCCGGATCAGCGATCATCTGCTGTGCAACGGAGCCGTGGGACTGGACGTGGGTGCGTTCACGTTCTTTTTGTACGGCTTCTATCAGCGCGAAGTGCTGTACGACATCTTCGAGACGCTGTGCGGGGCCCGGTTTACGAACAGCTATACGCGCGTCGGCGGTTTGATGTACGACGCGACGCCGCTGGTGATCGAAAAGATTCGCACTTTTGTGCGGACGTTTCCCAAAACGCTCGACGACATGGAACGGCTGCTCAACCGCAACCGGATCTTCGTCGACCGGACCAAGGGCGTGGGCATTCTGAGCAAGGAAGAAGCCACGAATCGCAGCGCCACGGGGCCGATTGCCCGGGCGAGCGGCGTGACGCGCGATCTGCGGAAGGACGAGCCGTACCTGGCGTACGCCGATTTCGATTTCAACATTTGCTGTGCGACGGCCGGCGATTGCTTCGCGCGGTACCTGGTTCGCATGGCCGAGATGCGCGAGAGCCTGAAGATCGTTACGCAAGCGATCGAGAATCTGCCTTCGGGGCCGGTGAACGTGGGCATTGACGAGCGCACCACGCTGCCGAGCAAGAAGCAGGTGTATTCGACGATCGAAGGGACGATCTCGCACTTCGAGATGGTGATGGCCAATCGCGGGTTCACCGTGCCGGAAGAAGAGTCGTACGCCGCGATCGAATCGCCGAACGGCGAGCTCGGATTTTATCTGGCCGGCGATGGCACGGACGTGGCTTATCGGGCCCGTTGCCGGCCGCCGTCGTTCATTCACTTTTCGCTGTTCCCGGGATTGATTCGCGGGCACACGTTGTCGGATATCGTGGCCGTGCTGGGAAGCTTAAATATTATTGCCGCGGAGCTGGACAGGTAGTGGCCGTTCTCACCGAAGAAATGATCGCCGCGATCAAGGACTACTTTCCGCGTTATCCGACGCGGCAAGCGGTCACCTTGCCGGCGCTGCACATCGTGAACGAGCGGCTGCGCTACGTGCCGCTCGAGGCCGTGGTCGAAATCGCGCAGCTTCTGGAACTCGCTCCGGCGCAGGTGCAGGACACGCTCTCGTTCTACGGCTACTTCAAGCAGGACAAGCCGCACGGCGAGACGCGGGCCTGGGTGTGCCGGTCGATTGCCTGCGCTCTGCGCGACGGCGAGCAAGTGCTGGAGCACATGTGCCACGCGGCGGGAATTCATCCTGGCGAGACGACCAAGGACAACAAGCTCACGATTGAATTTGCCGAGTGCCTGGGCGCTTGCGAGTACGCTCCCTGCATGCTGGCCGGCGACGTGCTGCACAAGAACCTGACGAACGAATCGGCCGAAGCGTTTGTGAAGCAGACGTGCAGCGGACACGGTGGAAACGGTCAGGCAGGCTCAACGCACTAATCGAACAGAACCCCGCCGGCAGAGCCGGGGGCTATGAAGAATTACTACGGCCGCAAAGCAAATCATGCCTTTTGAACCTGTACTGCTGGCGAACATCAACAAGCCCGAGAGCTACACGCTGCGCGTGTACGAGGCTGGCGGCGGTTATCAGGGTCTGCGCAAGGTCCTGAAAGAGAAGACGCCGGCCGAGTTCATCGAGGTGGTGAAGAGCAGCAACCTGCGCGGCCGCGGCGGGGCGGGCTTTCCCACGGGGCTGAAGTGGTCCTTCCTGCCGAAGGATCATCCCGGCCCGGTGTACATGTGCATCAACGCCGACGAAAGCGAGCCCGGCACGTTCAACAATCGGATCCTGATGGAGCTTGATCCGCACCAGGTGATCGAAGGGATCATCCTGAGCTGTTACGCCACGAAGGCGGTGACGGCGTACCTGTATATTCGCGTTGAGTATCCGACCTGCTACCAGCGCCTGCAGCAGGCGATTGACGAGTGTTATGCGGCAGGCCTGCTGGGCAAGAACATTGCCGGCAGCGACTTCTCGCTCGATATCTATCTGCATCGCGGGGCGGCCGCGTACATTTGCGGAGAAGAGACCGGGCTGATCGAAAGCCTGGAAGGCAAGCGGGCCTGGCCGCGCATCAAGCCGCCGTTCCCGGCGGTGGAAGGTGTGTTCCGCAAGCCGACCGTGGTGAACAACATCGAGACCGTGTGCTGCGTGACGCAGATCGCGGCCCGTGGCGTCGAGTGGTTCAAGAGCATCGGCGTGCCGAGCGATCCGAACAATCCGCGCGATCCGGGGAGCTATGGCCCCAAGCTGTACTGCTTGAGCGGGCATGTGAACAAGCCGGGCTGCTACGAAGCGCCGCTGGGCATTACCTGCCGGCAATTGATCGACGAATACGGCGGCGGCATCTGGAAAGGCCGCAAGGCGAAGGCCGCGATTCCGGGCGGCATCAGCATGGGCCTGTTCACCGAAGCCGAGTTCGACACGCCGCTCGACTTTGCCGGACCAGGCAAGGTTGGCTGTTTGGGCCTCGGAACAGCGGCAGTCGTGGTGCTGGACGAAACCGTGTCGATGGTCGACTTCCTGCACAACAGTTGCCGGTTCTTCGCTCACGAGAGCTGCGGGCAGTGCACGCCCTGTCGCGAGGGGACGCACTGGAGCCTCACGA
This sequence comes from Pirellulales bacterium, assembly GCA_041741015.1. Lineage (GTDB taxonomy): Bacteria > Planctomycetota > Planctomycetia > Pirellulales > PALSA-1355 > JALHMI01. The sequence continues at coordinate 15,772 of JBGSKX010000193.1, forward strand.
TGCTCGAGCGGATCAAGGCGGGCAAGGGGCGGCTCAAGGATCTCGACCTGCTGCTGGAAATCGGCGACACGATCGGGATCATTCCGGGCACCACGATCTGCGGTCTCTCGGACGGCGCTGCCTGGCCGATCAAGAACGCGATCCGCAAGTTCCGTCCCGAGTTCGAAGAGTACATCAAGCGGACCAATCCCACTGGATACATGGTCACTGAAGCCGTCAATGCTCTGCCCGTCGTGGCGTTGCACTAAGCGAAAGCAAGCGTTATGCCGAAAGTCATCGTCGACGGAATCGAAGTGGAGCTGGCCGCGGGCGAGCGGATCAACGGCATTCAGGCTGCGCAGCGCGCCGGCGTTGAGATTCCGCACTACTGTTGGCATGCCGGTCTGACGGTCGTGGCAAGCTGCCGGATGTGCCTGGTCGAAGCCGGCACGCGCAATCCCGACACGGGCGACGTGACGATGGTGCCGAAGCTGGTCCCGGCCTGCCAGACACCGGCCACGCCGAACACGGTCTTCATCACGAACAGCGAAAAGGTTTCTAACGCTCGGGCGATGGTCGAAGAGGATCTGCTGATCGATCATCCGATCGATTGCCCGATCTGCGACAAGGCGGGCGAGTGCAACCTGCAGGATTACCACTTCAAGTACGGTCAGGACCAGCGCCGGGCGGACATTCGCCCGTTCACCAGCCGCAAGCGCGAGATGGGCGACACGGTGACGCTGTTCGTCGACCGCTGCGTGATGTGCACCCGCTGCGTGCGATTCACCCGCGAGATCAGCGGGACGAGCGAGCTGTTCGTGATCAACCGCGGCAGCCACGAAGAGATCGACGTCTTTCCGGGCTATCCGCTCGAGAACCGGATGTCGGGAAACGTGGTGGATCTTTGCCCCGTGGGCGCATTGGGCGACAAGGACTTTCTGTACAAGCAGCGCGTGTGGTTCATGCGGAAGCATGACGGCGTGTGCACGGGCTGTTCGACGGGCTGTTCGATCTCGGTCGAAGAAAACCAGGACACGGTCTATCGCCTGAAGCCGCGCGAGAACCCGCACATCAACCAGTGGTGGATGTGCGACGAAGGTCGCTACGGCTATCACCACGTGCACAGCGACCGCCGGCTGACGGACGTCCAGCGCCGCGACGGTGTGAACTGGACGTTGATCGAATGGTCGCAGGTGGTGCGCGAAATCGACGAGCGGTTCCGCAACGTGGGCCGCGTGGCGGTCGTGCTTTCGCCGCATCTGACGGTCGAAGAAGCCTACCTGCTCGGCAAGTACGCCCGCGAGGTGGATCCTCAAGCCCAAGTGGTGCTGGGTCCGGTGCCGGTCGAAGGCACGGACGAAACCTTCAAAAACGGGTTCACGATCCACGCTGAGAAGGCGCCGAACAGGCGCGGGGTGGAAGAAGTGGTCACCCACTTCATGGGCCAGGTCGCGACGCTGGACAATCTGCTGATCTCGCTGGCAAGCAGTGAGCCGACGGCGGTCTGGGTCAGTGGTGGCTACAAAAGCAACTGGATCGACGCGGCCGCGGCAGATCAGATCGCAAGCGCGGCGGCATGCCTCGTGGTGCACGACACATTCGATTCGCCGCTGACGGAAAAAGCGACGTACCGCCTGCCGGACGGCACGTTTGCCGAACGCGAAGGGTCCTACGTGAATTTCAATGACCGGCTGCAGAGCGTGCCCTGGGCGATTCGTCCGCCAGCCGGTGTGCGCGTGGCGGGGAGCGTGTACTGGGAACTGTTGGGCGAAGTCGGGCTGTACAAGTCTCGCCGGGTGCTCGATGAAGTCGCCGAGCGGATCGTGTTTTTCGCGGCCGCGGCCGAGCCGGTTGGCCCGCTGGGCGTGGACCTGAAGACGCCGGTGCTCGAAGCGACGCCAACTGCATAAAGACAGAAGCGAGTTTAGGAAAGCGCGATGGACTGGGAATCGTTAATGCAGCCGCTGATCTTGCCACTGGTCAAGATTGCGCTCCTCATCTTTATCATGATGACGGCGGCGGCATACCTGGTGCTGCTCGAGCGGTGGATCGCCGCCTGGGTGCAGGACCGGAAAGGTCCCAACCGCGTCGGCATTCCGCTCACCAAGATCCGGATGTTCGGGCTTGGCCAGCCGCTGGCCGATGGTCTGAAGTTCATCTTCAAGGAAGAGTACACGCCGGCCCACGTGGAGAAGGTGCTGTACACGCTGGCGCCGCTCTCGATCATGGCGGCTGCACTGGCAGTGTTCGCCGTGGTGCCGATCGGCGACGTCCTGCCGATCGAACTTCCCGGCACCAGCGGGCCGATCCAATTGATCGTCGCGCCCCAGATTGACGTGGGGATGATCTACATCTTCGCCCTCAGCAGCATTGCCGTGTACGGCGTGATCCTGGGCGGCTGGAGCAGCAACAATAAGTACGGGTTCCTCGGCGCGCTGCGTTCGAGTGCCCAGCTCATCGCTTATGAAATCCCGCTGGGACTGGGCATCCTGGGCGTCGTGCTGGCCGCGGGTTCATTGCGGCTGGATGCGATCATTTTCGCCCAGGCCGAGACGGGTCTGTGGAATGTGTTCGCTCAACCGCTGGGTTTTTCGGTATTCGTGATCGCGGCGTTTGCCGAAGCCGCGCGGTTGCCGTTCGACCTGCCCGAGGCCGAGCAGGAACTGATCGGCGGCTATCACACGGAATATGCCGGCATGAAGCTGCTGCTGTTCCTGATCGCCGAATTCCTGCACATGGTCGTGGCGGCGTTCCTGATCGTGATCCTGTTCCTTGGCGGCTGGCACTTCTGGGGCATGACGGTCGATGCGAGCCAACCGATTGGCTGGCCGATGGCGATTGCCCGAATTGCGATCCTGGCGATCAAGGTTTTGCTGGTGATCGTGTTCTTCATGATGGTTCGCTGGAGCTGGCCGCGGTTCCGCTTCGACCAACTGATGAACCTGGCCTGGAAGGTGATGCTGCCTTTGGGACTGGTGAACCTCGTGGCGCTGACGATCGCCTATGAGTACGAATACGTGAATGACCTGGACGGCACGACGCGCGGACTGTGGATCATGGTCGCGGTGGGCTGGGCCGTGGCACTCGTCTCCTGGGTGCTGGCGGCCGTGTTCTCGCCACTGCACACGGACAATCGCCCCCGACTGGATGTAACCGAGGCGCCTGAGTACGAGCCGGACGCGGTGCGCGAGCTGCTCGCGAGCGGGACGCCCAATGCAAGTGCCAACAGCCGGTAGTCAAGCGGCCCCCAAGCAACTGACAACAAATGCAAGCCAACGACCCCAACATCAAGTGGATTGAAGAACCGAAGCTCGGGCTGGCGGGCAAGATGTACTTGCCGCTGTTCGTGCAAGGTTTGACGACCACGACGAAACACTTGCTGGGACCGAAGGTCACGGTGAGCTATCCGGACGTACGGCCCACGATCGGCAATCCGCTGATTTATCGCGGCGTGCACCGGTTGAACAAGGACGAGCAAGGCCGCGTGAAGTGCGTGGCGTGCTTCCTGTGCGCCACGGCTTGCCCGGCACACTGCATAGACATCGTGGGCGTGGAAAGCCCCTGGCCGGATCGCGAGAAATATCCCGAGAGCTTCACGATCGACGAGCTGCGGTGCATTTTCTGCGGGATGTGCGAAGAGGCCTGCCCCGTGGACGCGATTGAGCTGACGAGCCTGTTCGACCTGACGGGCCGCAGCCGGGAAGAGATGATCTTCGACAAAGAGAAACTGCTGAGCGTGTACGACCAGACGAAGGACACGGAACCGATGAAGTCGAACGCCCTGGGAGGCACGGTGTGAACACGCTCCTGGTGATGATTGGCGGTGCGACGCTGCTGTTTGCGGCCGGCCTGTGGCTGTCGCTGCCGCGCGGGCGCGCGCCGGGAAGGGCGCT
>JBGSKX010000194.1:0-13626 GCA_041741015.1 Pirellulales bacterium
CGCCGCGTCCGGCCCGAACTCCGCATGTCGCGCTCGTGCGTCTTCAATCGTCAAGCAAGGCGCCACGCTTGCAGCTCCCGCGGCCAACGCTTCGATGATCGTCGTGGTGGCTCGCAGGACATCAATGACCACGCAGCAGCTTCCGGCGACCGCTTCGGCGCGGACCAGTTCCGGCAGGAAGTAAACGTGAATCGATGGCATGGCGGACAGTCCGGTTCAGTTGAAGCAACAATGCTCATGATAGCGGACCGGCTTCCTCGGTCGCGAGGGGGCCGCCTGCCTCGTATCTTATCTCGCGCTGATCCATTTCCACGTCGCCGATACAATACGCCGCATGGCATGCAAAGGCTTGGCCGATTATCTGGAAGTGCTGTCGTCAGGCGGCGATCTCGCGCGAGTCGCCGTTCCCGTCGACGCCGATCTGGAACTTGCCGAGATAACTCGTCGCGTGGCAACCTCGGGCGGCCCCGCCCTGCTCTTTGAAAAGGTCGGGTCGGGATCGTTTGCCGTGGCCACGAACCTGTTGGGCACGACCAGCCGGGCCTGCGCGGCTCTCGGCATCGCTGGGCTCGACGAATTGCCCGACCGCCTCGAATCGGCCATCGCTGAGCATACGCCGCAAAACTGGTTCGATCGCTTGAAGCTTGCCGGCACAGACTCCGGTCTCGAAAAGCTGCGACCGAAGCCCATCAAGCAAGCCCCCTGCCAGCAGGTCGTGCACTTGGGACGCGACGTCGAATTGGCCGCGTTCCCCTTCGTGCGCGCGGGGCAGCAGGAGACTGCACCGAGCGTCACGGCCGGACTGTGTGTCACCGAGTCGCTTCAGTCCCAGCAGCGTGGCGTCACACGTCTGCCGCTGGTCGTGCTCGACACCAATCGTCTCGTGGCACAGGATGACGGTAACTCGGCGTTTGCGAGGCACTTCCGCGAGCATCAGGCGCGTGGCGAACGGATGCCGGCTGCGATCGTCCTGGGAGGTGATCCCGCGCTCTTGCCGCTATCCGATTTGGCGCTTCCGCCGTCGGTCGACCTGTGGCATCTCGCCGGCATTTTGCGAGGGCGTCCTCTCGATGTCATCAAATGTCGCACGCATGAGCATGTAGTCCCTGCGGACGCCGAACTGATCCTCGAAGGTTATCTTGATCCCGGCGCTGCCGATGAAATCGGGCCTGTGTTTCACGTCGCCGCCATCACCCAGCGCACCAGGGCAATCCTGCCCGCGATTATTGACACCGGCACGCGTGGCGACCTGGCAAGTCTCGTGAAGGTTCGCGAGCGAGCGCTGCTGCCGCAGCTCCGTGCGCTCAACCCGAACATTCGCGACTTTTGCCTGCCGGCAGTGGGCGGTCTGCATGCCTTCGCCGTGGTTTCGCTGGCCAGTGCGTCGGCCGGGCTCGTGCGCCAGGTTGCGGCGGCAGTCTGGGGAAGTGACGCCCTGAGGTTCACCCGCTTTCTCGCGATCGTCGACGCGGACGTTGACGTTCAGGAACCATCGCAAGTTCTGTCGGCCATTGGCGCCAACGTCGCGCCGGAGCGCGACGTGTTCATGTTCGACGGGCCGGCATACGCCGGCGTTCTGGAGGTGGCCAGTGCCCAACTTTCCCGGCGAATCGGGATCGACGCCACCTCGAAGGGCGGCTTGCACGCGACTTCCAGAGCGGCCGCCGGCGAGGAAACGCTCCGCCTCGTGACTGCCCGGTGGGCCGAGTACGGCCTCGTGTAACCCGGCGGCCGGAAACCGGTCCCGATTACCGGTTTATAGCTGCCCTGTTTGTCGGTTATCATCCAGCAGGACGATATTGTGTTGGGCCCGCCGGAGACATCCTGCGGCCGATTCATCGGGATAAGAGCGGATTCATGGCGGTCGACAAATCGGAAGTTCGCGTGCGGGGCATGTTTGCCGAGATCGCACCGCGCTACGACTTCATGAATCATTTCCTGTCTCTGGGGACCGACGTCTACTGGCGGTGGCGAACCGTTCGCAAGGTCCGGCCCCAGGGGCATGCGCCGATTCTCGATCTTTGCACGGGCACCGGCGATCTGGCTCTGGCCTTCCGCAAGGCTTCGACGAATGGAACCGCGGTTGTCGGTGCGGACTTCTGCCATCCGATGCTCGTCCTGGGGCACGATAAAGCCCGCCGGCGCGAAGTCAGCGGCGTCACGTTCGTCGAGGCCGACGCTCAGCGACTGCCATTTCCGGACGACATGTTCCAGATCGTGTCCGTCGCCTTCGGTTTGCGCAATGTCACCGACACCGACCAGGGCCTGCGCGAGATGCTGCGCGTTTGCCAGCGGGGCGGGCGGATCGCGGTGCTCGAGTTTTCGATGCCGACGCTTCAGCCGTTCCGCTTCGCCTATGGCTTTTACTTTCGCCACATCCTGCCGAAGATCGGGCAACTTCTGGCGCGCAATCAGCAGGAGGCCTACAACTACCTGCCGGCCAGCGTTGGCGAGTTTCCGCAGGGCGAAGCCTTGGCCGCGCGAATGCGAGCAGCCGGAGCCAGCCAGGTGAACTACTATCCGTTGACGCTCGGCGTGGCCACGCTCTATGTAGGCGTTAAATGAGCAGCTCCTCGGCAACCGCGCGCAAGCAAATCGTCGTGGCCGTGACCGGCGCGAGTGGCTCGGTGTACGCACTGCGGTTGCTGCAAACGCTGCTGGCCGCCGAGGCCGACGTCCACCTCTCGGTCAGTCCCTCGGCCCGACTCGTATTCAAGCAGGAGCTGGGGATCGACGTCGACCTGGCTTCATTTCAGCCGGAGCAGTTGCCGCTCAATCGCGACTTTCCTGCCTGGAAGAAGCTATCTCCTGCGATGACCGAGATCCTGTCGCGTCCGCCCGCCAACATAGGCCCCGCCGACGCACTCGTTTATCACCACTACGACGACCTGATGTCGTCGATCGCCAGCGGGTCGTTCCTGACAGCGGGCATGGTCATTTGCCCCTGCTCCGGCAGCACACTGGGAGCGATCGTTCACGGCACGGGAGAAAACCTGATTCATCGGGCCGCCAGCATGCATCTCAAGGAACGTCGCAAGCTGATTCTCGTTCCGCGCGAAACACCGCTCTCGACGATCCAGCTCGAAAACATGCGTCGCGCGGCCGAAGCCGGCGCCGTGATGCTGCCGGCGATGCCCGGCTTCTACCACGGCGTAAGTTCGATCGGTGACCTGGTCGATTTCGTCGTGGCCCGTATCCTCGATCAACTCGGCATCGAACACGCGCTCATGAAACGTTGGGGAACACCGTAGAACGTCATGTTTGCTCGCCTGCGGCACATTCTGGAGATGATCCGTTTCAGCCATACGCTGTTCGCGCTGCCGTTTGCACTTTTGGCGGCGGTGATGGCCTGGAATGTGACCGACGAGCTCTCCGCGGCTCGCGTATCTCGCGAGCTGCTGGGCATCGTGCTCTGCATGGTCACGGCTCGCAGCGCGGCGATGGCTTTCAATCGCATTGCCGACTGGCGGTTCGACGCCGACAATCCGCGCACCAAGATGCGGCACATTCCGGCTGGCACGCTCTCGGTCTCGAGCGTCGTGGCTTTCGCGGTCGCATGCTCGGTTGGATTCGTTCTGGCGACCTTGATCTTCCTCCCCAATCGGCTGCCGCTCTACCTTTCCGTTCCGGTGTTGGCCTTCCTGATGGCGTATAGCCTGACCAAACGGTTCACTTCGGCAGCCCATTTCTGGTTGGGCGCAGCGTTGATGCTGGCGCCGATCTCGGCCTGGATCGCGATTCGCGGTGACGCCGTGCTGGCGGATCCCGCCGATCTGCTGCCCGCCGTTGTACTGGGCGCCGCGGTCATGTTGTGGGTGGCCGGGTTCGACATCATCTACGCTTGCCAGGACTACGAATACGATCGCGAAGCTGGCCTGCACAGTGTACCCACCCGGCTGGGCGTGGCCGGAGCCCTGAAGCTTGCCGCCGTTTGCCACCTGGGTATGGTCCTGCTGCTGGCGGCGCTGCCCTGGGTGTATCCCGAGCTGGGCTGGATTTATGGAGTGGGCATCGTTGCCGTGGCGATTTTGCTGGCGTACGAGCACTGGCTGGTTCGGCCCGACGATCTAACCCGCGTCAATGTGGCGTTCTTTCAAGTGAATGCGGTTGTTAGTTTAGGATTGTTTGTGGTGGGCAGCCTGGACCTGTGGAGCCGCTAGCCGTCTGGCCCCCACGGCTGCTAAACTTCGGAAGCGATTCAACATTCTTCTTGGGATCTTGGAAGCCATGATTCGAGCCTCGGAACCGACTCTCGAGACCATTCGCCGAAAAGTCGAAGCTGGCGAGCGCCTATCGTTCGACGAAGGCCTGTATCTCTATCGCCCCGACGTGTCGCTGCCCGAAGTGGGCGAGCTGGCAAACCTGGTGCGCGAGCGGAAGAACGGCAATCGCACCTATTACAACATCAACACGCACCTGAACCCCACGAACGTTTGTGTCTATCGCTGCATCTTCTGCGCGTTCCGCTCGGACCTCCGCGATCCCAAGGGATACTTGATGAGCGACGAGCAGATTCTGGCTCGCGGTCAGGAAGCGGTTGATTGCGGTGCTACCGAGATGCACATCGTCGGCGGATTGCATCACCAGATGAAGTACGACTGGTACCGCAACCTGGTATCGCTCCTGCACAAGGCCTATCCGCGCCTGCACCTCAAGGCCTGGACCGGCGTGGAACTCGATTGGTTCTGCCGGCAGACGGGATGGTCGATTCGCGAAGTGCTCGAAGATCTGATCGCAGCCGGCTTGGGAAGTCTTCCCGGCGGCGGCGCCGAAATCTTCCATCCCGAAGTGCGCGACAAGATCTGCGAGCACAAGGCCGACGCCGGCCGCTGGATCGACATCCACCGCACGGCTCATCAGCTCGGCCTGCGCAGCAACGCCACGATGCTTTACGGCCATATCGAGAACGCCTTTCACCGGGTCGATCATTTGATTCGCTTGCGCGAGCTCCAGGACGAGACTGGCGGCTTCCAGACGTTTATTCCGCTGGCCTTCCATCCTGAGAACACCGGCTTGGCCCAGATCAAAAAGCCCTCGGGGCTGATGGACCTTCGCACGATGGCGGTCAGCCGGCTGATGCTCGACAACTTCGATCACATCAAGGCCTATTGGATCATGCTTGGCATTGGCACAGCGCAAACCGCCCTGGCCTATGGTGCGGATGATCTCGATGGCACGGTTCGCCACGAACTCATCTATCACGACGCGGGCGCCACGACTCCCGAGGCCTTGAGCGTTGAGGACATCCGCCGCCTGATCGAGGAAGCCGGCCGGGAACCCGTCGAACGCGACACGCTCTATCACCGCGTGGTCCGCGACGGCAGCCACTGGGAAACGGCCGAAGCGTTGGCCACGGGCTAACGTCGGGTACCGGTCACGCGCTATCCGAAGGCTTCGGCGGCAAGTGATCCGGCTCACGTTTTGCCCGCTTGGCCAGTTCCTCATAGCGATCGCGGAACGTATCCAACGTGGTCTCGTCCAGTTCCTCGAGATCCAGCAGCGCATTACTCGCATCCCGCGTGGCGCGAATCAGCTCATCGAGCTTGATTTGCATCGCCTCGGTGTCCCGATTCTGCGTGTGCTGGATCAGAAACACCATCAAGAACGTGATGATCGTCGTCGAGGTGTTGATCACTAATTGCCAGGTGTCACTGAACTCGAAGGCTGGCCCGAGCAGGGCCCACAGCACCACGGCCCCGGCAGCCCCGATGAACGTGGCTGGCTTGCCGGTCCAGACCGAAAGCCGGCGGGCGAACCGAGAAAACGCCGATCCGCGCGAAGAACGCTTGGCCAAGAGTGCACCTCCGGATGTTCGCGTTTGCGGGACGCAACTCCTGGGAGATTGCAACTGTTGCGCCGAACTCGCTTCATGAGTTCGCCGTTGGGCGTCGGCGCAACAAAAAACCCGCTCCACACCGCAAACGGCGCAGAAGCGGGCTGCGTGACGAACGTGGGGCAGCATCGTTCGCACGGCAGTTTGATTTGTCACATCAATTAATCGACATATTCAAAGTCCTTCATGCGTTCCCTCCAAGTGCGAATATTTCGCACAGTCAGAGTGCACAACCAGCGCATGAAAAAAGCCCGCCCGACCTACTGCCCCTGTTAGGTTGAACGGGCGAGGAAGCCGCTTTGCCGTATGAGGTTAGCGACTGCTTACTTAGACAATCGGCGAAAAAATCGCGGGCGAGAAATGAATGGGTGCAAATTGCTCGGAAATGGCTACATAGAGGGGGGGGACCCCACTCCCACAGCGAACGGCGCCCAAACTCCCGCAACTGCTACCCGACATCACCTAGTTCGAGCGTATCGCCGTAGCGGATCAAGACCATCCGGCGAAGCTGTCTGAGTTCGGGCTGGGAAAGCTGGGGGTTCTGTTGAATCAGGGGTAACGCGTCCGCTCGTGCCTCCTCAACCACGGCCGCATCGCGCAGCAAGTCGGCAACTCGCAGCGGCGGCAACCCGTGTTGTCGGGTTCCCAGCATGTCGCCCGGGCCGCGCAGCGAGAAGTCGATCTCGGCCAGCTTGAAGCCGTCCGCGTTGTCGACCAGCGCCTGCAAGCGATCTGCCGCCTCTTGCGTTGGCGAGCCCGCAAACAACGTGCAGTAACCGGGAAAGCTGCCCCGGCTGACGCGCCCACGTAGTTGATGGAGCTGTGCCAGCCCGAAGCGTTCGGCATTCTCGATTGTCATCAAAGTGGCATTCGGCACGTCGATCCCGACTTCAACGACCGACGTGGCGACCAGCACCTGAATGTCCCCGCGACGGAAGGCTTCCAACGCGGCCTGTTTGTCGTGGCTCGACATCCGGCCGTGAACCAGCCCGATGCGGAACGCCTCGAGCTCGCCATTGGCCAGTGCTTCGTAGGCGGCGTCCAAACTCATCGGAGGTGCTGCCGGCCCGTCGGTCGCCTGTTCGGCAAAGTCGGGCTGTTCGAATTCTTCTGCGGCTTCCTCGATCGGCGTGGCTGACTTCCGCTCGGCCACCAGCGGTACGATTACGTAGCCCTGGCGCCCCTCGCGCAGCTTCTTGCGAAAGAACTCCCACCACTGCTCTCGCTGTTCTGACGCTGGTGCGTAAGTGTGCACGGCCTGTCGGCCTGGCGGGCTATCGCCGAGCGTCGTCACATCCAGATCGCCAAACAGCGTCAGCGCAACCGTTCGTGGGATGGGAGTCGCCGTCATCACCAGGTAGTGCGGCTGCGGGCCGGCGTATTTAAGTTTCGCTCTTTGGCGGACCCCGAACTTATGCTGCTCGTCGATAATCACAAGCGCAAGCTTGTGGAACTCTATTTCCGACGAGATCACGGCCTGCGTCCCCACCACGATCTGCGTTTCACCCGAGGCGATACCCGCGAGCGCCGCTTGCCGTTCCTTAACGGTCTGGCCACCGGCCAGCCATCCGATGCGGGTCTGGCTTCCGACCAGCAGCCGCTCAAGCGTGGCAACGTGCTGCCGGGCGAGCACTTCGGTTGGCGCCATCAGCACCACCTGCCCCCCGTGCGCCACAGTCACCAACATTGCATACACGGCCACGATTGTCTTGCCGCTGCCGACGTCCCCTTGCAGCAGCCGGTTCATGGGCACGCTCTGGGCCATGTCGGCCGAGATCTCGCGGATTGAATGGTTTTGGCCTGGCGTCAACTCGAAGGGAAGCAATCGCCGAATGCGGGCATCGATCTTCGCCGTCGCTTCCAGCGGATAGGCCGCCACGCCGCCGCGCACCTGGGCACGCTTCAGGGCAAGCGCCAACTGCAGGACGAACAGTTCCTGATAGATCAGCCGGTGCCGGGCCTGCTGAAGTTCCTCGTGGCTGGCTGGAAAGTGAATCCGCGGCAACGCATCGCGCAGCGGCAACAACCCATGTTCCCGCAAATAAGTCTCGTGGAACACTTCGTCCAACTGGTCGAGGCATGCTTCCAGAGCCGCTCGAACCAGGGTTCGCAGCCGGTGCTGGTTCAGCCCCTCGGTAAGCGGATAAACGGGCAACAGCTCGCCGCGCGGCTCGTCTCCCTCGGTCTCGATGTGCTTCACCAAAGGATGCGACATCTCCCACCGCATTCCGCGCAGTTTGGGCTTTCCGGAAACGAGGACTGTTTGGCCCACTCGAAACTTCTCGCGCAGAAACGGCTGGTTGAACCACACGGCCCGCACGTGCTGGTTTCCCTGCCTTACCAGCACCCCGACGATCGAGCCGCCGCTGCCGGTGCGTGACGAGTCCACTTCCTCGACCGTGCCCAATACGCTCACGGTCTTGCCTTCTTCGAACTCGGCAATTGCCTGCAATTCGGTAAGATCTTGATAGTCACGTGGAAAATAGAACAACAGGTCGCGAACCGTGCGGATGCCTAGCTTCTCAAGCAGTTCCGCGCGCGCAGCGCCGCACCCTTTCAGGTACTGCACAGGCGTCATGAGCTGAAGCGGGTGATCGGCTTGCGGCGGCATGCTGTTATTCTAGTGCCGCGAGCGAACACTGAGAAAGTCGCTGGACTTTCCTCCGCCGCCGACGGTTACTCGTGGGCGTCGCGCGTTATCTCTGCTTCAAGAATTGCTGATATGCCGCCACGGCCAGTACGTCGCAGCGATCGTTCTCGGGATGGCCGCTGTGCCCGGCCACGCGGATGTAGGTCAGCTTGTGCTCGCGGATAAGTTCGTCGAGCCGGCGCCAGAGATCTTCGTTTTTGACCTCTTTCCAGGCCGTGCCTTCGCGCCGCCGCCAGCCGTTGGCCTTCCACTTGGGCATCCACTCCGAAAGGCCCTTGCCAACGTACACGCTGTCCGTCATCAGCTTCACCTGCGAGGGCTTTTTGAGCACTTCCAGCCCCCGGACCACGGCCGTCAGCTCCATCCGGTTGTTGGTGGTCTCGCGCTCGCCGCCCGAGGATTCCATCTCCTTGCCGGTCGCCGGATGACGCAGGATGAATGCCCAACCGCCCGGGCCGGGATTTCCGCTGCACCCGCCATCGGTGTACAGCTCAACTTCAGGAAGTGAATTCGCAGGAGGCATGGACGCCTATCGTAGCGAAATGCGAGCGATGCGAAAGGCGGGTTGTCGCGAGCCGTGTGCTACGACGTTTGCGCCGGCGCTTCCAGCCGGATCGGTTCGCGACGCGCCTTGTTCGAGTCTTCCACGCCGGGAGCCGGCAGCGCATCCGACCGCGGGACATCGCCGCGCGTCCAGGGGAGCCGCACGGTAAAGACGCTCCCCTTGCCGAGCTCACTCTCCAGTGAAATCTCGCCGCCCAGCAGCTTGCACAATTCTTTGACGATCGAGAGGCCCAGGCCCGTGCCGGAGTACTCGCGCGTCATGGCGTCGCCCCCCTTGAGCACCGACTTGCCCTGGCGGAATTTCTCGAAGATCGCGACCTGGTCTTCCTCGGCGATGCCCACGCCTGTGTCCGCCACCATCATCACCAGGTAGGCGCCCGTGCCCCGGCGAACGCTCACGACGATCCGCCCTCCCTCGGGCGTAAACTTGATCGCGTTCGAAAGCAGATTGTTCAGGATCTGCTGTACCTTGGCCTGGTCCTGGAACATCTCCGGCAGATTCGGCTCGACTTCCATTTCCAGGTCGATATTCTTCCGCTCGGTCAGGGGCCGCGCCATGTCGCACTGGGCCGTGATCACCGGCTCGACGCGGAAATCCGACAGCCGGACCTCCATTCGGCCGCTTTCGATCTTTGCCAGATCGAGAATGTCGTTGATCATCTCGAGCAGCACTTTGCCGGAGGTCTGGATGTTCCGCACGTAGCGTTTCTGCTTCTCGTCGAGCGAGGCGATCGATTCCAGCACATCGCTAAAACCAATGATGGCGTTCAGCGGGGTCCGCAGCTCATGGCTCATTGTGGCCAGAAAGTCGCTCTTCAGGCGGTTCATCTCATAGAGCCGCATGTTCGCCTGCGCAAGCTCATCAACCTTGACGTTCAGGTTATTGTTGACGTCCTTCAGCTCCTCGGCATTCGAAGCAAGTTGCCTGAGCATTCGGTTGAACGCAGTGGCCAGACGCTCGAACTCATCGCCGGTGTGCAGGTCAGCGCGCAGCGAGATATCGCCCTGGCTGATCCGATCACTGACGTCGCGCAGGTGACCCAGCGGTTTGACGATGATGTAACGCACGATCAGGTAGCTCGCCATCACTGCCAGGAATGCGGTGATGATGGCCGTACCCAGCAGAATCGCGTTGTTCCAGGTGAGCGCGGTCTGCGTCTGCTTGTCGGGCATTCGCAGCTTGAGAACCGACACCAGGTCACCGACGTTTTGCGAGGCGAGGTTTGCCACCCCGATGTTCATGCTTTCGTGGCACGTAACGCACCGCTGATTCGTGAAGCGGATCGGCTTATAGAACAAGTACTCGGGATTTTCGCCCCCCACGCGCGCATCCGCATACTCCGCATCAAGATCACTCTCGGGCCCCGAGTGAGAACCCAGGTTGAACTTGCGAATGACGGCCATGTCGCTTTCGCTGGGCGCGTTGGGGCCCTCGTTGACCAATCGCAAGAACTGCCAGTCGTAATCCCGTCCCTTCAGCCCGTCCCTCAAGTCCGCGATCAGCTCTTTCTCCTGCTCGTCCTGCGACCAGGACGCGGTGTGATGAATCGCCAGGATCGAGACCACGAGGCTCTTGGCGCTTTCGGTGCTCGAGTCGTACACCAGCTTTTCGGTGCTGCGTCCGTACCACCAGAAGCTGCCGGCAATCAGGATCAAAAGCGATGCGCCGAACAGCAGCAGGAACTTTCGTTCCAGACTGGTCTCGCCGAGGACGCGTTTTAACGTGCGATAAGACATGCCGGCTGCACGTGTGGGAGCGGGATCAAAAACTTTCCCTGATTCCTCTAGTTTACGGCACCCGCGCGCGAAACTCCAAGAGGAATGTCCCCGAACCGCAGTTCGCTTACGTCTCGGACACCGCCGCGTGGGGCTCAACTGTCCGCAATTGGCCGGCCGGCTCTTCGTGCTGCGTGACGATAAAGCCCAGATCTTCGATCATCCGGTAATCTGCTTCCGGGGCCTGACCTCGGGTGGTGAGATAGTCGCCCACGAACACCGAGTTTGCGGCGTACAGCCCCAGCGGCTGGAGACTGCGCAGATGGATCTCGCGGCCGCCGGCAATTCGAATCTCGGAGTTCGGATTCGCAAAGCGAAACATCGCCAGCACCTTGAGGCAATATCGCGGATTGAGCTTCCCTTCGCCCGAGAGCGGTGTACCCTCGATCGGATTGAGGAAGTTCACGGGAATGGATTCCACGCCCAGGTCGCGCAGGGCGAACGCCATCTGTACGACGTCCGTCTGCTTCTCGCCCATGCCCACGATACCGCCGGAACAGAGTTCCATGCCGGCGCTGCGCACCGCTTTCAGTGTGTCCAGACGGTCCTGGAACGTATGCGTCGAGCAAATCTCGCTGTAGAAGTTGTCGCTGGTGTTCAGGTTGTGATTCACCTTGTCCACGCCGCAGGCCTTCAGCCGGTCGGCCTGTTCCGGAGTGAGCAGCCCCAGGCACGCACAGATATTCAGATCGTACTTTGCCTTGATTTGCGGCACGATCGTCGTGATCGCGTTCATCTCGCGCTCCGAGGGGCCACGCGCCGAGATCACGATGCAGTAAGTACCGGCATTTCGTTCCGCAGCGACGCGGGCGCCGTCCAGCAACTTCTGGGCGTTGAGCAGGTTGTATTTGGGAATTTCGGCGTCGCTGACCTTCGACTGCGAGCAATAGCCGCAATCCTCGGGGCACAGCCCGCTCTTGGCGTTCATGAGGAAGTAAAGCTGCACGGTGTTGCCGAACGCGCGGCGGCGAAGCACGTAGGCGGCCGACATCAGGTCCAACAACTCGTCATCGGGCGAGGCGAGAATCTCAAGAGCTTCGGCCTCCGTGAGCGAGTGACCACCCAGTACGCGATCGGCTAATTGGCGCCAGCGCGACGGCGTATCCAGCGAACACGAACCGCTTTGCGCGTGATTGATCATCGCTTCACCTGCAGAGCCTGACATGGACATTTCCTGGTGACATAAGTATCGTGACAGAGGAGCCTTACGCAAGGGGGAGTCGCTTTGAGCGAACTGTCAGCCACAATCGAACGACCCGCAATGAGCCGCCAGCACCTGGTGCGTGTGGGCGCCCTCGGAGCTGTCGGATCGTTCACTTCCGTGGATGCGGTACTCTATCCCCGGGCATCGCGGGTCGTGGTTCGCACGGGCCGCGGTCTGGAGGTCGGCGAGGTACTTGCTGGTCCGGATGCTGAAACGCACCTCGACTCCGACGGCTCCATACTCCGAGGTATCACGGTCGAAGACGACCTGCTCCTGGCCCGGCTCGAGCGCAATCGGGCCGAGGCCTACGAGGCTTGTGCCAACCGCCTGGCGGAACTCAATCTGTCGGTCGCCTTGATGGATGTCGAACAACTGTTCGACGCGCGGACGCTCGTGTTCTATTTTTTGGGCGAGATGACGCCGGAAGTTGCAGCCGTCACGGCCGAACTAGCCGACCTGTACGAGTCTCGCGTCCAGATCCAAAAATTCGTCGACGCTGTGAATGAAGGCTGCGGACCCGGCTGTGGAACCGACGCGGCGGCAGGTTGCAAGACCTGCGTCGCCGGTTGTGCGATTTCAGCGGCGTGCAGCCACAAGCACTGAGCAGCTAACGTGCGTCGAGATGTACCATCGTGGCACTCCGGTCGCGGTTCGTGACGATCACGACTCTACGGCCGTCCGGCAGCGCGTAGCCCGACTGCAGATTGAACTGGTCCGAGATCCCCCGCTCATTGACCGCATGAATCGCCGGGGAGATTTCCCCCCAGTCGCCGCTTTGGTGGCGCTGCATGAGCGCATCGAGCGTGGTGCCATTCTCGGCGATTGCCGTCGCCGCCGTCGGCGTGACGACGAGCTCGCCGACCTCAAATTTGATGGTCCGCAGGTGCATCGAGATGTCCGTTCCGTACGCCACTGGGGGACTCGCTTGCCCGCGAGCCCCGGCGAATCTCATCAGGACGGTCGTTCTACCGGGGCCGCCTCTTTCATGTCCCCGGTACCCCAAAAACGCTCCGCCATTGTCACCGGGAAGTCCGGTTTTTGCAAATCCGCGCCGCGGCGGGAGTTTTCCCGCAGCGCCGGGTGTGGTAATACCAGCATTCCATGAACCTGCCAGCTACCATCGCCGACGCAGCTTCCGCCATGCGCCGGGGCCTAATTACCCCCCTGGAACTGGTGCAAGCGTGCCTCGGGCAGATCGATCGCTACGAATCTACGGTCAAGGCCTGGGTCGGCTTCGACCGCGAGGGTGCGCTGCGAGCCGCCGAAACGGCGACTCAGGAACTCGCCGCAGGTCGCCCGCTGTCCCATTTGCACGGGATCCCGCTCGGCATCAAGGACATTGTTGACGTCGCGGGCTGGCCAACCAGGTCCGGAGCGAGAATCACCAGCGACACACCGGCCCAGCGGCACGCCCGCGTTGTCGAGCGGCTCACTGCCGCCGGCGCGATCATCCTCGGCAAGACCGTGACTACCGAGTTTGCCTGCTTCGATCCGCCGCCGACCCAAAACCCTTGGAACCCCAGGCACACCCCGGGCGGCTCATCGAGCGGCTCCGCCGCGGCGCTTGCCACGGGCATGTGCCTCGGCGCGATTGGCTCG
>JBGSKX010000195.1:0-10200 GCA_041741015.1 Pirellulales bacterium
TCAGCCGCTGGGCGTCGCGGCGAGACATGCCGGCCAGGCGGCCGACGATGGCGATTCGCTCGCTGGCCAGCGAACCGGCCGGCGGATCAGTACCGCCTTGCACATCGCCGCCTGCCTGCTGCATGAGGATCCTCCCCGATAGAAACGTCAAGGAGCCCCGCAGGAGCTCCAAGCGGCGTAGTCTGGCAAACGGGGTGCGGGAAGTCAAACGAACGGTCGCGGGTCTAGTCGTTGTCGTAACCCTGGGCGCGCTCAACGCGGGTGCGCGGATAACAGAGCAAGGCGAACAGGTCGGCCTTCGTGACCAGCAGCGCTCCGATCACGACCTGGGCCGCGGCCATCAGGTTGAGCGGGATCGAGATCAATGCCGGGGCCGCCACGGCGATCGCCACGACGCCGATCAAGCGGATCCCCACTCCGAATAACTCGCGAGGGGTCATGTCGCACACTCCAGGCTACTTCGAGAGTAATGGACGCTCACGAAAACAAACCGGGCACGAACCGTACTTGGCGATTCGTGCCCGGATGTGGGTCTAAGTTGTCATTCAGCTCGAACTAGGTCGAGGGGTCGGCCGCCGGTTCAGGAGCCGTCGTATTGGGAGCTTCCTCGTCGAGCGGGCCTTCGAACTTGTCCTGCGGCGTCGTCGGCGGGGTGTCCGTCGGCTGGGTGCCGGGAGTCGTTTCGGCCGGAGCGGTCGGACGCTCAGTCTGACCCGGTTTGGCCAAAGTCGGCTTCTGTTCGCCGGGGCTCGACGGATAGGTCGGAGCGGGCTGCGAGTAGGTCGGTGCAGGCGAGTAGCTCGGCGCCGCCGCGGCAGGAGCTGCTTGCGGTACGACCGTCGCGATCGGGTTTCCACAGGGGTCGATCGGCACGCGGCGAACGATCACGCGCGGCACTTGCTGCACGTAGGTCACCGGCACTTGCTTCTCGACGATGCGCGGAATGCGAACCGTCTGCTCGACGGCCACCATCCGGCAAACCTGGACAGGCGTCTGCTCGACGCGTTCTTCGGTCACCATCCGGCAGGTCGTCACCGGAATCTTGCGGACGACTTCCTCTTCGACCATCTTGCAGACCTGAACCTGCGTCTGCTGCGGCACGCGTTCGACCACCTGGCGGAAAGTTGTCACCGGCACGCGGCGAACTTGTTCTTCCTGCACCATGCGGCAGACCTGCACCGGCACCTTGCGGACGACCTCTTCGGCCACCATCCGCTGCACTTGCACCGGTACCTTGCGGGTCATCACGCGGGCCACCATTTGCGTTTGCGGAACCTGCTGGGCCACGATGTTCGGCGCCCACATGCGGGCCGTCGTCACCGTCGCCGGAGCTTGCTCGGGTACCCAGGTCAGACCACCGCGGGTCGGCACCGACGTGCCGGTCCGCGGGTCGATCACACAGGTGCTGGACAGCCAGCGGAGCCGAGTGCGGGTCGGGCCGGGGGTGACCGAAATCTGGTCGACGAACTGCCCCTGATCGACGAAGTTCGTGGTCATCGTGGTCACCGGTTCCATCACGGTGAAGGCTTCTTCGCGCTCGGACGTCTCGATTACGGGACGCTGAACCGTGAAGCGTTCTTCACGTTCCTGCGTTTCCATCACCGGACGCTGCACGACGATTCGTTCTTCGCGCTCGCTGGTCTCGGCGACCTGGCGAACGACGTCGTAGCTCGTGTCGCGAAGCTGCGTTTCCCACACGGGGCGGAGCACCCGGGTGCGTTCTTCGCGCTCGCTGGTTTCCATCACCGGGCGCTGCACCGTAAAGCGGCGCTCGCGCATCTCGGTTTCCATTACCGGGCGATACGTGATTTGCTTCTGTTCTTCAAAGACGGTTTCGGTCTCCAACCGGAAAGCGGTGATCTGTTTCTGGTCGTAGACCGTCTCGTAGTCGAGGCGATATTCCTGGCAGAAATCCTGCGCCAGCGCGCCGGTGGCACACATCAGCGAAGTCAGTAGTGCGAAGGCCCGAACCATTTCCGTCCATCCTGCTCGCAGTCGAGCAACCAGTTTGAGGGTGAGAATTCGTGGGAGATTCATTGAAGTTATAGGTCACGATGCACATCATGCGCCGTGCAAGAACATCATCACTAGAGCATGGCGGACGAACGAAACACACGCAAATTCTTTCCTGCGTGGGGCGCATCAGTCCGCGGCTAAAGTCTTGCTTGGGGAACGACTTGCGGCGCGAAAAAAAATTTCAAGTTCGCCGGGACTTACGTCCGAGACAGCACTGCTGGTCCGTCGCGCAAGCACTTATATGAAAGCACTTTACGGCGGCTCGCTTACCCAACCGGAAAGGTTTAACTTGGTGTTTTCGAGGACCTTGCTGAAGGGTGTTTGAGCGATCTTTGAAGCGATAAATCGGATCGTGAATCGCGCCGAGAGTGGTTCACCGAGCGACCGCAGAATCGCTACGATCGGCGCGACGTGAGACAGCCGTTACAACTATAACGGCGTGTAAGAATGACACGACCGGAAGTGCGTGTTGAAAAGCCGACAAGCGAAGCGTGACGCGTCCTGCGATAGTAGCCCGACGCGCGAGAGAATTTCGCGACAAACTCAGGGTGAGATCGGCGCTACTTCGCGGCGGCGCGATTGTCGAAGTGATTCAGCGCGCTCGTGGCTTCGACGCGGGTCTCTTGCGAGATGTCGCCGGCCAGCAGTTTCTCGATCGCTGAGCGGAGTTCGGCGAGGTCGGCCTCGGGATTCGCTTCGACCAGTTGGCCGCTGGCCCTGAGGGCATTGATCGTGATCAGGGCCCGCTTGAACTCGCGCATCTGCGGCTCTTTCTCCGCGTCGACGCCGGCCGTCTCCGCCGGATCGAGCATCTCGAGCAGCACCGGAATGGAGGCCGTGCTGCCGTGTTGTGCGAGGCGCAATGCCGCGTTGTAGCGCACGTCGGGATTCGCGTCTCCCAGCAGGAACTGAAGCTTTTCAAGCATCGCCGGCGTGCCGATGATGCCCAGTGTGACGGCGGCCACGCTGCGGGTGCGCGTGTCGCTGTCGCCGGCGGCACTGATCAGCACTTCCTCCAGCTTCTCGTTCTTCGTGAAGGCGTCGTTCTCCGGCCCCACATTGTCGGCCAGGATCGCGATGCCCTCGAGCGCTGCGCGGCGCACGTCCGCCTCTTTCTCATCGCGAACGGTGGTGGCCGCTTCCAGTAGCGCCGGCAGCCCGTCCGGAACGGTGAATTCGCCCAGCGCGCGGCTGAGATAAATCCGGAGCGAAATCGGATTCTCCTCCAGGCTGCCGTCTTTGATTTCAGTTTGCAGGATGCCGGCCAGTTGCCTGGCGAGTTCGGGATCGTTCTTCAGCGTGGGACTTTTCGAGTCGCGTTCGGCTCGCAAAGCGTTCGCTAGATTGAAAGCGGCCTGCCAGCGAGCTTCGTTGTTGCGCTGCAGAGCACTTACGAACGCGTCGCGATCGTTTCCCTTCTGGGCGAGCCAGTTGAAGAGCACCCAGATCATCACCACCACCACGACGATGACGCCGGGGACGACGAACAGCTGGATCAAAAAGCCGGCGCTTGGTGGCTCGACCGGTGGCAGCTCGGCGGGACGCGCGCCCGGCGAGCGGGAGGGATCGGAAGACATGGGGTGGAACTCGGGCACTCGGTCGGTAATAAAGTAAGTGTAGGAGCCGAGTTGTGGGCGTCAAGCGTGAGCGGTTTGGCGCGAAATTGGGGCGTTTCAGGCGGTATTTCTCGGATGGCGACCGGCATTCGGCTGGGGGCACAGGCGGCATGGACTATTACGATCTGACGCTGGACGAGCCCGAGGAAAACATCGCGCTGGACGAGGCCCTGCTGGACGAGGTGGAAACGGCGGCAGATAAGGGCAATCAGCCGCGCGAGTGCCTGAGGCTGTGGGAGCCCGCGGCGCCGCTGGTCGTCGTCGGGCGAAACTCGAAGATCGACGCCGAAGTGAACGTCGAGTTTTGCCGCGAGCAGGGGATTCCTATCCTTCGGCGGGCGAGCGGCGGTTGCGCGATCGTCACCGGACCCGGCTGTTTGATGTATGCCGTGGTGCTGTCGTACCGCGAGCGGCCAGAGCTGCGGCAACTGGAAGAAGCGCACCGGTTTGTGCTCGACACGGTTCTTAAGGCTTTGCGGCCGCTGGTGGCGAACGTCGAGCGGCAAGGAACGTGCGACTTGGTCGTGGGGCCGAACAAGTTTTCAGGCAACAGCCTGCGCTGTCGTCGGAACGCCCTGCTCTATCACGGCACGCTGCTATACGACTTTCCGCTGGAGCTGGTGAGCAAGTGCTTGAAGCAACCGCCGCGTGAGCCGGAGTATCGCGCCGGCCGTGAGCATGCGTCGTTCGTCATGAATCTGCCGGTGAGTGCCGAGGCGATGAAGGATGGGCTGCGCCGGGCGTGGCTGGTGGATAGCGAGCGCTATTGGCCGGAGGTGAACGTGCGGGAAACGCTCAATCAGCGTTCCAGCAACAATCGTTAGCTGACGCTTCACCGTGTCGCCGGCTTGTTGCGTTTCGAGGTTGGATCCTTCCAGAGGACCACCGGGACATCGTTCTTCGACTGAGGACCTTCCGTACTGCGGCCGCTCTCGACGTCCTTTTCCAACTGGTCCAACAGTCGTTGTGCTTGTTCGGGATTACGCAGGTAGAGATTGTTCGTCTCGCCGGGGTCAGCCGCCAGATCGTAAAGTTGGCAGCGGGGACCAACGTCGACTCGCACCGGTTCGGTCCAACCCGCGGAGCCGCTCGCAAGAATCAGTTTCCAATTCGCCTGACGATAGGCAAAATGTCCGCTGACGGAATGGTGGATGACACCCGCCCGCGAGGAAGCGATCGGCTGGTGATACAGCGCGGGCAAAAAGCTCACGCTGTCCTCGCAGGACTGGGCAGGTGCCGGCTGACCGAGAATCTCGGCGACGGTTGCAAATACATCGGTGTGGCAAATGAGTTGATCGCTCTTCGCGCCAGCGGTCACACCGCCTGACGGCCAGCGGACGATGAACGGCACGCGATGCCCCCCGTCCCAGATGTCCGCTTTGGATCCGCGCAGGTGGGCACTGACAAGGTGTCCCTGCGCAGCAAGTCCTGGGATGTCCGCCGCACGTGAGCAACCATTGTCACTGGTGAAGATCACCAGGGTGTTCGCGGCGAAGCCATGCTTTTCGAGTGCTTGAGTGATCTCTACCACAGCATTGTCGGTTTCCATCACGAAGTCGCCGTAGCTGCCGAGATTGCTGCGTCCTTGCCATGGCTTGGAAGGCACGATCGGCGTGTGCGGCGAACCGAGCGGCACATACAACAAGAAGGGCTGGTCGCGTCCGGCCCGCGACTCGATGTATTCGACGGACTTCCTCGTCAAACGAGGAAGCATGTTGATCGGATCATCGTGAACGATGACACGATCGTTCTCAATGACGGCTTCGATGTTTCGCGCGTGATGAAAGCCATGGTAGTAATCGAATCCGCGATGGATCGGGCCGTCAGGAACTCTTGCGCCGACCGGCGGCAGTTGGTAGTCTGCCTGGTGGTAGCGATTGCCCGTGTCGGGATCGAGATATTCAAAATCAAGATGCCACTTCCCGATGATCGCCGTGTGGTAACCATGCGATTTCAAGAAACTCGCCACCGTAGGCCGGTCCGGAGCAATCAGGCACGGGGCGAACCCGGTAACCACGCCTTGCTGCAGGCGGCTACGCCAACTGTATCGACCCGTGAGCAAACCGTATCGCGTTGGAGTGCAGACGGACGAGCCGGAGTGCGCATCGGTGAACAACATTCCCTGCGCGGCCAGAGCATCGGCGCCGGGAGTAGCAATCTTGCACGTCTGCGGCGCCAAACAGTGCACGTCGCCATAGCCGAGGTCGTCGCACATGATGAGAACGATGTTCGGCTTTGCGGCAATTGCTGCCGATGCCAGCAAGCAAAGCCAGAACAGTGACAACAACGGCGTGTGAATTCGCATGATGGCTGCCTTGTCTCAGGGAAGACCGACGAGCCATTATAGTGCTCCACTCCGACGCAGCGGCACGCCCCCATCTTACGGAAGTATCTGGTGGAACTACACCAGCCCCCACTTCTTCCGCAGGTACCACTCGCCGCTGATCGTGGCGACGAACAGCAGGAAGAAGGGCCAAGTATCCCAGGGGGTGATCTTCTCCTGGGTTTCGATTTCCATCTCCTGCGGCTGCGAGGCGAACTCGTCGATCAGAGTCGGCAACTCCTCCGGCGCGAGCGAACGCCCGCCCAGGTTGCTAGTCATCGCCGAAAGGCTGGCGAGCAACGTTGGATCGGCCGCGGCGTTGTCGAGTTCCAGGTCTTGCTCGAAGACCAAAAACCGCGCGCGGGCATCGCCGATCGGATCGCCCGCAGCGCTATCGGCCGAGATGTTGATCGCGTAGTCGCCGGCGAGGTTCGTGCCGTCGAATGCTCCGCTGACGACGTCTCCCTGGCGAATCAGGTTCACTTTGGAAAGCGTGCCGTCGGGAAGCGTTACTTCGGCAGTGAGCCTGGCATCGAGCAAGTCCTCTCCCTGCGGCGAGCGTGCGCCGGCGGTGAACTCCACGCGCGAGCCGCGCTCGAAGCGGCGATTGGCGAGCTTAACCCACACGTCGCCATCGGTGAGTTCGTCTTTGCGGGCGAGCCAGAGAATCATCTGCCGCCAGAAGCGTTTGTGCTGCGGCGCGAACCCTTCCATCCACCAGCGCCAGGTGGTGTCGCCGCCGAACGCCGCGACGCGTCCGCCCGCTTCGCCAATCACAAGCAGCGGCGCCGTGTCGCCGGCTGTGGCGAGCACCTGCGCGCCGGGTTTTGGCTCGCCTAGTTTGTTCGCGCCTTCGAGCGGCGGAAGTTTGGCCCAGGCGGCCGCGCGATCGCCTTCCGCAAGATCGGTCAGGTAATGACGCTCGCCGATGGGTTTGGTCGGCATGATCTTGAGCGGACCATTGAGCTGCACGTCCGTGCGCAAGGGTTCGCCAAGGCGCTGGCGTTCGCGGGGATCCGTCTTCACGGGCAATAGATCGGCCAGCGGCGTCTCCGCGTAACCGCCCGGACCGAAGGTGTGAAACCCTCCGAGCATCACCAGGCCCGCGCCGTTGCGCACGACGCTCGCAAGAGCTTCGAGTTCCTCGGGCTTGAACTGCGACGCGTCGACGTCGCCAATCACGTAGACATCGTATTTGCCCGGTTGAATACGCTGCAAGAGATCGACCGGCCGGGCATCGGGAGTGCGCGGGTCGAGGCGCACGAAGTCGACCTTGATGTCCTGTGAGGCATCCAGCGAGCGGCGCAAGTAAACCTGGTCTACGCGGAGCGCGCCTTCGAGATACAGCACGTTGACGCCCCCTTTGAGCACCGTGACAAACGTGCTGAGCGAGTTGTTCGTGGTCACCAGTTCGCCCGGCTGAGCGGGAACCTGCACGGTGAGTTTGTATTCTCCGGGAACTTCGGGGACGGTCGTAAGATCGATCGGCAGGCTCGCGCCCCCTTCACCGCCGGCGAGTTCCTGGCTGGCGACAACGTTCATCTTTCCGCCGGGAGCTTCGAACAGAAGCTGCACGGGCACGGGTTGATTGCCGAAGCCTTCGACGCGGGCCGTCGCGCGGGCTGCCAGTTCGTTCTTCACATAGACGGTTGGATTGACGGCCAGATCGGCCAGCACGACGTCGCGCGCCTGGCCGAGACCGCGGGCTTGGCCGAAAGGGAGCGTGTAGAGCGGGAAGCCCAGATCGGCGAGCCGCCGCGCTGGGCCTTGCGGAGCGATGTCGCGCGGAGCATACGCACGCTGGGCGCCATCGCTGAGCAGCACCACGCCGATCAGCCGCTTGCCGGCTTCACGACGGAGGACGTCGTCGAGCGCGGCGCCGATCGCGGTTTGTTCGCCGCTGGGGGTTTCCCCAAGGTCGAGCCGGCCGCGGTCCAGCTCAATTGGCTGCACGGCCGAATCAAAAGTATAGAGCTTGAGCTCGACGTTTTCGGAAAGGTCATCGAGCGCAGGGAGTGCATCGCCGACGGCGGACTTCAGCATTTCCCAGCGAGTGCGCCCACCGACAGAATCGGCCACGAGCATGCTGCGCGAGCGATCGATCAGCACGGCGAGCGTTGCCGAGCGCGCTTTGCTGGTGGTGTAGACAAGCGTGGGGCGCAGCATGGCGAACAGGGCCATCGCGATGACGCCGAGCCGCAAGCCCAGCAGGATCCAGCGGCGGCGGCGCGTCAACCTTTCGCGTGGCAGACCAAGCAGCGTCAGTAACACGATCATCAGCACGGCGAGACCGAGCGTCACGCCGTAGCCGCCGACCGGGTTTAGAAACCACTCGCTGTTCATTTTGCTTGCACCGGGATCGGAGGCGGTGTGCTCTTCGTCTTCGCTCCGGTCGCTTCAGCACTCTTGGCCAACTGGGCCGCCCGCGACTGCTCGGGCGCGGTGTTGTAGTCCTGATAAAAGCGATTCGAAAGCACCTGTTCGCCAGCCAGGATCAGCACCAGGAAAACGATGATGTAGGGGAATAGTTCCTGACCGACTCGGCCAGCGCTGATGCTGCGGTCGATCTCATCGCGATTGTGCGCCAGCCGAAACGGCGCCGGGCCAAACGCAGCTTGCAGATCCGCTTCGCTCGCTCGGGCGAGCTCGCTGATGCTGGAGGGCAGGTTCGCGCTGAAGCCGAGGCGAACCTGTTCGTCGCCTCCGCCGGCGGCAATCGTGTAATTGCCCGGCGAGTCGGTGGTGGTCACGACGAGCGATTCACCGCCGTCGCTTGGTGGCGTGCGAAGTTGATCTCCGCGCGGCGTGGCTAGCAGGTAGATCGGCTGGCGATTGTCCGCATCGAGCCGCACAACGGCAGGCGTGCCGGCGATATAGTTCAGCTGCTGCTGGTCACTGCCCACGAGATATCGCGCGAGCGTGTTCGCGAGCAGATAGAACGGAAAGCGATCGTCGCCCGTGGGGAGCAGGTTCCAGGGAACGTAGTCGCGCTCGCTGGGTCGGCTGGCCGGGTCGGAGATGCTGGTGGTCAGCGTCATGACGCGGCCGCGGCCGACCGGGCGATCGATGAGCGCTGGCTGGTTGTTCGAGAAGGGAATCACCGTGGTCGCACCCTCGGCAAGCTTATCGAGCTGCCAATGACGAAACACGGGAAGCTGCGGCCAGGCGACCTCGAGGCCGGCGAACTTCGAGAGCACGGGATGCTGGTAGTCGTCCGGTGCAAGATACACGTCGCCACCCGTGCGAAACTGCCGCAGCAGCCGGCCAGGAAGCAACTGCTGGGCGACCGGATCGTTGAACGATTGCACGGGGGAAGCATTCGCGCCGAGGAACACGCCGAGCCCGCCGCCGCCGGCCACGAACGATTGCAGTTTCTGCCAGACGGGCGGCGCAAGCGGCGTGGGATCGATCAGGCAGACCGCGCCATAGGGCGCGAGATCCTTCGCGGCGAGCGTTTCCAGATCGATCACCTCGACGTCGAACGGCGCTTCGCGTTTCACGCGCATAGCGTATGGCGCGAGCGCCTCGGCCATGAAGAGCGCGTAATCCTCGGAGCTGCGCCGCTCATCTGTCGGAGCGGCCAACAGCACGCGCCACGCCGGACGGACTTCGACGGTGAACCAATGCTCGTTGTCGGGCGCGAGAGCGTCCTCCTCGACCAGCCGAAGCTGCCCCTGGTGCACGCCGGCCGCGAGACCGCGAAGCTGGAAGTCGACGCGCTGCGAGCTCCCCTCGGCAAGATCGATGGTCTGCCGGCCGCGAACTTCGGGTTGGCCCGTCTCGGGGTCGGTGAGCAGGAGCTCGACGGAGCGTTGGCCACCCTGCCCCACGTGCAGGACGTCGCACTGAATACTGAGCGGCGCGTTCTTCGAGACAACTTCGCCCGAGAGTCGCGTCTCGCCAAGGCCGAAATTCTGTGGATCGCGAACCCCGACGTCGACCACGTAGACGCCCACGCCGGTCTGGGCCGCGAGCTTGTCGGCCAGGCCACGGGTGGCTTCGGTCGACCAGCTTGCACGCGAGAGGTCCGTGAAGACGTAGAGCTCCTTACGCTCTTTCTCGCTGGTTTCCAAGAGCTCGATGGCAGACTCGATGGCGACTGAGAGCGGCTGGGTCATGCCGCGATCGTCGAGCCGCTCGATGCGCTGTCGCGCTGCGCCGGGATCGACCGCGAACACGGCCGTTCCGCTGCGCGAGTCGACCACAGCCACGTCGCTCTCGCGCGGCAATTGCGAGAGCAGCCAC
>JBGSKX010000196.1:0-26659 GCA_041741015.1 Pirellulales bacterium
GGCCCTCGCGGTCGGGCTGGGCGTTTTGACATACCAGCAGACTTCGAAATGGCACGATACAGTCACGCTGTTTGAAGACGCCGCGGCTGATACCAAACGCAACTGGAAGGCCCATCGGCTGCTGGCCGATCATTATTTGACTCGCGGGGATCACGCCAAGAGCCTGGAGCATTGCGAACAGGGAATCGCCTGTGGGCGTGAACTGGGCCGGCTGCTATCCACGCAGGGCCGCGCGCTGTTTGAGACCGGAGCGCGCGAGCAAGCCGTGGAGAAACTGCAACAGGCCGCGGAGTTCGAGCCGGACGATTCGCTCATCCGGACGAATCTTGGCTGGGCGCACTCCGAGCTGGGACAATTCGACCTGGCGCGGGACCAACTCGCCCGCGCTGCCGCGCTACTGCCTGATTCGGCAACTCCCTACGCCCGGCAGCTTGTGCTTTCACTGTGGGGGCACGCCCTTGCCAAGTCGGGAGACCCACGCCAGGCGCGCGAAAAGTT
The DNA here is from genome assembly GCA_041741015.1 of Pirellulales bacterium. Classification (GTDB taxonomy): domain Bacteria; phylum Planctomycetota; class Planctomycetia; order Pirellulales; family PALSA-1355; genus JALHMI01. The sequence continues at coordinate 499 of JBGSKX010000196.1, forward strand.
CACGGCGGCACTCGAAGTTGCCCCGCACGACCCGGCCGTCCTGCGCGGAGCGGGCGAGGTTGAATTACAATTGGGTGACGCCCAGCGCGCGCTGGCCCTGTTCCGCCAAGCCGATCAGTATGGGTCACATGACGTCAAGTCGATCTATCTCGTGGCGCAAGCGCAAGCTGCCGCAGGCGAACTCGAAGCTGCAATCGCGGGCTTCGAGTCGGTGCTGCAGGCGATTCCGAACCAGCCCGATGCAACCTTGAAATTAACCAGTGTGCTTCTGCAGCTTGGTCGTCGTGAGCAGGCGATTAGTCGTGTCAAGGCGTCGCTCGCCGCGCTGCAGCAAGTTGACCATCCCCAGGCCAAGGTTTTCCGTTCGAGGCTGCTTACGCGGCTGGGCGATATCGCGGCAGCACAGCAGGATGTGACCGCAGCCATCCAGCATTACGATCAGGCGGTTTCCCAGTGGCCGGACGACTATCAGGCCACCAATAACCTGGCTTGGCTGCTCGCCACGAGCGGCGATCCGGCAACACGCAACGGCCAGAGGGCAGTGGCTTTGGCCGAGCGGGCGCGCAAGATGCTGGCCCGGCCCGACCGCAACTCACTCGAAACGTTGGCGGCCGCATATGCCGCCAACGCGCAGTTCGAACAGGCAGTGGATATGGCCCAACAAGCACAGTCCCTGGCGCGCGATGCCAAAGATCAGGCAGCCGCCGACGCGATTGAGCGACAGCTCAAGGCATATCGCAGTGGGCAGCCATTCGTCGCCCAGTGAACGGCTGGCGTCGCCCCGTCGTTCATTTACCGGCGGGTCATCATTCGGTGACGAGATCGAGCAGGTATTGTCCGTAGTCGTTCGGCAGCGCACGGGCCAATCGGCCGAGCTCCTCGGCCGTGATGAATCCTTTCTTGTATGCGACCTCCTCGATGCAGGCGATCTTGAGACCCTGCCGCATCTCGACGGTTTGAACGAAGTTGGCCGATTGGGTCAAAGACTCGTGGGTCCCGGTGTCCAGCCAGGCGAATCCCCGCGCGAAGGCCTCGACGTGCAGTTGGCCTCGACGAAGGTACTCCCGATTGACGTCGGTGATTTCCAGTTCGCCCCGGGCCGAAGGTCGTAACCCGGACGCAATCTCGACGACGTCGTTGTCGTAGAAGTACAGGCCAGTGACGGCGAGTTTCGACTTGGGCGTGGCGGGTTTCTCCTCGAGCGAAACGGGTTTCTGCCGGTCATCGAGTTCGACCACGCCGTAACGCTGGGGGTCTTTGACCCGGTAGCTGAACACCGTGGCGCCAGAGTCCCGAGCGCAGGCCTTGTTCAGCAATCCTTGAAAACCTTGGCCGAAGAAGATGTTATCTCCCAGCACGAGCGCGACTCGCTCCCGTCCGATGAACTCGCGGCCGATGAGAAACGCCTGGGCCAATCCCTGCGGTTGGGGTTGCACGGCGTAATGCAACGACAAACCGATCTGGCTGCCGTCACCCAATAGCCGCCGAAAAGCCGGCAGGTCCTCCGAAGTGGTAATCAGCAGAATGTTGCGAATCCCGGCCAGCATCAGCGTCGAGAGCGGGTAGTAGATCATCGGCTTGTCGTACACCGGCAACAATTGCTTGTTGACGGCGTGCGTCAGCGGATACAACCGGCTGCCGGCGCCGCCGGCCAGAATGATGCCGCGGTCGAAGTAGCTCGTCGCCATGTTGAGTCCTGTTTTCCCGCGCCCGCCGGGTGTGCGATGTGCAATTCTGGTTTTGCTACGGCCTACACAGACGGGTTCGCGGTTTGCTGACGAGTCGCCGCTTGATTCAAGTGGTCGGGTCGTCCTGGCAATCCTAATCGCTGCCCGCGATAGCTGCCGCTGCTCACGCCCTTGATCCATGCCGAGTTTTCGAGATACCACTGCACGGTGCGGCGTAATCCAGCGTCAAAACTCGTTTGTGGGCGCCAGCCGAGTGCCCGTTGAGCCTTGGACGCATCGATTGCGTAACGTCGGTCGTGTCCGGGGCGATCAGCAACGTAGGTGATTAGCGATGCCGACGGAGGGGCCGCCGAGTCGGGACGCAATTCGTCGACGACGGCACAAAGCTGCTCGACCAGTTGCAGGTTAGTTCTCTGGCAGTTGCCGCCAAAGTTGTAGACCTCGCCGGGAATACCGCTGTCTAGCGCAGCCATGAGAGCTGCACAATGATCCTCGACAAACAACCAATCGCGCACGTTCTGCCCGTCTCCGTAAACCGGCAGTGGTCGACCAGACAGTGCATTGAGAATCATCAGCGGAATCAGCTTCTCGGGAAATTGGTAAGGGCCATAGTTATTCGAACAGTTTGTCGTGATCGTCGGCAGGCCATAGGTATGGTGATAGGCTCGGACAAAATGGTCCGAAGCGGCTTTCGAAGCCGAGTACGGCGAATTCGGCGCATAGGGGCTGCTTTCAGTGAATAAGCCCGTTGGGCCGAGCGAGCCATACACCTCGTCCGTTGACACGTGCAGGAAGCGAAACGCGTCGCGCGACGGCGAGCCTGGCCTGGACCAATACTCGCGCGCGGCCTCGAGCAGGTTGAATGTGCCAATCACGTTCGTTTCGACAAAAGCGGCGGGGCCGTCGATGGACCGATCGACGTGCGACTCGGCCGCCAAATGAATGATGGCCACGGGCTGATGCTCGGCCAACAGGGCCGCGACCAAGGGACGGTTGCCGATGTCCCCCTCAATGAAATCGTGCCGTGGGCTATTCAGCACGGGAGCCAGCGATTCTAGGTTGCCCGCGTAGGTCAGTTTGTCGAGGGTGATAACCCGAAACCGGCCAGACGCAACCACCTGGCGCACCAGGCAACTGCCAATGAAGCCCGCTCCGCCAGTAATCAAGATCGACTGCATGCGGCAGGCTCACGTACAACACGGCGTCGTTCGAAGACGGATACGGACCACTTGCTCAACGAGCTCAGGAAGGTTCGCGACTCTGCTGTATTGTAGCTTGGGCTGATTACAATGTGGTAGCTATCCGCCATCGACAAGCGTGTCGAATCCAGGGTTCATCACGCTGCCGGCTGGCATTTCGCCAGAGGACCGGTCGTCGGTTGAAAATCCGACAAAGCAGCTTTTCTGATTGGATCCTGTGGAACAAATGGCCCGCGTACGAAAATCGAGAGATCTGCCGTCTCCGGTCAATCCGCCGCCGCGCGGCTGGACCGTGTGGCATGTGGTAACGGGAATCGCCAGCGTCATCTTCATCATGGCGGCCACTAGCGCCGCGATTCGCGAGACGCCCACGGTCGATGAGTATGCCCACGTCCCGGCGGGCCTGCTGCATTGGCGGCAAGGGCATTTCGACATGTATCGCAACAACCCGCCACCAGGGAAAATGTGGCTGGCGCTGCCGCTGACACTCGACCCGTCGGTGCGGTCTCCACTGGTCGAGGGCCCGACGGTCAGTTGGGGACCATGGCTATACGGCATGGCTTTCGAACGGCAGAATGCCGAGCGCTACCTGGGCCTGATGACGAGAGCCCGCCTGATGAACATTCCGCTCGTCCTGGCGATGGCGGCGCTGGTGTTTTATTGGTGTCGGGAGTTGTATGGGCCATTCGCCGCCGGGATGAGCAGCAGTCTGTTGCTCTTGTCGCCCACGATACTGGCTCATGGTCATGTTGCGACGCTCGACGTGGCCACCGCGCTGTCAATGCTAGGGGCGGTGCTGGCCATCCGTTGGGCCGCCAGGGTACCCGGCTGGCGGCGAATCGCCCTGGCCGGGGCGGCGCTGGGGGTGGCGATGCTGATCAAGTTCTCTTCGCTGTACTTAGTACCGCTGTTGCCGCTCTTATACGGGGCGATCGTGTGGCTCAAGTTCCCGGCAGGCACGCCGCGTCTGAGGCCAATCATCGTTCAGGTCACCGTGTACCTCGCAACGGCGTGGTTGGTGGTCAACCTGGGCATGGGCTTCTCCGGTACGTTCGACACGGTCGGTTCGCTTGAACTCGGATCCGCCTCGGTGCGCGAGCTCTATGCACATGTACCGTCCTCGCTTCCCCTGGGATTACCGCGAGCCTACATCGAAGGGATTGACGCCCTGAAGGTCGACATCGAGCGCGGCGGAATGCCCGGCTATCTGCTCGGCCAGTGGTCCGAGTCCGGTTGGATTAGCTACTACTTCATTGCTTATGCGATCAAAGAGTCGGAACCAGTTGTCCTGCTGACGCTGCTTTCGCTCATCGCGTTGCCGCTGGTCGTGAAGGATTGGCGCGAGTGGATTCTGGTGGTGGCCCCGCCCGCGATGTTGCTGATCATCGCGGCCTTTTTCAACACGCTGTGCCTCGGTATTCGGTATATTCTGCCGGCATTTCCGTTCCTGTTCGTGATGCTCGGTGCGTGCTTGGCCTGGATCGAACGGTGGTTGTCGAGGCGCGCGGCGAAGCCCGCGTCGCAGCGTTCGACGCTTGGCCAGCTCGATCGCCGCTGGCTGGTCGCCGCACCGGTCCTGATGTACGCAGCAGCGCTTACTGCCTGGGTCCATCCGAACTATTTGGCCTACTTCAACCGATTCATTGGCGGGCCGTCTCAGGGCGCCGCGTGGTTGGTCGATTCAAACCTGGATTGGGGACAGGACTTGTACCGCGTGCCAGAGCTAGTCAAGAACTTTGACGGCGGAAGCTGGCGGATGCTATATTTTGGCCACGTTGATCCAAGCCGCTATGGAATCGAGTTCGAACTGCCGCCTGAAGTTCCGGAGTTCACCATCTACGCCGTCAGCGTGAACTACTGGAAGGGTATTTCCTACGCCATTTTGCGTGAGGATGGACGCGCGGATTACATGCGCAAGCGAGTCACTTGGCTCACAGGCCTGATGCCGACGGAACAGGTGGCGTCTTGGGTGATCTTTGACCTGAGACCCGATACGCTCAACACATCCGATTCCGCGCGCGATCACTACAACGCGGGGTTTATCCATTTCGTTCGCGGCGAACTAAAACCAGCGGCCGCTCGGCTGGAACGTGCTATCAACCGCGATCCAGAACTGGCCCGAGCACACCTGACCCTTGGCAGCGTCTACCTGGCGCTGGGGCAAGAAGAGTCGGCGACCAAGGCAATGCGTCAGGCCGTTCGCTTGCGCGGCGACTGGGACGAAGCCCTCAATAATCTTGCCTGGCAGTTGGCTTCGACATCGGACGACCGGCTGAAGGATCCGCGCCAGGCCGTTGAGTTGGCAGAGCAGGCTTGCCGGATCTCGCGGCGGGAGAATCTGACGTTCCTGGACACTCTCATCGTCGCCTATTCCGCCGCGGGACGCCGCGATCAGGCCTTGCAGGTCTGTCGCGAGTGCATCCAGAAGGCTACCGCCGCCGGAAATATCGAGCGTGCAAACCAGTTTCGCCAGATTGAAGAATCGCTTAAATCGCAGCAACCACCCAGCGCCGGGTAGCGGCCACGCACGGCTTTCGGACAGCAGAATATGCAGATCATTCCCACCGGATTGCCTGGCGTGATCCTGGTCGAACTCGACGTTCACACGGACCATCGCGGCTACCTGCTCGAAACATGGCAACAAGCCAGCTACGAGGCCGCCGGCATCGACGTGCCGCTGGTCCAGGATAACCTGAGCTATTCAACTGCCGGGGTGCTGCGCGGCTTGCACTTTCAGCATCCGCATGGCCAGGCCAAGTTGGTCAGCGTGACGAAAGGTGAGATCTTCGACGTGGCCGTCGACATCCGCCGAGGTTCGCCTACCTTCGGCCATTGGGTTGCCGAGCGATTGTCGCAACACAACCATCGTCAACTGTTCATTCCCGCGGGCTTTGCCCACGGCTTTTGCGTGTTGAGTGACGGTGCCTTGGTAGCCTACAAGTGTTCCGACACCTACCATCCGGAAATCGCAATGACGATCGCCTGGAACGATCCGCGTCTGAGTATCCCCTGGCCGATCGCCGATCCGGTCTTGTCCGCAAAGGATGCGGCCGCCGTTGGCTTGGACGGCTTTCCGGCCGACATGCTCCCGGTCTATTTGCACTAGCATCTGCAGTGAATCTCGGTTCTCATCCGTTCGAATCGTCTCGAGTCCGCCCTATGTCGATTTTGTTGATTGGCGCCACCGGCCAGCTCGGCTCGGAATTGCTGGTTGAATTGGGTGAACTCGGGCCCTTGGTGGCGACTTGTCGGTCGAGCCGCGCATCGGGTGTGATCCAGCATTGCGGAGTCGATCTGGCAGTGCCGGACTCGGTCCGGCGAGTCGTGCGCGAAGTACGACCGGGCATCATCATCAACGCCGCGGCTTACACTGCCGTCGATGCGGCGGAAACCGACAGCGCAACAGCTTATGCGATCAATGAGACGGCGCCACGCGTACTCGCCGAAGAGGCCACCAGAATCGCCGCAACTTTGCTGCACTATTCGACCGACTACGTCTTCAACGGCGACTCCACGCGTCCGTGGAACGAGGCGGATCCCGTCGATCCGTTGAATACCTACGGCCGCTCAAAGGCCGCCGGAGAAACGGCAATTCGCGCCAGCGGCGCCGCTCACCTGATCATTCGCACCAGCTGGCTCTATGGCCGCACGGGCCGCAACTTCGTGAAAACCATGCTGCAGAAGGCGGGCACGCCGAGTGAACTCGCCGTCGTCTCCGACCAGGTGGGCAGCCCGACGTCGGCCAACTTTGTGGCGCGGGCAACCAGGCACATCCTGACCCAGGCCAGCGTCGATGCCGCCTTATTCGAGAAGCTTGGCGGAACTTTGCATCTCGCATGCTCCGGTGAAACAAGCTGGCACGGATTCGCGGCGGCCATTTTGGACCTGGCCGCGGAATCAGGCCTCGTGCCAACCAGGCCGCGGATTCGGCCGGTTTCCTCCGCGGAATTCTCAACACCGGCCTGCCGCCCTCAGTATTCGCGGCTCGACTGCAGCAAGTGGATCGACAATTTCGGACTGGCGCCGCCGGCCTGGGACGAAGAATTGCGAAATCGCCTCGCCAGCGTGTACGCTGGACTGACTGGCTGATGCCGCAGCCCCTTTATACCGAGTTCAAACAGGCACCGATCTCAGTTCCGAAGTTAGGCGAGGATTGATTGTGACTAACAAGCAGCAGCCCAAGGTCGTTGTCGTCATGCCGGCCTACAACGCTGCCAAGACGCTCAAGATGACCTATCTGGAATTGCCGCGCGACGTTGTCGACCTGGTGATCGTCGTCGACGATGGTAGTTCCGATGAGACCGTCCAGATCGCCCGGGAACTGAGTCTCGAGATTTTCGTACACAATCGAAACTATGGGTACGGCGCCAATCAAAAGACCTGTTACACCGAAGCGTTGAAGGCCGGCGCCGACATTATCGTGATGGTGCATCCCGATTTTCAGTACGACCCCAGCCTGTTGCCGACAGTCATCGAGCCGATTCGGCGTGGCGAATCCGACATCGTGCTTGGCTCCCGGTTGCTCGGCGCTTCTCCGATCCAGCAGGGCATGCCGTGGTGGAAATACGTCGCCAACCGATTCCTTACCAAGTTGGAAAACTGGACTTTCGGACTCAAGCTGTCTGAGTACCACACGGGCTATCGCGCATTTACCCGCGAAGTGCTGGAGACCATCAACTTTCAAGCGAATTCGGATGCCTTCATCTTTGACCAGGAAGTCATTGCCCAGGCCGTCGAGGCGAACTTTCGCATCGCCGAAGTTCCGGTCCCGACCCGCTACTTTCCCGAAGCTTCCTCGGCCAGCTTCGTCGCCAGCAGTATTTATGGGTGCGGCATTATCATGCTGGTGACCCGCTTCATGCTCAACCACAAGCGGATCTGGCCGCAGCGCCAGTTTCAAAGCCTCAAGCGGCGGTATGTTGGCCAGGAATTCCTGCCCCCGGCGCACGATGTTGTAGAGGCGGACAGCACTGTCGGGCGCTCGCCATCCTGAGATCACGATGGCCGCGGTTGGCCCCGCCCTGAAAGCCGCCAATGCTGCCGCAAACTGCTAGCCCCCAAAACAAAGAAACCCCGCAAGTCGTTTGGCTTGCGGGGTTTTTGTGTCAGCGGAGGGCACGGGACTCGAACCCGCAACCGGTTACCCGGCACGACATTTCCAGTTAGGTCGATGGGTGCCCGCTAGTGTACAGACCGTCTTTCCTGTCGGAATTCGCGGGGCTAGTTGTACACTACCGTCCGCTAATGTCTGCGGACTTGGCAGTAAGATGGCAGTAAAGATTCATCGCCGAGCCACATCGAATCAATCAATTTGGTCCGACCTGGCAAATTCAAGAAGCTTCTGAGGCGCTGGGAACTGGGACTCGCACTCTGGCCTCAAGAACTCGGCTGGCGCGAAGAAATCATATTCCCCAGTGCACTCAACCTTTGCGACCAGTAGCCCGGTTGAATCACTAACCACGCGCAACTCTTCGTCGCGCGGTTTTACTCCGCTGGGTAGCATGTCTTTAACCCCTCAGCAATCGGCTGATAATGTCCGACCAGCCAGTCAACGCCTGCCACACCGGACGCTGGACCTGATCGCCCTTCAACCAATTAGTATCGCCCAGGGGCGTCGAAGAATCAACGGAAAGTACACCGAGGACCGGAAGTTGGTCGGCAGGCTGACGCATCTCCCTACTCCACGCCAGGATAGGCACCGACAGCATTGATTTACGGTCCTTGGGTATTTTTGCTTGTTGTTCGACAGTTAGTCCCCACTGCTCCATGTAGGTCGTCCTAGCGTCGTCCAAATCGGCCGCCACAATCGCCCGTGCCTTATACGCCCTGCCGGTACAGCCTGCGTATTCGTCAAGCTCGAGTTCGCAGTCGTGATCTCCTTCGCGATCATGGAAGTAGTACGTCACGATACGAGAACGGTTCGGGCGTCCTGTCGGAAGCATAACGTGTGCTCGAACGTCTTTTGCGTTCGTTCTCGCCTCGCACCATTTCGCGAGTGCCCACAGAGGTGGCTCAAACAGCTTTCGGTCCCCATAAATCGTCCAAAGCTGGCGCTGAATATCGCTTCCAGCCTTTCTCGCATGATTTAGACGTTCCCACTTGCTTAAGGCCTCATTCGTTGCAACATAGCCGATTCGCCACAGATCGCTTATATCATCGGCAGAGAGTTGAATTCCGAAGGTCGTGTAGTGATCCGGGATGACGACCGGAATGCGCAGACCACCCGCGCCGATCTGGTCGGCCATAATGGCGTCACTGGCTTCGAGCGCAGTCTCGTATAAATCTTGCACGAATCCCAAAATGCCGTTTGCTGGACCATTACTCGCACGCGTAATCTCAAACAGGAGCGATGGATACCGAGTTGCTTGGTTCTCGGCCGCGAATAGAAACGACGGTAAGTTGCTTGCGAGCCCCCCATCTACCAGTCGTCGTTCTTCGATGTCGATTGCAGAGAACACGAACGGGTACCCAGTAGAGCACCGTATCGCGGTCAACACCGACGGAGACACGGTGTCTTCACCAAGATGAAACTTGGCAACACTACGCCCCCTGATGTCCGACGCAATGATCTTTAGAGGTATACATTCGTTGCGACTAAGTTGCTCAAAGGTCACATCATCCGTGATTCCACTACATTTCTCACGAGCCAACTGTAACAGCGCAGCCTTCAGCCGCATTCCATCGTAGATTCCGAAACCCGGGCCAAAGTAGCTCAGTTGCCTCCGGATGCTTGGCAGCATCGTAAGGCATCGCAACAATTTGCTTCCGATGCCCGTGTTGGATCCCGCTATGCGAGAAATCTGCTCAAGTGCATTTGTGCTGACGGACAGCTTTTGCCCTTCGTCATCGAACATGCGAGTCGGATGCAATGGGCCTTCACGCATCAGCTCGAGCATTTCTCGACCACTGAAACGCATCGACGCGAGGTAGGCGACGATTGCGCCTGCGGACGTTCCGCACAATCCCCGGAAGCGAACCTCATTGTCTTCTGCGGCCGCCAAGCATCCAGCTAGCGCGGCGCCTTTTACGCCACCGCCCTCGAAGACTCCATACGCATCCATCGATGCCCCCCCTGCCTAAGCCCTGAGTTAAACCGCGTGGTGGGGAGCATTTTGTTTCACGCAGGTGGTTAAGTAAATAGAAACACCCCGCCCCGATTCGCCTTGGTGCTCTATAACGCTGCCTACCATCTCGGCGCAATACCGACTATGTTGAGCCCATGCGATCCGACCAGCTCACCACCGACCAGGTTGCCGCGATCACTGCCCGGGTGTGGCCGATGCTCGAATACCTCGCGCAGCTTGAACAGCGGATGCACCAGCGAAAGTTCTCGGCTGGCGATCCGCTATTCGCGCTCGTGACAGAGGCCCGTAACGGCATTCAGGGACTGTACGCCGAGTTGGGCCACTTGTCGCCAGAGCCTCTAGCTGGCAAACCCGTTCGGCAGCCGAAGTCGATCATGCCGGGCAATGCTGACGATCCGCTCGGGCGTAAGCCGCGGAAGTGAGAGCTGGGACACGAATCTAGCGTCCCCCGCTGCCGGTGATTAGAATCGTCCCCAGTCTGACCACACTCTGCCCACGGGAGCATTTACCATGCTTCGATCGCTTACGGCTGCTCTGTTGTTGTGCTGCACCTCGACCGCCTTCTCGATCACGATTCCAACCGTACCGGTCGGCAACGCCGGCAACGCGGCCGATTCGACCGGCCATGGCGCGGTTGCCTATGACTACCGCATCGGCACGACCGAGGTGACCAACGACCAGTACGCGGCATTCCTCAACGAAAAGGCCAAGAGCGACCCCCTTTTCCTATATAGCACGAACATGGGGACCAATATCCGAGGTGGCATCACTAAAGGCGGCGTGAGCGGAAGCTTCACTTACGCCGTCAAGCCGAACATGGGCGACAAGCCAGTGAACTTCGTAACTTGGTACGACTCAATCCGCTTTGCTAACTGGCTGAACAACGGACAGGGTGCCGGCGACACAGAAACCGGCGCGTACACGCTGGGTGCCTTGAATGCAGGTGGCCAGCCCGTGAGTGGCAATAGCATCACCCGTAATACGGGGGCAACGTGGTTCCTTCCCAGCGAAAACGAATGGTACAAAGCCGCGTACTATCAGCCTGCCACAGAAGGGGGCGACAGCGACAACTATTGGCTCTTCGCAACGCACAGCAACAGTATCCCCACGGTCGCCGCAGCCGACTCGGTGGGCAATATCAGCAATCCGGGGGCGAACATCGTCAACTACAACCGCGACGCTGACTGGAACGGTCAGGACGGCAACGTTACGACCGTGGGGAGTGCCGGCCCGTTGAGCAACAGCTTTTACGGTACTGCCGACCAAGGGGGAAACGTCTACGAGTGGAATGAAGCGCTCAGCGACATCTCTCGTGGTGTGCGGGGTGGTTCCTGGTCCAATGACTCTATCCGCCTGCAAAGCTCTAGTTGGGATTTCATGAGCCCGTCTGCCGAGAGCGTCTCTCGGGGTTTTCGCTTGGCGACCGTCCCCGAGCCTTCCACCTACCTGCTCGGCGCTCTCGCCCTGCTCGGCCTGCTCGCATTCCGGCGTCGGCGGTAACCGGCCGCAAGGTTCATTCGATCAATTGATCCGCTTGGAGCTTAGTTAAGTAGTCATGCCGATTCTGGACTGCAAGCGCTGCGGCACGGCAATCAATTACGAAGAGGATGACCTGTCATCCCAGCAGTGCCCGGCGTGCGGCTGCAATGCGACCTCGGGTTGGTCAATGAAAGCTCATCGGCCGCCAGTCCAGAACAACGCAGCTCGGCGGATCGTGGAACTTGAGAAGCTGGTCGGGTGCTTGGTGGCGGTGATTGTGGCACTGGTCCTAGTGTGGTTCTTCTTCGGATGACACTGTCCCAGCTGCTCACGCCCCGCACGACCTTAGCGCCGCGTTCGAGCGCTCAACCATCATCGCGCGCCGACGTATCGATTCGATGCCGCGCCGGTTGTGTCGCACAACTCCGCCAGCAGTTGGTCTCGCTGGCCGATGATCGCATCTAGCCTACGCTGTATCAGTTCGGCGTGAGCCTCGACGGCTGCCAGCTCTTGGCGGATTTCATTCTCGGTGCGTGTCATGTTGCCAGCCTCACATTTCGAGCACGCGGGCCGCGGTCGCTTTGTTCGATTTCATAGCTAACCTGCTGGTTGCGCAGTTCGTCCCGCAGCGGCAGCAGCTCATCAGCGCATGCCGACGCGTGGAAAAACACATCATTGCGCCCCGGGTGCGTGATGAACCCGTAACCTGCGTTGATGTCGATCATCTTGATCTTTCCGCTAACTTCACTCACGGTCCGTCCCCTTTCGTTTAGTGGTGGTGCGGCCAGTGGCATGAGCTATACAAATCGCTCACCGGGCCCACGTATGCGTCACGCCAGCCGCGAGCCTTGGAGATGTTGCCGCAGATGCGGGCGAACTCCTCGTGATGCCCGAGGTTCTTACCCCAGGCGGCTCTCGCCCCGGCGTGCTGTGCGATGGCCTGATGAATTTGCTCGTGAGCAAGAATCCCGAGGCAGTAATTGCGGGGCTTTTGGGCGACTGTATGCTCGCCGAATACAATCACGCACGGCCGCTTTTCGACCTCACACCACGCCTGCGCTTGTTGTTGGCTAGTGTCTTTTACGAGGATGATTGGCAGTTCCAATCGGCCGCCAAAATACGCTTCGTTATTAGCGATCCAGCCCGAATACATAAGCCGCAAAAACTCGTGATGCTTCGCTGGCTGGGTCTTCAGCTGCTGCTGAATCTTGGAATCCAGTTCGCTCGTCGGTTTAGGCCGCCAGTCGGCCATGAGTCTAGACAAGCGGGCTTGTGTGTTTCGCTTACGCTCGCGCTCGGCGCGTTGCTTTTCCTGGTCGTCGAATTTCCGCAGGCGCTCGAGCCGGCGCTGCAGGTCGGCAGGTAACGGCTTCGGCTTGCTCCTATTTCCGCTCACGGTTTTGCCGTTCACGCGGATCTCGAAGAAACGCCCCGGCGGCTTAAGCTGGCCGGTCGCAATCAGGTGCCGCGTGCGAGGTGCCAAGTCGCGGAACTTCTCTGCCGGATGGCCGGTGAGTTTCGCAAGCGCTTCGTTCGTCCATTTCGTGACGCCCATTCGTCAGCCCTCCTCAGTTTTACGAGCCGACTTCGGCAGTGAACTCGCCTTGATTCCATGCTCACGCTGGAGTCGGAAGGACGCGGCCTGAGCTTCGCTGCCGAGGTCGGATTCCTCTTGAATAACCTCGGACAGGACGCCGCGCCAGCATCCATCAAGGTCGACAGCCAGGTCGAGCAGTTCGCGCCGCTGTGCCACGTCGGTGATAACGCTGATGCGCTGCACCAGCTCAGTGAGTTTCGATTGCGGTGTCATTGGTCATTTGCCCTTTCGCCTGCCAGGTGTTGCTGGTGTGCTCGGCTTAGACGGTTTCGACGGTGCCGTGGTTGTGGCTGGCCGCTTCAGCGGTAGTCCAGGTGATAGTCTGCGCATTGGTTTGCTTTCCCTTTGGTTATGGTTCTAGAGAGCCAGGCTCCCCGGTGTTTCGTAGATAGAACGCTGCTGTGGCGGCTCCTGGGCTGCGACTCCCAGCGCCATGATCAGCGCGACGATGCCGTCGATCTTCTCGCTAGATTTCTTCTTGCTCGGACGATAGTTGCCGCTCGCGTCGGTCTCGATCACGACGTTCGCTGCCATCCAGCGGAGAATCGCGTGCCCGTCGTGGCGCAGCTTGCGGCCTTTGATTGCCGTCTCGAGCGCCTTCGATGGCTCGTTCATGGCGTACATGTTCTGCCGCACCTCGACGACGTTGAATCCATCCTCGATAAGCTGGCTGGAAAGCTGGCGAGCGTTCCACGGGTCGGCCGCGATCGCTCGAATGTTGAAGTGCGATTGCAGGTCGTTGATGTGTTTTCGGATCAGGTCGAAGTCGGTCGAGCTGCCGGGCGTCAGGTCCACGAGCTTGTTGCGCACGAACGTGGCGAACGGCTCGCGCTTCAGGTCGCGATTGGATTCTTTGGGAAGCCAGAAGTACGGGACCACGGTGTATTGATCGCCGCTCGGGAACACCAGCACGAGGGCGCAGAAGTCCGAACGGTAGCCAAGGTCCAGGCCGGCGAAACAGTCACTGCCGGCCAAGTCCTGCAGGTCGATTTCCGCTTGGCACTCGTCCCACTCCTGCGAGCCAATCCAGCGAACATCGGCCTCGGTCCATTGGTTCAGATACAACTGACGGAAGACGTTTTCCCGGGCCGGCATGTGCTGCGCTTCGTTGAACAGCTCGCGCATTTCGTCGAGGCTGCGGAAGTCGCCCAGTGCCGGGTTCGCTTGTCGCCAGGCGTCCTCGTCGTGCCAGTCGGCGTCCTCGGGCGTCTCGAAGATGTAGGGCAGGAACGAAGGATCAGGGATCAGGCCGTCGCGCACTTGCCGGGCATAGTCCCACACCTTGTAACAAATGCTCTCCCGGTCGTGCCCCGCCGTCGTGATCGCCAGCGTTAGCGGCTGAGTGCGTGCGCCCATGCTGGTCGTCAGCACGTCCCACAGGTCGGCATTCGGGGCGGCGTGAAGTTCGTCATAGATCACGGCTGAAGCGTTGTAACCGTGCGCGTGCGGGGCGTCTGCTGGGATCGCTCGATAGATGCTATTGGTCGGGCTATAGACGATCTGCCGGCGGCTTTCGGTGATCTTGCACAATCGGCTCAAGGTCGGGTCGTTCTTCACCATCATTGCCGCGACGTTGAACACCAGTGAGGCTTGCTCGCGGTCGGTTGCTGCCGAGTAAATCTCGCCGCCTTCCTCTGGCTCGCTGCACAGCAGATAGAGCGCGATGGCAGCGCCGATTTCGCTCTTGCCGTTCTTGCGAGCCAGTGCCAACAGCGCTTTGCGATAGCGGCGGGTGCCGTCCTCTCGAAGCTGGCCGAACAGCTCACGGATAAACGTCTCCTGCCAGGGGCGCAGGTTGAATTTCTTGCGGGCCCATTGGCTGCCTTTGGCGTGCGTCAAATTGTTGATGAATTTAACGGCACGTTCGGCCTGGGCGTTTTGTGGTGCGGTATCAACCGACATTCGCGAGTACTCCTTCGAACCCAGTTGTTTTGGGGGCTTCGTCCGTCTTCGGTGCGCCGAGCAAGCGGTGCCGCGCGGCCGGCGATAAGCCGAACTCGCTCAACAGCGATTGCATCTGCTTTGCGGCCTGATTGCTAACGCTCAAATAGGGGTTCTGGATCGGGTATCCGTTCGGGCTCTTCACGATGGTCCCTTGGGCGTCGACGTTCGCCTCGGCCTCCACCCATCGCGCCCACGCCTTGCAATGTTGGGCAAGCGTCGAGCGGTCCAGGTTTGCCACGAGCCCGAGGTCATAAAGCAGCGCCATCATGCGGTCCCATTCCTTGCGAGCCTCGCCCTTCAACATTGCCGGGCAACGCGGAATGGCCAGCGGTGCCGTCTTCGGTTGCTCGGCCTTCAGGGTTTTCAGGCTCGGTTTGCGCCCCCTCACTGTGCCGCTCCTTGCTCCAAGAGCTCGAAGATCCACTGACGGTGAAAGTCGTACAGGTCCACGTCATCGAATAGGGTTGCCTGCTCGACGTTGTGGCAGCTTCGAAGATTGGCGGAGCTTTCCACGACGATGCGGCGCTCACCGATGGCGAACAGCAATAGCTTGGCGTGAGAACGCATTGCCGCGATCGGGAAACTGTGCTTGTCGCACAGCGCCGCCATGTGTGCGTAAACGTCCTGATCTGCCGCCGCAAAGTAGTGCGAGCACAGAATGGCCAAGTTCCGCAGTTGGCCAGCTTGGATCAGTTCGTCGAGGGCCTCGGTGTTCCGCTTGTTCGCGCCGAGTGTCGCAATCACGAGGCTATCAATCGGCCGATCGGCCAGTTCCAAGATCGCCGGCACGAAGTCGAATAGCGCGAAGTCGCCGCGCAGAATGCAGTGGATTGATTCGCCAGGTTCCGGCAGTCGCTCGAGTGCCGCCTTGGCTGCCTTCCGGCGATTCAGCATGGCCACGCTACGCTTGCCCTGCTTCGCTGTGAACGAACGCGCGGAGTCCAGAGAGATTCCGGCACTGGGGCGCGGCGCGTCCTCATAGAACGGCTGAACGGCGTCGAGATTGAATGTTTGCGGTTCCATCCTGCTTCCTTTGAACCCCCGGAACGAAAAAACCGGCGGCAAATTCCTGTTCGCTTTGGCAGAGGTTCGCGGGGGGCTCACCCCCTAGCGCTAGCACCTAGGGGGGATGTATTTTTGTCGACCTGCACGCATCTCGCGTTGCGCCTTGGCAGTCTTTCGCATGTGGCAGGTCACGCATCTGGTTCTCAAGTTCTCATCGCTGTCGTGTGTCTCGGTGTTGATCGGTGCACCTACTGGTCGCGGCACTTCGTGGTCACAGTGGAAGTCGCCGGGCCTCATTCCCACGTCGCAGCCACAGTCGACGCACACCCATCCATCACGATTGGCAATCCGCTTACGTGTGCGCGCCCACCATGCTCCGGTATACGGGCCTCGCTGGCTGGCAGTGCCTCTCGCCTTGTCACGCTGCTGGCGTGTCGGTGCGCTCGACGGTCGGAACGTCTTCGGCTTCGATGGCATTGGTTGCTCGTTGTTAGTCAGGCTCGCCGGCCGACGCGCCTGCCCCGCACGCGCCGGCCGGCCACCCGAAAGGATTCAAAGCCCGCACTCTTGTTCGATCTTCCGCAGCTCGGCAGCCAACTCATCGGCCGACAATGGAAGCTTCCACAGCTCATCGCGTACATACTTCATCGCGGCCGCTTGCCGCTGGTTGAGTTCCATCAGTCGCTTGCATTCCGTGCCAGTCGCACTCTGCGCCCGGTTGCCACTGGCCACGTATGCGTCGTTGAGCCGGTCGAGCACGTCAGCGATTGACCAGTCAGCGGTCTCTTTCAGGAACGTGAGCGCGGGCTTCGTCGCATGTTCGGCTCGCCACGAGATAGCCCGCACGTGATTGGCTGCGTTGTCCCGCTCGGCCGCGGCACGCCTCAAGTTCTCAAGTGCCACGTCGTACGCCTCTAGCTTGGCGTCCCGCTCGGCCAGCGCCTCGGCAGTCTCGCGAGCCGCATCGCTGATGATGCTTTCGATGTCGGCCGCTGCTGACTGGCGCTTGGCCAGGAGCTTCGCCGCAGCCTCAGTGTCGACAACCTGCGGCGCGTCGTCTCGATCCAGATAGTGCGGTTTGGTTTTCTTCATGGGTCTAATGAGTTCTGCGGTTGCCATGTGATTCCCTTTGCGATTGATTCCCGTCACGCCCGCAATTATCCAAACCGGGATTATCTGTTTGCCCCGCAAAGGCAAACTTCTTTACTTCAGCGATTCGCCGTGCAGTCTCGGTTGAAAAGCCGAGACCATAGTCGGCGTTATCCTCGTCGAGCGGGTCTGGCTTATGCGTGAGCACTACGAACCCTTCGCCGCACTCTCGGCAGCGCTTGCGCTGTGCTGTCGCATCGTCGAAGTCGGGCATGCTCCGAACGTGCTCGTAGCTAGTTGCCAGGCAGTACGGGCAGGCGATGACGACGCGCGGGATGATAAGCACCTTGGCGTCGGCCCAGTCGATGCGGGTGCGGCGGGTGCTCATCAGTCCACCTCCCATTTACCAACAACGCCGGCCCTGAACTGGTCGGTTGCCGAACTGGTCGGTTGTCCGGACTGGGGCTGAAAGCTGGAACTGGTCGGTCGGTCTCCCTTTAGGGGACCGACCAGTTCAGTCTTTCGAGCCCTAAGTGGTCGGTCTTCGTGGCCGAAGTGGTCGGCCCGACCAGTTAGACCGACCAGTTTCGGAAGTGGGTAATAGCGGGCCTGTTTTCCGCCCCTCGCGGTGATCTCTTCCACGCCAATCAGCCCATCGCTTTCAAGCTTCGCTAGAAGCCTGTCGGCGCGTTCCTTGCTGAACCCCAGAGCGCGTATCTGGCGATGGGTGAGCGGCTCCCCTTCAAGCGCGTCGAGGATGGATTGCTTGCCCTCGGCATCGCGGTCTAGCTGTCGCTCCTCTCCCTTAGTCAGCCTGCCCCGTACCTTGCTCGCATCGAGGGTTCCGTCCGCTTTCCAGACCGGGAACTCGAACCGTAGTGGGATGGGCTCGATTGGAGCGAACGAACGGACCACGGCATCGAGCACGACAGCGCCCTCCTCCTCGTGCGGTCTCAAGATCAGGTGAGTGTCAGCCGCGCGGCTTTGTGATCCAGCTCCAGCGCCCACGTCGGTGACTGCCTTCTCGGCTTGGTTGCCTTTGCTGGCATGGTGGATGTTCACCCACGCGCATTGCATCCGGCGGGTGATCGCGTCAATGCGGTTGTATAGTTGAGCGATCGCATTGTTATCGTTCTCCGACACGCCAGGCGGCAGGGCGCGATAGAAGGCGTCCAGAACGATTAGGTCGAACGTACCCGGCTTGAACTGCTCCAACAGTTCCGCAATGCCGTAGAGGTCCAGCAGGCGGCCACGTAGCGGCAGGATTTGCAGGTTCTTGGAATAGGCGTCCCGCTCAAGTCCCATCGCTTCCGCAACGAGCCCCAGGCGGTGGGCGAGGGTCGGCTCGTGCAGTTCGTTGTCGATCAGCAGCACGCGCCCCGGCTTGCACTGGTAACGGCTCAACCAGAACCGTTCGGTGGCCACGCTTAGGGCGAGTCCGTACGTCAACCAGCTTTTGCCCATCTTGGGCGCGGCGATGATGTTCGCGGTTTCCTCACGCCGCAGAACGCCTTGAATGATTGGCTCGTGCAAGCTGGCGTGCGATGCGATTAGCTGCCCAGCGTTCACCGGGGAAACGGTTTCGCCTTCTCCGCCCACGTTCTGCGCAACTTTGAGCCGTTCGCTTGCCCACTCGAGTAGGTCATCGGTCGGCATGTCGCCATACGCGTTCTGCAACAGATTTTCGCCCAGCCGCACGGCCTTTCGGCGCTTCAGCTTGTCGCGCAGGCATTCGAGATAAGTCGCGAACTTCGACGGCAGCCGGTCGCCCGTCACGATCGCGGCCAGCTTGTCTTTCCCGCCAATCGTTTCGTACTTGGCTTCATCTCGCAATCGCTGCCAGACGTGGGCCAGGTCGGTCGGCTGCCGTTCTTCGTGCAAGAGCGCAAGCGTTCGGAATATCTCGACGTTGGCCTGCTCGTTGAATAGGTCGGTGGATAGGTCTTCGCTGGCGATCAGCTCGGGCTTGCGAATCAGCTCACGCAGAACCATCAGCTCGGCGTCGGGGTCCGATGGCGGTTTCTGGTCAAGCACTTCTAGGCTGGCGTTCTGTTTCATCGCGCCCCCTCCATGAACTGCGGGTGCGCGGAAACAAATGCCGACCACTCAAGCGCAGTCGGCGGAACGAAACTGCACCACCATCTATCGCCCTCGACGACGCGCGGGGGGCGCTTCGTTTTCCGGGGCTTTTTGGGGGCCGTAAACAGCTCACGCTGTTTTATGGGTCTAGTGCAATAAGTCATTCGAGCCCCCAGGCGTCGGCCATCGTATTGAGTGTTTCGGCATCTGCGCCGACGAACCGAAGAAGTGTTTCGCGCTCGGCCTGTTCCACGAGCCGGAGACGTTCGAGACGATCCTGGTCGATGTGCTGCTCGATACACTCGCGAACCATGTCGCGGATCGTGTCGGGCGGAATCGCGTCAACCTCCACGCTCTCGCCCTTGAAGGTTTTCGATCGGCTGTCGCTGCCCTTCGTTGGTCTGGTCGGTAAGTTCAGTTCAACGATTTGCGCGGCAGTCACGCCGATACGTTGGAAGTGAATCTCACACTCTGGAGCGTGGCGTCTGAGTTCCCGTTCGATGTGCCTGTCGATCTCGATGCCGCTCGGGTCGTGATCTCCAAAGTAGTACAGAAATACAGGCTTCCCGGCATGACGGATCGTCTCTGCGGCCTCATACAAGTAGGTCATGCTGGCGAAGCCGCGCGAGACCATTAGCGGAACGTCCCACTTGCTGGTCACCGAGTAGAGCACGCCGATCATCGTGTCCTTCTCGGTCCAAACCTCGACGTAGGCGTCCTGCTCTTGCCACAGGTCGCGTCGGTAGAAATTGGCTGTTCGCCAGAGGGCGCCTTCGAGGGAGTGGGATGTTTGCGGCTTGCGTTGCCAGCGGGTGTTGTCCGCAAGGGCGTCGTAGTCAATTCGCCCTTCGCGCCGCAGGTTTGCCAGCAGTCGGCAAACTACGCCCTTGTATGCGGCCTCGGTCTTGTCGATTACGCCTGCGCTTACCGCTAGGTAGAACACCTGTCGGCAGGTACAGGGACGATTCGCTTCGACGATCTCGATCAGGTCGTCGCACAGGCTGGCCATCTCAGCCTTTGTTCGACGGGGGCGCTTGGTCTTCGCGCCTGATGTCCGTATCATGGGCGTGGGTACTCCTATTGCCTCCAGCCGGTTTGCCTCACGAGCGCCGGCTGTTGGCGTTTAGTGGGGCCTACTCTGCGACAGCGCCGCCGACGGTGCTCTCTCGCACTAGCTTCTCGAGCGCCGACATTGGGATGCGGCGGGATTTGCCGAGCTTGACGTACGACAGCAGGCCGCGATCCATCAAGCCGTAGACGCCGCTCCGGCTCATGCTCGTGAACTTGCAGACCTCCGTGACTCGGAGCAGTCGCTCGTCATTCAGGATCGTCGTTTCCGTGATTCGACGCAGGCGGTCTTCGTTCAGAATCGCACTCATTGCTTTCCTCTTTCGTTACGGTATCATTGGTCACTTAGAGGCACGCCTCTGTCTTTAGTGTACAGAATTGCACGCTCCCGACTAGTGCCACCAACTAGCACAGTTTCCGTAACGGTGTTGAATGACCGCGATATTGAACTTTGAGAACCGTTTCTGGCCGAACGGCTTCTCCTGGGAAAAGCTTCCGAAAAACGAAGAGCCCAGAATTCGTGAGCCGTGGAACCCGCTAGGCGAAGCAACGCCGCGGATTGAGCTTGTCACGCAAGACATTGGAGAGAGAGCGAGAGTCGCGCCAACGGTGCTCGACAGCGGGCTATTTCGAAACATGGCGCGACTTGAGCCCACGCCAGAGCAAATCCTCGCGTTTGCGGGGCGCTACGGTTCGCTCTGGACGGCGGACCACGTTCCGTTCTCTGAATGGGAGTATGAGGTGCGAACGCTGCGATTCGTACTTCAGGCGTGGGATGCCGTCGTTGAGAAGAAGCGCGGCGGGATTATTGCGGAACACTTCAAGCCGGATGCAGGCGGCAGCGTCTCGTTTCCGTTTTTTGATTCGCTGTTGAGATATGAGCCGTTCGACTTGGTTGTCAAGAAAACGGCCCGAGCCAAGAGTCGGGGTGCGGTCTGGGGAACGCTAGGCGTAAGCGGCGTTAAGGCGAGCCCGCTCGATGCGGCACGTCGGTTCGTCGTCGAAGCAATCAATGCTCGGTTAGTTGCACTCGGAGTTGACGCGAAACTATCTCCCGCCGAAGCAACGCGGCTAACCTTTTGCCCTCGTAATCTACTCGGAGCAATCTGGCTGCAATTTGCGATGGCTGTTTCAGAGAGCAAGGAATATCGCTTCTGCGACGTGTGCGGGCGTGCCTTTGAGCTTGACCCTGATGTGAACCGCATCAGCCGGTTCTACTGCGACAACGCGTGCCGCGTTAAGGCTTATCGGGTTCGCAAATCAGAGGCTAAAAAGCTGCACAAGCGAGGAAAAACACCGAAGCAAATTGCCGACCAAATCGGGTCGGATATTGATACCGTCAAAACTTGGCTGAAGGGGAAATAGCATGGCACGCTCAAGACGTGGATACGGTGAGGGCTCAATCTTCCAGCGCCCCGATGGTAGGTGGTGCGGCGTCCTGTCAGCGGGATACGACGCGAACGGAAAGCGCGTTCGTCGATTCATTTACGGGAAGACGAAACGCGAGGCGGCCGACGAACTGTCGCGCCTCCAGAACAAGAAAGCCACGGGCACGCTCACCGCGCCCAGTCGGCTCAAGGTTGCCGACTTTCTTGCCCAGTGGCTCAAGGATGTCGCACGCACCAGCGTTCGCGCGACGACGTTCTACAACTATGAGGCGATTGTCGAAAACCATATCGCGCCGCGGATCGGTGGCATCGGGCTGCAGAAACTCACCCCGGTGCACGTCCAGGGGATGTATGCGGATATGGAGCGCGACAAGGTGGGGCCCAATCCAAGGCGGCTGGCGCACGCTGTACTGCGTCGAGCCTTGAAGCAGGCTATGAAGTGGGGCTTGGTTGTGCGCAACGTCTGCGATGCTGTAGACGCCCCACGAGTGCCCAAGAGCGACATTCAGCCAATCGACCAGGTGCAGGTGGGCCGGCTGCTGGCTGCGGCTGAAGGTGATCGGCTCGAAGCCTTGTACTGGCTGGCGATTGGTTCCGGGCTCCGGCTCGGTGAGCTGTTCGGCCTCCAATGGCCAGACGTGGATTTGAGCGCGGGTACTGTCTCAGTCCGCCGAACGCTCACGGAAGTGGATGGACGCTTAGCCTTGGCTGAACCCAAGAGCGCCAAGAGTCGGCGCATGGTTGCTCTGCCGGCCCAGGTGGTCGACGCCTTGTCGGAACACCGCAAGCGAACCCTAGCGGCCGGGTTCGGGGGTTGCGAGTTCGTGTTCACGAACCAGAGCGGCGGGCCGCTGAGGCGAAGTCACTTCCACAAGGATGAGTTCAAGCCGCTTCTCAAACGAGCCGGGCTGAATGCCATCCGATTCCATGATCTGCGCCACACTCACGCGAGCCTGCTGCTGCTGCAGGGGGTGCACCCGAAGGTTGTGCAGGAACGGCTCGGCCACTCGCAAATCGGCGTGACGATGGATGTCTACTCGCACCTCCTGCCGAGCATGCAAACCGACGCCGCGGCGAAGATGGATGCCATCATGGTGGCAGCACCCACCGAGAATGGCAGTAAATTGGCAGTAAACGCGGGTTGAGCGTACCCGCTTTTTTAGCTAGCCCCCAAAACAAAGAAACCCCGCAAGTCGTTTGGCTTGCGGGGTTTTTGTGTCAGCGGAGGGCACGGGACTCGAACCCGCAACCGGTTACCCGGCACGACATTTCCAGTGTCGCCGCTAGCCATTCGCTTACCCTCCGGCGGCGCCCCTGGACGCTCATACGCCCAAAAGCATTCGAATTTTAGCCCACGCTTCGTCCGCTGCCTAGTTGGAAGCGATCCTCCGCTGCCATCGGCCTGGTGTACGGCAAAGTCCCAATGGAAATCGTCTTGCCCTGGCGTCCCGGTTTTGCGACCCTTCGCAACCTTTTCTGTCCAGAAACCCAAACCGCCTGATGTGTATGAGCGCAGTCATGGATCCAAGCGGAACGAATGCGCGGCTCAACGAGTCAGCTGAATCGAGCGCCCGACCCTGGTGGCGCAGCGGGGAACTGTTGGCCCTCGTCGTGCTGGTCGTCGGAATCTACTGCACGCGACTCTCGGCCGTGCCCGTCTGTGGCGAAGAGTCTCGTTGGGCCACCGCCGCGCGCGAAATGATTGCCAGTGGCGATTGGGTCGTGCCGCGTCAACAAGGCACGATCTTTCCCGAACGGCCGCCGCTCGGAAGCTGGGCCATGGCGCTCGTCGGCTTCGCGCGCGGCGAAATCGATCTGGTTGCGATTCGCCTGCCCAGTGCGCTGGCCACGCTGGCGGCAGTCGTCTTGATCTTCGCCTATGCCAGTCGCTGGATGACGCGTGTCGGCGCGTTTGCCGCGGCGGCTGCTTATGCGACCTTTGGACAGGTCATGGTCCTCGGCCGGCAAGGCGAGTCCGAAGCTTTGTTCACGCTCTTCACCGGCGGTGCACTCCTCGTCTGGCATGCGGCCTACACTGGCGGGCAATCTCGTGCGACCGCCTGGCTCGCCGGCTATTCGCTGGCCGCCCTTGGCGCTCTGGTCAAAGGTCCACAGGCGCCGGTTTACTTTGTGAGCGTCACCGGAATCTTCCTGCTATGCGAGCGCAACTGGCGCTGGCTCATCAGCCGCGAGCATCTGCTCGGCATGCTCTCGTTCGCGGCGATTGTCGGAGCCTGGTTCGTGCCCTTCACGCTCTCGAATCTCGGCGCCGTCGACGACATCTGGGCAGGACTCGCCCAGGATCGCTTCACCACACAAAACCTCGCCAGGCACATCGCATCCTACCCCTTCGAGACGTTCGGCTGCCTGCTTCCCTGGTCGCCCCTGCTGCTCGCGCTGCTGAATCCTCGCGTGCTTCGCTCCATTGCGGCCGATCGCCCTCAGGTGAAGTTCCTGATCATCGCCCTCGTGGTCACGTATCCCTCGGTCTGGTTCGCGGCCGGCGCTCGCGGGCGATACTACATGCCGCTGTACCCCGTCATTGCGGTGCTTGTCGGGCTAGTCGTCGAGCACTGCGCCGTGCGGCTGGCGGCCTCGCTTGAGCAGGCCTTCTGGAAGCACTTCCAACGTGGCGCGGCAATCACCGTGGGCGTCGTCGGGCTGGCGGTTGCCCTTGCCGGTGTGCTGCCACTGCAGCCGCTCCAAGAGATTACGCAGTCTTCTGGCTTCATCGCCCTGTGGATCCCTGCAATCCTCATTTCCGCAGGGCTGCTCGTCTGGGCATCACAAGGCCGCAATGAGTTTCGCGCGAAAGTCGCCGTGATGTCGCTGGCCGCGTTTCTCGCGATCGCCAACACAGGAATGCTCGTCAATCAGCGCATGCACAAGGCGCATGACCTCGATCCGATAGTGGCCCAGCTCAAACAGCAGCTCGAAGACGGCCAGCTCGTCAGCCTGGGCCGCGTCTATCATCGTTTCGCCTACGAGTTCGACGATCCGATTCGGCAGGTCGATTGGCCAATCAAGTCCAGCGACTTGCCCCCCGACGTCGAATACTTCTGCTTCGACCGCCGGCCCGGTGATACACCCGAGTCGCGGAGCGGTAGCGACGCCCGGGTGCCGTTCTCAACGCCCGGCACCCTGCCCTTTCAGTGGGAAGAGGTCGCCACGATTCCGTGCGACCCCGTGCAGCGAGACGTGCACAACCGCTCGGTCGTGATCGGCCGCGTCGTGCGCCCCACGGTCGTGGCTTCGATGCCCAGTCAGCCCACAAGACGCTAGGCGTTTAGTCCACCTGCGCGCCGCTGATCAGCTTGATGAACTCGCGGTTCGACTTGAACTTCGCCAGCTTGCTCGTGAGCTGCTCCATCGCATCGACGTGATGCATCGTGGACAGAGTTCGCCGAAGCATATTCACGGCGTGCAGCGTCTCGGGATCGAGCAGCTTTTCTTCGCGGCGAGTACCCGACTGCGAGATGTCAATGGCCGGCCATACACGGCGGTCGGACAGCTTGCGATCCAGCACCAGTTCCATGTTGCCGGTGCCCTTGAACTCCTGGAAGATCAGCTCGTCCATCCGGCTGCCGGTGTCCACCAGCGCCGTCGCGACAATCGTCAGCGAGCCGCCTTCTTCGAACACCCGGGCCGTGGCGAACAGCTTTTTGGGAATGTCGAGCGCCTTGATATCCACGCCGCCCGACATCGTACGGCCCGTGTTACCGACCCATTTGTTGAATGCCCGAGCCATGCGGGTGATCGAGTCCATCAGCAGGAACACGTCCTTGCCCATTTCCGCCAGGCGTTTGGCGCGCTCGACCACGAGTTGCGACAGCCGAACGTGGCTTTCCACGTCGCGGTCGAGGCTGCTGGCGATCACGTCGCCCTTCACGCAGCGCCGCATGTCGGTCACTTCTTCAGGCCGCTCGTCGATGAGCAGCATGATCAGCGTCAGCTCGGGATAGTTCGTCGAGATTGCGTTAGCAATGTGCTGCAGGAGGAACGTCTTGCCGGTTCGCGGCGGAGCGACGATCAGCGCTCGCTGCCCCTTGCCCAGCGGCGTGAGCAAGTCCATCACCCGCGTGCTGATCGGCGTCGGGCCGGTCTCGAGCTTGAGCCAGCTCTCCGGGTTGATCGGCGTCAGAGCGTCGAAGCTCTTCACGTTCACATAGTCTTCCGGCTTCATGCCGTCGACGTCGACGATCTCGCGAACGCGCGGACCCTGCTGCTTGCGGGCCTGCTGCACCATCGCGTTGATCATCACGCCTTCACGCAGGCCAAACTTCTCAATCATCGTGCCCGGCACGAAGGGATCGGTCCGTTCGCGGAGGTAGTTGGTATCCGGGTTGCGCAAGAAGCCATAGCCATTGGGGTGCAGTTCGAGCACGCCTGAGCCAGGCTCGATGACGCCTGGTTCGCCGTTGTCGGCCGCGATCTCGGCATCGCTCATCGGCGGTCGATCGCCTTGATCGCGTGGCCCGCCATAGCGACGTCCACCGCGACCGCGCATCCGGCCGTTTTGTGGCCCGCCGCCACCGCCGCC
>JBGSKX010000197.1:0-39764 GCA_041741015.1 Pirellulales bacterium
GGCCGCCAGTTCGCGGCGTTTGCCGGCAAAAGCCCGTCCGCGTCTTCGGCAGCATTCGCCGCGACCGCCAGCGCGAACGCAACTCCGGCGTCGTTCGCCGTCGCCGGCATTGCGAGGGCTTCGTCCGACCCTTCAGCAGGCGATCGCAAATCCAGCTTGATGAGCAGACCAATGTTATTGCGGGCAATAAGCTGATCGGCAGCGCTGACGACTCGACTGCGATCGAAGTCGTAGAGATTGGTGAGCGGTTGGTTGATCGCGGGATTGAATCTCGCGGCAAGTTCATCGGCGGCTGTGGTAGTGGCGACAGTCGGCGGCGAATCGATGAACGTGTCGCCGATGCGATTGCCGAAGTAAAGGATCTCGCTCGCGGCGAGACCCGTATTCAAGTTGAACTCGCCGGTCGAGTCGTTGCCTTGCAGTACGACTTCGAGCCAGGTGTTCTTGATCGCGCCGTTCTCCCAGGTGATCGTAACCCGCGTGGAGCCCCCCTGCCCTTCGCCGGAACGCATGGTGATTGCGGTCGGGGCCGGAGCATCGACCCAGCTTTCAGGCGAATTGTTCGCGCCGACGCGGAAGCGGAAGTCGTCGGCCGTGAGCGCGGTTTCAACGGGCAGATCGGCCAGGTCGACCATGATCCCGTTGATGCCGCGCGAGTAGCTGGTGATGCTTGCGACCGTGGCCGTCTCGTGCGCGAAGTACGTGTGCATGATCTCCTGCGAGGTGCCCACGCCGCTGGAGGCCGCTTGCCAGACGATGTGATTGCCGGAGATGAACGGCCGCGTGTCGTTCACCGTGTTGTCGGTGAGCTGCGTGACCTTGTAACCGTCCCAGAGGAAGATCTCGTCGTCCTGGCCGTCGTACCCTTGCCAGACGACGTTGCGGCCATCGAGCTGCGGGAACTGGTTGCGGATGCCGGTTGAGATTTCCCGGACCGTGTTGCCGTCGTAGAGCGAGATCTGGAAGTCGTTGAAGATGCCGCCCCACCACGCGACGTTGCCGTCAGAGATCTGCGGGTCGAAGTCGCCGAAGGTGTTCGTGGTCAGCCGCGTGAGCACCACGCCGTTGTAGAAATAGATTTCGCGATCGTTGGTCGTGCCGGCCTTAAAGCCTTCCCAGGCGGCGTAGACACCATCGCTGCGCGGATCTTCGATGCTGTATTCGCTGGTGCCGAGAATTGCGGTCGAGTTGCCGTTGAAGCGGAGCACCTTGCGATTGGGGACGCTGTCGGTGACCCAGATGACCTGCCCGGCGTTGGCATAGGACTGCACGTCGACGACGGCGTTGTTGCTGATGTTGATGGGCGGATTGACGCCATCGTAGCTCCAGATTTCGAGCGCGGTGCCGCTCCCCTGCTGCCAGCTCACGCGGTTGTTCGAGATGCTCGACTCGCCGTCGAATACGGCGTTGGTGGTGAGTTGCGTTTCGCTGCCGTTCCAGAAGATTATTTCTTGCGACGTTCCGCTGCCGCGCTCCCAGACGATGCCGAGCTCGGAGATTTCTGGATTGCGATCGGGCACGGAGTTCTCGGTGAGCTGGATAATCGTGTTGCCGTCGAAGTAAAAGATCTCGTCGTCCGTGCCGCCGTCGGTTCCACCGGTGCCTTGCCAGACCACCTTGTCGCCGAAGACGCGCGGGTTGGAATCGGTCGTGAGGTTCGCGGTGAGCGGTTGCACGTCGAAGAGGACATTGGAGAAGAAGGCGCTTTTGTCGGGCGCGATCGCGCCGTCGTCCGCGGCGTTGGCGCTGGTGTCGTTGCCGTCGAACCAGGAGCCGTTGTAGAAGACATTCGCGCCGGCGAGGGTCGCGAGCAGTCGGCGATGTTCGAGCGGTTCGAGATGCAAGCGAGCGCGGAGCGGCAAGTGGCGCGGCATGGCGAAGTTCCGGTAGCGCGGGGGTGGAAGCGAGAGGAGCTACGGTCCGCGCGGAGTTTAATGCCCCCCGGAGGGAGAGTCAAATGTTAAGTGGTTGGATGCGACGGAAATGACGGGTGAACACAGGGAAAGCATTCCCTGGCCTTGATGTGTCGCAGGACTTTAGTCAGTACAAGCCCAGGGAATGCTTTCCCTGGGTTCGCGTTCAAGTTGTTTGGTCTTCCTTCCACACGCCGGTCCATGCTCCATGCTCGGCATGCCGCAAAATGTAGTGGTACGTTCGCCGCTGATGCTCACGCGATCGAATCAAGATCGACTTGCTTCGTACGCCCCACAACTTGCCGTTGCGGCCGGTCGAACGCAGTTCGAAAGTCGCGTGCTTCTTGGCGACGCCGATGAGCTGCCGGCTTTCAGAGGGTGGCATTTTTACCAGCAGATGCACGTGTTGTGATGCTACTGCGCAACAGAGCACCCAGGACCTAAGCTGCAACAGTCGATTCCTAAGCAGTGCGCCCACGATTTCTCGTTCGCCGACGCTGAGATGCACTGGCGGCTGAGAAAGGGATTGCCTGGCATGGATTTCGAGGCGCGAGTAATCCTCCGCGGGCGGACTCTTGTAATCACCCTCGACATGCTGTCGATGATGTCGCGTCCGGAAGCCACGTGGATCGCCATACAGCCACGCGCCGTACGTGGTCAGAACTACGTGATGCCATCGGCGCGTATCCACGGACATGCGGATGTCCTCGCACATCGTATGCTGAATTCAAGCCCAGGGAATGCTTTCCCTGGATTCGCCGTGGAGTTTACGATTGGAAAATGCGCATGGCAAGAAAATGCAACGCACAGGAGTTGTGAATGTGCATGAAAGTCCTGCACGATGAAAACCCAGGGAAAGCATTCCCTGGGCTTGTAGGAAGTTGAAGGCCGTCATTTCCCCGCCGGAATCGGGAACCATTCGCCGCTCAGCCAGGCATCGTACTCTGGCATTCGCTGGCCATACGAGTTGAACCTGCGCATCCAACGATGCTCGTAGTAGACGTCGTAGACAGCTTCAGCAGGTGGTTCTTGATTGTCGCGTCGGGCATAAGTTGCAGCGAGCGACAGCCCAGGACTCCAGAGGCCTGGGACCTCCGGAACCAATGGACTGTTTCCTAATTGATGGGAGTGGTGGCGACGCCCAAGTTCCTCGAGCGAGTACCGTTCATAGCCCGTACGCGGCTTAGGAATGCCTTGCGGGAAGTACACAAACGGATGGCCGCTCATAGGATCGTGGGGGATCTCATTGAGGAATCCGTCTTCCACCAGTTGCTCCAGTTGCTGCGGAAGTTTGTCGTGGCTCAGTCGATAGGCCTGAAGCGCGAGGATGAGCAATGTTGCGCGCCGGTAGGTCTCAAAGGAGACTTCGCTGGTGATGGCACTTTCGGTCCACTCATGCATTCGCGAGGAAAGGGCGCCGGTCAACCAGCCGTCGAAATTTCGGGAGTAATCGAGCGAGCGGTAAGCCGATCCGCCGACTTCTCCGCCTGCGTCCATCGTCATTCGGACGCGTGAGAGCAGGTTCAGGCCATTTTGGGTGTTGAGATTCAGCGCGCGACGCTCGCGTGCTCGCTCCCAGGGGAGCATCCTCATGTTGAACATGATCCGGGCGACTGCCTTCGCTGAGTTTTTGCCGGGAAACAGCACCGGGGCGACGGATTCGTCGCCAGCCAACAATCGCTCGCAGAGAATGTAGTTGCTCTTCAGGGCGTCGTCCCAGTTGAGGACGCTAACGTCGACCTGCTCAAGCTGGGCAATCGCCTCGCGGAGGCGCGCCTCGGTCTGATCGGGATGGGCGCCCCACTGCGTCAGCAAGCGCAGGGTTTCCAGCGAATCGTAGGGAATCTCGAACACATCGATCTTGGGTGCGAAGCTGGTAAGCTGTCGGTCGACCACCAGCGCGGTGAAGTAGCGGTCAAGCGCTTGGTCGAGGGCCGTTTCGGTCTTTTCTTGGAACTGCAATTCATAAGCGCTGTCCTTGACCAAGGACAGCAGCCGTCCATCAGGGATGACCGGCCAGTTCGTGAGCTTGGCGGGATTGGCCAGTGCACACGATTCTCGCTGGCTTGCTTCCAAGATCAGCTTCAAAGGCTCCTGGTTGTCTGCGACGCGGTGCTTCGCTCGCTCCAGTGCATTCCGGTAATATTGTCCCGTGCCGCTCGGCGCTACGCCGGTATAAAGTTCGCTTGCCCGTCGATACAACTCGCCGGTTTCGAGTGCCGCCGGGGTGATCTCCGCCACAAAGAAGCCGGGATCAAAGCCGGGCGTGACGTCTGGCACCTGGGCAATGCGTGAGAATGGGGCCGCGGTGAGGAGGATCAGTCCGGGTACCAGAACCGAGCCAGCCGCTTTAAGACGCGCCTTCCAGGTCGCGCTTTCGAGGATCCAGTCGGGGGCGCGTAGCCAGGTGGCCCAGAGGAGAACGACCGGAATCGGCACGAGAAAGAGCAGCCAGCTTAAGTGCATGGCATAGACTGCGCCGGCCCAAATTGCGAGCAGCATGGCCAAGAGCAGACTGAAGAAGCCCGCGAGCAAGCCGCTACGTACGAACATCGAGATCCATTGGCCCGCAGCGAATGCCGGAATGGTTGCCAGGCCGAGAGCGATGATGACCGGCAAACTACGCAACGCCGAGAAGTCAAACCAATCCATTGGCTGGAACTGCGCTTGGTAGGGATCCGATAAGCCCTGCTGAACCTGGGTTGCAAGCACCATGACCTGGATGATTGCCTGCGCTCCGATCCAGACCGCGATCGAGATCAGGTTGACGAAGGCGGTAATCGCTATCCAGGGCAGCAACCGCGCGAGCCATACATATCGGGGCGGTACGTTGTGCTCCACGAAGAACCGGAAGTTTCCTCGCTGTTGGTCGGACTGAAAGACATTTGCTCCCATGAGTGCCGTCACTGCCAATAGAGGAAAAACGGCCCACATCGCACTGTTCGGACCAAGCTGCGCGTTGGCAGCCAGGAAACACATCGGCACCTGCAACGCCGCCAGAGTGAACATCATGCGTCCCGATTGACGGAACGTTTGCCAGGTGAGCCGGCCCAGAATTGCTGCGCGATCGCGGCGGTGCAGCAGCGAGGTGATGTCCGCCTTGGTGGCAGGCCGGCGAGCGGAGGCGTCGTCAATTTCACGCGGCGAAAGCAGGGACGTGCGCTCTTCGCTCCCCAGCCAGCGGAGGCCGAGATAGACATCGGCAGCGGCAACCGCAGCGAGCAAGCCAAGCCGAAGCGGAATTGCGGCAGCGTACCGCGAGTACTCGAAGCGGTCGGGCTGGTAAGGCTGCGCGATCCAGGATAAGACGTGCACCGCCGTCGAGGTGGCAAACAGCGCCAGGACGATCGCCATCAGCGGGCGTGCCGAGAGCAGCGAGAACAACAGCCCCCAGGCCAGGGCCTCGAGCCCGGCGAGCAACCAGAGGCCCAGCATGCCGCGCAGGACGTCTGCCTGACTCGGCGGCGCGACGAATAGCGTTTGAGTGACGAACCACAAGATCGCAAACATCGCGACGGTAGCCACCAGGCACAGCCCGACCTTGCTGATGAACAGTTGCGCGTCGCTGGCCGGCGAGCTGCGCAGCCATTCGAACGTGCCGTCTTCCTTTTCGATGGCGTAGGCCGTGCCGATGCATCCGATCGCAAAGAATACCGGCGTGGCCAGCGCGATGTTGTAAACGAACTCGATGGCCCAGCCGCGGTCTTGCGAGAACGCGAGCACGAGCAACTGCATGAACACGGCCAGGGCGATCAGCGCGATCCAGAAGCCGCGGATCGCCCGATACTCTTTCCAGATCAGGTGTGTGTACGGTGCAGCGTTCATGGGAGGACAGCCTCCTCTTCGGCTGTGGGCGCGGGGCGGTGACCTTCATCGGCTCGCTTGAGGTAAGCCACGAAGATTTCTTCCAGCGAAGGCGTGCGAACGCCAAGCTCCTGGAGCCAGGGAGCCGCTCGCAAGGCGGCGAGTGCTTCGTCGTCCAGGCCGCGGACGAGCAGTTGCCACTGATGTTGGTGCCGGCGCTCGCTGAGGATCTCGCCGCCGAGAGTATGCGGCGGCCTCGCACCGGCCGCGAGCGTGACATTCAGCTCGCGAATTTCGTCTTTGAGCGTGTCAAGCTTCTCGTCGATCACCAGCCAGCCCGCATGCAGGATCGCGATCCGATCGGCCACGCGTTCGACTTCGCCGATCTGATGGCTGGAGAGGAGCACCGTGCGGCCCGCGGCGGCGATGTCGACCATGCCTTCCAGGAACTCGCGCCGCACGAGCGTGTCGAGACCCGAGGTGGGTTCATCGAGAATCAGCACTTCCGGCTCATGTGCGAGAGCGAGCGACAATGCGACCTTAGCCCGCATGCCCTTGGAAAGATGCTTGATCTTGCGCTTGAGCGGCAGTTCGTACTGCGCGGCCAGCTTCAGGTAGCGATCGTAAAAACCGCTGGGATAGAAGCCGCTGGTGAACCAGCCGATTTCGCTGACCGTCATCCAGTCGTACAGCGTGGGCCGCTCGGCCACGTACCCGACGCGACTGCGCACGAGGTGTCCCTGGCGTGTGCTGTCGAGTCCGAGCACGGTGGCACGGCCCTCGTCGGGCGCGACGAGGCCGAGCAGCGTACGTATGGTGGTCGTCTTGCCGGCGCCGTTTTCACCGAGCAGAGCGTAGACCACGCCTGAGGGAACCTTGAGCGTGAGGTTGTCGACGGCCCGGTGCGAGCCGTAACGTTTCGTAACGTCGTCGAGTCGAATAACCGGCTGCATGGATCAGGCCTCTTGATGCATGAGGGAGAGTTCTGCTTCGACGAGCGCGCGAATCTCGTCGGGATCGAGTTGGCTTTGGCGGGCCTCGGTGAGCACCTGGCGAAGCCGGGCGCGGATCAGGTCGAGCCGCTCCTGGCGGCAACGCTCGAGCGCGCCGGGCGCCACCTCCAGGCCGGTGCCTCGGACTGCTTCGAGCACACCGTCGTCCTGGAGTTGGCGATAAGCGCGGGCGATCGTGTTGGGGTTGATCGCCAGTTCTTTGGCAAGCTCGCGGACCGACGGGACCATGTGCCCGCTGCGGAGCGATCCGCCGGCGACGGCGAATTTCACCTGGCGAGCAATCTGCTCGTAGATGGCCAGCCCATTGTTGGGATCGATGTGAAACAGCATGGAAACGCCCTAAAAAGTCTCTGTTCGGGCCCCGCTGTGCTACTGTACTATGTCGATAGTACACATGAATGGTCGGGCTGTCAATCACTTTTTCTTGGCCACATGCCGCGCGGCTGCGAATAGACGAGCTTTTGCCGGTGAGGGCTCGATCAATTCCGCCTCACCAAACCTGGTCGGCAAAGTTCCCGCAGCTTGCCGGAGCGGCACTTGCCGAACGACCCTCAATGGCGGAATGCTGAGCGTTCGATGAGTAGTTAATGAGTTCCCGTCGTTAGCCTGTAGCGCCCCTGGCGCGGCACGCTCCCATCACCCCCGCGCAGCCGGCGGGTCGCCATCCTCTTCCGTTCCCGTTCGGTCCCGACTTGGTTACACGCTTGCGTGTCTTTGTGCTGTTCGCACTCGCGGCGATGCTGGTCATCGCTTGCGCGCAGCTCGCACGCGCGCAGGGAAGTTCGGCGGAGAGTAACTCGACGGGCGTCTTTGGCCAGCGCCCGCGCAAGCCGCCCGGCATGCTCGAAGCCGATCGGGATGCATTTACGCCGGCCACGACGCTGGTGGGAGAAAACTGGTCGCTGCTGGAAATTGCCCATGCCTTCATCGACAACAAGCATGGGCCCGACACGAATAGCGTCCCGGAGTCGCTCTATCGCTTCGGCCTGAACGAATGGATCGAGCTCCGCGTCGGTTGGAACTGGGAGGCCGGCGCGGGCGGCACCACGGCGACGGCGAACGAAAGTTCCGAAGGGCTGGTCGATGGAGAACAGGAAGTCGAATTCGAGTCGTACATGCTGTATGGCATGAAAGTGGCCTGCACCAAACAGCAAGGTTGGATACCCGACTCGTGCTGGATCCTCGAGGGCTTTACGCCCACGGCCGGCAAGGACACGCCGACCAAACCGGTGATTACGTATACGGGCGGCTGGAAATTCGATGACGGCTGGGAGCTGGACGGGGCGATGCGGTTTGCGATCGGCAACGAAGAAGCACACGGCGTGTTCAATCGCTGGAGTCCCTCGTGCGTGCTGCGCTACACGCCGACCGACAAGCTGCAGGTGCATCTGGAATATTTCG
Source organism: Pirellulales bacterium (assembly GCA_041741015.1). Taxonomy (GTDB): domain Bacteria; phylum Planctomycetota; class Planctomycetia; order Pirellulales; family PALSA-1355; genus JALHMI01. Next base: position 8,132 of record JBGSKX010000197.1, read on the forward strand.
GCACTTACAGCGATGGCTTGCACATCGAGACGAGCCGAACTTTTCTGAGCCCTGGCGGGCGCTACCTGATCACGCCGAACATGGAGCTGGGCTTTCGCTTCGGCTGGGGACTCTCCGAGGACGCCGCGAACTTCTTCGCGAACACCGGCGTGGCCTGGCGGTTTTAGCGCGCGTGGGCTTCCCGGGCGAGAGGTTGCGCATTTCAGCCTGGCAATCTGCTAGGCCCAAGGTAGCTGTTCCCGGCGATTGCGACTCCGCTTGACCTCGCTTGCCGGCGACCGGTAAAGTTCGCCCACCGCTCCCCCCTTCTTCAGAGCGGTCACAGCCACGGAAGGCGAGGAGCAGGGAGATGCAGGGAGATCGCGAACGGGGAGCAGGCTACGGCTCCAATCACAATCGCGGGCGAACGCGGCTCGCGCCGCTGACGTGCGAAGTTCTTGAATGTCGCCAGCTGCTCACTGCGGTGCCTTTCCAGCTTGCCGAGATCAGCGTAGGGCATGACAGCTCTGACATGTCGACGCCGCTGGTCGTGGGCAGCACGGCGTACTTCTTTGCCAACGATGCTGTGCATGGGCGAGAACTGTGGCGCACCGATGGGACTGAGGAAGGAACGACTCTCGTAAAGGACATCAACCCTGGTGCTGAAGGCTCGGGGCTTGCTGATGGGCTGATTCAGTTTGCTGAGCTGAACGGAGCGGTCTACTTTTGGGCGGATGATGGTGAACACGGCGCCGAGCTATGGCGGAGTGATGGCACCACCGAAGGCACGGCGCTGGTGCGAGATTTCTTCGAGGGTTCTGGCAGCGGCGGGCCATACGCGATTCGCGAGCATCAGGGCCAACTAGTATTTCTTGCTCGCGACAATGCTGACGGTGTTCAGCTTTGGGGATCGGACGGTTCGACGGAGGGGACCGAGCTCCTGAATGACTTCCTGCCTGGATCGGCTGGGACGTTTGAAAGTTGGCCAGACGTGCCGGCGATGCTGCCGGTGGGCGAGACAATTTACTTTCGAGGCCCTCAGGAGCAACTCTGGAAGACGGACGGCACCGCCTCTGGTACTGCCCTGCTGAAGGACTTCGGGCCTGGCAGGCTGGAGATAAGTTTTGGCGACTTCAACGGACGGTTGGCATTCACGGCCACCTCGTCAACCAACTTGCCTGGGCTTTGGGTTTCCGACGGAACGCCCGAGGGGACGCAACTTGTTAAATCGTCTTTATCGACAAGTCCCACCGTTCGCGAGTATGTGACCATTGGAGAAACACTGTTCTTTACGAACTCAACAAGCGTCTGGAAGAGCGACGGAACTGACGCCGGTACGGCTGCCTCGCAAGTCTATCACATGCGAGCACCGGAAAATCTGGTGAACTTTAATGGCACCTTGTACTACCTCGGATACGACAGTAACGGGCATGAGCTGTGGCGCACTGACGGAACCAAGAATGGCACCGTGCGAGTCACTAACTTCTATGAGCCTGGGTATAACGCGCAACTCGCGCTCGAGCAGGACGGGCGGCTGCTGCTGACGTTTGCAACAAGCTATACGACGGTCTCCGGTTGGGTGCGAGCCGACTATCGGCTGTGGCTCAGCGATGGCACGGGGGCAGGAACGTTCCCCATCGGGCCGACCATCATCAATCCCGACAACTTTGCCGCCCTCGGCTCGACGATTCTTTTCCGAGGGGGCGATTTTCTGACCGGCGACGAGCTGTGGTCAACCAATCTTGTTTCGGGTGTTACTGCGCGGGTCAAGGACATTAATTCACAGGGTGGAAAGACATTCAGCCGACCTCGGAATTTCACGAAGGTTAGCGACGAGGTGTTCTTCGTGGCCGACGATTGGAGTCACGGGGAAGAGCTTTGGAAAACCGATGGCACACCCGAAGGAACGGTGCTCGTCAAAGATATCTACCCGGGCGTGAAATCATCGTCGATCTATGGGCTCACCAACCTGAATGGCACGCTGTACTTTCAAGCAACGGATCCTGTTTCTGGCAGGGAGTTGTGGAAAAGTGACGGCACTACGGAAGGGACTCAGTTATTCCTGGAGCTGCAACCTGGAACGGCATCGGGGCGTCCGGCCAACTTCGCAGTCATCGGAGAGAGACTGTATTTTACGGCCGGGGACCAGACCCTGCGGCAGTTGTGGAGCACCGATGGAACCGTGTTGGGAAGCACGCCGGTAACGGGCGCTTATGTCGGTAGGATCGCCAAACCGCCCATGATGATAGATGAAGAGATATACTTTAATCGAGACGAATCACTTTGGAAGACCGATGGCACGGTTGAGGGTACCGTGCAACTCAAGCAATTCCACGGGAGTCCATACGACTTCGTCAACATTGATGGAAGGCTGTATTTCAGAGCCTGGATGTACGATACGGGCACGCAATTCTGGACAACCGACGGCACGGCGGCGGGAACTTTGCTGGTTAAGGACCTGGTTCCAGACTACGGCAACTTCCCCAACGCCAAGCTTGAAGACCGAAGCGGCAAATCAATCTTCAGTCGGTTTGACCTGTTGTGGACGACCGACGGCACGCCAGCCGGCACTCGCCCCATATTCTCCGGCTCAAGCTGGCCAACCAAAACCGTTGATGACTTTGCCTTCTTCGTCGAGTCACTCGCGTCGACGGTTCGCGTGCATCGTACCGATGGAACAGCCGAAGGAACCGTGCAGCTTGCGGAGTTCGCTTCCAGCAATGCGCATCGCACGATTGAGCAGCTTGTCGAGGTCAACGGAACGCTATTCTTCCTGGTAAACGCCATCACGAACGTCGAGCTATGGGCGTCTGACGGTTCGCCAAGCGGTACCGTGCTCGTCATGAATCTCAACGAAACGCTGCGCGAGTCGGGATTTCGCGCCGAGGCAGTTTACTTGCAGAGTGACGGCAACTCCTTGTTCCTCGATCTGGGCGAGCCGTGGATGTTGCCGAGCCCCTCGGTCAATGTCGACCTCAATGGCGAACGATTGGGCCATGATCAAGTGACGAGGTGGTTGGCCGACGGCGTTTCGATTGCCGCGGAGGACGCGACTCTGAGCTCGGGCGGAACGAACGTGGTGAGGCTGACTGCGAAGGTGCTTGAACCCGTATTGGGAGACCTGTTGTGGGCGGACACCTCAGGGACTTTGATCACGGCATCGTTCGATGGCACGACCTTGACTCTGTGGGGCGAGGATACTCAAGAGAACTACGAGCAAGTGTTGCGATCGATTCGATTTTCGACGCCGTCGCCTGGTGAATCTCGGACAATTGAAGTGCAAGCCTTCAACAATAGCGGCTTCGGTGCGGTGCCCAAGCAGGCGTTCATTTACCCCGCGCCGCAGGTCACGGGGCGATACCTGTTCTACAACAACTCGGCATTCGACGGTGGGAGTGTCGCGGCCAATGCGACCGACGACGGCGCGATTGCCACGGACAAAGTCGCTTTCCTGTCGGGCTCGGGGCTGTCGACCACGGCCAGCGTATCGAGCTACGTGCATGGCATCAACGGCGTGATGATTGATATTGCGAATCTGGATGGTCAACTGACGGCGGATGACTTTACGTTTCGCATGGGCACAAGCAATTCGCCAGAGTCGTGGACGTTCGCTCCTGCGCCGCTGGAGGTAATCGTGCGAGCAGGAGCCGGCCTCGGCGGATCGGATCGGGTGACGATCACCTGGGCCGACTGGGCGATCAAGAACACCTGGTTGCAGGTCGTTGTCGAAGGCAACGACGCGGCCGGCGGATTCAACACGAACACCGAACTGACTGAGAGTGACGTGTTTTACTTCGGCAGCCGGGTGGGCGATACATTTGTGAACGCTTTGCCCGCGGCTACGGTCACGAGCGCTGCCGACGAGCTTGGCGCGCGCTTCAATCCGGGCGTCAACCAACCGGTCACCAGCGTTTTCGACTTCAACCGCGACGGCGTCGTGAACGCGGCCGATCAACTCGTTGCGCGGAACAACGCCGGCCTGCTGCTGATGATCGAGATTGACGAGACGCTTATCAGCGATTCATTCGCTGATGCACTGCAGCTGGCTGCCGCGGATGACGGCGGTCAGGAGCTCGCGCAAGCGGTGGATAGCCCGCGCTGGTGGCTGGCGTTCGCCTTGGCGGCGGCCGAACTCGAGGAAGAGCGGACAACCGGCCTGACCTTGTAGCCGATCGGGCGAATGCAAGGTTTCCACGCCGCGAAGCTTCCGGAGGCTCATGACGCGGGGTGGTATTCGCCGAAAAATAACTTGACTCCCTCGCGGGTGGTACCTTAAGATGCGGTAACTTGTCCCCCTGTTCAGGTAGTTTAGCCCGCGCCGCTCGCGTCCCCCCAGGTCGCAACGGGGCATGGAAAGGGAAGTCATGGCATCGCCAATTCGCGGCGGAGTGCGTGGTGTTGCGCGCCGAAATCGTCCTACGCTGAGGCGTTCTCGCCTGGCCGCACGCCCCCTGCTGACAGAGCCTCTCGAAGAGCGGCGCCTGCTGACGGCGACGCCGGAGCTGTTGGCGGATATTGGATTTGGCGACGCTTCGGAGCCGGCATCCTTTACGGAAATGAACGGCGAGGTCTATTTCTCGGCCGTGCGCGGCGATGTCGGACGAGAGCTGTTCAAGACGGACGGCACGCCCGAGGGGACCCAACTGGTTAAGGACATCTCACCGTCGGTGGATGAGCTGGGATCCAGGCCGGGACTGTTTACCAATGTTGCCGGGACGTTGTTCTTTGCCGCTGATAATGGATCCAACGGAGCTGAGTTATGGAAGACAGATGGGACGGCCGAAGGTACCGTGTTGGTGAAGGACATTCGGCTGGGAGCTACGGGTTCGTCGCCGAATCAACTCGTTAATGTTGCCGGGACGCTGTACTTCGTCGCCGATGACGGCATCAGCGGGCGCGAACTTTGGAAGAGCGACGGGAGCGAGGCCGGTACGGTGTTGGTGAAGGACATCAACCCAAGCAGCGGCGCCGAGGATCCGCCCTCACGGTTGACCGCTTTGGGCGGGACGCTCATCTTCTCTGCGGTTACGAGCGGCTCGGGGCGGGAATTGTGGAAATCGGATGGGAGTGACGCTGGCACGGTGCTGCTCAAGGAGATATCGCCAGGCCCGGCGAGTTCCTATCCCACGCAATTCTCGGAGGTGAACGGGGAACTGTTTTTTCTCGCGGGTTTGGAAGGAACGGAGCTCTGGAAAACGGACGGGACGACTGCCGGCACCGTGCCAGTAAAACTTGACTTCTCAGCGTACGACGGCCCGTACGCGATTTCGCCAAGTTCATTGGTCAACGTGAGCGGCACACTGTTTTTTGCCGCGTCCGATGGGTTGTCTGGCAAGGAATTATGGAAGTCTGACGGCACGACAGCCGGTACGGTCCTAGTGGCGGATATCCGCCCAGGCTTCAGTTACGCGGATCCATACGAGACAGTGCCCTATGGGTCGGGACCCTTCCAATTGACCAATGTATCCGGCACGCTCTTTTTCACCGCGTCTGGCGAGGACTACAACACTGAGCTATGGAAGAGCGACGGCACCGCCGCTGGCACGCAACTCGTCAAGGATATCTATACAGGGTTCTCGAATCCGGCACCGACCGCTCTGACCAATGTCGGCGGGACGTTGTATTTCGCAGGGACAACCGTGGAGAGTGGTACTGAATTGTGGAGAAGCGACGGAACCGCCGTGGGCACCTATTTGGTTGCCGATATCAACCCAGGTGCTGGCTCGGCGGTTAGCCTGATTTCGCAAGCAGGTGGGAACATTCTTGTTCGCGCCACGGACATGGTTCACGGGATTGAGCTGTGGTTTAGTGACGGGACCAGCGAAGGCACGCAGCTCGTGGATATCAATCCGTTCACGCGGACAGGTTCCTCGCCGAAGCGATTTGTTGATCTGAACGGAACCACTTTCTTTGAGGTGATCACTCCTACCCGCGGGTTGGAGTTATGGACGACCGATGGGAGCGCTGGCGGAACCGAGTTTTTCATGGACGTGAGGAGCGGTTCCGGTAGTACGGAGTCGAGCGCCCTGACACGCGTGGGTGATACCCTGTTCTTTCGGCATGATGGGGGAAGCGGCTATGAACTATGGAAGACCGACGGGACGCTCGCTGGAACGAGCCTGGTGAAGGACACGTATCCCGCAGGGCACGGCTCTCCCCAAAACCTCCTCAATTGGAATGGAACGCTCTTCTTCACCGCGCGTGACGGATTGTGGAAGAGTGATGGCACCGAGGCAGGGACGGTGAGGCTAAAGAGTTTTCCGCTGGCGAATTCAGGCCAAGTCACGCAGTTAGTCGTCGTCGGAGATCAGTTGTTCTTGGGAGTGAACGACGGTACTCACGGGATCGAGCTTTGGAAGTCCGACGGTACCGAGGCCGGAACGACGTTAGTTACCGATATTCGCGCGGGCCTTCTCGGTTCCGGCGTGGGTGACATGGTGAATCTCGGCGGCGTGCTGCTGTTTCGCGCCGACGACGGAGTCAACGGCAGCGAGCTGTGGAAGAGCGATGGCACCCCCGCAGGGACGGCACTGCTCAAAGATATCCTGCCCGGCTTGAGCGGCTCCAAGCCGAAGTCCTCGACTCCGCAAGAGCTCACCGTCATCGGTAATATTGCCTACTTCACAGCCAGCATCGGAACGGTCGGCAGGGAGTTGTGGAAGACCGACGGCACTCCTGCGGGAACTGTGCGGGTGAAGGACCTCTACGAGGGCACGATTACATCCGAAGGTCCAAGTGAACTGGTCGCGGTGGGAAGCGCGTTGTACTTCACGATGTTCAAAGCCGCGAGCGGAAATGAACTTTGGAAGAGCGATGGCACAGAGAGTGGTACCGGAATCGTCCGTGATATCTTCCCTGGAAGCGGCAGTTCGCATCCGGACCACTTAACGAATGTTGATGGGAAACTGTACTTCGTCGCGAATGATGGCGTGTCAGGGACCGAATTGTGGATGAGCGACGGCACTCCCGAAGGTACGCTGCTGATTAGCGATGTTCAGCCTGGAGCGATGGGGTCCTCTCCACAAACCCTGACGAATGTCGGCGGTGCACTTTATTTTGGAGCGGATAGCGGCCTGATTGGCGTTGAACCGTGGGTTTTGGCTGCGCCCGTCGCCGCGACGGTGGTCGATCGCCACATTTTTTACAACAACTCGAAGTTCGATGGCGAAAGCGCCGCGGCCGAGGGCGCCGATGACGGGGCGACTGCCACGGACAAAGTCGCGTACCTGCCGGATTCGGGGCTGGCGACCACGGCCAGCGTATCGAGCTACGTGCATGGCATCAACGGCGTGATGATTGATATTGCGAATCTGGATGGTCAACTGACGGCGGATGACTTTACGTTTCGCATGGGCACGGTAAACTCGCCGGAAAGCTGGGCGCTAGCGCCAGCGCCGTTGGAGATTGTCGTGCGAGCTGGCGAAGGACTCGGCGGGGCCGATCGCGTGACAATCACCTGGGCCGATGGCGCGATTAAGAACACCTGGCTGCAAGTGGTCGTCGAAGGCAACGACGTGACGGGCGGCTTCAACACCAACACCGGACTCGCCGCCAGCGACGTGTTCTACTTCGGCAGCCGCGTGGGCGATACGTTTGAAGGCGCCACATCGATGGCGACCACGACCAGCGCCGGGGATGAACTGGCGGCCCGTTTCAATCTGGGCATCAACCGTCCGGTCACCAGCATTTACGACTTCAACCGCGACGGCGTTGTCAACGCTGCCGATCAGCTCATCGCGCGGAACAACGCCGGCCTGCTGCAAATGCTCGACATCGAGCCCCTGGTCGATGAAGAGTCGGCGGAATCGCAGGTCGCGATACCCATGGCAGAACCGATGACACTCCCCCTCGCGCCCGCGACAACCGGCGGCCGCGCTGCTTTGGCGTTTGCGATCGCGTCCGAATCGTTCGACGACGATGCCGCGGACGAGCTCATTGCAGGGTGGTGGCGACCCACGCGGCGGTAACCAGCGAACGGCGATCTGCCACGATTCGGCCCTCGAAGCGAACGCTGGTGAGCGTCAGAACGTCGCCAGGGCCGTGGGCAGATCCTTGTGGATCTCGAACAGCTTGTCGAGCTTCGTGATCTTGAAGACGTCCAGCGGGTTCTTGGCGATGCCGCAAAACTTGAGTTTCGTCTTGTCTGTCTTGCAACGGCGATGAAGCTGGATGAGCTTGCCAAGCATCGCGCTCGACATGTACTCGACCGATTGAAAGTTGAGCAGCAGTTTGTGGTTGCCCGAGGCCTCGAGCGCGGCCTGATCCAGCTCGCGGCCGATCTGATCGATCAGCGATTGATCGAGAATCGAGGCCTGATTAAATCGCACGACGAGGACTTCGCCGGCGTCTTCGAGTTCCAGGAAAGTGTACTTGAAGTTCTTCGCCATAACGGGCTGCTCACGGGCTCGGGCTGGAAGCTCTGGGGTGGCGATTCTTGCGACGGTCGCGGCCCGGCAGAGTGGTTGGACGGATAGAGTCTACGACTCGTCCGGGCCGCTGGCAAATCGAATGTGGGGAACCGCGCGAGCGTCCTGCGAGCGGAGCTCGAATGTCCGGCCTACGCAAGTTGGGTGTTTTCGTGACATCCCACTGGTGGGCGGCTACAATGGCGCCGTTGTAACAGCGTCTTCCGCGCGGCGGTTAGCGCAGGATCTCGGCGGCGCGCGGCGACGGCGTTTTCGCGACGCAGTGTTGCGAAACCACGTCTTTCTCAGCGAAGGGGTGGATGATGCGCGCGGAACCTTCGGTGCATGCGGACATTTCGGGGCATTCTGTCGGCTCGCCAGGGCGCCTAACGAGGCGTTTCAAGCGAGGTCGCCTGCTCGCCGGCAGTACTGCAATCACTTGTTTACTCTTGGCAGGCTTGTGGTACGTGCAACCCGGCGGCGCCGAGAGCGAGCTCGCCGGCATCGTCGAGCGCGTCGTTCGTGGGCCATTCGAGCACGACGTGAGCGAGCGCGGTGAGCTCGAGAGCTCGAACAACGTGCTCATCCGGTGCGAGGTGCAATCGCGTACCGCGGGCACCAACGGCGTGAAGATCATCGAGATTGTGCCCGAGGGAACCAATGTCAAGAAGGGGGAGTTCCTGATCCGGTTTGACGATGCGGCGCTCAAGTCGGAGCGCACGTCGCAATTGATCAACGTGGGCACGGCCGAGGCCACCGCCGCGCAGTCCAAGAACGATCTGGACGCGGCACTGATCGGTCGCAAGGAGTACGAGTTTGGCGAGTTCGAGAATGAGCGTGAGAAAGTCAGCGGTGAGATTCTGGTGGCCAGCCAGGCGGTGACCCACGCCGAGGAAAGCGTTGCTCACAGTCGAAAGCTGCTTCGCCGCGGCTACATTCCCAAGCTGGCCGTGCAGAGCGACGAGTTTCGACTGGCGAAAGCCGAAAGCGATTTGCGAGCCGCCAAGGTCCGGCTTAACTCGCTGATGGAGTACACCAAGCCGAAGAAGATCTCGGAGTTGGATGCGAAAGTCAAAACGGCGGAAGCCAAGCTGAAGGCCGACGAAGCAAAACTCGTGCTCGAAAACGAAAAGCTCCGAGTGCTCGACGAGCAGATCGCCAGGTGCCTGATTAACGCGCCAGTGGATGGGCAGGTCATCTACGATCACGAGCGCGACGACTGGGGCGGCGGCGAATACCACATCAAGCAAGGAGCCGTGGTCCACGAACAACGTATCGTCATCCGGCTTCCCGATCCCAAGCAGATGCAGGTGATCGCCAAGGTCGCCGAATCACGCATTGATCGGATCAAGGTGGGTATGCCGGCCAAGATCGAAATCGAAGGTCTGCCGGGCGTGCATCTCGAAGGCAAGGTCACGCGGGTCAACGAGTATCCGGCGGCGGAAGATTGGCTGAGTGCCGGAGCCAAGGAGTATGCCACCACGATTCAAGTGGTCGGCCAGCAGCAAGGTCTGCGACCAGGCATGACAGCGCACGTGGCGATCCGGGTCGAAACGATTCCCGATGCGCTGCAGGTTCCGATCCAGGCGGTGGCAGAACGCGGCGGCCGGCACTATTGCCTGCGCAAGAGCGACAGTCGCTTCGAACCGCGCGAAGTGGGCGTCGGGTCGACAAACGAGAAGTTCTTGATCGTGCGTTCCGGGCTGGAGGCCGGAGATGAAGTGCTCTTGAATCCTCGCGTGCGGCTCGATGCGTACGACCTCAAGTCGCTGCCGGTGGCAACCGTCAGCGAGCCGATCCTGCAGCACGCGAGCCTGCAGAAGGATTCAACGAGCGCGCGAGGTGTCGGGGGCGCGGGATTATGAGGGGCGGCTCGCTGCGGCTGTGGCGGCTGGGAGTGCGCAATCTGCGTCTGCATCCGCTGCGCTCCTCACTTACCATTCTGGGAATTCTAGTCGGAGTGGCCAGCGTGATCTGGCTGCTCGCGATTGGTCAGGGAATCTCGACGGCCGCGCAGCGACAGATCGAAAGCCTGGGCGCGGACAATATTATCGTGCGTTCGATCAAGCCGCGCCACGAAGCCGCGCAGGGCAGTTCTCGCCGGCTCATCAAATACGGACTGACGCGGCGGGACGTCGAACGCCTGCTGGCGACGATTCCGACCATCGAACGCGGCTTCCCCGTGCGCGAGCTGAAACGCGAGTTTCGCCGGCAGGACCACCTGGTGGACGGCCGACTTGTCGGTTGCACGCCCGACTATGCGAGCGTCACGCACTTGCAGATTGCCCGGGGAAGGTTCTTGTCCGATCGCGACCTGGAGGCCAAGCGAAACGTATGCGTGCTGGCGGCCGAGACGGCAGCGAGGTTGTTTCCGGTTGAGGACGCCCTGGGCCGGGCGGTGCGCGTCGAGGACCTGTATTACACGGTGGTGGGCGTCGCCGAGCCGCGCGCGCCATCGGCCGGCATCGGCGGTTCGCTGGCCGCCGAGGACTACTCCAGCGACGTTTACATACCGATCACGCAGTTATGGTCGCGGATTGGCGACACGACGGTCACGCGTCGCAGCGGTACCTTTGAATACGAATCGCTGGAAGTGAGTCAGATCACGTTGCGAGTGGAAGACCTGAGCCAGGTGCTGGAAACGGCGGAGGTGGTCAAGGCCACGCTGGCCAGCTTCCACCAGGATCAAGACTACGGCGTGACGATTCCCCTCGAACTGCTTGAGCAAGCGAGAACGACCCGACTGATGTTCATGGTCTTCATGGGAATCATCGCTGCCATTTCGCTGGTGGTCGGGGGCATCGGAATCATGAACATCATGCTGGCCACGGTCACCGAGCGCACGCGCGAGATTGGCATTCGCCGAGCCGTGGGCGCGCGGAAAGGGGACATCGCGCGGCAGTTCCTGGTGGAGACGGTCGTGTTGTCGATTGTGGGCGGATTCTGCGGCGTGGCCGTGGGGTTGGTTTGCGGGCCGGCGACGCGCGTGGTCCGGCAATTGGTTGCTGACACCTTTCCGCAGGCGGTGGGCAATTTGCCCGAGGTGATTCGCGAAGTGCAGCCGGAGATCGTCGGTTGGTCGATTCCTTTGGCGTTTGGAATCTCGGTGGCGGTGGGAGTAGTATTTGGGTTGTATCCGGCGGTTCGCGCGGCGGCTCTCGATCCGATTGAAGCGCTGCGTGAACTTTGAAAAGTTTTGTTGGCGTTTTTGTACCTGCGCGGTATGATATCGCCCGCCGTGGTCAGGAATCGATCGATTCATCGCGTGACGCGGCGTTTCTTGTCTTGTTTCGGCTTGTGGAGTTGTCGGCTTTTCTCGGCGAACGGTGGGTGTCGCCCCTGGTCGCGGCCCAACGTTCGAGTCGGTTCTTTCTCAAGTCTTCTCTAATTTCTAGTGTGAGAGGTGTCAGGTGCGCGCGGCTGCGCGCACCTAAACGAAGGTCGCGTAGCTGCTGCGGAGCATTTATCGCGAAGAGGCTTTGGTCGCCGGCATGGCTGGCCGGCGAAGGTTTTCACTGGAGGCTTCTATGTGGCGGAGGAACCCAGATGAAACTGACCCTCTCGGTTGGTTACGGGATTGGTGTGTTGCTTCAAATTCAGGGGCAAGCTCAGGACGGACCGCTCACGGCGGCCCGCATTTCGCGAGGTTGCCGATTTCCCCCCCAGGTTTCTGTATCGCGTCCTGCGTAGGCTTGTCGATGCCGGCCTGCTGCAGGGTACTTCCGGCCCGGGCGGTGGTTACGCGCTGGCTCGTCGACCGCAGGATATCACTCTGCTCGACATCGTGCGGAGCGTAGACAGCGGCGTCGAGCCGGCGATGCTCGAAGCGGTTTGCCCGGCTCATCGACCGGCGATCGCCAAAGTGAACGCGTTGTGTCAGCAGAGTGCCGAGCACTTTGCCGAAGAACTTAGTCACGTGAGTCTGGCCGACCTCGAACGGCTGGACGCTGGCGAACCTCGCCGCGCACGTGGCCGGGTGAAAGCGCGATAGGATGTGCGTTGCCGGGAACTCCGTCAGCGCCCCAGAAGCGCGCAAAAAAGAACCGCTCGTCCAGACTCGTTCACGCGTGGGGCCCTTTTGGGGCAACCCGCGAGTAAACAAATCTGGCCGAGCGGTCTCTACTTTTCCCGTCTAGCCGGAGGCGCCTCCGCGGTTGCAATTGCACCGCCCGCGGGGTTGCGATTCGCCCAAGAGCGGATCGCGTTGCGCTCGGACTTAGACCATGTCCTTCAGGTTCTTCAGGGCACGAACCTTGACCTTCACGCTGGCCGGCTTGGCCGGACGGTCCATCATTTCGCCCGGCTTGAACGGATTCGGAACGTTCTTTTGGGCCGGACGAGCGGGGACCTTCTTCTTTTCGATCTTCACCAGGCCGGGAATCGCGAACACGCCGGGGCCCTTGTTGCCCAGGCTCTTCTTGATCTCGGTGGCGAGAGCTTCCAGGACCGAGCTGACCTGCTTCTTCGAGAGGCCGGTGGCTTCGGCAATGTTATTCGTGACTTCCGACTTGCTGGGAGCTTTCTTCGCGGCGGCAGCGGCTTTCGCCATAATAATTGACCCTCCTTGTTGGGTTCGCTAGAGGTTAGATTGCCCGTCCTTCATCGAAAGGACGCGATGATTAAAATCGACCTAGATGAAATTGCAAGCCACAAAACCCCCATTTTCGCGGAAAATACTCGAAAAAACGGTTCTGACACCCCGTTTTTCCCGAGGATTATGGCCCATCCTGCCGGTGCCCGCCCTGCGCCATCGCTAAAACCCGTCTTTGACGGTCGCAGCTAGTCCTACACGGGAGTTCTTGTGCAATGCATTCTCCCAGAATATAGGTCAAGCCTATGGGGTGTGTCGCCAGGAAGTTGGCCGCGCGGGCAAACTTGCGGTCTATCTCGCGGCTCGAAGGCTCAAATCGAGAGCCTCTCCACTGGATTTAAATCGGCTTGGGGCCAATACTTGTGAGCAGCATGCTGGCACAGTAAGATAAACTGTAGGGAATGGCGGCGGGCACTTTAGCAGCCCTGGTGGCGTCAAATGGTGACGCTGTCGCTGGCGACGTGCCGCTGGTGACGGTGCCGCGGCGTTGGATGGGTTCGGCCCGAAAGGGTCAGTGTCCTGTCCAGCGGGCCAGCATTTGGCTCGATTCCGTGCCCAGGCAATTGATCGAGGCGGAGGGAGTCGCCCACCAAGAGCGGCCGTTACCGGAAAGGGTGTAAGGGAGACACCACATGCGATTGCGAGTTCCCGGCGGGCCGCGGCCCGCGTGTGCCTGGGGAATCCTCGGGGTTTGGCTCGTCGCTTCCAGCACCCTGGCACAGGCGCCCATCGCGCCGCCAGGCATCCGTATTCGGGCCGTGCCGCCCCGCGCTGCGATTGGCGCCATGGCCCAGGCTGGCGACGAAGAGTCGGTGCTCGACGGCGTGTTTCTGCCTCCAGACCGGCAATTGAAACGCCGCCTGGAAGTCGCCGATGAAATGATCGGCGAACAGCGCTACGGCGAGGCCGTGCGTCTGCTGGGCACGCTGCTTGAGGGGCCCGAGGATTTCTTCTTCAAACCGGCCGCCGATCAACCGGTGTTCAGCAGTCTGAAGGCCGAGGCGGGGCGACTGCTCGCCAAGCTGCCGGCCGAGGGCAAGGCATCGTACGACTTGCAGTACGGCGCACGCGCCAAACAAATGCTGGCCGAGGCAGTTGCCAAAGGAGACCTGAGCGCGATCGCCGAGGTCTCTCGCCGCTTCTTCTTTACGCAGGCAGGCGCCGAGGCGACGTTCCTGTTGGGACGTCACTTCCTGGATCAAAACCGACCACAGGCCGCGGCGATGTGCTTCGAACGACTGGCGCTCGTTCCTGAAGCGGCCGCCAAGCTCGAGCCTGCGCTGTCAATGTCGCTGGCCACGTGCTGGCTGCGGGCGGGCAAGCCGGATCAAGCGATCAAGACCCTCGTGGCGTTTCGCGGGAAGTATCCCCAGGGTGAAGTGAAGATTGCCGGTAAGCCAGTGCGGCTGTTTGCCGGTGAAGGCCAGGCGCTCGCCTGGCTGGAAGAGCAATTCGGCAAGTTGCCGCCGGCAAACCTCGTCGATCAAGATCAGTGGGTGATGTTCCGCGGCGACGAGCGCCGCAATGCTTCGAGTGCGGGCGGACAGCCGCTGCTCAGTCTACGCTGGCGGCAGCGTACCTGTGACGACTCTGCGATTGAGGAGTTCGTCAGCAAACTGCGCGGTGACTACAGGAGCCAAGACGTTGTCGCTCTGCCGAGCATGCACCCGCTCGCAGTGGGAGACGTCGTGCTGTTCCGGACGGCGTTTGCCCTGGAAGCGGTTGATTTCGAAACCGGCAAGCTCGTGTGGCGGTACTCGGAAGGCGAAGAGTCGCTCGAACAGTTCCTGCGCGCGATGGCCTCGCGCACCAGCGGCGGCGCCACGCAGCAACTTTTGGCCGGTCTCGATGCGCGCATGTGGGAAGACTTGACCTACGGCACGCTCTCGAGCGACAGTCGCAACGTGTACTACGTCGAAGACCTGGCCATTTCGGGGCTGAATCCGAACATGGTCACCACGGTGCTCCCAAACGGCCAACGCCGCTACAACGTCAACACCCGCGGGACGAACCGATTAGCCTCGCGTGAGCTTCGCACGCAAGGCAAGTTGCAATGGGCCGTCGGGGGTGTGACGGGCGAAGACGAGCCCAAGCTTGCCGGCAGTTTCTTCTTGGGGCCACCGCTGCCGCTGATGGGGCAACTCTATGCCCTGGCGGAGTTCAAAGGTCAGGAGATCCGGCTCGTGGCGCTTTCGCCCGAAACCGGCGCGCTGCAATGGTCGCAACAACTGGCGATTGTCGATCCGCCGGTCACCTCCGATCAGGTGCGGCGGAATTCGGGCGCGACGCCCAGCTATGCCGACGGAGTCCTGGTGTGCCCGACCGCCTCGGGGGCGCTCGTCGGCATCGACCTTTCGACCCGCTCGCTGTTGTGGGGTTACCAGTACCCGCGCGGCGGCTATGCCAACATGCACCGGTTTAACCCGCGGGCCACAATTTACTCCGGCGGCAGCGAACCGCGCGCGGCCGACCGCTGGGCCGACGGTAGCATCACTATCGCCGAAGGGCGGGTGCTGATCACGCCGGTCGAGACGAACGACCTCTATTGCTTGAACCTGCTCGACGGCCGCGAACTGTGGAAACAACCTCGGGGCACGAATCTGTACATCGGCTGCGTCCATGCAGGTAAGGCGATTCTGGTTGGGCACAAGACAGTTTCGGCCGTGAACCTGGCCGATGGAACGGATGTCTGGCCGAAGCTGCAGTTGCCCGACGACGCGATGCCCAGCGGTCGCGGCTTCTATAGCGGGGCTGAGTACTTCCTGCCGCTCACTTCGGCCGAAGTGCTACGGATCGACCTGAACACTGGCAAGGTCGTCGATTCGGCACGCAGCCGCTCGGGCGAGATTCCCGGCAATTTGATCTGTTACCGTGACTCGATCATTTCTCAGAATTCCGATTCGGTCGACGCGTACTATCAGCTCGATTCGCTTAAGAGGCGGATCGAAGGCACGCTTGCCGAAAAGCCCGACGATCCGCGGGCGCTGGCAGCGTTGGGTGAAATCCGGCTCGACGAGGGAGCCCTGGCGGACGCAGTCGGCCTGTTCCGCAAGTCGTACGCGATCGATCAGGATGCCGGCACTCGGATCCAGTTGGTTGAAAGTCTGCTGGAAGGGCTGCGCGGAGACTTTGCAGGTTACCGCGGCCACTTGGCTGAACTGGAAGAGCTCATTGACCAGCCGCGCCATCGGACGGAGGTATTGCGAATTGGTGCCGCCGGTTTGCAGCAGGCGGGCGAACTCTGGCCGGCTTTCGAAAACTACGTAAAGCTGCTCGATGAGCCCTCGCTGTGGGAAGTCGACGAGATTGACGCCAACCTGAGTGTGCGGCGCGACCGTTGGTTGCAGGCACAGTTGGCACAATTGCGTGAAACGGCCGATGCGGACACAACCTCCAGAATGGAAGATGTCATCCGCGGGCGAGCCACCAAGGCAATTGCCGCGGCGACCAACAGCGACTTGCGTGCGTTCGTGAATGTCTTTGGTGGGCAACCCACCGCTCAGCAGGCCTTGGAGAAGCTTGCCGCCTCGCTCGGCCCCGAGGAACTACTCGAACAGAACCTGCTGCTGGAGCGAGACGTGTTGTCCGACGATGCGACAGTCGCGGCGCCGGCTGCGGCGCAGATGGCCACGATTCTGCGAGCGGGCAACCGTGCGGACCTGGCTGCCGCGTACTATCGGCTGCTGGACACGCGATTTGCCGCGGTACCGTGCGCTGGCGGCAAGACCGGCAAGGAGATCGTGGCCGAGCTTCCGGCTGATGACCCCGGCCGCCGCCAGCTCGGCACACCAACCTGGCCCACGGGACACGTCAAGTCCAGC
This sequence comes from Pirellulales bacterium, assembly GCA_041741015.1. Lineage (GTDB taxonomy): Bacteria > Planctomycetota > Planctomycetia > Pirellulales > PALSA-1355 > JALHMI01. Next base: position 24,928 of record JBGSKX010000197.1, read on the forward strand.
CACGAGTCGAGCAGCGTGCGGGTGCGCCCGGGACGTTCGCATCGGCTGACGAGTTTGGAACTCGCGGGACCTCGCGGGCCGCTCTTGGCCGATCTGCGGCTTTCGATTGCCGTGGATACACAGCAGAGCCTGATTGCCGAGGATGGATTCGGCGTTGAAAGATTTCGCGTATTGCTGAATGAACAAGGCGCTCGCCGCTTCTCACCCGCTCGCACGGCCTATAACGTGCCGTCAATCAGTTATGCCAGCGGGTATGGCGGACTCCTGGTGCTCAGCACGGGAACTCAACTGACTGGGATCGACATGCTGCAGGCCGAAACGTCGGCCAATCGCGTGTTGTGGACGATCGACTTGAGCGATCAGATTGGCGGCCTCGGTTCGATGCAAACCGTCACACCGCGCGGCGTGACGCTCAAATGGGGCGGCACTCGGTATGTGCCCGAGGACGGTTTCGGCCGCCGTTATGGCACGATCGGCCCCGTCACGGCCAGTGGAGTCTATTTTCAGCGGCTGCACGAGCTGCATTGTGTCGACCCGCTGACCGGCAAGACGATTTGGGTGCGAAAGAATGTTCCGCTGGGCCTGGATCTGTTTGGCGACGACGAATACCTGTTGGCTACGCCGCCCAACAAGGCATCCGACACGCTCGTGCTGAAGGCTGCCACAGGAGAGCTAGTCGGCACGCGACCCACGCTGCCAATCGAGGATCGAATGACGACCCTGGGCCGGCGCGTGCTGACGTGGCAGTCGCTGGGTGGACGACAGCGTCTTGAAATGCGTGATCTCGTCGCGGACGAGTCGCAGTGGTCGCACGAGTTTGCTTCCGGATCGAAGGCCTCGATCATCGCGCAAGATGCAATTGGCGTCTTCCAGCCGGATGGCGAGTTCGCGCTGGTTCGGCTGGCCGATGGCGAACAACTCACGCGTACGAAACTCCAAAAAGAAAACATGCTGATTGGCATTCACTTGTTGCCCTGGGATGGCGGATATCTGCTGGCCACCCATGCCGCCGCTCCCGCAGGCACGAGTCGCACGATCCAGCCCTATCCGAATGCAGGCGATTGCCCTTTGCTGACCGGCCAGATCTATGCGTTCGATCACTCCGGCAAGTCGATTTGGGAGAAGCCCGTTCCGGTCTCACAACATGGATTACCACTCAGTCAGCCGCCCGGATTGCCGGTGCTGGTGCTGATGCGGCAGATGACGAAACCGAGCCCGATCAGTTCGCGCGAGCCGCGCATGAGCGTGTTGTGCATCGACAAGCGGACTGGGAAAACGGTGTACCACGAAGACGATCTGCAGGGAACCACGATATCGAGCTGCACGATGATTGCCGATCCGGCTGCCAGCACGGTCACGATTGCCCTGCCGAACCAGCAGATCACGCTGACGTATACCAATGACACGGATCAAGCCGCGGCCGAGCCGACTTCCGCGGAGCGCGAGGCGGGGCTGGCGCTGGTCATGGATATGCTGGGTTTCGGGCCAGAGACAGCGGGTAATGCCGAGAAAGACGCTGAAATCGAGGTCGATCCTTTCAGTGATAGCCCGCAGCCGAAGTGACAGTGCTGAGGTAAACACAGGGCCTAAGTAAAGGCAGAGATCGGGAACGCAGAGAACGGGAATAATGTCGTAATCTTGCGAGCACGTGCGTGAATCCTGACCGAACTCAAGCTGGTGCGGAAACTCCCATGCGGATGCGCCCCCTACTGATCGTGCTCGTTACCGCCTGGCTGGGGTTGTTTTCCGCAATTGCCCAGGGAGCCGACCCCAAGCTCGAGAAGCTCATCGAGCGTGGACTCGACTGGGTCGCCAGTACGCAGTCGCGCGTGGGGCATTGGACCGCTTCGGACGGACGCTATCCCACGGCGATGACGGCCTTGGCCGGCACGGCCCTGCTGGCCGAAGGCTCCACCACAACCCAAGGCAAGTACGCTCAGAACATTCGCCTGGCGGTCGATTACCTCGTCTCGCGCAGCCGACCGAACGGTCTGATTGGCGACCCGACGCGTGACGACCGCTACACCTACGGTCACGGCTACTCGATGTTGTTCCTCTCGCAAGTGCTGGGAGAAGAAGAGGACGAGAGTCGGCGCGAAGAGCTGATTGATGTGCTGACCCGCGCCGTGGTTTTCACCGGCGAGGCCCAAACCGCGGCCGGCGGCTGGGGGTATGTCAGCGCCAAGGATGGTAACGATTTTGATGAAGGCTCGACCACGATCACCCAGGTGCAGGGCCTGCGCGGCTGCCGCAATGCGGGGATCGCCGTACCGGCGGAGATCATCGACCGCGCGATCAAGTACATCCAAGACTGCACCATGGCAGACGGCGCCGTACAATACAGTTCCAAGGGTGGTGGCGGTCGTCCGGCCATTACGGCGGCAGCCATCGCCTGCCTGTTCAATGCCGGCGAATACGACAGCATGTACGTGCCGAAGCTGGAAGACTACTGCAAGAAGAACCTTTCGGACATTTCGAACCAGGGCTTCGGTCACTGGCACTATGCCCACTACTACTATGCCCAGGTGTTGTATCGCGAAGGGGGTAAGGAGTGGGAAGAGTACCGCGACCGGCTGTACGGCCGGATCGCTGGTGAAGCGACCGAAAGCGGTAAGTTTGCCCACTGGTCGCAAGGCTACATTGGTCCGATCTACACCACCGCCATCAACCTGACCATCCTGCAACTGGAAAACGGCGCGCTGCCGATTTATCAGCGCTAAGCGCCGCCCCCCTGCCCCAGATTTCGCCCGCACCGCACCGAAAGTCACCGACAACTCTGAGGAACACCAGCAACATGATCGATCATGCTCACGATCCGGCGGCGCTCGCGAAACTGGCCGAAGCCCGGCAACGCATCATGGACCAGTTGGGTCAGGTGATCGTCGGCCAGAACCAGGTGATCGAAGAACTCTTGATCTCCCTCTTCAGCCGCGGGCACTGCCTGCTCGAAGGTGTCCCAGGGCTGGCGAAAACGCTACTCATCAGCACGTTGGCGCGTTCGCTGAACCTGTCGTTCAGCCGCATCCAGTTTACGCCCGACCTGATGCCGGCGGACATCACCGGCACCGAAGTGATCGAAGAGAACCGCTCGACCGGGGCGCGCGAATTTCGTTTCCTTGAAGGGCCGCTGTTCTCGAACGTCATCCTGGCGGACGAGGTCAACCGCACGCCTCCCAAGACGCAGTCGGCCTTGCTCGAAGCAATGCAGGAGCGGCAGGTCACGGTCGGCCGCGTGCGGCACAAGCTTTCCGATCCATTCTTCGTGCTCGCCACGCAGAACCCGATCGAACAGGAAGGCACGTACCCGCTTCCCGAAGCGCAGCAGGACCGCTTCATGTTCAAGGTGTTCGTGAAGTATCCGAACTTTGCCGAAGAATTTGAAATCGCTCGCCGCACGACTACCACGCTGACCGACCATATTGAGCCAGTGCTTTCGGGCGAAGAAATCCTGGAACTGCAGCGACTGGTGCGCGAGGTACCCGTCACGGATCACGTTATTCGTTACGCTCTCTCGCTCATCCGCCAGACACGCGTGGGCGAGCCGGGCACGCCCGAGTTCGTGCAGGATCAGATCACCTGGGGCGCCGGGCCGCGAGCCGTGCAGTTTTTGATTCTGGGCGGCAAGGCCCGGGCCCTGTTGCACGGCCGGACGCACGTCTCGACCGAGGACATCCAGGCCCTGGTCAAGCCCGTGCTGCGGCACCGGCTGGTCGTGAGCTTCGCCGCGGAGAGCGACGGCGTGACGGCGGATGATATTGTCGATCGGCTGGTACAAGTGACGCCCACCAAAGAGGACGAACTGACGAGCGATGCCCGATTCCAGAAGATTTTTGCATCCTGAAGCGATCGGCCGCATTGCCCGGCTTGACCTGCGGGCCCGCCACGTCGTGGAAGGGTTTCTGGCGGGCATCCACAAGAGTCCTTACTTCGGGCAATCGATCGAGTTTTTGCAGCATCGCCAGTATGCGCCGGGCGACGAGCTGCGCCACGTCGATTGGAAAGTCTGGGCCAAGCAGGATCGCTTTTACGTCAAGCAGTTCGAAGAAGACACGAACCTGCGGGCGACGCTGGTGGTCGACGTTTCGAGGAGCATGAGCTACGGCTCGGGCCCGCTCAATAAGTATGAATACGGAGCGACGGTCGCCGCCTCGCTGGCGTATCTGGTGCTTCGGCAACAGGACGCCGTGGGATGCGTGGCGTTCGACGAAGCGGTTCGCACGAAGGTGCCTCAGAAGACCAAACGCAGTCACTTGAATTCGATCATTCAGGCGCTCGATGCGAGTGCTCCGCGCGAAAAGACCGACATCGGCGCAATTCTCAGGACCGTCGCCGAAGCTTACCCGCGGCGGGGCCTGATCATTTTGATTTCCGATCTGCTCGTCGATCGCACAGGACTTTTCAAGGGAATCAAACTTCTCCGGCAGCACGGACACGACGTGCTGGTGTTCCATATCATGGACGACGACGAGCTCGACTTTCAGTTCAGCGGGCCAACTCGATTTGATGGACTGGAAATCGACGAGCAGTTGGCCTGCAATCCGCGGGCGCTGCGGGAGGGGTACCTTGAATCGCTCAATGCGTACTTGGACGAGGTGCGGCATGGCTGTGCGAAAAACGGCGTGCAGTACAAGCTTGTGCGCACCAGCGAGCCGCTGGACGGGGCCTTGGCGACGTTCTTGACCGACAGGAGGCAGATGCTGCGAAGGTAACGGTGGCCGGGCTGGCTGCCAGGGACTTCGCATACGAGAACGATGCCCAGCTTTGTGTTCGAATCGCTGCTTTGGTGGGGGCTGCCGCTCGTCGGTTTGCCGGTGCTGATCCACCTCATCAACTTGATGCGCCACCGACGCGTCGAATGGGCGGCGATGGAGTTCCTGCTGCAAAGCCAGAAGCGGCATCGCAAGAGCGTTCTGTTCAAGCAACTGCTGTTGCTCCTGCTGCGAATGGCGGCGATCGCGGCGGTGGTCATGATGCTGGCCCAACCGCTGTTGCGCAACAAATGGGGCGCGATCTTCGGTGGCGCCCGCACCCACCACGTGGTGCTGGTGGACGACAGCTTTTCGATGTCGGACCACTGGGCCGACACGAGCGCCTTCGAACAGGCGAAAGGTGTCGTCACGCGGCTCGCCGCCAGCGCCGAGCGACAAGACACGCCGCAGGTCTTCACGCTGATCAGGTTTTCTCGTGCCGGCCAGATAGCGCGAGGCACGCAGCCCGACTTGCTCGAATCGCCCATTGATGCACAGTTTCCGGAAACGCTCGAAAAAGTGCTGGGGCCGCTCGTGCCTTCGCAAACCGCGGCTGGTCCGGTGGAAGCCCTGGATGCGGTGGATGGTCTGCCGGCGAAAGGCGCCGACGAAGATCGGATCGTCTATTTGGTTTCCGACTTCCGTGCCGGCGACTGGCGTGAAGCGGCTGCGCTCCGCAAGTCGCTCGAACGCATCGCGACGGCCGGCTCCCAGGTGCACCTGGTGAACTGCGTCGACGCGATGCATCAGAACCTGGCCATCGCGGTGCTCAAGCCGGCGCCCGGGACCCGCGCGGCCGGCGTGCCGCTGCTGGTGGAAGTGACCGTGCAGAACTTTGGGCCGGAGGATGCGCGGAACGTCTCGGTCGCGCTCCAGGAAGACGGTCACGCCCGCACGCCGGTGGTGGTCGAAGAAGTGCCCGCCGGTAAGTCGGTGACGCGGCGTTTTCCGGTGATGTTTGCCACGGCGGGGCAACATGAGCTGGCCGCGCAACTCGAAAGCGATGCGGTCACGACCGATAATCGTCGCACGCTGGTGGTCGACGTGCCGCCGGCGGTCGAGGTACTGGTGATCGACGGCGACGCCCGCGGCAGCGATGCCTTCTTTTTGACGTCGGCGCTCTCGCCCGGCGGCAAGATCGCGAGCGGGCTAAGTCCTGTCATCGAATCACCACGTTACTTGCGCGATCATCCGCTCGATCGGTTCGCCACGATCTTTTTGCTGAATATCGATCGACTCGATTCGGCCGAGATCGCCGCACTGGAAGACTTCGTTCGCCTGGGCGGCGGCCTGGGCATCTTTCTCGGTGAGCGGTCGCGGGCCGCGTTCATGAACGACAGCCTGTATCGCGGCGGCGAGGGGTTGTTGCCGCTGCCGTTGGCCGGGCCCGAGGAACTCATCGTCGATCGATTGGAGAAAGCTCCTGATATCGAAGTCAGCGACCATCCGATCTTCGCGGTGTTCGCGGGCGAGCGGAACAGCTTTCTCGGCGCGGTAACGATCAATCGCTACTTTGCGGCCGAGAAGAATTGGCTGCCCGAGCCCGACTCGTCGACGCGAATTATCGCCCACCTGCGGAACAAGGCGCCGTTGGCGGTGGAGAAACAATTCGGCGAGGGGCGCGTGGTCGCCTTCCTGACCAAGGCCTCGCCGCTCGAAACAGAACTCGGCAGTTGGAATAATTGGGCCCGCGGTAACCCGAGCTTCGTCGTGGCGATGCTCGAACTGCAGTCTTATCTGTCTGCGCCGAAAAATGCGGATCCCTCACGACTGGTTGGAACTCCCCTCTCGATACCGGTCGACACCGCTCTGTTCACGCCGCAAGTGCGGTTCATGATGCCGCGCGAGCTGGGCGGAGCAACCCTGACGGTGGACGCCACGACGCCGGTGAGCCCGGAAAATAACGAAAAACTGAAAGACGGCGAGAAGGCGGCACCAGCCGACAACATCGAGCGGGTAGCCGTGCTGAACGAGACCGATTCGAGCGGCATCTACGAAGCCCGTCTGGTGAAGCTCGACGGCAGCGAAGTGACGGAGCGATTCGCACTTAACGTCGCGCCGGAAGAAGGCGATCTGCGGAAGCTGGACGCCCAGGCCCTGGCCGGTGAGTTGCAAGGCGTTCGCTACGAGTACTACGAAGCCCAGGACATCAACTACAATCCACAGCAGCTCGCCGGTTTCAATCTGGGTGAGAGTTTGCTGTACCTGCTGATCGCGGTGCTGCTGGCCGAACAGGTGCTGGCCTACGTGTGCAGCTATCATCCCAAGCCGCTGGAGGCTCGGGCCAAATGATGTACACGCTGCTCGCGCAAACGCGAACGACTTACGAACTGGCACGCTTGCAGGAATACTCCGAGCGGTGGCAGTACCTCGTGCTTGGTCTGGCGTGCGTTGCCATCGTGGCGTTCGCCGTCTGGATGTATCGTCGCGATACGGTTGACCTGCGCCGCGGCGTGGCAGTCGTGCTCTTGGGCCTGCGTCTGGTCGCACTCGCCGGGCTATTGGCGTTCTACCTGCAGCCGGAGAAGCGGACGGAGCAGCGAGTGATACGTAACTCGCGTGTGCTGGTGCTGGTCGACTCGAGCCTCAGCATGGGACTGCACGATGCGACGGCTTCAGCCGTGCCGGCTTCGCCCAACCGGCTGGAGGAAGTTGTCGCGGTGCTCGACAAGGGAAAGCTCGTTGAAAAGCTGCGCGAGAAGCACGACGTACATCTGGCGCGGTTTGACGCGGAGCTCGATCGCATCACGACGCTGGGTAAGCTGCCTGCGCTCGGAGTGCCGGTTGAGAAGGCCTCCGACGCTAAAGACGGTGCGGAACCACAGGGGGCAAACGCCGCGAACGAAAACTGGCCCGCCGCGATCCTCCCGCAAGGCAGCGAAACCCGACTCGGTCAGTCGCTCCGCACATTGATCACGGAAGAACGCACGAGCCCCGTGGCCGGCATCGTCGTGTTCACCGACGGCGGCCAGAACGCCGGCATTGATCCTTCAGTGGCCATCGCCGCCGCTCGCGATGCGAAAATTCCGGTCTACGCCGTCGGCATCGGCTCCGATCGCCGGCCAGCGAACGTGCGAATCAGCGATCTGGTCGCTCCGGCGCGGGCATATCCTGGCGATGACTTCCAGATCACCGGGTATTTGCAATCCGAAGGTCTCGACGATCGCACCGTGTCGGTGGAACTGCTCTCGCGCGAATCCGGCAAAGATGCTGGAAGCGGCGATGGCACGCTCGAAGACACGCAGCGGATCACGCTTGGCGGTCGCGGTGAAGTTGTGCCCGTGAAGTTCGACTTCTCGCCTGAAGAGGCGGGTCGCCGCGTCTTCAAACTCCGCGTGAAGGCTCCGCCCGAGGACAGCAAGGCGAACGACAATCAGCAGGAGGTCGACGTCGAGATCGTCGATCGCAAGACGAAGGTCCTGCTGGTGGCCAGCGGGCCAACACGCGAGTACACCTTCCTGCGAAACATGCTGAAGCGCGACAAGGACGTGAGCGTCGATGTCTGGCTGCAGTCGGCCGGCGAAGGCGCGTCGCAGGATGCTGACACCATCCTGGCCGACTTCCCCAGCACCCCGCAGGAAATGTTCGAGTACGACGCGGTCGTGGGGTTCGATCCCGATTGGCGAAAGTTGACCGAGGCACAGGTCGACCTGCTCGAGCGCTGGGTCGCCGAGAAGGCCGGCGGTCTGGTCGTCGTGGCCGGGCCGGTCGAGATGGATCGCTGGGTGCAGGAACCGAAGCTGGCGAAGCTGCGCGGGCTGTATCCGGTCGAGTTCAATCGCCGCTTGACCGTGTTCGAAGAAGGCCGCTACGGCGCGACAAATCCCTGGCCCATCGAGTTCTCCCGCGAAGGTCTCGAGGCCGAGTTCCTGTGGCTGGGCGATAGTGCCCCGGCCAGCCAGCAGGTATGGTCTGATTTCCCAGGCGTGTACGGCTACTATTCCGTGCGAAGCGCGAAGCCAGGCTCCGCGGTCTACGGCCGATACTCCGACCCCGAGGCGGGTAGCGGCGGCGATAAACCGATCTACATGGCGGGGCACTTCTATGGCGCAGGCCGCGTGTTCTTCATGGGCAGCGGCGAAATGTGGCGCCTGCGAGCGCTGGACGATCGGTACTTCGAACAGCTTTATACAAAGCTGATACGACACGTTTCGCAGGGGCGGCTACTTGTCGGCTCCAGCCGCGGGATGCTGCTGGTCGACCGCGATCGCTACCTGCTGGGCAACACCGTCGCCGTCAAGGCGCAACTCAGCGATGCCCAGTTCGAACCGCTCGATCTGCCGAGTGTTGGCCTGGAAATCGTGCGTCCGGATAGCACGTCGGAAAAGATACAGCTCATGCCGGATCCGACGCGCAAGGGGATGTACGCCGGACAGTTCACGGCGCTGGTGGAAGGCACGTATCGTCTCGATCTGGCGGTTCCCGGCGGCGAGAACGAACTGCTCACGCGGCGGATTCAGGTGCGCGTGCCCGACATTGAACGCGAGAACCCGCAGCGGAACGACGCGTTGTTGTCCGACCTGGCCAAGCGCACGGGCGGGATCTACTACGTCGGTGCGGAGTCGGTACTGGGGAGCAAAGGGCTGCCCCCCTTGGTCACGCAGCTTGCCGACCGAACCGAGACAACTTATCTGCAAGGCGTGACAGATCGCGACTTTGATTTCAATTGGATGCGCGGGCTGCTCATTGTCATTTGCGGCGCACTGTGTTTGGAATGGCTGATTCGCAGACTGTCAAAGCTGGCATGACGGCAAAACTGGCGTAACGACAGACGATGGCAACGGACGTTCAGAACTCGAACACGCTCGAACCGGCGATTCGCTCGCTGCTGGCGAAGCTGCGCCGCAAGATCAGGGCGTACGTCTGGGTCGATGGGCTGGCACAGCTCACGATTCTGGCCGGGGCGGCGTTCTGGATCAGCCTTGCGCTCGATTGGTTGATCGAGCCGCCGGTGGCCCTGCGCGTCGGCGTTGTGGTCGCCGTGGTCGTGTCGCTGGTGTTCATTGCCTATCGCACGCTGATCTCGCGCCTGTTGGTGCGGCTGGAAGATCGCAGCATGGCCCTGCTGCTCGAGCGGCAGTTCGGTCAGTTCCGCGACAGCTTGCTCACGTCGGTGGAGCTTGCGGAACGACCCGATCGCGCCGCCGAGTTTAATGCCGAGATGCTGGCCCGGGCTCATCGCGACGCGCTCGCGGAAGTGAATCGCGTGGAGCTGGCACAGGTGTTCAACCGTCGCCCGCTGGTGCAGAAGGTGAGTCTGGCGTTGCTGCTGGCGGCTTCGGTGCTGGTGTTTCTCGTCGCAGCGCCTGCCGCTGCCGGAGTCTGGGCACGCCGCAGCCTGCTGATGTCGAACGAACTGTGGCCGCGGTGGACCCATTTGTCGGTCGCCGGCTTTGACGAGTCGCGCCGGGTGAAGATCGCCCGGGGCAGCGATTGGGACCTACTGGTGAACGCCGATGCGGCACTTAAGCGCGAAGTACCTGAGATCGTGGAAGTTCGCTACAGCACTGCCGAGGGCGCGAGTGGCCGCGAGAACATGCGCCGCGAAGGGGTCATACCGCAAGGCCGCGGACAGCAGCAGCCGTACGCCTATGAATTCAAGAGTGTGCTAACGCCGCTGGAGTTTTACGTTTCAGGCGGAGACGATCGCGAAGGGCCATTCTACCTTGATGTGGTTGATAGTCCGACCATCAGCGGGATGACGCTCCGCTGCGAGTATCCCCAGTACACGGGCCGCGCGAGTCGCGACCTGGCCGTGGCGGGGCTGATGCAGGTCCCGCTTGGCACGCAGGTCACGATACTGGCTACGTCGAACAAGCCGCTCGTATCCGTGCAAATCGACGACGTGGCCAGCGACGGTACGGCCGAGACACATCGCATCGACGTCGCGGCCGAAGCCGGCAAGCCACAGGAAAAGTTCGAGTTCGACCTCGGCCGGCTCGACGCCGACAAGACGCTGCTCTTCACGCTGCGCGATACGGATGGCATCGCCAGTCGCGAAGCGGTCAGGCTTGCACTCGCGGCGGTGCCCGATGAAGCCCCGCGGGTGAACGTCGTTCTCAAGGGAATCGGCACCGCGATCACGCCCGAGGCCCGGCTGCCGGCTATCGGCCAGGTGGAAGATGACTACGGCGTGGCCCGAGCCTGGTTTGACTTCAATGTCGACGAGCAACCGGCGCAACAACGGCCGCTGGAGTTTGGCAATCCAGGCGCCGAAGCTGTGGAGCTGGCCGGCGTGATGGAAGTGGCTGATCTTCAGCTGAAGCCCAAGCAACGTCTGCACTGGACCGTACAGGCCGCGGACAACTGCGCGCTGGAAGCAAATCCGAACGTGGGCGTGAGTCAGAAATATGCTCTGGACGTGGTGACGCCCGACCAGTTGCGGTCGATGCTCGAGGCCCGCGAACTGATCCTGCGGCGACAGTTCGAAACGATCATTCAGGAATTGACCGACACTCGCGATCTGCTGGGCGGAGTGGAACTGCGGCCGAATGCGGAGCCTGAGCCAAAGCCAGAGGATGCGGCTCCGGCGCGCGAGGCGGCCACCGGCCGGCTGAGCCCCGCAGTGCAGGTCGAGCGCGTCGTGCAGAACAGCGAGCGGAGCATGGACGAAGTCGTGAACCTGGCCACGGCATTTGACGACATTCGCGAAGAGCTGGCCAACAATCGGATCGACACGCCCGAGCTGACGCAGCGGCTGGACGAGGGGATTGCTCGACCGCTGCGAACGATCGGCGAGACACGCTATCCGCCGCTGCTGGAGAAGCTCAAGCAGCTTGGCGGGCAACTGGCAGCGCCGGACGCGGCCGTGAAGTCGCAGGCCGAGGCGGTGGCCCAGATCGACGGGATTCTGGTGGAAATGCAGGGAATCCTGGACCGGATGTTAGAATTAGAGACGTTCAACGAGGCGCTCGAGATGCTGCGCAAGATCATCGAGACGCAAGAGGAAGTGAATGAGGAAACCAAGCAGCAGCAGAAGAAGTCGCTGCGGAGCTTGATCGAGTAAGGACGCAGGCGGGCCGAGGGACGGACCATGAACACGCGCTGGTTGCTGCTGTTGGGACTGCTCGTGATGAGCTTCACGCTCGTGCGCCCGGTGAGCGCGCAGGAGGCTGTCGAGCCGGCCGCGGAAGCGGCCGAGACCCCGGCCGAAGAGCCCGCGAGTACGGACGAGGCGGCCAAGAACCCCCTGCTCACCCGGCAAGAGCAGGTGGCCGAACGGTTTCGCGATCTCGAGCGGCTGCTGCTGCGAATGGCGGAACTCACCGAGTCGACCGATCCCCGCCGGGCGGCGCTGCTGCGTCAGGCTGTCGCACAAAGCAAAGACCGGGCGATCGAAGATCAGTTCGGCGCGCTGATTGAGCTGCTCAAGAACGAGCGATTCAGCCCGGCCGTCAAGGGCCAGGAGAACGTTCGTGACGACCTGATGCGGCTGCTGGAGCTGATGCTCAGCGAAGACCGTTCGAAGCACATCGAGTCCGAGAAGGAACGGATTCGTAAGTATCTGGAGCGGGTCAACAAGATCATCAAGGAGCAGCGTCAGGTTCAGGGCGCTACCCAGCGCGACGACGACGCCAAGGAGCTCGCCGAGCGTCAGGGTGAGATCAAGGACAAGACCGGCGAGCTGGCCGAGGATGTGCGCAAGGACGAGGAAGCCCGAGCGCCGACGAAAGAGCCCAGCGAGAGCGAGCCAGCCGAAGGTAAGCCTGGCAAGGAAAGCGAAGGGACGCCCGAGGGGGAGTCTGCTGAGGGCAGAAAATCCGAGGGCGAAAAACCCGAGGGCGAAAAACCCGAGGGCGAAAAGTCTGAGGCTGAGAAGCCATCCGAAGAGAAGCCCGAAGGCGAGAAGTCGGACTCCGAGAAGGGCGAGTCCGAGAAGTCGGAAGGTGACAAGTCGGAGAGCGAGAATGCGGAGGGCCAGAAGTCCGAGGGCCAGAAATCCGAAGGCGAGAAGTCCGAATCGAAGCCGCAAGACGGCCCTCCGCCGGTCGATCCCCCGCAGCCGGGCGAGAGCGGCCAGAGCGGCGAGAGTGAAAAGAGCGAGCAGAATCCGGCCGAGCAGCGCCTGCAAAAGGCACAGCAACGGATGCAGGAAGCCCAGAAGAAGCTCGAAGAGGCCAAGAAATCGGACGCCGTTGAGAAGCAGGAAGAAGCCCTGCGGGAATTGGAACAGGCCAAGGCCGAACTCGAAGAGATTCTGCGGCAACTGCGCGAAGAGGAGATGGCCCGCACGCTCGCGATGCTTGAGGCCCGCTTTCGCAAAATGCTCGAAGCCCAGGTGCAGGTATACGAAGGCACGCAGCGGCTGGATAAGGTTCCTGCAGCGGATCGCGACCGCGACGATGTGATCGAGGCCGGTCGGCTAAGCCGGAAGGAGGCCGAGATCGCGGTCGAGGCGGACAAGGCGCTGGCCATGCTTCAGGAAGAAGGTTCGGCCGTGGCATTCCCTGAAGCGGTCATCGAAATTCGCGACGACATGATCACGATTCGCGATCGCCTGGCCGAGGCCGACACCGGAGTCCTCACGCAAGGTGTCGAAGAAGATGTCATCGCTGCTCTGGAGGAGATGATCACCGCGCTTGAAAAAGCTCAGAAGGACATGCAGGATCAGAAGCCGGGGCAGCCCGGTCAGTCCGGCGGCGAGCAGGAAATGCCGCTCGTGGATACGATCGCCGAGCTGAAGATGATCCGTGCGATGCAGATGCGCGTGAACAACCGCACGCAGCGCTACACCGAGCTGACCAAGAACGAGCAGGCAAGCGAGCCACAGATTTTGAAGGCGCTCGAGGAACTGGCGGAGCGAGAATCTCGCATTCACAAGATTACCCGCGACATCGTGGTAGGGAGAAATCGATGACCGCGCGACGAATTTCACTGCTGCTGGCGACCGTTGCCGTTCTGCTCACCGCCGCAATTGGCACTGCCGATGATCGGCCCAGCCTCACGCGACGTGCGAGCTGGAAGACGCCCGACGCGCAGGCCGTGCGCGAACAGGTGCTCACCTGGGTATCCGAGGACCAAGCGGACAAGTCTTCGCTGGCGGCGGCCGAAGCGCTCTGGCAGGAAGGCGCAGCCGAGGCCAGCGACACGCCGCTGCTGGATCTGGCCTGCCGCACGATCGTGCTGGGCGAACCGCGAGCGAAGGAGCTTGTCGACGTGGCGTCGCAGCCGCGGAAGAACGTTGTATTGCCGGATGTGACCTGGCTCGACGATCCGGCACTGCCGGAGTTCGTCCGGAGCAACCTGCGATTGTACTATGTGCGCTGGTTGGTACACGAGCAGCTCTATGACGAAGCGGCCGAGCAGATGGCCCCCATCAAGTTGGAAGACGTCGCCGATCCGGCGGCCCTGCTCTTCCACCGGGCGGTTGTCCATCATCGAATGCTGGCTCGCGACGAGGGCCTTGCCGCCATCACGCGGCTGCTCGAGAACGAATCGCAACTTCCCAGGCGTTATGCCTCGCTGGCGAAGTTGATGCAGGCGGATCTTGACGGGCTGAAGGACGACTCGCTGGATCACATCGCGCGGCGGATGGAGGATATCGAGCGCCGGCTCGATCTGGGTCGCGCGGGCAAGAAAACACGCGAAGTCGAAGACGGCGTGATCGCATCGCTCGATAAGCTCATTGAAGAGATGGAAAAGCAGCAGCAAGCCGCGGCGGCCGCCGCAGCGGGCGGAGCGGGTGGCGGGGGGCAGATGCCAATTGCTCCGCTGCCCGACAGCATGCCGCTCGGCGGCAAGGGCCCCGGCAACGTGGACAAAAAGCCAATTGGCGACGGCAGCGGCTGGGGCAACCTGCCGCCCAAGGAACGCGAGGAAGCCTTGCAACAGATCGGTCAGGAGTATCCGGCTCACTACCGAGACATGATCGAGCAATACTTCCGCAAGCTCGCCACGGAAGGTTCGGAAGGTAAATAGGAACTCCGCCATGACAGTCAGTCTGCTGCTCTCCGTACTGCTTTCGGCCGCGGTGCCCTTCGAGGCCCAAACGCTCGACGGCCAGACTGCGCGCGGCGAGCTCAAGTCGGCCACCGCCACCGAGATCGTGCTGGCGACGGACTCGGGCGACGTGTCGCTGCCGCTGGAAAA
>JBGSKX010000198.1:0-16937 GCA_041741015.1 Pirellulales bacterium
GCGGCCACGCGGGGCTGGTTGTCAGGCACTTGGCCGACGCGATAAACGGGTCGGGGCAGTTGCTCGCGGCCAGGCAGTCCGCTGCCGGGCGCTTGCGCCAGGAGGCTCGTGGCAAGTGCCAGCGTGCCGCCCGAAACCGCCAATCCAAGTAGCCATTTTGCGTGGGTCATCAAAATCTTCCTCCTCAGAGTTGCTGAACCGCCTCGGCAACGAGCTCTGCGGGTCTCCCCTACAAGCTCTATGCGTGTACAGCAGCAATTGTTCTCCCGCGCTTGTGCAAGAAAAGCACGACCATGTGCTAGCCAGCTCCGCTGGTTCTGCTTGCACAAGCAGCCGAAAGGTTGCCCTGGGTGGTTTATCGCCCAAGCTGTCGGCCGTATATTACTTTGCTTCGTGCGACCGGCCCGGTTTGCCTAATCCGCGGCAAGCTTAGGGCCGACGCGGGAAACGCAAGATTTACCTGCTTTTACACCAACGCACGCTGCCGGGGAAAGGTCGATTTATGAACTTGCGCGATATACGCATCTGGTCGATCGTCTCAGCTCCTTTTGAAGAGAACACTTATGTCGCCGCCCTGCCCGGCCGCAGCGACTGCCTCGTCGTCGATCCTGGACTCGAGCCGGAGAAGATTCTGGATTTGCTGGAAAGCGAAGCTTTAACGCCTGCGGCCTTCTTGATCACGCATGGCCACAGCGACCACATCGCCGGCAACGAGGCGCTGAAAGAACGTTATCCCGACTGCCCGATTGTGGTTAGCGAGGAGGACGCCGAAAAACTGGTGAATCCGGCGCTGAATCTCTCGACGGCATTCGGAGCGCACCTGGTGAGTCCGCCGGCGGACAAGCTGATAGCTGAAGGCGATGAGTACGAAGCCGCCGGGTTCAAGCTGTCGGTCCGCGAAATTCCCGGTCACTCCAGTGGACACGTCGTGTTCATTGCCGAAGGCGTGGTACCGACGCTCGTGTTCGGCGGCGATGTGCTGTTTGCTGGCAGCATCGGGCGGACCGACTTTCCCGACGGCAGTTTCGAGCAGTTGGCCGATGGTATCTGGAAGAAACTCTTCACACTCGACGACGAGACGATCGTGCTGCCCGGTCATGGGCCGGCGACGACCGTGGGGCGCGAGAAGCGTGACAATCCGTTCGTCGGCCACGCGGCGGGGTTCAAGGAATAACACCGAGCCACTTCTATGGCCGGGCCATCTGCCCGGTCTTGCCGGCGATGGGCGAAGGCTCGCAGCTTGTTCCTCCCAGCACGGCTGGAAGTTCGAGCGTAAAGCGGCTGCCACTGCCGACCGTGCTTTCAACGCGAATGTTGCCGCCGTGTTCTTGCAGGATCTTGCGGCTCACGGGCAGCCCCAGACCGGTACCCTTGCTGCCTTTGCCCGAGACGAAGATCGTGAAGATCCGCTCGATGTCCTCGGGCGGAATGCCCACGCCGTTGTCGTCGATCGTGATCCGCAGCAGCGCTTCGTCCGGAGAGAAATGCGTGGCGATGGTTACCTGTCCCGCCTCGCGACCATCGCAGGCGTCGACGGCATTGGACGCGATGTTGAGCACCGCGCGGTGCAGTCCTTCGGGATCAAACGCCAGTGTGGGAATATCCTCGCCGGGCTGCCAGACGACGGCCACGTTAAGCTCGGCGGCCTTGGCCTGAGCGAGTTCAACGACTTCGCCAACCACCTGGTTGATGTCGCAGGGCAGCGGCTCCGGCTCGCGCTCTTTGCTGAATGTGAGCATGTCGAGCACCATGGCCGAGATCTTATTCAGATTTCGATCGACCATCGACCAACCTTTGCGGATCGTGGCTTCATCGTGCTTTTCGAGCCCCGTTTCCATCACGTAGCTGCCGCCGCGAATGCCCTGCAGGATGTTCTTGATGTGGTGCGAGAGCATGGCGATCGTCTGACCGACCGCAGCCAGGCGTTCGGCCTGCATCATCGCTCCGTAATGCCGGGTGTCCTCGACGGCGAGGGCTGCCTGATGGGCGATCGCGATCATCAGCTTCAGGTGCTCTTCGGTGAATTTGTTCTGGTGTCCCTTCTGTTTGATGATTTGCTGCGGGGTAATCGAGGTGTCGATGTAGATGACCCCCACCACGTCGTAGCGTCCTTGCATGGGCACGCAGATCGCTTCGCGAATGCCCATTTGCACGATGCTGGCGGCGTGATCCCAGCGTTCATCTTCCTTGGCGTCGCTGGTCAGTACACCTTCGTTGTGCTGCATCACATAGTCGAGAATCGTCTTGCTGATCGTCAGCCGATCGGACGAGTCGCCTCCCTGACGGTTGCGACGCACCTTGGGCACGAGTTGCTTGGTCCCTTCGTCGAGCAGCATGATGCAGCCGCGATCGGCTTCGACCCACTCGAAAATCAACTGCATGATCCGGCTCAGCAGTTGGTCGATGTCGAGCGTATGGCTGACAGCCAGTGCCGTGCGATACATGATCTGGAGGTTGCTGCGGGCCCGCGCAAGCCAGGGGCTGCTGGCCCCCTCGAAGTCCAGATTCAGCAGATGGCTGCCTTCCTCCTGGCTCATCGAGCGGACAATCCGCGAGCTGTCGGGCAGCAAGCCCCGCGGCACGATGTCGACTTTGTCCGAGATGTCCTCCGGGAGCTTCTCGGCCGGGTCGGTGTACAGCATCACCGTACCGCCCAGTTGCACGCGGTCGCTGTTTGAAAGCTGGTGATCCTTCTCAATCCGGCGGCCGTTCACATAGGTGCCGTTCGAGCTTTCAAGATCGCTGATGACGCAGGTGCTGCCGTCATAGCTGATTTCCGCGTGGCGGCGAGAGACTTCGGTATCGTGCAGGCGAATCTGATTGGCCGCGTCGCGACCGATGCCGATAGTCCCGTCGTCGACGTCAAACAGCGTCCCCTGATCCTGACCCTTCATGACATAGAGCGAGGGCACGAACGGACTCCAGCAATCGTTGCTCGGGAAGCGCGGCCAAAGCGCGTGAAACTTCCTTGATTTTAGGGTTCCCGGCTCGGCAATGATAGAGTTTGGCGTCTCCAACCGCGCCGCTGGGCTGGCATTTCGCCACCTTTCACAGTCCTCCAGCACGTAGAACCCGCGCATGCGGCAAAAGCACCTCAGGTCGGTCGCTTGACGGTTGGCGGGGGTGGGTCAAGAATCATAATGTTGGACAGCCTTTCCGGCGACCATGCGCCCAGCGTGCGGCGCACGCCCTCCGCCATCCGCATCCCAATCTGGAATTCGTTTGACGCCATGAATACCTTCTCAATGGTCCAGTCTTTGCGCTCGCGGATTCTTCCACCTGGTCGCCGGGTCGCGCTGGGGTGGATACTGGTTGTGGCAGCAATTGCGCCCCTGGCTCGAGCGGAAGATGCCAGCACGGTCGAATCGCGGCTGGCCGACACGGCCAAGTTCCTGGCGAGCGATGAGCTGGAAGGTCGTGGCATTGGCACCAAGGGGCTGGACGTCGCCGCCGACTACATCGCCAAAGAGTTTGCCGCGATCGGTCTGAAAACGGATCTCTTCGACGGCGGGCCTTTCCAGAAGTTCAAGATGACGACCGGCTCGAACCTCGGTGAACCGAACTCGCTGGCTTTCATCGGGCCTGCGAGTGCGGACGGCACATCGCAGCCGATCGAACTCAAACTCGGCGAAGGGTTCAATCCGCTGGCGATCGGCGGATCGGGCAAGTTCGACCTGCCGCTGGTCTTTGTCGGCTACGGTATCACGGCTAAGAAAGAAGGCTACGACGACTATGAAGGCGTCGACGTTAAGGACAAGGCCGTGGTCATCCTGCGTCACGAGCCGCAGCAGAACAATCCGCATAGCGTCTTTAACGGTACGGATCACTCGCAGTACGCCCCATTCCGTCGCAAGGTTTCGAATGCCTATGAACACGGAGCCGCGGCCGTGATCTTTATGACGGATGACTTCGACCTGAAGAAAAACCTCGCTTCCAAACGCGATCGCTGGCAAGTGGCAGTCGACGAGATCACGAAAGCGAATGCCGACTTCAAGGAAATCAAGCAACCCTCGGCCGACGAATGGCAGAAGCACGTCACGAAGCTCAAGAACCTGGCGGACGACGTGAAGCGTTATGCGGAGGAGATCGACGCAGCCGTCGACCCGCTGTTGCCGTTTGAGGGCGCGGGTCCTGAGGGTTCTGAGGGGCGGCAGTTCCCGGTCATCGCGGTGCGCCGCAGCGTGCTGAATCCCATTATCGAGAGCGTGCTCGGCAAACCGCTGGCCACGATCGAGCAGGAGATCGACAAGGATCTCAAGCCGCAGAGTAAACAGCTCACCGGCTGGCAGGCGAAGGGGGAAGTGACTGTCGAACGACAGGAAGTTGAAGTGAAGAACGTGATCGGCGTGCTCGAAGGCGAAGGGCCGCATGCCGACGAAACCATCGTCATTGGCGCCCACTACGACCATCTCGGCCTGGGAGGGGCAAATTCGGCTGCGCCGGGGGTCAAAGAGATTCACAACGGCGCGGACGACAATGGTTCGGGAACAACGGTCCTGCTGGAAGTCGCCCGGCAACTGGTTGCCCAGGGCAAGCCGCCCCGGCGGATCGTGTTTATCGCCTTCACCGGCGAAGAACGCGGCTTGGTCGGCAGTGCCCGCTATGTGCGCGAACCGCTCGTGCCGATCGACAAGACCGTGGCGATGTTGAACCTCGACATGGTCGGTCGGCTGGCGGATGAAAAACTGATCGTGCACGGCACCGGCACGGCCAAGGAGTTTGATGCCCTGGTCGACGAGTTCGGCAAGGAGCATGGCTTCGAAATCACCAAGAAACCCGGAGGATTCGGGCCCAGCGATCACGCCTCGTTCTATGGGGCGAAGGTGCCGGTGCTGTTCTATTTCACCGGCACGCACACCGACTATCACCGGCCGAGCGACGACTTTGAGAAGTTGAACGTTTCGGGCATGCGTCGCGTGGCGAACCTCGTATCCCAGACGGCCGAAGTGCTCGCCAAGGCCGACACGCGGCCCGCGTATCAGGAAGTGGCCGGCGACACCGAACGCATGGGGGGCGGCGGCGATCGCCCGTACTTCGGCAGCATCCCCGATTTTGCCCAAACGGAGCCCGGTTATGCGATCAGCGGCGCTACCAAGGGCAGTCCGGCCGATCGCGGCGGACTGAGGGCGGGGGACAACTTGATCCAGTTTGGTGACAGCAAGGTCGGCAATCTCGAAGACTTCGACAGTGCGCTGCGCAAATACAAGGCGGGCGATAAAGTGCCCGTCATCGTCAAGCGCAAAGGCGAGGAAGTAAAACTGGAAGTCACGCTCGACCCGCCCAAGTAGTAATCGCGCGATTCGCAAAACCGCGGGAAAACGCGGCCAATTATTGGCCTTTACGAGAATGGGGCTTCTCGGCAGAATACCGCCCTGAAATCGACCCCCCCAGGGCCAGTTCACGGTAGGTCCTGGTGGTTGTCCTGCGGATGGACAGCGCAAGGTCAAGGAAGACCAGCCGTCTCCAGCAAGGAGTGCTGACACGTGCGAATCACTCACTTCGTAGCCACGTTCGTCGTGGCTATCGCGTCTCTCTGCTCGATCGCGACATTCGCTGTCGCTCAAGCTCCCGCTCAGTCCCCTGCGGCCCGTCCCACGGCTCCCGCCGGCGGCGGCCCGGTTGCTGGCGCTCCCGCGACGGGCACGTCACTTCACGGCATTGCCGTGATCGACGTCACCTACATTCTCGAAAACTACACCAAGCTGAAGAAGGCCATGGAGTACTACAAGTCCCAGGCCCAGCAGGTTGAAGACGCGCTGAAGAAGCAGCAGTCGGCAATTCAGAAAAAGGCCGAAGGGCTCAAGGCACTCCAGCCGGGCACGCCCGACTACAAGAAGCTGGAAGAAGAGCTGACCAAGGCTGAGAGCGACTGGAAGCTGGAAGTGGCCTCGAAGCGCCGTGACTTTGCCGAGCAGGAAAGCTCCTACTATCTGAAGGCCTATCAGGAACTTTCACTTGCCGTGAAGGCGTACAGCGAGCGGAACGGAATTCAGCTCGTCTTGCGGTTCAACGGAGCGCCCATCGATCCGAACAATCGTGAGATGGTGCAGATGGAAGTCTTCAAGCTGGTCATGTACTACGACAAGCGGATCGACATCACCGGCGCTGTCCTGCAAGAGCTCAATCGCAATGCAGGTGGTGTGGCGACGCGGCCTGCAGCGAGGCCTCAATAGCACCCGACTCCCGAGTTGACGGGCCGCCTTTCGTCGTTCTGGATAGTAACCCTGGTCAGTTTCGCACGAACAACTTTGATGCACGCACTACGCAACCAACGCACGATCGCACGTCCAGTATCGGTTTTCGGGTTCGGGTTCTGGAGCGGGCGAGACGTTCGGCTCGAGTTTCGACCGGCTCCGGCGGACACCGGAATCGTCTTTGTACGTAGCGACATGGGCGGCGCTCGAATCAAAGCTGCGGTCAGCAACCGGATCGAAACGCCGCGCCGTACGACGCTCACCAGCGGTCGGGCCAGCGTCGAGATGGTCGAGCACGTGATGGCGGCGCTTTACGGACTGCAGGTCGATAATTGCGAGGTCTGGGTCGACGAGGCGGAGATGCCGGGCTTTGACGGCTCGAGCCAACCGTTCGTCGAAGCCCTGAAAGAGGGCGGCATCTGCGAGCAGTCGGTCCCTAAAGCACGGCTGGTCGTGCGCAACATTACGCGCCTGGGTACGGATGACGCCTGGGTCGAGGCCCGTCCCAGCACGAATGGTGCGCTCTCTGTTAAGTTCCGTCTGGACTACGGCGCCAACAACGCCATCGGTCGGCAGACCCTGCAGCTGGCCGTGACGCCCGAATCGTTTGAGCGCGAACTCGCGCCGAGCCGGACATTCGTCCTGCAGGAAGAAGCCGAATGGCTGGTTTCGAAGGGCCTTGGCCGCCGAGCGACCTATCAGAATGTGTTGGTATTTGATAAAGACGGTCCGCTCGAGAACGAACTGCGTTATCGCGATGAGTGTGTGCGGCATAAGGCGCTCGACCTGGTTGGCGATCTGGCCCTGGCCGGTTGCGACCTGGTCGGACATTTTATCGCCCATCGGAGTGGTCATCGCTTGAACGCCGAACTTGTGCGGGCATTGTTGATCGAAGAAGAAATTGTGGAAGGTCGGCGACGCAGCGCCTGATGGCACTGCACGCTGGATCGGCCTGAGCCGATTGCCGAGCTGAGCGGGCACGGAAGCTCGCCCTCAGAGCAAGACGTAAGGATGCGGAGTGCGAACTCATGGCTACCTGTATCGCGGATAATGTCTCGATTCATCCTGGGGCCGAGATCGACGATGACGTCGAGATCGGCCCGTTCTGCGTCATCGGTCCGAATGTGCGGATCGGCCGTGGAACTCGCCTGGAGAACAACGTGACGCTGATGGGGCGCGTGACGCTCGGTCAGCACAACCACCTGTTCCCCGGCGTTGTCATCGGCGGCGAGCCGCAGGACATCAGCTATCGCGGCAGCGAT
Source organism: Pirellulales bacterium (assembly GCA_041741015.1). Lineage (GTDB taxonomy): Bacteria > Planctomycetota > Planctomycetia > Pirellulales > PALSA-1355 > JALHMI01. The sequence goes on from JBGSKX010000198.1 coordinate 7,457, forward strand.
ACGCAGGTGGTACTGGGCGATCACAACATCGTCCGCGAGTGCGTGACCATCAATCGCGCCACCGAAAAGGAAGACGGCGTGACTTCGGTCGGCAGCCACAACTTCCTGATGGCCTGTTCGCATATCGCCCACGACTGCCGGCTTGGCAACCACATCGTGATCGCCAACGGCACGTTGCTGGGCGGACACGTTCACGTGCACGATCATGCGTCGCTTTCCGGCGCAGTGGCCGTGCATCACTATGCTTCGGTCGGCAGCTACAGCTTTATCAGCGGCTGCAGTCGTGTGTTGCACGATGTGCCGCCGTTCATGCTCGTCGAAGGGCATCCCGGCCGACCCCGCTGCATCAACGTTGTCGCTCTCAAGCGAAACGACTTCGTGCCCGACGTGATCAACGCCCTGGCCGAAGCTCACCGGCTGCTGTATCGGGCGAAAGTCGGCCTGGATCATGCCCGCGAGATTCTGCGCGGTAACGACCTGTTGATTCCGCAGGTGAACGAGCTGCTCAGCTTCGTACAGGCTCAGCAGGAAGGCAAACACGGCCGGGCTCGTGAACGCAGGAGAGCCGCGTGACGCCGATGAAACTGGCGGTCATCGGTGCCGGGCACCTGGGCCGCATTCACGCGCGACTGATTGCGCAGATGCCCGACGTTAAGCTCGTCGGCGTGTGCGACCCCGTGGCGGCCGCTCGCGAGCAGGTTGCCGCGGAGCATGGCGCCCTGCCCTTTGCGGACCATCGTCCGCTTCTCGACCTGGTTGACGGGGCCGTGATTGCGACTCCCACGCGATTTCATCGCGACGTGGCGCTCGACTTTCTGAACCGGGGTCTGCCGTTGCTGGTCGAAAAACCGATCACAGCCACGATCGCCGAAGCCGATGAACTCGTCGACGCAGCCCGTCGCTCCGGAGCGGTGCTGCAAGTCGGCCACATCGAACGCTTCAATCCGGCATTCACGGCTGCCACCAGCCGCATCCATCGTCCGCGCTATATCGAGGCGGTTCGAGCCAGTGGCTTTACCGGGCGTTCAACCGATATCGGCGTGGTTCACGACCTCATGATTCACGACATCGATCTGGTGCTGTCGCTGATCGATGCTCCACTCGCGCGGGTCGATGCCATTGGAGTGCCGGTCCTGGGCGAGCGCGAAGACGCCGCGCAGGCCAGGCTCGAGTTTGCCGACGGCTGCGTTGCGAATCTGAGTGCCTCGCGCGTGAGCTTCAGCGAGTCTCCCAATCGCCGGATGCACCTCTGGTCACCGGAAGGTTTTGCCGAGATCGACTTCGGCCGCCGGAGTGTGAAGGTTGTCACCCCCTGCGATGCCGTGCGAAACGGCCAGTTTGATTTCAACTCGCTGCCCGCCGAAGAGAAGCCGGTCTTTAAAGACCGCGTCTTCGCCGACATTCTGCGGCTGGAACCGGTGGAGTTCGAAGCCCGCAACGCGCTGGCGGACGAGCTGCGCGATTTTGTCGATTCGATCCGCGAACACCGACAGCCACGTGTCACGGGACACGCAGGCCGGGAGGCTCTGGCGGTGGCCGAGGCGGTGGTGGAATCCGCTCGCAACCATCGCTGGCGAGCCGAACCTCAGATGCCGCCGATTCTACGCGGTCCTCACTGGCTGCAATCGCAGCCGATTCGGGCGCGACGCGAAGCCGGCTGAGCCCATCGGCAAAGCTTTTGCTCGCCTTGTTACGCCAGGTCGCGATCCTCGAACATCGCCAGACCGATCAAAATGGCGATCGACGAGTAGAGCACGCAATAGATGAACGCCACTCCCAGATAGTCGAGCGGAACATCTGAGCTGGCGGCGACCGCGCCCTCGATGTCAAAGTGATCAAGCACCGGCAGGACCGTGGCAATGAACTGCCCCACGAAGCGCACGATCTCGAACTTTCCGACCGAAGAGTTCACGAGCATTGGGACCAGGTGGCCCAACACGTAAATCGTCGAGCAGATGATCAGATTTGCCAGCATCGGCAAGCGCGTGGAAAGTGCCACGCTGATCGCCGCGAAGACGACGGTCTCGAAAAAGGCCAGGACGAGCCCCGGCACGATCCGCATCATCTCCAAATAGCAGAGCTGCCACATCGGTTCGGTCTTGGCCGTCTCGCGAGCATCGTAAACCACCTTGAACGAGATCGTGAGCAGAAACAGCACCCCTAGCACGACGAACACCACCAGTACGGGGCCGAGCACGCCCAGGAACTTGCCGATGATGAACTGCCGGCGTTTAACCGGCTTGGAGAGGACGGTGAGTGCCGTTCGCCCCTCGACTTCTTCGGAGACCGAGACGCTCGCCGCCCAAACCGCAACCAGAATCCCCCAGACCTTGATCCAGATCAAACCCGAGCCTTTAAGCATCTTGATGTCTTCGCCAAACGTGTTGTACGGCACGTAGATGCTGGCCAGCAGACCGACCGAGCCGATTGCCAGCGCCAGGTAAAACAGCGGCTGATTCATGGCTTCGCGGGCGGTCGTCAGTGCGATGGCTGAAACCCGCGGAGAGAGCCAGCGTACCAGCACATAGCCGCCGACCAGCCCCAATACGGCGAGCGCTGTCAGCGGAACCGCGAAAGCCTGCGGATATTCAATATTGGTGGTGGTCTCGAGCGTCAGCACGGCAGGCTCGGCACCCGTGTTCGAAGCGAACCAGCGTGCCTCTCGTTCCGTGGCGGCACGCTGCTTGTCGTCGATCGGCGGTCGGTTCCAAGTGACGGGTTCGCCCGGGCCAACGCGAACCACCGCAACTTGCGAGAGACTTGCGGGAATGTTGGTGTTGAGCGTGATCGGCCGATCGGACTCGGCCGTAAAGGAACGCAGTTCGGGCAGCCGCAACTGCAAGTCCTTCAATTCATAGCTGGTGGTCTCGGCCGGAATCTTCAGCGTCCAGGTTTCAGTTCCCACGTCCGGCGTCCGGGAAACCGAATCGATAATGGCGCGGTAAGGCAATCCAGGAATCAGCAGGACACCGAGCATCGCAAACCCGGTGAGAAAAAACGCCAAATAGGCAATTGGCAGCAGAATTCCTTCGCGGACGCTGGCGACCAGAAAATCCGCCGCGGCCGGCCGGACAAAGTGCAAAATTCCCCAGATCGCCAGGAGCAGAACCGTGGCTATGGCCACACCCAGACTCAGCAGCCAGAACGGGGTAAGCCAGGTGTGAAGAAGCCCTAGCAGCAGGACCGGCGATCCAAGCATAGAAGATTTTCCGTCGATCGATTGAAACGGGTGGAGGAGCAGGATGGTCCGAGAGAAGATCAGTGCTAACGACGAATTTCAAACTCTTCAAACTCGCCGGTGACCGGCCTGATTTGCACGTCCGTATTTTGAATGAAACGGTCCATTTCCTCTGCCAAGGTCGCCAGCATTCGATCCCAGTTCGCCGTGGTTCCCTCGGCGACCAGGCGAACACGTCCGTCGGAAAGGTTTTGAACGTATCCGACCAGGCCGTAACGCTGGGCCAGGCCGCGGGCCGTGTAGCGGAATCCCACGCCTTGCACGCGACCGCCGAAGTGAACTTCGCGCCGCTCGACACCTTCCTTCGATGCACCAGCCATCTGTCGCAAACGTTCCCCGCGGTGGGAGGTCTGGCAAGAACGATTCGAATGCCGCGAAAAAACCAGTATAGCTAATGGTCTTACGGCGGCCACCGGGACACCCCACGTCGAATCGGAACGCAGATGACCGGTTGTGCGGCCTTGACGGCGCAGCACGTCAATTCTACGCTTTAATACGCTCGGTTGTGCGATGGCGGCCACGAGGTGCGTTTGCCATGCTCGCCACAGGCGAGATTTTGCCCGGTGGTGTAACGGTAGCACGAATGGCTCTGAACCATTTAGTCAAGGTTCGAATCCTTGCTGGGCAGCTTGAACATGTGTATAGGTAGGCGTTTGTGAGAATCCCCGGGTAATACCGGGGTTTTCTTTTGTAGCTTGCCCCCCGCTGCCCACCAAAACCGACGCCTGCTGCGCCGGATTTTGCGCCGCCTGCTCGAAGTGTTCGTCAGTCACTTGCAGGTAGTGCTTACGGGCAACCGCTTCGCTGTTTCCGATCCACGCGCAGACGACGTGAATCGGGTACGTCTCCGCCAGCTCCGTCTCGCGAGTGCTCCGCAGATTTTGCCACGGCTTTGGCCAGGGTTCGAAGCCGGCCTTGCGGATGATCCGCTCGAAGTGAGTCCTGAGATTTACGCTCGGGTCTCGATACCGGGTGATTACGTGCTCGGTGCCAGGTTCGGCGGCGTCGAACGCGTCTGTCAGGTAGGGTTTCAACTCAGGGAATAGCGGAATCCACCGGGAACCCTTACCTTCGTGGTGCGCCGTCTTAGGGCTCGTCACGCGAAGCCTGCCGCGTTCCCAGTCAACGTCGCCCCATTTGAGCACCAGAGGCTCGGATGGGCATCGCAGGCCACCGTATCGGGCCAGGGCCACCAGTAATCGCCACTGGCCGTCCGGACAGGCGTCGAGCACCCGCTGCACAACATCGCGACTCACAAAGAACTCACGTCCTTTGCTTTCCAGGCACGATGTCGAGCCAGTTTCCTGAAATGGGTTCTCGGCGATGTATCGCTTTCGCACCGCATAGCGAAAGAACTGCTTCGCGCGGCCGCACATTCGCCGCGCGGTGTTCTCGCCCATCTTGGTCATCAGGTGCCGCCGGAAGTCTTCGGCGTCGCCCTCGCTGATCATGTGCATCTGCCTCTGAGCGCCGAAGAACTCGACAAGATGATCGCGGGCATACCCCAGCAGCTCCTTCGTACCCGCCTTCAGGTCGGTGCGGCTGCCGATGTACGTGTTTAGAAACGACTCCAGGTGAGCACGCGTGTCGCCAGCCCGCGGTTCCGCCAGTCCCTTGGCCACTAGCTTCTCGTGCAGCTCGTCTCCGATCTTGCCGAGCCAGGTAGCGGTATCGGAATCTAGCGCGGTGCCAGAATTCTTGGCAGCCAGGATCGTCTCGATTCGAGTCGTGATCTCGCGACAGGTCTTTAGAGGCGTCTTTCCGAGACGCACCTGCTGCCGCTTCTTTCCGACCATGAACAAGATGCGGCGGTTGCCGCTCCCGTCTGTAGAAATGCTAGCCATGAGTCCTCCCTCGAATTAGGAAGACCCCAAGTGCGAGCACGTTTCGGATAGCGGCGCGTGAACGCGTTTCGCTAAACTGGCAGAATGCCATGACGTTCCCTCTCACCTAGGGTCGTTTTGGTTAGAGCCGGGTCGGTGTCGCAAGCACTTGCCCGGCTCGCTTCATTTTGGCGAGTCTCGGCCAGGTTGCAAGCTAATTCCGCCGGTCAATCCGAAGCGTTCACCAGCCGGGCCAACAGCGAATCGCGAACGTCTCGAACGCTTCGCGCGTGCCGCTCGGCCTGTTCAAGCGCCGATTCGACGGCCAGTAGGTCGGCACGGAGCCGGTTGACTTCGGCCGCAGATGACAGGCGGCGAGCAACATACTTTCGGCAAACGCTTTCGTCGGCCTCGCTCATATCGGCCTCAGATTGACTGCACGTTTGCCCTTGGCTGAATCTTCGGTTTCGTATTGCACGAGCTGCTCTTTCAGCCGGTCGCTCAGCGGAAGCAAAGCTTCATCGCAGTTGCTGTAGTGAAAAAACAAATTCACGCCGTGAGGGTGACTCACGAAGCCAAACCCTCTCGCCGGATCGACGTGCTTTATGGTGCCTGTGAAAGTCATCCTGTCCTGCTCCTCACTGCTTGCGTTGAATGTCGGCGATGGTTTCGCAAAACAACGCCGCCGCATTAACCGCGTTGGTGATGATTGTCGCTGAGTTCGGCTGCGAGCCTGTTGCTTTGACGATTCCAGCGGCGACATCGACGAACAACTGTCCGAGTTCTTCCGGCGTCATTTTGTCGATACGGAATGACGGTGCGTCTGTCTTTGCCATGAGTGATTTCCTTTTCGGTGGAGTGGTGATTAAGGGCGTGCACCGGCGGGCCAATGCCACGCCGTCTTGATGTTGTCGATTTGTCCAACGTGAACACTACGCCAGCCGCGACGTTCGGCGATGCTGTTTACGAGGTTCGCGAAGTTTTCATGGTGCCCGCGTGTCGGTGCGTCCCACGCTGCTTGCGGGCTTTCGAGTTCGCTGATTGCCGCATGGCACATTTCGTGGAGCAGGATGTCGAGTAGTGCGGTCTTGGTTTTGCTGCGGAGCGTTGCCGCGTCAAAACGAATGGTTGCGGGTAAGTTGGTGATATCGCAATCAGCTTGTGCCGGCGTGCTCCGCATGGTCCCGTCGCGCAAATTTGCCACGCTGATAATCGGCAGCGTTAGTCGGTTTTCAAAGTACGTGCTGTTGTACGACGTGAACCCGCGATACAAGAGGTTCAGCGTCGAGCGAAACTCTGCCGGCTGCGTGCGAACCTGGCGGGCGACTTTCGCGTCGAGCGTGTCGAGTTCCGGCGGCTTAAACGCTTTAAGCTTGCGTAGGCGTTCCGCAGTAGATAGTCGATTCGCGGGCTTCGGCTTCGTCGTCGTCGGCTTGAAATTCATCACGCGGTTTAGGCGTGATTGCGTCTCGCGGTCGAGCGGTTGCCTGCGGTTGGTGACTGTAATTGTGTAAAAGGAACCTTGCACAACGTCATTGCCGGCTCGGTTGATATACTTCTTGCTCGGCTGACTATTGGCCCATCGGCGAATGCCGGCGGCATCCTTGGAATTTGGGAATCGCTCGAGAATCCTTCTTTGGCGGAGCGAAAGTTGCATCACTTCCCCTTGCTTATGAGGGCCGCGATTTCAATGTCGATTGCTTTCAAGTCCACGCGTTCGCCGCTCTTATCGCGGACGATACATGAGTTTTGCTGCTCAACTTGCTTTCGCTTTGCCAGCAATTCAGCGACGGTGCTCGGTCTCGCCGGCAATGGCTGGGTGATTTCCTTCACCGAGATTTTGCCATCGACGTATCTCACGGCGACGGGCGGCAATTCAAAGCGGTACATCACTTGGTTCCTTTTTCGAGCTTGCGGGTTGCTTTGCTGGACGGGTCAACGCGTGTGCCGTGCTCGCTTGCCAGTCGCCAACTCACACCGGACGCCACTCGTGCGCCGTCGCTCAACTCTTGAGCGGCATCGGCAATTTCGCCACGCCAAGATTCGTGTAAGGCGTCCGCGCGGCTGGTCAACTTGCGGCGCAGAGTCTGGTCGCCAACTGTGCCAATCAATCCAAGCAACGCGGCGAGTTTCTTCTGAGGTTCGCTCATCACTTTCCTTTCGTGCGCCGAGTCGGTGGCGTTGCCGGCCTGCTAGGGCGGCTCGGTTTCGATGGTGCCGGCGGCGCTTTCGGTCCGCCAGGGAGTTTTCGTGGTAGTGCCATGTCTGCTAATTCCTTTCAGTAACGCATACGCTCGAGCGCCTCGGGCAAACTCACCCCGCGCTCGAATAACAATTCGCCTAATGTCGGGCGTGGCGATCTCAGCCGCACCGCCGCTTTGATTTCGTCGCCGTGATCTGCCCAACAACTTTCCATCTCGGCCAGGGTGTCGGGTGTCGCGTCGTGGAGCTTGCCCCACGCATCGCCGAAGTAATCATTGCCGGCCCGCAGTTGATGTAGGTGGCCGCTGTTCCACGATCGGCGCGTCATCGTTCGCTTTCGCACTGGCATAGCTACCTCGAATGCCTGAGAACGGGTGGGCGCGAAGGTTCCTGCGCGGCGTCGAGTCCCAACTCGCGCACCAGCCGGGCGAATGCGATACGCGAATCGCGTTCAATCGCAACCTCGGGCCGGCTGTGCGGCTGGTCGAATCGGTCGGTGTACGTCAGCCCGTTGACGGCCAGCGCCTCGCGAGACTGCTGTGCGCGATCCCAGGCCTCGCAGGCCAGCGTCAGCAGGCGCACATGGTGATGATCCATATCGAACCCTTCAACGACTTGAACGAACCACGCGGCAGACGCGGCGCTAAGGTGTTTTGGCGGCTTGTGAGTCGTTTTCGGCATGGTTCAAGATTCCTGTTTCAACCGGGGCAGCGTGTGAAATCAGCCGTCGTCCACAGCGGTTTGCCGGGCGCTTGACTTACCCCCACCACCGGGGGGGATGTGTTTTCCGCAGGGTTGCCGGTCAACGTGCTGCCCCCGGCACGCTGACCAGCTCGGCCCCGCACGAAGGTTCTCACTTCAATGCCTCGGCAATCTGGTCGGCTTGTTCACGGTCGAAGTACACCACTCGGTCAACGCGTAACACAGGCACGATGCCAAGCGCCTCCGATGTTGCCAGCACTCGGTCAACGTCGACGCGCAGGCGCGATGCGAGTCGGCCGACTGCGGTTAGGTCAAGATTGGCTTCGATGTTCATATGCGTTCCATGCTCCACTCTATTGATAGTACAAGGGCACCAATCACCCATTGCCAAACTCTGGCAACTCAACTGATATTTTGAACGGCTGGCTACACGTCCGGCAGATAGCCTTACGCGTGACGGTTCCGTCTCCGTTGGGTTCGCTCTTGGTCGTGACGTACTCGAGCGCGTGGCAGTGCGGACACTGCGGACGCGTGACGAAAACGACTTCGACGGTCGACCAGTCAATGCGGCCAGCGCTCATGATCCAGCCGCCTCGCAGATGGCTACCCGCGGGCATCGTCCGCGGTGCCGTTCCACGGTGATCAGGTCGGCTTGCTCGAGGGCACGCAACCCGCGGTATCCTGCCGTGCGCGATACCCGGAACTGTGCCAGCAGCTTGTTGCAGATAACCAGTCCGTGTCGGCGCTTCTGACAGCCCGACGAAAACCAGATGGCCAGGCCAACCATAGCCGCGGCACCCGGTAGCTCACCAGCTCGAGCCAACCAGATGATCGGTATCGGGCCTCGCAAGAATCTGGATTGGCGGCGCTTGTGCTGACTCTCTCTCCGACGTTGAGAAGTAGCCGATAGTCTCTCAGGTATCCGTTCCACAAAGGACATGCTCTGACTCCATTACCTACATATCTATAAAAGAGATACTTATAAGAGAGAGATAAATAAGAAGGACCGGGTGTCACATTCCCGCAACACCTTGTTTCACGTACGCAACAACGGTGTTGCTAGAACGGAACACCTTGCGCCTCCGCCAACAGGCCGCCAACTAGCTCCCACATTCGCTCACCTCGAGGGTCGGTATATCGATCCGGGTGCGTCACGATCTTGGCGTCGGTCCGCAGCGCGAATCCGGCCAGCACGATTTCGGACGCCTCACGCATCGCCGCTTGGGTCGCCTCGACGGTCGCCTCGATTTCGTTGGCGTCGGCCTCGATCAGCACCGCATCATGCACCGGGGCGCAAACCGTGATCTTGCGTTCCGTCAGCAGACAGCAAGCCAGCCGCAACATCTCCGCGCCGTTGGCTTGCATCGGGAAGTTTGCCAGCGATCGCGGATTCACTTCGCCGCCAACGTGAACGCGCCAGCCGAACACGGTCTCGAGCCAGCCGTGCAGCATCGCGTGATCGACAGCCGCTTGCGACCAGCGCCAGAACTTCGGATACGTTTCCCGATGCAACCGC
>JBGSKX010000199.1:0-5095 GCA_041741015.1 Pirellulales bacterium
GGTGGTCCCGGTGGACCGCCGGTGGTTCGCGCCCTTGATACCGACAAGGACGGCGAGATCTCGGCCGACGAGATTGCCAAGGCGGCCGAGTCGCTCAAGTCGCTCGACAAGAATGAAGACGGCAAGCTCACCGAAGACGAACTTCGTCCACCGCGCCCGGAAGGTGGACCCGATAGACCCGGCCCTGGAACCGGTGAGCGCCGTGGCCCTGGCGGTCCGGAAGCGCGTCGCGGTCCCGGTGGTCCGGACGGTCCGCCGCGTGGGGACGGTGCCGGCCCGCGCGAGCGTCGTCGTTTCTCACAGGATGGTCCCGGCCCGCGTGGCCCTCGCGGTGACTTCGGTCCTCCGCCGGGTCCTGGCGGTCCGCCACCGATGATGCCGCCACACTTGAAGGAGATGCTCGATCTGTCCGAGGATCAAGTCAAACAGCTCGACGCGTTGCACAAGGAGTCTCGCGAGAAGTTCGAAAAGATACTCACCGCCGAGCAACTCGAAAAGCTCAAGGAGCACGGCCCCCCGGGTCCGCCCCACGAGCGTGAACGCGACGAGTAAGCCGCAGACGCTGATTACAAACCTAAAGCCGGGGGAATACCATCCGCCGGAACTTTGCTCAAGGTTTCTTTTGCCCCAAGCCCAGGGAACGCACTTCCCTGGGTTTGCGGCGTTTCGATTGCTCCCGTCAGCTATTATTTAGTAGTGGAACCAGTGGATCGATTAGTCGGCACCTTGCCGCCCCTTTCATGCGTATCCTCGTTGTCGAAGACGAACTCGAGCTCTTGAAGATCCTGGCGCAGGCCTTGCGCGAGGAAGGTTATGCCGTCGACACCGCGGCCGATGGCGAAGAAGGGATCTTCCGCGCCGAAAGCTGGGACTACGACGCGATTGTGCTGGACCTGATGCTCCCCAAACTCAGTGGCATGCAAGTGCTCGAGCGCCTGCGGCTTGAAAAGAAGACGCCGGTGCTGATCCTTACCGCGCGCGATACCGTGTCTGATCGCGTGCGTGGACTGGATGGCGGGGCGGACGATTACCTGGTGAAGCCGTTCGAGCTCAGCGAACTGTTCGCCCGGCTTCGCGCGCTCATCCGCCGCGCGAACGGTCAGGCGGTGCCCGCGATCGAAATTGGCGGGGTCACGATCGATACCCGCGCCCGCCGGGCCACGCAAGGCGGCGAAGCGGTGTCGCTCACGGCCCGCGAATACGCCTTGGTCGAGATGCTCGCCCTGCGCCGTGGACAGGTCGTTTCGCGCACCGAAATGTACGAGCACCTTTTCGACGAGAACGAGGACACGATGTCGAACCTGCTCGACGTACACGTCTCGAACATCCGCCGCAAGCTCGGCAAAGACTTCATCACCACACGCCGTGGTCACGGGTACTCGATCGATGATTAAGTCGATGCGCCTCCGATTGCAGGTCTGGTATGCGGCGGTGCTGCTGTTTGTCATCACCGCCTTCGCCGGTGCGCTGTACGTGCACACGCGATTTGAGCGGATGCGCGCCACCGACGCCCGGCTCGAAGCCGCCGCCAGTTATCTGCAGGCCACGCTCCGCGGTCTGCCGCCCATGGACGAGCGACCGTTCTTTTCGATGCAGCGAGCCATCCGGGCGCGGATGTCCGGCGAACGTGGTCCACGCGATCACGGTCCTCCCGAGCATGGCCCCCCTGAGCATCGGCTCCCCGAACCCGGTCCTCGCCATCACGGTCCCGTCGGTGATCATCCCGCCGGTCCGCCACCCGGCGACCATCCCGACTTTCCGGACCGGCCACCGCATCCTGGTGCGGGGCCTGCCGAGCGGCTGCGCACGGCGATGACGCTGCCTGGCTCGCTGCTCGATGCGCCAGACTCGCCGCAGCAGGATTGGCCTTACTTCAAGATCTGGCAGGCCGATGGGACGGTGCTGGCTGAGTCGGACAACCTCGCCCCGCCCGAAGACAGTGACGAACGCCGGCCGGACCTGCCGCAGATCGGTTCGCCGCCGGGCTTTCCACCGGGGTTCCGGTGGCGCGAACCCGATCGCCGCGAGATCGTGGTCAGCGGACCGCGCGGTTCGACGATTCTCGTCGGTAAACCATTTGGCCGCGAGTTGGCCGAGATGCGACGCCTGGCATGGCGATTGTTCGGCGGCGGGATGATCGTGATGGTAGTCGGCCTCGCAGGCGGATGGCTGATCTCGCGGAGCATCACCCAACCGATTCAAACTATCGCGACAACCGCTTCGGAGATCTCCGCCCGCAACCTCGCGCGGCGGATTGAAACTTCGGGGCTGGACAAGGAGTTGATTGGCCTGGCGACGATCTTGAATGAGATGTTCGAGCGTCTCGAAGGGTCGTTCGAGCGTCAGTCGCGGTTCACGTCCGACGCTTCGCACGAACTGCGAACGCCGCTGGCGGTGCTGCATGCGCATGCCGAGCTAGCGCTCTCGCGGCCGCGCTCGGCCGAGGAGTATCGCGAAACGCTGGCCGCGTGCCTGAAAGCTGCCGCCCGCATGGGGACGCTCGTCGACGGATTGTTAATGCTGGCCCGCGCGGATGCTGGCCGGCTCGATCCGCAGTTCCGCCGCCTGGATTGGCGCGAAGTCGTGGACGAAGTGGTCGATCAGTATCGCCCGCAAGCGGCCGCCGCCGGCATCGAGTTGTCGACGGATCTGGCGGAACAAGTGCCTGTGCGGGGCGATGCGGCACTTCTCGCCCGCGTGTCGAGCAACCTGCTGGGTAATGCACTGCGCTACACACCCCAGGGGGGCCGGATTCACATTGCTCTCAAGGCAAAGGGAAGCGACGGCGCCGTGCTGGCTGTCGAAGATACCGGCTGCGGCATCGCGGTCGAAGATCAAGCCCATGTCTTCGAGCGATTCTTTCGCGCCGATAAGGCCCGCTCTCGTTCGCAGGGAGGCAACGGACTGGGACTCGCCATTTGCCAGTCGCTCGTCGAAGCCCATCACGGACGGATCGGCTTCACTTCCGTTCCAGAGCAAGGCACGCGGTTCGAAGTCTGCCTGCCACTCGATGGAGAGCCGAATCCAACGCGACTTGCACCAGGCGCTGTGGCATTGCTCGAGTCCGCACACGTCGAGCCCACCGGCCGGGCCGGAGGCTGACAGCCGCTACTCCGCAGCCGAATCCGCCGCCGCGCCGCCGGTGAAAATCTTCACCCGGTTGCCGTGCTTATTGCGAATGTGCACCGCCGGCCGAACCGGCTGTTCGACTTCGAATTCTTCGGTTGTCTCTTCGGCGATCGCCTCATCGGCTATATCTTCGGCCGTGACGACGCCGATGTCGGTTTCATCCTGCTCTTCGAGTTCTTCTTCCTCGTCTTCTTGCTCAGCGCGGCTGGTGCGCGCGGTTCGTTCGACCTGGCGACGTCCGCCACGCTGGCCAGAGCCAGCCGGTTGGCGCTCGTCTTTGCTCGCCAGCAGCTCGCGATCTTCGAGCTTGGTCACGCTGGCCGCAGCCGCGGTCGATTGTCGCAGCTCGTGGACGGGCTGTCGCTTCGCCGCCGTACGCTTCGGCGGCGCCGGCTGCTTGGACTGCTCATCGTACAGCTCAGACTGTTCGAGTTCCTCGTCGCGGGCGTACTCTTCACGAGGTGTTTGCGGATGGCGTTCGACGCCGTCGGCTGCCGACTTAAGTGGCGAAGGAAGTTTGGTCATGTCACGGAACACCGCCAGCGGACCTGTTAACCCTTGTTTCACGTCTTCTCCCGTCAACCGGCGATAGCTCTTTTTCGCACGCTGTTCGGCCATCCGGGCTCCATTCGAGGGACTGCCTGCGGGGCTGGTCGACTTCGGTCGCGTGGCAGCTTGGGATCGCTGGGTTTTGGCGGCTCGTCGCACGGCGGCCTTTTCCTGTTCCAGTTCGTCCGTTTCGAACGGTACGCGCGGCTGTTGTTCAAGCGTCTCCTCTTCGCGCTCCATCGTCTGCCGTGCAATCGCTGCTCGGCGGTTCGAGACCGCGCCGACCTGCCGGCGTTCAACCGCCTCGAGTTCGGCCTCGACTTCGCTTTCCCACGGAGCGGCATAGTACGAGTCGGTTGATCGCACCGAGGTATCGTGGGCGCGACGCACCGAGTGCGTCTGACCGGCCACCTCTTCAGTCGCGGCTACAGTCGCGATGTCAGCTTTCGCGTGTTGGTGCGTCGGCCGACTGGGCTTTTCGAGAGCCGGAAGCAAGGCAGCCACATTTGGCAGGATGGCCTTCGAGTTCGCGACCGGCTGCTCGACCTTCTTCTCGGCCGCCAGGAGTGCGTCTCGTTCGGCCTGCCGTCGCCAGGGATCTCGGCCGTCGCCTGTGTTCCGCGGCGTTTGAGCCGACATCGTCGGGAAATGCTTACCCAGCAACGCTCGCTCACGAGAGGCCGGCGCAGTGCTGACGGCTTGTGCGGCCGGCAGATGCTGCCCGTGGCGATGCGTCGAATGCGTGTTGATCGTTGGGGGTGCCGTCTCTGCGGTCGGTTGGTCCGCCGCTGCCGTCGTTACGGGCCGAGTGCTGATCGAATCAGCCGGCTCCGTGGCCTGGACAGCAACAGCTTCTGGCTGCGTCTCCTTAGGAGCATCGGTTGTTCGCTCAGCGACTTGAGCCGGCGTCCCCTTGGCCCGCCACTTCATCTTCGGATCGTCACTCTTCACCGTCTGCAGTTGGCCAGGCAACGGATTAGACACGGTCGGCGGAGCAGGAGGCTGAATTTCCGGATCGCTCGCTTCGACGGTCGTGGTGGGAGTCATGGGCGGCGCGCTCTGACCCGGCGGCAGCGGCGTTTCCGTGGCGTACTGCGGAACCACAGCCGGCGCAGGCGCTGCGACTGCCTCCTCTTTCTTTCGTCCAAAGGCGAACAGTGCTTTCGAGCCGGTGCTCGGCGGCGCCACCTCGGGCTTGTTCATCGGTTTTGAGAGCAGCGAGAACAAGGCCCGGGTCTTTGATTCCTCCGGCTGGGGTTCCGGCTGCGTGGGCTGCGAAGCGAAGAGCGCCTTTGAAGCGGGTTGCGCTTCAGTGGCCGGGGCTACCGGCGTGGTCGGCTGCGGAGCCGGTGTCGTGGAGTATATTTCCTGATTCACTGCGGGCCCCGCCTGGGGAGCGACCGGCGCGGCCTGCGGC
>JBGSKX010000200.1:0-22663 GCA_041741015.1 Pirellulales bacterium
GTGGGTTCAAGGCCTCCCAGTAAGCCGACGGCGGCCGCCAACAGCGGCAGGGCCCTGGTCCAGTTCCAACGCATGAGCTTCTCCTTCTTTCAAAATTGCAATGCAATGGGGTGATCGATCTGCGGGGCGGATTCCCTGCCCGAATCGTTTCGTGATGAGCATGCGGGCCACACCTGCATTGACAAAATGAGAAACACATCACGAACGCATGAGCGTTGCGTTAGCTAGCGCGAAACCGGGTGAGTCTCGACATGCGGCTGCTGCGCCGCGCAATGCGGAACCTGAGGCACGACAAGAATTACCAGCGTGCGGCTGGCTTTCGAGAGGCGCTGCGCGCGGGAGCATCCGGCCAGTGCCGCTTCGCGCAGTTCGTAAAAGAAATGCTGGTAAAAATATTTCGCGCCGGGCAGCAGCACGTGCGCGCGTACGTTAAAAGACGTACGTCCCCGGAGCGGAGATTTGGCCATTGCGATCGGCGGCGAGCGCGGCGAGCGCCGTGTGTCGAATGGCGAAGCGCTGCGGGAAGATTACCGAGCCGTAGGAAGCGGCGGCAGCGCCATGGATCTAGCGACCGGCCGGAGCGGCAGCTTATTTTGGGAAGTCGATCAGCCCCAGCTTTTTCAGCGCCTTGGCCTGCGTAATCAGGGTTGCGACCTGGGCGGACGACTCGACGTTCAGCTTGTGGAGAATGTTTTGGCGGTGCTTTTCGGCGGTGCGGAATTTGATCCGCAGCCGGCTGGCAATCTCCTTGGTCGACGCTCCTTCAGCGACCAACTCGGCCACCTCCCACTGCCGCGGAGTGAGCACGGCCAGCCGGGTGCGGAGGAGGCGGGTGTATTCGCCGGCCTCGCGATTCTTCAGATCGCGGGCCACGGCCTCGGCGACGCGCTCGAGGATTTGGGTGTGCGTAAACGGCTTTTCCACGAAGTCGACCGCGCCCAGCCGCATGGCCTCGACGGCCAGCGGCACGCGGCCGTAAGCGGTGATGACGATGAAGGGATGCGCACCGCCGCGGCGACGCAAGCGTTCGTAGAGCTCGATGCCGCTCATTTCCGGAAGCTGGATGTCGAGCACCAGGCAGCCCGGGACTGCCGGGTCGTAGCGCTCGAGCATGTCAGAAGGGGAAGCGGAAGCGACGACGCGATAGCCCTGCGACTGGAGCAGCCATTTGAGCGATTCGCGCAACTCTGCGTTATCCTCGACGAGGTACACAGTGGGTTGCGGATCCATCAACACGCTCCACGGCCGACGGACCGCAGCGCTGTGGGGCGGCTCGTCTCGACGTTGGTCATCCGGTTCAGTCAATTGCGGAAGAGCGAGAGCGGCCGTCGCGTGTCGCGAGGACCGGGTCGCGGCGCTCCCCCTGGTCGACAAGCGCGCGGCCGCGACGCGACGTCTGTTCGGCCTCTGCAGCGGCGTGCGAGAGCGCCCCTTCCGGCCCTCGCGCCAGCCAGCACTGTCATAGAAGAATCGGCTGTGAAGTGCGAACCGATGCATACGCGTTTTCGCTTATACGTACGTGTTTTCCGGTACGAGAACAGGCACATTTTTTGGCGCAGGAGCATCGGGCAGCAGCACGTGAAAGGCGACGCCCGCGGTTGCGTTGCGCGTGACCCACAGCTTGCCACCGTGCGCGGCGGTGATCGACTTGCAGATGTTGAGCCCGATGCCGAGGCCCTCGGGCTTGGTGGTGTAGTGCGGTTCGAACACGCGGTCGAGACATTGCTCGGTAAGCCCCAGACCGCGATCGATGACGCTCAAGACCTTGCCCTCGGGCCCTGCACTCGAGGCGATCGTGATTCGCTTGCGTTCGTCGGAGACTTCCAGCGACGCCTCGATGGCGTTGTTGATCAGGTTCACGAGCACGAGCTGCAGTTGCTGTGGATCGGCATAGACCGAGCAGGCGGAGTCGTCGAGCTGGGTCTCGACGGTAATCCGCGCGGGCTGGGCGCGGACCTGGCAAATCCGCTGGACCGAGTCGAGAAATTGATCGAGGTTGGTCTCGACCGGTCGCACGCGGCGGTTTTCGAACAGCGCGCGCACCTGGCGCGTAACCTGGCCCGCCCGCAGCGCCTCTTGATGCACGATCTGCAGGGCGTGCGCGAAGTCGGGGGGCGCGCTGCGGAGGTCCGGCAGCATGGCCAGCAGACCGCCGGAGTACAACGAGATCGAGGCCAGCGGCTGGTTCAACTCGTGGGCCAGCGCGGCGGCCATCTCATTGGCCGCACTGCGATGGTAGTGCAACGAGAGGGCCTCGCGCTGCTGATTGACCTCGGCTTCCGACTGTTTCATTCCAGTCACGTCGGTCATCAGGTTGTAGAAGCCAAGCACGCGACCGTCGTCGTCCACGCGTGGCAAAAAGTCGATCAGCCAGCAGCGATCGCCGTCGGCGCGGAAGACCCGTTCTTCGAACTGGACGCGCGTGCCACGGAGCGCGGCGGCCACGTGCGGGCGGTAGCGTTCATAGGCCTGGGGGCCGATTAATTCGCGAAAATGGCGGCCTTTGATCTGTTCGGAGGTGACGCCGAACATTTGCTGATGGGCCACATTGTTGAAGTGCACGTGTTGCTCGGAGTCGATGTAGCTGACCATGGCCGGAATGGCATCGGTCACAAGCTGCAGCTCTTGAATCCGCATTTGCATCGCATGTGCGCCTTGACGTTCCAACTCGCGGGTGACGGTCACGTCGAGATGCGTCCCGGCGGCGCGCAGTGGGTTGCCGCTGGGATCGCGTGCCAGCACGCGCCCCTTGGCAAGGACGTAGCGCCACGACCCGTCGCGGGCGCGCAGGCGGTGTTC
Source organism: Pirellulales bacterium (assembly GCA_041741015.1). Lineage (GTDB taxonomy): Bacteria > Planctomycetota > Planctomycetia > Pirellulales > PALSA-1355 > JALHMI01. Next base: position 2,800 of record JBGSKX010000200.1, read on the forward strand.
GATCTCGAAGTGCTCGGTGGCGCCGCCGATGTGCTCAATCCACGCCGCCTGCAACATCAAACGATCGTCGGGGTGAACGAGTTGCTCGTACCAGCCGGCGGTGCAAGGCGCGTCCAGGGGGTTGTAGCCCAGCATGGCCAGCCAGCGCGGGTCGAAGACGACGCTTCCCGATTCGAAGTCTCGGTCCCAGAAACCGAGTTGGGCTCCCTCCAGCGCCAGTCGCCGACGTTCGTTGTTCTCGTGCAGCCAGGCAATGGTCGCTTGCGTCCGACGGTGTGCGTGCAGACTGATAATGATCAGGATCCACGTGGTACACGTGGCGCAGAGACGGTTGACTCCGACGATCCATTCAGGAATGCCCACGGTCGGAGACAGGCTGTAGCCGATGACGTTGGCCATCGTGGCGACCGTGGCCAGCGCGATCGCGTTGGCGGCCGACGAGCGCAACGCCCAGAGCGAGACGAGGACATAGAACGCGCCGACCACCGCTCCGAGCGGAAACATCACGTCGATGAGGAACACGTCGGCCAATACAAACCACCCGGCGGCCAGCAGCATCTGCTTGGGCGATGGTTTGCAGTACATTGCCATATCTTTCGAATGGGGCGGCGTGCTGCGACAATTGGCAGGGACGCGAATTGTATGGAAAGCAGACTTTGCAAACAAACAAGTCGCGCACGAGATCGACTGACGCTGATGGCAAACGAGGCAGGTGACTCATCAAAACCTAACAGAGTTTTGGTAGCTTAGAGAGACGTGCGCGGTAGGAAGTGTGGCGTTCTCAGACCGTTGAGTCCGCGCCTGTTGCATGAACCGCGTATGACACAAGCCAGCCCCTCCCCGCTCAACGCTGAGCCTATTCCGCCCGAGGCAGTCAAAGACGCGCCGCTGCCGTGGTTCGTTCGCGGCGCCCTGTGTCTGGGTCTGGTTTCGGCGGTTGCCATGGTCGCAATGATCGCCGTGCGCGTCACCAGGCAGCAGCGCGCAACGAATCTGCAAGAGCGAATCAACGCCCGCCAGACTGCGCTCCGTCCGCACAAGATCTTGTCGCCGAAGTACCGGGATGAAAATCGCGACTTGGTAGCGGATGCTCCGAGTGATCCGGCGAGTTGGCTGAATCCTGATCCGCTGGTCGTCGCCTATTACACCGGAGATGGCGGCAACGAACCACGGATCGACTGGCCGGGATTCGAGGCGCACCTGCAGGCTCGGACCGGCAAACGCATCCGCCTCACCAAGTACTCCAACCATGTGAAAACGATTGCGGCGATCGCGGCGGGAGAGCTTCATATCGTGGCGCTACACTCGGCAGACGTCCCCCACGTGGTCAATGACGCGGGGTTTGTGCCCGTAGCCGTGCTGGGCTCGGAAAGCGGCGCGGATGGAAACCACATGGACATTGCGGTCAATCCGCAGAGCAACGTTCGCCAACTGTCGGATCTGCGCGGCCGGAATCTCGTCTGCACGCGGGCCGATTCGGTTACCGGCTATCGTGCGGCGATCACGGTGCTGTGGTACGAGCAGGGAATGCGACCCAACGTGGACTACCAAGTGTTCTACTCCTTCGGTCAGAAAAGTTCGCTCAAGGGCCTCAGGAACGGCACGATCGAAATCGCCGCAATTTCCAACGACAAGCTGAACGAGGAACTTAAAAGACGAACGCTTGAGGAGTTGAACCTGCGGGTGGTCTACGAGTCGCAGGTGATTGCCCGGCGGGCGATTGGATATATCCATTCACTACACCCCGATCTGGCCGGGCAGGTGAACGACGCGATCTTAAGCTTCGAGAACACAGGGGGGAATGACGATAACCCCAGCGGTCGCCCGTTGCGCTTCTATCCGGCGAATTACAAAGAGGGATTCGAGTTCGCCCGACAAATGCACGACTGTTGCGAGCCCCGGTCGGGCGACTATAGCGAGTAAGGCGGAAGGACTCTTCTGGAACGAAGTCCGTTTCATGTCCAGCGAGCCGGGGGCTAGTTGCATGTCGCGCACGGGGGAACTGAAACGCGTTCCCCCAAACCTTTTCGTCCTCCGAATCCATGACGGGGCGGCAGATCGGGGCGTACTGCCACGCTAAAACAACGGCGGCTTGCCGAGCTTGCGGCGGACGATGGCCCACTGTCCGCCATGCATCAGCCAGTGCGAGCCCTGCATCGTGAAGACCGATCCGATCGTCGGACAATAGCTCCGCATCGCTTCGGGGCCGGGCTCGCTCAACTGCTCATCGCTCAGCGAATCCAACAGCGCGAGGGTCGCCGCGCGTTGCTCCTGGGCCAGCCTCTGGTATTCGGCCTTCGTCAGGAAGTCGACGGGATTGTCGCTGGCCGCGGTCTCTTTGTTGTGTTTTGCGGCAAAGCCCTCGGGCAGCGGGGGCATGGCGCCCGGTTTGACGCCCGAGAGCATGTCGTGTTCCGCGGCGATCAAGTGCCCCAGTTGCCAGGCGATGTGGTTGGTGCCGGGAAGCGGGCGTTCCAGCAGTTGGGCGTCTGAGAGATCGTCGAGATAGGCCGTGCACACGAAGGCCGCCATATCGATGCCGGCTTTCGTCGCTTCTCTGGCGTTCATGAATTGCTCCCGGTTGGATAGAAGATCGTTGAATGGAAGGTCGTTGGATGAGTGCGGGCGGCCGCCGGTCGTTGCCGAAGGGGAACGATCAGCGGTGTTGGTCGTTGATTGTTTTACACGAGTGTTGTACACGAGCGAGCAAGGTTTGGCACTGGCCGCCGGTTGAATTCTCAATGGGTTTGCGCGAGCAGCGTGCCAAACAAGGGCGACTCGGAGTGCGACTCTTTCAGATGCCCCGGTGCTGGTCGCCAAGCAGGCTCGGAGAGATGTCGAGCGGAACCACTTTAGACCAACGACGCCAATCCGGAATGCCTGGGATGTCGTTGCGCCACCTATTCACAACTTCGATGGCATCCTCGGTTGACCGAAAGACCCCACGGCACTCAAAGTCTGCGTAGTCGGACGATCGACCGATCACTGCCCACACACGTATGCCTGCCTTGGAATCTGCCATGTCGATGCAGAAATTAAAAGGGGACGGGAGACTGGAGTATTAATCCTTCCGCTGCACGAACGACCACTTAGAGCCGAGCGTCCACAGCCGCGCGTAGAATCAGGCCCTACGGGAACAGACTCTGCGCCTGTGTCGTTAGTCAAAATCGAGTCCATCAAGGGCCTTCCGTAGGTTATCCTGGTCATCCGCATGCCGACGGGCCTGGCGAGCCTCTCGCGCAGCAACTTCTTGCAGGTATTCACGGTACTTGCTGTTTGAACTGGCCGTGTCCTGCTTAATGTCCTTTAGGTGATTGGTCTTCACTTCCTCTGGAACGCAGTGAACTACGATGAATTCTCCCTCGATCCAAGCTCGTCGCCACATGGTGTGTCGTGGGAAACGGCGTTCCGCATCAAAAATCTCTACCCATTCAGCTGGCGGCCGTTTAGATAGCCGGAAGTAGACATGGTACAAAAGCTTATTAGGATCAGGCCTGTAAAGACGATTCTCGTCAATGCCAACGATCCTGATATCCTCAAAATCAACTAAGGTATCTGAAACTGGAGCTAGATTCGCTGGAGGCAGTGGTGGCATGTTCGCTTTGGTCGGAGTTGAAACTCCGACCGCATGCAACAGTCTTTCCATTGGACCATCAAAGTCTTGTGCATTTGTAAAATCAGCGTACAACTTGTCCGCGAGGAAAGCTGGAATCTCGCAACGATCAATGAGAATAGGCAGCACGACTATTCGCTTGCCAGCGATTTCTTTGTTCATTGCGAGCTTAAGTTCGGTCTGAACCCAGCTTGAATTGACAGAGTCATGCGATAGAACCGCTGCGACGTAGTCGGATTGGTGGATCGCACTAGATATTTTCTCTACCAGCGAATCGCCAATGCGGAGTTCAGCCTCGTCAATCCAAACGGTAACTCCGTGCTCGGTCAATCGCTCGGCCAGCTTACGAGCAAAGAACTTGTCTTTTGAACTGTGGCTTAGAAAGACAGACGGCATTGTTGGGTCCTCTAGGAGATCTCTGGTGGCTTGTCCAGCGAGATCACAAGCTTGGCACCTTTGGACAGTTCTTTAGCAAGGGGGAGAAGGCTGTCGGACACGGCATTTAGTGGGGTCGAAGTCAATTCATGCCTGTCATAAATCCTGCCCGGCGGATTGGTGATGATTGACAACACTCCATCACACAGCCGCGATAGAGCGGTCTCTGGCTCTGCCTTTTCAGCCAGTTCAGCCATCTCGCGACGATAGCCCTCAAACGATCGTGAAACAGTCTCCTTGAATGCATAGTCCTCCTCCACCCTCTGAGCGAGTGCAGCTTTATGTGCTGCATGGAAAGCCATCCAAACCAGTGGAAGAACGAACGGTAGGCGGTGTAACAGTGACATTCCAATAGATTCCCATGTTGGGGGCGTATCCGGCCTGGCAAAGAACCGGAACTCCACCCATGCGATTAAAAGCAATCCAGAGACACTTCCGACGAATAGGGATTGCCAAAGCACTTGCGGCCAAAAAAAGTGCGTTCGTCGAGTATTGAATGCGGATGCAAGGCCAGCGCTCGCTGCGCCTGGCAAAAGTCCCTCAAGTTTTACTCGGAGGTCTGTAGCAGCAGTATTGAAGTCTACGAGCTTGGCTTCATATGCCTCGATATTTGCACTCGTGTTCTCCGATTTCCTTGCAATGCCTTTCATTGTCCTCGCCTGTTCATCGCACAACTTTCTAGACTGCTTTGCCGCCTGCACCTCGCTGAGAGCAGTGGTTTTTGATTCTGAAATTGTCGTAAACAGTGTCGTCAAATTGGAATGAATGGTTTCCGTATCGCGGAATCTGGATTCCGCATTGGCTGCCGAATCTTGCGCGAGAATGATTGCCTGGTCGATCTTGGCCCTTGCCTCATCCGCGTGAATTCGAGCATTTTCAATGTGTTCCGATTTCGTCGCAATTATCTCCTGAGACTGCAGCGCCTCGGTAGTAATCCCGGCGACTTGCGCGGAGTGCTCGCTTAAGAACGTTAGTTCCGCTCGAATGGACTCTCGATTGGCCTCGGCTTGTGTCTTGGCCTCCAGCGCTGCTTGGTTGCTTGCGAGGGCGCTTTCCTTCAGCAACGTTACCTCTTGCTCTAGCATTTTGATGGTTTCGAGCGCCGCCGCTATCGCCGAGGCGTACTCATCGATCTCCTGCCGTACTTTCTCCGCATGAATTCGAGCTTGTTCAATATCATCGCTCTTACTGGCAATTTCTCTGGCTGCAGTGTGGATTTCGTCTAGGGATGGCTCGGCGAGCGATTCGTCGCCATTCTGCGCGTTGGAGTCGGGCTCTTTCGGAGAAGCACTGTCGACCATGTTGCCTGGACCTCGTACAAGTAATCGTCATCCCCCCAAAGCAGAAGGAGGAGTTTACCAAAAAGTGGTGGCCCGGGCGAAGTACCCAGGTATCGCATGGTTGAGGATTAAGAGCCGAGGTAAGAACTGAAAAGAAAGGAGCGTGGTGGCGGTTTCGATTCCGGGGGCTTCCGCAAGAGCGGCTATTGACGCTCGGCCCCTCCGGGGCGACGAACGTGAGCCGGACGGAATAAAGTGGAAGCCGCCTTCGCAATGCAACGGAAGCACCCCGCCGGCAAAGCCGGGGGCTGTGGGGAGGAAAGCGGCTTGCTCTCCCGGGGAAGAAATGCGGCAGGAGGATTCTATGACATCAACCCGATAGGATAGTCCTGCCCCTATCGCAACCCACTGGTCGTGCCCCACATGAGCGAAGTCAGCACCAGTTCCGCACCGAAGCGCCGCTGGTTTCAGTTTGGACTGCGGACGTTCTTCGTTGTGGTAACCGTGTTCTGTGTGTGGCTGGGCTATCACGTCAATTGGATGCAGCAGCGTCGCGCTCTGCTGAACAGGCCGAACGTGGCGGTATCTTTTGCTCCCGCTCGCCGCCCGCCTTCATTTGGGCTCTGGCTGTTGGGCGAGACTGGAGCGACCGGCGTGTTCCTGCAGTACGACGGTTGGGCTGGAGCCAAGTGGAGCGAAGCCGACGAAGCGCAGAAGATCCTGGCCAGCCAGCTCTACCCGGAAGCGCGGATTGAGACCTGGGGCGGAACCATCATGCCGCTGGATCATCCCGGCTCACGCATCTCGACCCATTAGCTCGGGCGAAGAACACGTTCGCCCGGACGGAATGAAAGTGGAAGCCGCCTTCGCGATGCGAGCGAAGAACCCCGCCGGCAAAGCCGGGGGCTGTGGCGAAGTGAACACAAGGCGATTGAAAGCCCCCCTCCCTAACCCTCCCCACGGCGAGCGGAGGGAACCGGACAGGAATGAGGAGCCAGGCCGCGTCAGGGCGGAGGGAACCGGAAATGGGAAGCACGTGAACGTGCACCGGAGGAAACGCGGCACAGGTGTCTGCTCCAGCACCCATAGCACCCTCAACGATGTAGTGCGTCGACGGTCCGTCAAACGAGCGACTAACTTCGCCGGCGGCGGCGGAGCGCGATGGCGCCGAGCGAGGCGGCGGCGACAATGCCCAGCAGGATGCTGCTCGGTTCGGGGACTAACGTAACCGTGCCGTTGGTGAAAAAACCGCGCCCGAATAGACCGTAGTAGACCGAGGAGGGTCCGAGGTCTTCGTTGGACAGGAAGAGGTCGTAAACTCCGGGTTCAATTCCAGTGAAGTCCACCGTCACCCAGGCCACGATGCCCTCCGGCACGTGTCCCCAGGATGTCGCGGTGAAGTACGCCGGTGTCCGTCCAGGAGTCAAATACTCTGGAGCAGCAAAGTCTCCCTGTCCGACGTGATTGTTCTGAAAAACAGTTCCCTGGATCAGGTCTACTTTGGTAATGAGGGGACCATCGGGGGCCATCACGAGAAACAACTCAACAGCCACGATTTCGTCACCCGAATCGGAGGTGGAGAAGATCGGAAAGGTTGATTCGCCAGGATTGGTGAAGACGTGATTGCCGCCGATCACGATCATTGCCGCGGAGCACGGAGCAGCGAGGGCCAGGGCGAGCCCAAAGGCCAGGACGATCTTGCGATGCATGCAGCTGCACTCCGGAAATATGAGTTCGGCGTTTCATAGAACGGTAGACGAATGGCTAGATGATAGTCGAGAGTGAACGTGGGCAACATCGTTTTGGGAATTCAGAAGTTTTGAGGAGAAAGGAAGCCCCCTCCCTAACCCTCCCCGCAGCGGGCGGAGGGAACCGGACAGGAATGAGGAGCCAGGCCGCGTCAGGGCGGAGGGAACCGGAATGGACGCCAGGCGGCGGCGCCCGGGAATTCGAGCGGGGGAACGACACGACGCAGAATGACATCGAGCGCGACTCGAAGTCACGAGCAGCGTCGACGTCGTTGATGCGTGCTTCCAACCCGTGCTGCGCGGTTCTCAGCTCCGGCAGCGGCGAGCGTTAGTAGCCGTAGCGGCGATCGCTAACAGCCGCGTGTCGCGCGGCGACGCCCGGCGATGGTGATCAGAGATAACGCCCCCAATACTCCGAGCACGATCATCGACGGTTCCGGAACGGAAATCGTATCGACCACCACCTGGCTCAGTGAGACCCCGTCCGGGATGGCAATCACGAAGTACTCGTTGTCGGGATTGGGGCGAATCTCCCACTGTTCGATTCGCTGAAACAGGCCGCTGGTGTTGGGAATCGCAAACTCGACGGCGCCGGTCAGGCTGATATCGAGAATGCCCTCGGGATCGAAAGCGTTCATCTCCAGCACGAACGGCGACAGCCCGTAGGGGCCTCGATCGTACGTCATTTGAATCTGCAAGTACTTGATCGGTTCCTGGTCGATCCAGTTGGGGATCTCGAAGCCGAGTGTCCCGCCGAACATAGCGCCGGTCCAGCCCCCTGTGCCATCGAACGAGCTCCAGTTGATGCCCGAGCCGGGAATCGCCAAGGGAAGACCGCCGGAGTCGCCAACCACCAGCGTGACCGACGTGCCATCCGGCGTTCCGGCACCGGGTGTCAGGAAGTCCCACTCCGCGACGGTGGACAAGGCCCCTCCGCGCCACGGCGGCGGCTGTAGATCGTCGGCCTGGGCCGCCTCGAGAAACATCGCCGCGGTCACTGCAACCAATACCACCCCTGGCCAGCCGTATCGCGCATTCATGAGCAAAGTCTCCTGCACCGAAGATTGCAATTTTTGTGACGAGCCCGAAAACGACACGTCCCGTGCGTGTTGAGCCTGGAACCGGCACGGGCCCCGCGTGGGGTTATTCTAGTATCGCGACTCGCGCCCCGCGCCAGCGCCGGGTGAAGTTTCTGGAGCTTTTTTCCGCCCCGTCGCCGAAATGTGCGTTGGTTCATGTCGCAATAAAGCACACCGATCCAGGTCCAATCAAAGGGGGCGGGCAGTCTCCTCGCGTGAAGGAGTAACGACATGCGGATCTCACTGGCACCTCACAATTGTTGAAGATCGGGCGTGTATCGTCACATGCCACTCGGGCCACTCATCACAACACTCGTCTTTTCGTAATTTCGCATCACCCATTCCGCATGCGGAGCCAGTCGCCGGCAAGTTGAACGCAATGCTTTGATCACGGAGAAACTCTGACGATGCAACGATTTTTATTCGGATTCGGATGCGCTGTTGGCCTCGGAGTGAGCGTCCTATTTCTGATGGGCGTGGCGAAGAAACCCGCCGGAATTCCGGCATGGGAGTACCGTGTCCTTGAGAGCGATGAGTTCCTGCAAGTGGACGGCAAGCCCGGCCCATCGACCAATGAGTTTCTCGCCGAGCGTCTCAAGCAACTGGGCAGCGATGGCTGGGAATTTACCGGAGTTGTCGCGATTGATAGCTGGGTCTTCAAGCGTCCCGTGATCGGTGAGTAAACGCCAACGGCAGGGGGGATCGCGAGCAGACTGCCTGTTCTGGCGACTTGGGCGCGAGGAGATGGAAGCCACCACTGCACGGAGACCGCGACGATCGCCATCGTCAGCAAAATCGCGGCCAGACTGACTCGCCAGCGAGGGAATGGATTGCGGCGCGAGGCTACGCAGAGCTAAGACAGCGAGGCCTTACGGCTGGGCCTGGATACCTCGCTTGTGGCGTGAGCCCGTGGCCTCGTTGTGGTCGACCGTCGGAAACCGGCAGGCCGCGGCGCCGTGGAATTCGATCGGCGGAATGTGCTCCGGGGTGCGGTGGTGATCGTGATGGCGATAGGCCACGATCGCCATGATCATGCACACGAGTCCGGCCACAATCACGCCAGCCTGCCAGTAAATCATCCAGGCGGCGGCGATCACGACAGCCCCGCCAAGAACCAAAACGGCATCTTCCAGGTATCCCTGTCCACGTCGCATGGGAAAGCCCCTCCTTCATTGGGTCTCCCACTGAAATGGCAAACGGCGCGCCAGTCAGGGCGCAAAGAACTGCTTATCAAGTTGGACTTTGCGGCTACAGGCTTCGCACTGTGGCGGGGTGGCCGTCGACCTGGTCGCGGTAGGGGAAATCGAATTCAGCGTCGACGGCCTCGGCCCGGCGCTTGCCAGCGACGTCCGCAAACTTGCGACGCGCGAGCTCGTAGTGCGAGGTGAACTCGACGATCGGCCGCCAATTGCCGGTTGCCGGATACCAGTTTTCGACCTTCAAACGCATCTGCCCCAGCCGTCGCAAGTGATCTTCGTACGCCGTGCGATCGCTGTGCATGGGCGCGGCCAGGTCGGCTTCCAAGGCATGCTGGAAAGCCTCGATCACCTCGATCCCCATTAAGAGGCCGGCATCGTATTTTGCGATCGCATCGTCAGCAGCGGCTCTGGCGACGCGGGCGCGATGAGACAGAGTCCACCACTGAATGGCGATTCCGACGATGGCGATTGCCAATAATGCTGCGGCCAGACTAAATCGCCAGCGAGACGTCATAGCTGCCATTTTAGCCGAAGCGCCAAGCAGCGGGGCGGTTGAGCCCCCGGCTCTGCCGGTGGGGTTCTTACTTCACGCCGCCGCAAGTGATCGCCACCGCAAGTGACGCCGACGAAGAGCCCCCCGGCAAAGCCGGGGGCTGCTGCTTGCCAGCGAGACGCCTGGCAGCGAACATGCAGCGAGCGACTAGAGGGAACGCTTCTACCCGATGCCCCAACGAGAATGGTCGATATGCTTCATGTACTCCGCCAGATGATACTGCTCGCCACGACGATTGCTTTCGGCGTGTTGACCGGCGCGGCCCGGGCTGCCGATCCGCTGCCGTCGTGGAACGAAGGAGCGACCAAGCAGGCGATTCTCGATTTCGTGGATCGCGCCACCAGCGTCGACAGCCCGGAGTATGTGCCGCCGGGCGAGCGGATCGCCACGTTCGACAACGACGGCACGCTGTGGTGCGAGCAGCCGAACTACATCCAGGCCGAGTTTCTCATCGCGCGCGTGAAGGCACTCGCCGCGGATCATCCCGAGTGGAAAACGCAGCAGCCGCATGCCGCGCTGCTCAAGGGGGACCTGCGCGATGCCCTTTCCGGCGGAGAGCGGGGCTTCGCCGACCTGATCACATCGCTGCACGCGGGCCAGACGCCCGAGCAGTTTCAAGAGCTCGTCCGCGAGTGGTTCTCAGTGGCCCGGCATCCGCGGTTCAAGCGGCCGTATACCGAGTGCGTGTACCAGCCGATGCTCGAGCTGCTCACGTATCTGCAAGCCAGCGGATTCAAGACGTACATCGTCACCGGTGGCGGTACCGACTTCGTCCGCACCGTGAGCGAGCAGATATATGGCATCCCGCCCGAGCAGGTGATCGGCAGCAGCATTCGCACGAAGTTCGCCGAGCGGAACGGGGTGTTCGAAATCCTGCGGCTGCCGGAGATCGAGTTCATCGACTACGGCGTGGGCAAGCCGATCGGCATCGAGCAGTTCATCGGCCGGCAGCCCCGAGCGGCGTTCGGAAACTCGGACGGCGATCTGCAGATGCTGCAGTGGACCACCGCCGGGGCGAACCGCAAGCCGCCGCACTTCGGCTTGCTGGTGCATCACACGGACGCCGAGCGCGAGTATGCCTATGACCGGCAGTCGACGATCGGGACACTCTCTGTCGCGCTCGACCAGGCCGCGGAGCGCGGCTGGACGGTGGTGGACATGAAGCGCGACTGGCGGGTGATTTTCCCGTTCGCACAAGCCGCAGCAGGGGAGCAGAAGTAGTGCGCTGGCATCGCCGAGAGTGCGGCCACGAAACGCCCCGACGGATGAACCCCACCGGCAGAGCCGGGGGCTGTAAGAAAGGCTGCCGGGCGAACGGCAAGCGCCATTCGCCCGGCAGTGCGGGTTTGAGAATCGAAGTCAGACGGGTGCGTGAAGTCACTTAAGACTTCGACGCACGGCGTTTGCCCAGCCAGGCGATCGCCAAAGCGCCGAGGCCCAGGAGCACGACGCTCGACGGTTCGGGCACGGGCGTGGCGGTCCACTCCCAGGTCACCTCGGCGCTACCGTAGCCGGGAATCGGGGCGCCCGTGACGGCGTCGCCGATGTAGACCAGGTAGGTTGCCGAGTAGAGGGACTCGGTGGGATCCAGCACGGCGTAGGCGTTGTGCTGCATCGCGCCGCTCCACTTCCAGCGATCGCCGTCCGCGGCGAGGATCTCTGGCCACTCCACTCCGCCGCTGAACGCGGGCGGACGCAGGAAGGCTTCCAGATCCTCGTGGGCGGAAAGCCGCTCGATCCAGATACCGGTGCCGCCGGGCAGGGTGATAAAGCCGCCGGGATTCCAGGCGTGCTGGAAGTTGTAGGCCTTATCGATCAGCACGCTCCAGGGCTGGGCTGGATCGAATTCATCGGGCGGAGTGAGCGGCCGCAGCTCGGGCGTGGCGACCGAGTCGTCCACGTGCAGCGAGATGTTGGTGCCATCGAACAGGATGTCGGTGTGCTTCATCGGCGCACCCATCATGCCCGTCTGGCCGCCGCCCATTTGCGGCATCACGTAGGCTGCCTGCGCCGGGCGGATGATTCCGCACGCCGCGAGCAGCGCGAACAAAGCGATACGAGTTATCGTCATCAGAGTTTATCTCCAAAGTTGTCGAACAAGATTTAAGGGAGAGCCGCGCTCCCAGGATTCCAACGGTCGAGGTTCCGCGTCGGATCGAAGGTGTCTGCGAACACCTCGAGCGAAACGTGGCCATCGACCCACAAGTAGTTTGCGGACTCGCGGTGTCGCGTCGTCGCGACCTCCACGGCGCCACCTTGCGGCCAGTAGTGGGCCATGATGTGATCTCCCATGGAGCCAGATTCGAGTTCCCCCATCAGGATCGTGCGCGAGAGGCTGGGAATCTGGCGGAGGTAGTGATAAACCGGCCCCCGCGCAACTCCCAGGACTTCGCCCGTTTCCACGGGTTCCAACTCGAACCAGACGTTCTTGCCATAGCTCCACAGGCGCTTGTCGCGCAAATCGTCAGGACAACGGTAATTACTGTCTAGCAGCCCTCCCGTAAGAGTTTTATTGACCTCGTCGAGTGAAGGACCTTCCATGTAAGGCAGGATCGCGTAGCCCCACGGCGGTTCGTTGTGGGCGAGCGCCGAATGCGAACTGCGCGGGAGCTTGCCGTGGTTGATCTCGGTGAACTGCATGAACGCCAGGCCGATCTGTTTGAGTTGGTTGGCGCACTGGATGGTCCGCGCTGCCGCGCGACTGGATTGCACTGCAGGCAGTAGCAAGCCAACGAGCAGGCCGATCACCGCAATCACCACCAAGAGCTCAATCAGCGTTAGCCCGTTGCGCTTACGCGGCGTGCAGGCACGGCGTTGCGTTTCAGGCGTTTTGCGGGCTGTCGCTTTCACAATCGGAATTCTTTCCGTCATGGTGCACTGGCGAGTTGTTCATCGCTCGTGTTGATCGCTGCGGACAAGTCACGCGCTACGGTCGTGCTCCTCAACGGGCACCCTGGCGCGCCCGCCCCAGATCCGCAGGCCAGTTCTGACGAGGAACGGTGCTGCAGAAAGCGGATGCGGGCGCGCGAGGTCACCCGTCGGGAAGACCGGAAGCGCAACGGCTGTGAGCTACGTCAACAGGAGCGCGAAACTTGCCGATCGCCGGGGCAATACACCGGCGATCGAGATCAAGACGCGTCGCAGCAGGAAGCGCTTTAAGCGATTTGCGGCGGCGGAACGTCTGGCTGGGCAGCAATGCCTGGCCAGCGGCAAATAGGGGCGTGGCTCCACCACAGCGGCGGAGCGGAATCGACCGGTGGCTTCAGCGGGGGCGGCGGGGGCAGAACGGCGCCGCTGGCGAGCCAGTGCAGGGATACACCCTGGCATTTCTGAGCCTGGATGCCGGGGAGCCAGCCGAGTTGCCGGGGCGAGTTCTTCACGGCTGGCGTGCTGGCACATGCCGTGTGGGTTGCTTCTTCCCCGTCATGCTCGGCAGCGGAGGAACAGCAGGTGCTGGACGGACTCGACTGTTTCGAGGCACAGCAATTCGCGGGTTCACCGGCGCTCTCGTCGGACTCCGCCGCGGCGAGCACATACTCGGGCGGAGTGACACCGCGCTCTTTCGCCCATGCCAATTTTTCCTGCGTGGACATACAGCAACACGATCGCCAGCAATGATCGGCGGTTCGACAACCGCAGTGGTGGTGCTGACAGGGAAACTTCGCAGAACCGGCTTCGATCTCAACCGCGTGCGGAACTGGAAGGCCAGTGGTCACGGTGAGGTGCGCGACAACGCACAGCCCGACGAGAAGACGTCGTAGAGAGAGGCGCAGTGAAATTCGTTCGCAGCTTGGACTCATCGGCCTGTGCTTGGCCTTGCAGCCCGTTCCTCGTCATCATCTATAATAGTTGTACCGGGTTTGCGCGTCAAGGGTTTCAGGAGAAGCGAAGGCACGCATTGAGTGGAAGCGCGCTACATACGCTCGCGCGGTGCGCACGCTCGCACACTTGCACAGTCAACGATCAGGGGTAACGCCGAAATCGACGGCCTACTTCGTGTGTCCCAGGATCGCGGACTCGTCGAAGATGGCGCGGTTGACGACCTGGCGTTCCTGGGAGGTGTAGACGACGTGAATCTTGCCGTCGCGCGTCTGGATGGCGACGGGATAGGCGGCCGTGTCGCCGGGAATGTTCACGATGTCGCGGCGATGCGGATAAGTTTTGTCGCCGTCGGTGGAGATGGCCACGGTGAGCGGCATCCGATCGTCGATGTTCGTGTCGTTGTAGACGAGCAGCAGGTGGCCGTTCTGCAGCTTGATGAAGTCGACGGCCGAGTTGGGGTTCGGAAACTGGGTGTCCTTGGCATCGGTCCAGGTGCGGCCGCCGTCGCGCGATTCGCTGCGGAGCACGAAACGCTTGGGGTTCGGCTCAAAGTTTCCGCCTGGTCGGAGGTAAGCCACCAGGTAGTCGTCGGTGAGCTGTTCTTGTGCCGGCTGCAGGTTGCCGTTCGCCGACTTGATGCGCGAGGACTCGGTCCAGGTTTTGGTCTTGGGGCTGTAGCGAAGGAAGTAGCTCACGGTGTCCGAGGCGGTGAGTTCGCGGTCTTCGCCCGTCTCGTTGTAAACGCCGAGCAAGTAGTCGCCGTCGTTCAGCACGATCGGCCGGCCGCGGACCATCGAACCGAGTTCGAAGGCCAGCATGTCGGAATCGGTCCAGGTTTGGCCACGGTCGTGTGAGAGCTTGTACTTGATGCGCGAGGTGGACCAGGTCGGGCCATAGTTGGTGATGTAGAACAACCACACGACGCCGTCGGGCGCTTGCCAGATGACGGCGTTGCCCTCGGAGCGGCCCGGCGTATCGGCGATGATCGCGGGCTTTGTCCACTGGGTGCTCCCCTTGGCCAGTCGCGAACCGAAGACTGCGGTGTCGCCTTCGTACTCGCCTTCGCCGCCGTAGTAGACGACGTAAAGATCGCCGTTGTCGAACTCCGCGATCGACGGCGGATGCTTGTAGCGGCCGGGAATCTCGGGACCGAAGAGCCGCTCGATTTTGATGTCGTCCGCAACGCAGAGTGACCCCAGAACGCCAATCAGCGCGAGACATACTAAGGCAGTGTACTTCATGGATTTACGCCCCGCAGCTTTTGGTCCAGTTAGGTTGCAATGATTTGATCAGGAACCTTGCATGACTCGCCGGCGTCGCCCGACACTCAAGAGGATCACGACGGCGGCTACCGCCAGAGTGCTGCTGGCCGGTTCAGGTACAACTTGAAATCGAAGATTGTCGAGCCGCCCCCATTGCCCCCAGCCACCCGGATAAACTCGGATTTGGTCGAAAAGAACACCCGAAAAGCCGAAAGGTCGCTGCACGAGGTCCGTGTCGCCGACGAATTCAGAAACGACCGATCCATCGCGCAATGCCTGGAAGGTAGATTGGCCCGGAGGACCACTCTGGCCGCTCTCCGGATTCGTTAGCAGTAGGAATTCAGCAGATTGGGTGAGCTCGAGAAAAGAAATCTCGAAATAAGGGTGATGCGGGCCCACCGTAAAATTGGCAATGTGATGGCCCGTGGGGACAGTCCAACCTTGCACATCGTAATACGAGTTGGCGAACACGACGCCCAGGCTTGCGTACTCATCGGTGATGGCGGAATTCGCAGGAAGCACGAATTCGTCGAATGTGATTAGCGTGTCGCCGAAGGCACTCGGCGATGATCCCAGCCAGGAAATTACGCAGGTCAACGCGATCAACGTGGCAATCATCGGCTTCATAAGTACTTATCCCAAGTGTTTGATCGATTGGTGACAGAAGACGTCGTCAGCGCAGCGTACGTCAGGAGGCGAACCTCCAAGGTGGTTGAGCTATCCGGACAGCCTCTCGGTGCGCCGTCGATGCATGATTGACGGCGCACGATTCGATGTGTTGCTGAGAGATTGTCGGACTACAACGCTTGCAGTAGCGAGCTCGCGACCAATTTAGAATTCCCACGGCGATAGACTAAGGTGGGTGAAACAGCCCTCCCGTGGGGGAAGGCTCTCAATATCACCGAGGCCTTGGTCAAAAGCAAGCGCTCAGCGTCCCGGGGGATGGTCGGCTCGCTGGGTCGCAAAGCGTCACTTGCAGAATCCACAGTGGTGTGGTGGATTATTCTGACGCAAGTCGCAAGTTGTCTTGCCCCCGGCGGCCGGCGCCGGTCGGCAGGGCCAGCAGCGATTCGAGCGTGCTGGGGTCCGGCGGTTTGGTCAGGTGGTAATCGAAGCCGGCCTCGAACGAACGCTCGCGATCGCTTTCGCGACCGTAGCCCGTGAGCGCGATGATGATCGTGCCCGGATCGATGAGGTGAGCCCGTAGCTCGCGGGCGACGTCGTAGCCGCTCATGCCAGGCATGCCAATGTCGAGGAGCACGATCTCCGGGTGGAAGCTGTGGGCTTCTTCGAGTGCGGCCGGTCCGTTGAACACAGTGCGCACGTCGTGCCCCCAGGCGCGGAGCAGCGTGCCGACGGTGAGCGCGGCATCGGCGTTGTCGTCGACGACCAGAATTCTGCGCCGCGGTCCCTTGGCGTGATGTGCGTGCGGAGTGGTTTCGGCAGTTGCGGCCAGCGCGTGCGACACCGGCAGGCGGACGACGAATTCGCTTCCCTGGCCGGATCCGGCACTGAAGGCGCCGACCGTTCCGCGGTGCATCTCGACAATGCGTTTGACAATACTCAGACCGATGCCGAGGCCACCCCGGGCGTGGTCGAGCGAATGATCGGCCTGCACGAACAAGTTAAAGATGTTCGGTAGCAGCTCCGGCGTGATGCCAATGCCGGCGTCGCGCACGCGGATCACGGCTTCGGCGTCGTCGCGCTCGACATGCAGCCAGATCTGATTCGGCTGGTCGGTGTACTTGGCGGCGTTGAGCAGCAGGTTGCTGAAGACCTGCGACAGCCGATGGACGTCGCCGTCGACGATGATCGACTTGGCCGGCAGCGAGAGCATCAGCTCGTGCCCCCGAGCGTCGATCAGGGGCTGCGATTCCTCGACCGCCCGGCGGATGATTGTCGCCAGTTCGACCGGCTCTTTCTGGTACTGCATCTTGCCGGTAACGATGCGCGAAACGTCGAGCAGATCGTCGACCAGGCGGACCAGGTGATAGAGCTGCCGCTCCATCATTTCGGTGGCTTCGCGAACGACGGCCTGCTCGATGCCGGGAAGCTTGAGCAATTGCAGCCCGTTGCTGATCGGGGCGAGTGGGTTGCGGAGTTCGTGAGCCAGCATTGCCAGGAACTCATTCTTCTGCCGGTCGGCTAGCTCGAGGGCGTCGGCCTTGCGCTTGTCGGTCATGTCGCGCGTGATCTTGGCATAGCCGACGAGCACGCCGTCGTCGTTGCGGAGAGCCGTGACCACGACGTTGGCCCAGAACAACGAGCCGTCTTTGCGGACACGCCAGCCTTCGTCCTCGGCGCGGCCATCGCGTTGGGCGATCTCGAGTTCTTTGGCGGGTTTGCCCGCGACGAGGTCTTCGGAACTGAAGAACTCCGAGAAATGACGGCCGATGATTTCCGCGGCCGCGTAGCCTTTGATTCGCTCGGCTCCGGCATTCCAGGTGGCGACGCGTCCGTCCGTGTCGAGGCGGAAGATCGCGTAATCCTGCACGCTATCGACCAGCAGGCGGAAGCGCTCTTCGCTCTGGCGGAGCTCCTCCTCGGCATGCTTGCGTTCGGTCAGGTCGCGGGTGATTTTGAGGAAACCGCGCAGCTTGCGATCGTCCTCGTACAGCGGCGTGATGACGACGTTAGCCCAAAACTGGGTGCCGTCTTTGCGAATCCGCCAGCCTTCGTCCTCGAAGCGGCCCTCGGCCGTGGCGCGACGCAGTTCTTCGTCGGGCCAGCCGGTGGAAATTGCCTCGGGCGTGTAGAAGGTGGAGAAATGCCGGCCGATAATTTCGCTGGCGGCATAGCCCTTGATGTGCGCGGCGCCGGCATTCCAACTGCGCACGTAACCCGCCGGGCTAAGCAGAAAGATGGCGTAGTCGCGAACTTCGGCCACGAGGTTGCTGAAGTGTTGATCAAGCTCTTGCAGGCCATCCTCGTGACCTTCGGAATTGCCTGCCATTCCGAAAACTCCGGAATTCGATTCGTGCCGCCTCACGGTTCCGCCACTACCATACTCGCCTAAGCACGCGCGTCAATCAATTGCGCGCGAGCGGTTGCGCCGAGGCAAGGGCAGGGCGATTCTCCCTGGGGCGTGCGGGAAGCAGGCGAGTGCGGTCGGATGGAACTTGCGGCTGTCAGGCTTCCCGGGAAATCCGCCGCGCGGCGAACAGCCCGGCCAGACCCAACAGCAAGAGTCCGAACGCGGTCGGTTCGGGCACGTCGGAAAGATTCAGCGGCAGCGCAGCCTCGGTCAAAAAGGTAGGGGCGGCGGGGCTGGTATTCGGCACGGCGACCGTTTCCGACGACGGCTGGAGAAGCAGAGCCAACTGGGGCTGAGTACCCGTGAGTCCGACATCGGCGACCAGATCGAGGGCGAGCTGCGGAGCCTGCGAGAGATTGTCGTCGGATGGCGCAAACGTGGAACCAGTTTCAAGCGTGAAGATCGCTGGACGTGTGCCGATGGCGCCGGCGTCGCTGCTGGCAATGCTGCTCGCGCGGGCGGAAGTGCCGAGGGCCACGAGGCCGATGGACAGGAGCGAGGCAACCGCGACGCGCAACTTCGAGACACGAATGAACATGGCGATTGCTCCTGACGAGAGGTCCGCGAAGGTTGACAATAGATAGTGTTCGCATGTACACTTACGTCCATGCGAAGCGACCAGTTGACCGATGCTCAAATTGGGATGATTGCGGAAAAGATCCGGCCGATGCTGCGATATTTATCGAAGCTGGAGAACCGCATCCTGGAGCAAAACTTTCCGGAGGACGATCGGCTGTTGGTGCTGGTACGCGCTGCGCGCACAGCGTTCCAGGGGCTGCACATGGAGTTGCATTATTTGACGTGCGACAACATTGGGCGTCCGCCGCGGGAGGGAAAGTAGGGGCATCAGCGGAGTGCTGGCATGGCAGCGCTGGCGCGGCTGGGAGGTTGGTGCTGGGGGCGTCGTGCTACGCTACGAGGCCATGCGGCGCTGGTCGTGGCGCAGCTTGCGGCGGTCGGCACGCGAAAGTCGCTTCGCATCGCTGGAGTGGTCGCTGGACGAATTCGGTGAGCTGGTTGATTGGGGCTTGGTACCCAACGCCAGCTTTGGCGCCGGCGCTGCGGTTTCTTCGTCCGCGTCGGCAGGAGCAGAACGATCGACCGGATCGAGGTCGGTGCGGAGCTTAAGCGAAGCCTTCCTGGCCGGCCGCGCGGAAGCCGCACTCTCGTCGTCTTCTGCATCGGCGACCTTGGCGGCCGGCTTTTTCCGTTTCACACGGACCGGCAACGCCACGGCGCCGGCCACTTCGAGCTGCACGCGGCGGCTGTAGAGCAGCAGCGTGGTGACGAGGAGCACGTAGCCCAACAGCCAGCTTCCGCGGAGCCACAGCGGAAACGTGGCGGGACTGTGGACAACAGGCCAGCCGAAGTTTGCCGCGGCGGCCACGCCGAACGAAATGCACGCCAGCACGAGCGTCGTCATCGCCGGACCGCAGCGGCGGATTTCGATCCCCAGGCGGATCAACAGCCCGACGACGAGGGTCGTCATGGCGGCGGGGCAAACGAGATCGGCTCTGAGGCCTGTGGCGCCGCACGCGGCGCTGCACAGCGAATGTACGATTGCCGCTAGCGAGCTGGCCTCCATCAGATTGCCGATCGCGCAGGCGACGGCCACCAGAATCCACATCCGGTAGCGGCCATGGTAATCGTCGATCCGATGGCGGCGGAGTGAAAAAATGAACAGCGACAGTCCACTCGCGGCGGCGAGCAGTGTCGACGCCAGCCATGCCGAGAGCGAGACCGGCTGGTTAACTCGCAAGCTGTTGGCCGCCGAGGTTCCGAGCGCAACTTCCACCCGATCGGCCGCGAGGTGCAGGCCCAGCACGCCGACGACGAGGA
>JBGSKX010000201.1:0-15189 GCA_041741015.1 Pirellulales bacterium
CGCCCTCGCCGCCAGCGAGGTTTCGCCGCAGGCCAGGTTTCGCGCCGCGCTTAAGATTTCGGCTGACTTCGAAGGTCAGCCCGATGTCGATCAACTCCTGCCGCGGATTCTCGACACGCTCTTCGAAATCTTTCCGCAGGCGGCCCGCGGATACATCCTGCTCGAAGAGGGAACCGAAGGGCATCTCGTGCCCCGCGCGATCAAGCACCGTCAGAGCGAAGCCGGCCACAGCATGACGTTCGGCCCCATCAGCCGCAAAATGGCCCTCCACGTGATGGGCACCGCGCAGCCCGTGCTGATGGATGACACGCCGGCCGACGCGGCGGATGCAAATCAATCCGTGTTTGAAGTGCAGGTGCTCTCGATGATTTGTGCGCCGCTCAAGGGCGCCGCCCGCCGCCCGCTGGGGATCATCTATCTCGACACGACCGAACTCGCGCGGCGGTTCACACAGGCCGATCTCGACGTGCTGGCGAGCGTCGCCGCGATGGCCGCTCAGGGCGTCGAGTCCGCCGGCGCGCAGCAAACGCCCTTCGATGGCGCCACCTACCAACGCCAGCTCGGCACCGCCAAGCAGATGCAGCTGCAGTTCCTGCCACAAAGCCGCCCGGAAGTCCCCGGCTACCAGTTCTTCGACTACTATCAACCGGCCGACGAAGTGGGCGGAGATTATTTCGGGTACATCCCGCTGCCCGATGGCCGACTGGCACTGGCGATTGGCGACGTGGCCGGTAAGGGCGTCTCGGCCGCGCTGCTGATGGCGCACTTCTCAGCCGAGGTCCGCTACTGCCTGGCGACCTGCGCTTCGCCGGCCGCCGCGGTCGATCAGCTCAATCTTGATCTCGCCAGCGAACTGGCAAACTACCACTTCGTCACGTTCGCGCTCTGCGTGCTCGATCCACGCGAGCACAAGCTCACCATGGTCAACGCCGGCCACTTGCCGCCGCTGCTCTTGCGTGGTGGCAAGCTCGAAGTGCTGTGCGGCGATGGGGGCCTGCCGCTCGGTTGCGATGCGGACCGGCGCTACGAACAGGTCGAACTCCCGCTCGAGCCAGGCGACGCCGTCGTGCTCTACACCGACGGCATCACCGACGCGATGGACGCTGCCGGCACGGTCTATGGCGGCCAGCGATTGCAGCAGACGCTGCTCACCGCTCCCCGCAAGATCGAAGGCCTCGGCAGTGCACTCCTCACCGACGTGCAGCGCCATGTCCGCGGCCGCCTGCAAAGCGACGACATCTGCCTCGTCTGCTTTGCCCGGGACTAGTCTGCTTCGCTCGCGATTAGCGGGGTGCCTGACGAATCGCCAATACTGCGGCTGGCTTTTTCTGATCACATCGTCTTCTTTGTTGGAACGAGCGTTTGGCGCGCCGCTCGCGATGGTGTGATGCGCATCGCCATATTCCCTAACCCATTGCGGGGGCGAAACTTTCGCCACCCACCTGGCCCAAGAAATTTGACAGCATTCCGCCCCGGAACCTAGACTTATGGGGAGCGCTAGCGACTGCTCCCCATCATTCTTCATTTCCTGACATCCAAAGCTAGCGTCACAAGCGATCAACCGCTGCTGCCTCAGTTCGCGAAACGACTACGCAAGGCCAACGCTTTTTAGATAAGCCGAGGGGCGACGTACTTTCCGCAGGAGGACGATATGGCAATCGCAATGCGCACCGTCTCGATCAATCCCGCCTTCCTCCGGGAGATCAAAGACGACCACCACGAGCTGCGGCAGTTGATCCACCACTCCTCGGCCATGCTCGATCACTCGGGTCCGGTAGAGTTCGATTACCAGCGCCTGGGCGAACTGCTTACCAAGCTGCGTGATCAACTGGCCATGCACTTCTCGCTCGAAGAAGCGTACGGCTACTTCGAAGACGCGATCATGGTCGCGCCACACTTGAGTCGCCGGGCCGAGTCGCTGCGCTCGCAGCACTTCGACCTGTTTGCCGAAATGTGCCGCGTCGTGGAGACGTCGGAGCAACTACTCTACCACGAGATGCCCGCCCGGCTACTGCAACGTCTGGCCGGGCAGTATCACTTGTTCCTCAGCCGCTTCCACGAACACGAAGCTGCCGAGTGCGACCTGATCCTGGAAGCCTTCAACGACGACATCGGCACCGGCGATTAATCGCCTTTGCTGCCGTACGCTCTAAAGCCAGGGGGATACATTCCCCTGGACCTGCTTTCCGCGAGCGCTCACTCCGCGCGCCAATTGCACCGCGCCCCGCGCACGACTATCCTGGGCGGTGCACACCAACGACTCCTTCCCGCCACCAGCTTCCACAGGATGCCCCGCTGATGTCCGCCCATGTATCGCGCCGCCGCTTCCTGCAAACGGCCGCCGCCGCAAGTGTCGCCGGCCCCACGATTCTCACGGCGCTTCCCAAGGCCCGCGCCGCCGCAAATGAACGCCTCACCATCGGCGTGATCGGCGTCGGCACGATGGGCCGCGGCCACGTCGGTCGCTTTCTGGGCTATGGCGACGTGCAGATCATCGCCGTCAGCGACGTCGTGGCCGAGCGCCGCGAGCACAGCCGCAAGAACATTGAAGACCACTACGCCAAACAAACAGGACAGGGGAGCTACAAAGGCTGCAGCGTGCACAACGACTTCCGCGAGCTGCTCGCGCTCGACGGCCTCGATGCCGTCGTGATCGCCACGCCCGATCACTGGCATGTGCCCGGCGCGATCCTGGCCGCCCGGGCGAAGAAGGACATCTACTGCGAGAAACCGCTGACGCTCACGATCGGCGAAGGCCGCCATTTGGTGAACGAGGTCCGCAAGAACAACATCGTGTTCCAGACTGGCAGCCAGCAGCGGAGCGAGTTCGGCGGCCTGTTCGAGCAGGCAGTGAACCTGATTCGGGGTGGCAAGATCGGCCGCGTGAAGACCGTTCGCGTCGGCGTTGGTGCTCCGCCCGTGCCGTGCGATCTGCCCGAAGAGCAGGTGCCCGAAGGGACCGACTGGGACCTGTGGCTCGGCCAGGCGCCGTGGCGCGGCTACAACGAGATTCTCTGCCCCAAGGGAGTGCATCAGCACTTCCCGGCATTCCGCAACTATCGCGAGTATGCCGGCGGCGGGCTGGCCGACATGGGCGCCCACCACTTCGACATCGCCCAGTGGGCGCTCGACATGGATGGGAGCGGCCCGGTGAAGGTCGAACCGCCGGCCGAAGGGGACAGCGGCTTGAAGTTCACCTATGCCGATGGCGTGGAGATGCTTCACGGCGGCCCCAGCGGCTGCACGTTCGAAGGCGAGCTCGGCACGATCTACGTCGACCGTGGCAAGCTGGAGAGCACGCCCGAGTCGATCGTCAAAACGCCGCTCGAAGAGGGCGCCCCACGTGTCGAGCACGCCACCGATCACGGTCGCAACTGGCTCGACGCGATCAAAAGCCGCCAAAAGCCGATCTGCGATGTCGAGGTCGGCCACCGCTCGGCCAGCGTTTGCCACCTGGCGAATCTCGGCTACCAGCTGCGCCGAACGCTCACCTGGGACCCAGCTGCCGAGCGCTTTGCCGATGACGACGAGGCCAACGCGCTCCTGAACCGCGAAGCCCGTTCTCCCTGGAACGTATGACGCGGGCACCAGAACCGTTTAGTCCGGCGGCATCGCCGACGGCGCGTCCTGCACACCGACCAACTTTGATCCACCAACTGGGAGTAACCCCGATGCGTTCTTTGTTCTTAGCCGCCGTGCTGCTCCTGCTTCCCGCCGCTTCCCTGGCCGCCGACTACAAAGTCGAGAAGTTCGACGAGGCCGGATTCAAGTCGATCTTTAACGGCAAGAACCTCGATGGCTGGCACGTCAGCTCGCAGACCGGCCACAGCCGCGCGAGCAAGAACCAATCCGGCGGCCGCTGGGTCGTCGAAGACGGCGCGATCATCGGCAGTCAGGACATTCCCAACAACGGTGGCATCGTTATCACCGACAAGCAGTACGGCAACTTCGAAGTCGCCCTGGAGATGAACAACGACTTCGTCCCTGACAGCGGGCTGTTCCTCCGCAGCAACGAACGCGGTCAGGCCTACCAGTACATGATCGACTACCACGCCGGCGGCAACCTGGCCGGCGTCTATGGCGAAGGCCTCTCCGGCGGCATCCATCACCGCAACTTCAGCTTCCTGGAGAAGGTCGCCGACATCAAGGAAGACGCCGACCCGTTTCCGTTGCCGGTAAAGCCCGCCGACTGGCCCAAGTTCTGGCAGCACGGCAAGTGGAATGAGCTTCGCGCCCGAATCGAAGGCAACCCGCCGAAGGTCACCACCTGGATCAACGGCGTCCGCTTCATGGAGTTTCAAGACACCGAGAAACGTCATGCCGACACCGGCGGCATCGCACTGCAAGTTCACGGTGGCGGTGGCGACCTCACCAAGCATTACGTGCGCTATCGCAACGTCCGCGTGAAAGAACTGCCGTAGCAGTTCATCCCGTTTTGCGCTTCTGCTGGCTGGCCGTCGTCTTGTTGCGCGCGTATCGTGCGCGCAACAGTTCGTCATCATTTCGAAAACACTTCGCGCGACTGCTATCACGCGCGCAATTTTCGAAACGTCCACATTTGCGGGCATTCACGTGAATTCTTTGTATTGGCACACCCCGTGCGTTTATCTCGCGTCGAGGGGGAATGAATCCAATGAGAAGCGTACTCGCGAGAGCAAGCTTCTCGACTGCACCAATGCGAAGGGAGCCTTGTCATGCGACGCGCGTTTGTAGGACTTGCGTGTGTAGCGGTACTTGTGTTTGCGGGAACGTCGACGGCCTTGGCCAAGGGACCGCACCACGGCGGTCACGGTGGTCATGGTCGCGGTCCTGGTGGTCACGGCAACTGGAACCACCGTGGTGGCTATCACCAGGCATATCGGCTGCCGCCGCCCCGGGTTTTTCGCCCGCCGGTGTGTGGCCCGGTATATCCTGTCTATCCGGCCCCGGTCGTGACGGCCTACCCGGCGTACCCGCGGCTGGGCTTCGGCCTGGGCGGTTCGAACTTCTCGTTCTGGTATCAGCAGTAACCGGCTGACCCACGCGAGCACATCAAAAAAACGCCGGATCGAGCCCGCGCTCGGTCCGGCGTTTGTGTTTCTGGCGCGTGCGGCGACACACTACAACAGCGTCTGCTCCCAGCCGTTTCGCCACAGCTTCTTGCTGTCGATGAGCCAGCGGCCATCCCTTTTGAGCAGCACGTACTGACAGCGGTCTTGAACCTTAAAATGCTGCTGGGTTTCGATTACCACGCGGGTTGCGCTCGGAGTCTCAACCGAGGTCACGGGCTCTTTCTGTGGATCAGCTTCGTACTCCGGCGGCCAGCCAATCGACGCGTTTGCGGCTTTTCCCATCGCACGCTTCTTCAGCGTGCAATGCTTCTCGAAGATCTGCTGATAGGCTTCGCGGCACTGCTCAAACAACGCCAGGCTGGTCTCCAGCGGGACTTGTTTTCGTGGTTGATCTGGAATCGCGCCGATCGCCTCGGCAAATCGCTTCTCGCATTCGTGCATCTCCCGAAAGAATGCATACAGAGTTGCCTTGGCCGCATCGATCTCTTCCGGAGCGAGCATGGCGGCTGGTTTCGACTTGCCGGCCCCTTTGGCCGCTCGGGCACGTTCGCTTTGCTCTTGAAACAGGGCGTCGAGACCACCTTCGGTCACTGCCGTGCCACTGACCAGAGGCGCCGATAGCTTCAGCTTCGGCAGCGCCGCGAGCTGCAAAATCCCTTCGTTCGTGACGGCGGTGTTGCGCAGCGTCAAATGGTTCAGCTTTAGGGCAGCGCCGAGCTTCGCGAGGCCGGCATCCGTGATCGCGGTATCATCCAGACCCAAGTGGACCAGCCCGACAATCGCGGCCACATCGTCTAGCCCTGCGTCGGTGATTCGAGAACCGTTGAGCCACAACCTGCCGAGTTTCGGGTGCCCGCGTAGCGCTCCGAGATCGTCATCCTTGACCGGACATTCAGTGCACAAGAGCGCCTCGAGCTTCGGCAAAGCCGCGAGATCGGCGAAGTCGCCGGGGGCCAGCGGGCAGTTGTTCAGCGTGACGAATTTGAGCGACTTAAGTGCGGATAATCCCTGAAACGGGCGCGGCGGAAACGCCGTGATCTTCTGAAACGTCAGGCAATTCGCCTTCTTGTTCTGTAGCAGTAGTTCCAGGTCCGAGGGCGCGACCGCACCCTCGACGATCCAATCGTCGACCTGACCGGGATTCTTTGCGTAGATGCGCGCCGCCATGACGACCGACAGCCCGAGGAATTTGGGAGACGGCTGGACAACCTCGACTCAGCGGCGGCTACTTCGCGGCCTGTTCGGCCGGTTGTTCTTCCGCGGGCTTGGCCTCTTCCGGCTTCGCTGCCTTGTCGAGCAAGTGCTCATCGAACCAGTCGGCGAACGCCCCGAAGTCCTGGATCAGCATCGACGGCCAGACGCCGTGCCCGGCGCCTTTCTTGACGACGAGCTCAGCCGGCACGCCCTCTTCCTTGAACTTCTCGACGATGATCTCAGATTGCTGGAGCGGCACCAGATTGTCGGCGTCGCCGTGCATGATCAGGGCCGGCGCGTCGCCTTCATTCACGTGATAGATCGGCGAAACTTCCTTCACGATCTTCTCGCGCGTCTCCATGTCGACGGGCACGAACGTTTTTGTTTGTGCGTCATAGGTCCTGAAATCGAACGGCGCTTTGAACTTGTGCTCCGGCTCGATGCCCAGCGACTTCACGCCCGGCTGGCCGTAGTTCAAAAAGTCCGTTGGCGGAAAGAAACATGCCACGGCCTGCACGCAGCTACTGGCCCGATCGACTGGGTCCTTTGCGTTCGGATCGCCTTCGCAACCGGCGCAGCCCAGCATCAGCGACAGGTGGCCGCCGGCCGAAGCGCCCGTGATGCCGATCTTATCGCCGTCGATTTTGAAGTCGTCGGCATGCGTTCGGATGTAGCGCACCGCACGATTGACATCTTCCACGCACTCGGGAATCGTGAACTTCGGCTGGCTGCCATGCACCACCGCAAACACAGTGTAGCCGCGGTTGAGCAGCGTCAGGGCGAACGCTGGTTGAATCTGTTCGTGATTCGACACCCAGCCGCCGCTGATGCACACGATCACCGCCGCGCCGTTTTGCTCGGCCGGCGTGAACACGTCCATCGTCAGCGCGGTGCCGAACTTGCGGCCATAGATGATGTCTTGCTGCCGCGTCCACTTCGCTGGCTTAGCCGCTTCCGCCGCACTCGCCACCGCCACCAGCACCAACAGTGCACCGACCAACACACGCTTCATGACTCACGCCCCCAGAAGATTGATCGCACGCGAAAGATTCCGCAGCCCCTTAGTTTACCCGGGCACGAAGCGCGAAAAAAGACGGCGGTGGCCGTCAGCGCGGCTCACCCGTGCTAATGTCTCAAGACAGGCCCAAAAACTCCCCCCGAATGTCCTGTAGCGCCGGGAACTTCTCCCGATACGCCACGAGCGGCTCGCGCTCGATCTTCGCCACCAGTAGCTCGGCCCGCGAACTGCAAGTGGCCAGCGGCACTCCCTTGGGATCCAGAATCACGCTGTGCCCGGCGTAGGTCACGTGCGGATCGGCCCCCACGCGATTCACCCCTACCAGGTAGCACTGGTTCTCGATCGCCCGGGCCGGCAGCAGGGCTCGCCAGTGCGAGTCGCGCGTTTCCGGCCAACTGGCGATCACCACCAGCAGCTCCGCTCCCTGAATTGCGGCGTGTCGAAACACCTCGGGAAACCGCAGGTCATAACAAACCAGCGGTGCGATCTTGAATCCGCCCCACTCGAACACCACGACTCCGTCCCCGCCAGCATAGTGCTTCGTCTCACCGCCATAAGAGAACGGATGAATCTTCGAGTACCGCGCGAGCAGCTTTCCGGCCGGATCGAACACGACGGCCTGATTCAGTCCTCGTCCATCCGCCGCGCGCGTCACCACGCCACCGACGACTGCCGATTTGTGCTCGATTGCCAGTTCCGCCAGAAACTTGTGCGTCGGGCCATCCTCTGGCTCGGCAATACCGGCCACGTTCATGCTGAAACCGACTGCAAACATCTCCGGCAGCACGATCAGCGCGCCCGGCTCGACGCTGCCCTGGGCCAGTTGCTCGCGCACCGGGGCGAAGTTTGCCGGCTTGTCTTCCCACACGATGTCCGATTGTACGGCGACGATTTGCATGATGTGTCTCAACGCGTTTGATGCTCGATCGGGTAGCACCGACAACTCGTTGTCGGTGTTGCTCCGCAACAAGAGGGATCAGGCACAGCGTGAACCGACCGAAAACCTTTCCTATCGTAAGCCGTCACTCGATTCCTCCTGTGCCGGAGGCACCCTATATTGAATTATCCGCTCACGCTCAATCGTAAGTGGAGAATCGATTGGTGAGTACCCTCGCTCGCGCTTCGGGCTATTATCTCGCAACTCTCACTTCACAATTGCTTTCAATCCCTTCACTAGCCGCCCAATCCCCTCAGCGATCGTCGCTCGCTCGAGCGCCCCGTACGCCACTCGCAACGTGCAGCCCTGCTCAATGCCAAACGTCGTCCCGGGAATCACCGCTACGCCGTGCTCGCGCACCAACCGCTCGACCACGTCCATCGCTCCCAGCGGCGTATCGACGGTCACCAGGAAGTAAAACGCCCCCAGCGCAGGCGGAATCTTGCAGAATGCGCGCACCGCGGCAAGCTCCTCAAGCACCATCGACCGCACTTCGGCCACGTGCGCCAGGTTCTCCCGCCGGTACGAAGCCGGCGCCCGCAGCGCCCCCAACGCCGCATGCTGCGACACCACCGGCGGGCAAATCAGGATCGTATCCTGCGCCTTTCGCACGGCTACGGTCAGCGCCTCGGGAATCACCATGTATCCGATCCGCCAACTCGCGAAGCCGTATGCCTTGGAGAATGAGTACAAGGAAATCGTGTGCTCCGCTGAACCTGCGAGCGAAGCCGGCGAGAAATGCTCCGCGCCGTCGTACACGAAGTACTCATACGCCTCATCGTTGATATGGTAGACGCCCCGCTCCTTGCACAGCCGATTCACGGCCACCAGCGACTCTCCTGAATAGACTGCGCCCGAAGGGTTGTTCGGCGAGATCGTGACCACGGCCCGAGTGCGCGACGTGATTGCCGCTTCGATCGCCGACAAGTCAAGCTGATACTCAGCATCCAGCTGCACGATCACGGCGCGGCAGTTGAGCATCGCCAGGGCCATTTCGTGATTGAAGTAATACGGCGCCAGCAGGATGATTTCGTCGCCCGGATCGGCGATCGCCAGAATCGCATTGAAGAAC
This sequence comes from Pirellulales bacterium, assembly GCA_041741015.1. Lineage (GTDB taxonomy): Bacteria > Planctomycetota > Planctomycetia > Pirellulales > PALSA-1355 > JALHMI01. Next base: position 9,273 of record JBGSKX010000201.1, read on the forward strand.
GCCATGTTGCCGCCGGCAGTGACCACCACGCGGTTGCCGGCATTCATCACGATGCCGTTCTCGGCCATCAACTTGCCGCTGAGCATCTCGACCAGGGGGGCGATACCTTCCACTGCGTGATACTTGTGGTTCAGCGGGTCCGCGGCCATCGGCTGCACGGCCTCGAGCGCCTCGCGCGGTGGACCGTAGTGCACCACGCCCTGGCCCAGCGAGATCGTCCCCGGATGCCGGCGGATCAACTCCGCGACGACCGGAATGATCGGCGTCTGCACGTCCTGCATTCGTTGGGAAAGATGCATCGGAGCGACCGTTCGCGCGTTGGCCCGTTGGAATCAGCAGCGGCACATGCCAGCAGCACCGATGATAGCGTTTGGCCCGGTGAGCGACCATGCAGCCCCTGGTGCGGCCCAGGCCACTGCGACGGCTGCTGGCACGGTTTGCGGGATTCCTCTTCCGAGTGGTCGGGCAATTCGCTACATACACGCAGCTTTCCCGCCAGAGAGATTCCCAGGGGCCACCGCCATGCTTGCCCGAACCTGTTGCTGTACACTTCTGCTGCTGGCGATGCTGACGGTAAACCTGGTTTCAGCTCAATCTCCGCGCGAACTCGCCGCCGCCCGCAGTTGGCTCGTCGAAAGCGAACTGGCCACCAGCGGCATCAAGAGCCCGCAGGTCCTGGCGGCGATGCGCGAGGTGCCGCGCCACGAGTTCGTACCCGCCGAGCTGCGACCCTACGCCTACTTCGACACGACGCTTCCGATCGGCCACGGCCAGACCATCTCGCCACCCTACATCGTGGCCTGGATGACCGAACAACTCGACCCCCAGCCGGGCGAACGCGTGCTCGAGATTGGCACCGGTAGCGGCTATCAGGCGGCCGTACTTAGTCGGCTGGTGAAAGATGTCTATACGATCGAGATACAGCCCGAGTTGACCAAGACTGCGGCCGCGGCGATCCAGCGAGTGAAGTACAAGAACATTCACGCTCGCCAAGGCGATGGCTTTCAAGGTTGGGCCGAGGCCGCACCGTTCGACAAGATCATAGTCACCTGCTCGCCCGAGAACGTGCCGGCGCCGCTCGCCGAGCAATTACGCGAAGGGGGACGAATGCTGATTCCCATTGGCGAGGGCTTCCAGCAGAACCTGTGCGTGCTGGTCAAGGAAGGGGGCAAGCTTCGCGTCGCCAAACGCACGCCGACGTACTTTGTGCCCATGACCGGTGTGGCCGATACGCTTCGCAGTCCGACTTCGAACCTGGCGATCACACCGCTCATTAACGGCAATTTCGAAGAGCTGCTTTCGCCGGGCGTGCCGGCCGCCTGGTTCTATCTCAGGCAGGCGCAGCTGGCTCCCAGCACGGATCCGAGTCATCCGGGCCAGTGCTTGCAGTTCACCAACGCGGTGCCCGGCCGCAGCTCGCAGGCACTTCAGTCGATAGGCGTGCAAGGTGATCGCGTCCGCCTGATCACCGTTCAAAGTTGGGTTATGTGCAAGGATGTTCAGCCGGTGGACGCTGCCAACCCGCGCGACGGAGCCAAGATTCTCGTCACGTTTTTCGACGCCGATCGCAAGACGCTTGACGAACAGATCGTCGGTCTCTGGCGCGAAGACACGGCGTGGAAAAAGCACATCGGGGTCATCAAAGTACCTCCCACGACGATCGGCATGACCGTGGCCATCGGCCTGTTCGGGGCTACCGGCGAGTTCCGGTGCGATGACATCGTGGTCCTCCCGGCGCGGGAGCGTGACTGGTCGCGGTTCGGTACGGCCCGCCGCTAGTCTCCCGATTGTCAAACAACACAGCGTCATCGCAGCGGCGCCCGGTCGCTCGACCAGCTTTTCACGGCCAGCGTCGTGTGCCCTTCGCGGATCTTCGCCGAAAACGCCGGATCGTCGCGATACCGATACGCGATCTCGTTGATCCGCGCGCCCTCCTTCGTCCGCTCAAAATTCTGGTCGATTTTGATCAGCTTCAGATCGTTTGCCAGCTCGTCCGAGAACGCCGGGAACAGCACCTGGTACCCGTACGGCACCTTATTCGGCGCGATCTCGTTCACGTGCCGCACGATGTTCGTCGTGCAGTTGTTGGTGATCAGGTTATACGACTCAGGCTCCTCGGCCAGCTTGTTCGCCCGCTTCAGCATGCTTGTGAAAAGCTGCTGCATCTGCTCGCGCGATGCTTGCGCCCGATACACATATACGTCCGACATCCAGTGAATCGTCCGCAGTTGGATCAGGTCGCGTTCGTCCCCCACCACGTAGATCAGCTCGGTCGGCTGCGTGAAGCTCTTGATCGGGTCGAAATCGTCTCCCGGCCTGCGGCGCATCTCGACGCTCACCGCCACGTAATCCTGACCGTCGAAACCGAAGCTCAAGAACGTATGCGCTCCGCCGGGCACATCCGGAAAGGGCACCACGATGAAGTCGACCGAGTCCAACTTCTGCAGATCGAACATCTTATCGTAGTGATGCACGGTGTAGTCGTCGGCCGTGCGATACTCGGTGTTGCGGATGTTGTGCACCGTAATCTGGCTGCCGCTGAAGTCCGCCGTCGGCGCAATCGCGTGGTTGGGCGACCACTCGCTTTTCATGCCGCGGCAGCCCTGCGCGCACACGACCAGCGCCGCGCAAACGGCGAGCGCCCGCACTCTGGCAGTCAGCTTGAACATCGGCATCACCGGCCACCTGGTCCTTCAGGCGGCCGCACCAGAACTGGCATTATCGAACAAGACGTGAGGGCGCATCGGCCCGTCGAAGTTAATAGCACCGCCGGGCTGTTTCGCACAAGAGCGAGTGTGACGGAGCGAGAGTGCTTTCACTCTCGTGGTTTCACACAAGCCCAGGGAATGCTTTCCCTGGGTTATCTGGTGAAGATAGGGTCGTCCCGCGAACCCAGGGAAAGCATTCCCTGGGCTTGCTTAGTGGTCCTGGCAAGCGGCACGCAAGCACCGCCCTACACCGGCACGCTTTCCAGCACCTGGACCTCGCTCTCCGTCGGCACGACCCGTTCCAGCCGGAATCCCCCGGCTGACAGCAGCTCGCGATACTCCGCCTCGGTTCGCTCCTTGCCGCCGGGCATCACCATCATGTTCAGATCCAGCAGCTTGCTGAAGCTTGGCTCGTTCCCCGCCGGCACCACCCCCTCGATCACCAGCAGCTTTCCGCCCGGGCCGATCACTCTGCGAATGTTCTTCAGGATCACCAGCGATTGTTCGTCGGTCCAGTCGTGAACAATGTGCCGCATCAGGTAGGCGTCCGCGCCGGCCGGCACTGCTTCGAAGAAGTTTGTCGGCTTCAATTCCAGCCGGTCGACGAGCCCATCCGCCGCGACCAGCGGTTGGGCACGCTCGAGCACGCCGGGCAGATCGCACAGCATCGCCCGCACGCCTGGCACGCGATTCAGGATCGCCCGCAGCACGCTGCCGTTGCCGCCCCCCACGTCGGCCAGCACGCCAAACTGGCTGAAGTCGTAAGCGTCGATCATCGCGCCGGTTTCCCGACCGTGAATGCTGACCATCGCCGCGTCGAACACGGCGGCCTGCTCGGGATGATCGCCGAGCCACTGGAAGATCGGCTTGCCGTAGATCTTGTCGAACGCTGTCTTGCCGGTCTGCACGCTGTACAGCAGCTCGCCCCAGGCGTGGTAGTGCTCTTCGCCCATCATGATTGCGATCGCATGCTGCGAGCCCGGCACATCCTTCCGCAACTGCTCGGCCAGCGGGGTGAGCTCAAACTTACCGTCGTCGCGCTGGCTGTAGACTTTCGAGCTCGCCAGCGCTCGAAGCACGCGAAACAGCGGCTCGGCCAGCACTCCGGTGGCCCCGGCGAGCTGCTCGGCCGACTGTGGTCCACGCTCATGAAGGATGTCCGAGATTCCGAGCTTGGCGGCCACATACACGGCCTGCGTCGTCCAGTTCGAGGTGATCAACTCACCCAACCGCGGTCCACCGCTCATCTTGAAAGTCTCCTGCCTACTGATCATGCGTCACTTACTGCTTGGCGAACTTTCCAGCTTGTTACGCTGCTTCCGGCACGATCTCCGACGTGCAATTAGGACACCGGCTCGCTTTCTTCGAGATCATCGACCGACACATCGGACACTCGCGCGTCGCTGGTGGCGGTGGCGGCGACAGGCGATTCACCTGCCGAACCACCAGAAACACGCAAAAGGCGATGATCAGAAAGGTGACGATGTTGTTGATGAATCGGCCGTAGGAGACCGTGGCGATTCCGTGCTCCTTGGCCCAGGCGGCCGAGGTCGCGTTCTTGAAGTCCTCGGCAGGGGCATTAATCGGCAATGCCCAATCCTGGATGTCGCTCACCTGGCTCACCGACAACAGCACGCCGATTGGCGGCATGATCACGTCGTCGACCATCGAGGTCACGATCTTGCCGAACGCCGCGCCAATGATCACGCCAATCGCCAGATCGATCACGTTCCCGCGCAGCGCGAACTTCTTGAATTCCTGCAGCATGGCCGGCCTCCGTGCAGTGAGTGGGTGATACGCCTCAATGAAGCGCCAACGCACTCTTTTATAACGATTGTTGGTTCGAAGGGTACCCTGCGAGGGGTGGCACGTCCATGAGCCTCGGCGAAGGGCGCGGTGCGTCTTGTGCCACAAGCGTGCAGCAAGGGTTTGTTGACGACTGTCGCCACGCCCTTCGTGCCTCAGTGACGTGCCACCCAACTTTGGGAAGGAGATAGAACGTCCTACTTCATCGGCTTCAGCAGCACGCCGCCAAACTGCATCAGCTTGCCGCGCGGTGCGCCGCTCGAACGCAGCGTGATCTGTTGCGCGCCTGCCGGCAGTTCGATCTCGCCGCACGGCACTTCCACATAGCGGTCGATGCTTCCCGTCGCCACCAGCTTTCCAGTCAGTTGCGGTCCAGCCGGCTGCGACGCATCTGCGCCGACCGCCGGTGTGCCGCTCGGCTGCACTTCCAGAATCCAGCCGTTACCGGCATCCTCATCCAGCGCGGCATAGTTCAGCACCATCTCGTACTTGCCGGCCTTCGGTAGCTCGACGTTCCACACCGCCTTGTCGTTTTCGCTTTTCCACAGCCCCAGATTCTTGTAAAGCTGCTCCATCACAATCGTCGGGCCATAGATTTCACAGTTCGTCGGGTAGAGCTGCAGTGTCCCGTCCGTCGTCGGCGTGACCAGCCGCGGCTGGTTGGCTTCGAAAACCTTCCGCGGAGCACCCGATCCTCGCACATGCGCGATCACGTTCGCCAGTTCCTGTGGACTCATGTCTTTTTCCAATCCCTCGGGCATCAGCGATTTTCCGGTCGCTTGCAACGTTTCCAGATCGCTTCGCAAGATCGTCTGCTGCTTGCCTTCCTGGCCCATCAGCGTGACGCTATTTCCCGTCTCGCTCGCGAGCAGCCCCGTGTGGGTGAGTCCGGACGTGGTCAGTGCCAGGTAGTCGCGATACTTCGCTTCCACCGCCTTATTCGGATCGAGTATCGCCACCAGCAGCGTCTCGGGCGAAAGGTCCGTAAGCGAAGCCAGGTCGGGACCTACCTCGATGCCCACTCCGCGCAGCCGGTGGCACACGGCACAGCGCTTCGTGAACACGGCGACGCCAGCCGCCGCATCGCCCGGCGTGGCCAGAATCGAGCGGAACTGCTCGACCACCTGCGCGCGGTTCGATTCAATGCCGCCGGCCAGCAGTTTCTCGGCCTGAGTGCGAATCGCCTCATCTTCCGATTGTTGCAGCCGCTGCCGCCGCGCGGCGTCGATGTCCACGGCCGGAACCTCCTCGCGCCCAATCGCCGCCAAGAGCGCCTTCTGCCCGCTGGGCCGGCTCAGCAGCACTTCTAGAATCTGCGAACGCAATTCGGGGCCGTGGCCTTTCCAGCCCGAGAGCAGGGCAGGGGGGACCGTGTCCGAATCGATGCGGGCGAGCGACTCCAC
>JBGSKX010000202.1:0-17148 GCA_041741015.1 Pirellulales bacterium
CGCTGCGCGTGGCGCCGCGCTGGGCAGAGTGCAGATCGACGTCTTCTCCGCGTGTTGGAAAGCGCACGTACCAGTCGCGGCACCACTCGAACACGTTGCCGTGCATGTCGTGAATGCCCCAGGCATTGGCCGGGTAACTGCCGACCGGCGCGGTGCGCTTAAGCGAAGGGCCTTCCTCGGCGCCGTTGTACGGCTTGCCCTGAAAGTTCGCCTGCTTGCTGCTCAGCGAGTTGCCGAAAGCCGTGGCCGCGGTCGTGCCTGCCCGGCAAGCGTATTCCCACTCGGCCTCGGTCGGCAGGCGAAACTGCCAAGACGGCGGTAGCTCGCCGGACTTGTGGGCAAGTTCTGTAAGCTTGCTGCAGAACAGTTCCGCTTCGGCGAAGTTCATCGAGTAGATCGGATGTGTGTCTCCCACGCCAGCGGTCATTTCCGCCGGCATGCCGCGCATCACGCGCCGCCACTCGGCCTGAGTGACTTCATACTTGCCGATCCAGAAGCCCGTGAGGAATGAGGAAGTGCCGCGGTACTCGTCGGGCCGCCGCTCGGGTTCGGTGCGCGGGCTGCCGATTGTGAAGCTGCCGGCAGGGCACCAGCAAAGGGCGATCCCTTCCACGGTTTGCTCCTGGCCAGCTCGCTCACCAAAGAACGCGGAGGACGGAGCGTTATCGGTCGGCTTCGGATCATCTGCCAAGCCTGGCGGCAAGCTGATAACGATCAAGACTAGGACCAGCGCCGTAGTTCGTCGCATAAGATCCTCCCGCCGGCTAAGTCTGTCGAACGGGGTCTACTCACTTCCGCCTGGCCTTCGGCTTCGCCTTTTCCGCCGCCTTGGCCTCGTTCTGCGCTACGCGGTACTTCACAACCTTTTTCACGAGAGCGATCGGTAGCGGTCGATCGTGCGGGAACTGCACCGAGCCCTTCGCGCTCTTGTAGCCGGCGATCTCTTCCTGAAACGCCGCGATGCCCGCGCCGCCCGGATAGAAGCCGACGTGGTTGGCATAAGCGGCGTAGTGCACCAGGTTGCCGTGCAGTTTGAAAGTCGGGATGCCGTAGCTGATCGTCTCAGTCGCGCCCGGGGCAAGCTTGGCGATTGCCTGCCGCATCTGCTCTAGTCGCGACTGCACTTCCGGCGGGAAGCCTGCGATGTAGGCGTCGACCTGGACGCCGCTTGAGTCTGCGGCGGGCGATTTCTCGCGACGGGGAACTTCAGACTTCCGAACGACACGCATGCCAGACTCGCCAACGGAAGGGAATGCTCCCATCCATTGCCCAATCGGCAACGGACAGAGTCAAACGTGCGGCGGAGCGACTAACTCCGCCGTCGTCGGACCAGAAACAGCGCACCCGCCCCCAGCGCCGCGAGCAGCCAGGTCGATGGCTCGGGCACCGATTGCACATTGAACTGAATGTTGAAGTTGCTGGCATCGGAGTTCGAAGGATCGCCAGAGGTGCCGCGATTGCGATCATTGAGCCGGATGCGAAACTCGTAGGTCAGGCCGGCCAGGAGTAGCCCAGCTTCGTTGAGTGTGGCCGCCGAGTCGACGTCGACCAGCACATTCGCAGTAAAGGGACGATAAAGCCGCAGGCTGTGGGCTTCGCCCACGACGGTGGTAATCACTCCCGGATCGAAATCGCCAGTGAGCGTGTACGTGGCGTCATCACCATTGACGGTGAACCGCACGCGGAGTTCCTGGTTCTGGTACGACTGCGCCACGCCGGTTCCGCTGCCCCACATCGCTGTGCCGCTGGCGGTGCGCGTGGCCGTGATGCTCAACGAGCCAGCGTTGGGCTGCGAAACATTCTCGGCGACAGAAATCGAACCGCTGGCCGACGCCGAGCCGTTCGAAAAGGGATCGGATTCGAGAACTGCGACCGACCCACTGTGGCTGAAGCTGAAAGGGCCGGTGGGGGCCGCGGTGTTGTCCGAATCGCCGTCTTGCTGAACGGCGCCGCCGGAGCCTGCGAACAGAGCGTTCTCTGCTGAACTCTCGCGCTCCACGATCGTGATCGTTCCAGCCTGGGAGGCGACGCTCACAACCAGGCTGAAAAACACCGCCAACATCGTGCAACGCGTCATTAGTTCACTCCGAGGGAATCAGGCTTCTTAAGATGCTTCCTGTGCGATGATTTTGAACTCCGGGCGATTCTAACTTGCGCGTTTATGAAATCAATGAAAATCTACCCAGGATATCGACTTTTGAGCGTCGCGCTTCGTTCTGAGGTCGCCGTGCAGGCCTGCCGGACATGGCTAGCCGCGACGGACTTAGGGCTGAAATCTTCGATCACCATTGAGTTTACGCCGATCGCTCTCTATCGTTGAGCCTGCCTCGACACAGGCAGTGAGCATTCAGGCGGGAGCTCCGACGATGGCTGAACCAGGGCGATTGATTGCCATTGGCGATGTGCATGGCTGCGTCCATGCGCTGGACGCCGTGCTCGAAGCGATCCTCCCCCGACGTACCGATACGCTGGTGTTTCTCGGCGACCTCGTCGATCAAGGTCGCGACACCCGCGATGTTATCGAACGCGTGATGGCCCTGCCGGCTTCGTGCAACGTGGTTCTCATCGAAGGGAACCACGAGGAGATGATGCTCGCCGCGCGCCAGAGCGAGTCGGCCTTGCGCTACTGGGAGGTCGTTGGCGGCTATGCCACGATCAATTCTTATCGCTACGCCGGCAAGCTCAGCGACATTCCGCCCGAGCACTGGCGGCTGATCGAGTCCTGCCAGCCGTACTACGAAACCGACGAGTTCATCTTCACGCACGCGGGATACCTGCCGGATCTGCCGATGGCTGAGCAGCCCGAGCATCAACTGCGCTGGGCGCTCTTGGACCCTGCCGACGCCCGGCCGCACTATTCCGGCAAGCGGGTGTTCGTCGGGCACACCGAGCAACGCAACAGCGAAGTGCTTGACCTGGGCTTCATTTGCGACCTGGACACGGCCTGCTACAAGCACGGCTGGCTTTCGGCCATGGAGGCCCACACGGGTCAGCTATGGCAGGCGAGTCGGTTCGGCATGCTGCGCGATCCGAACGAGGCCCCGCACCGCGGCAAGGTGCCGGTGGCGGTGGGCGAAACCTAAGCCCAGCACCGCCACATTCGGCTCAGCCCTGCCGCTTTGAATGTCTGCTTGCGGCGATCGCTTTCGCCGCGATAGGCGGTTACCCAGTCTTTGCCCTCGACACCCTCGCACACGCGATCGACGAGACTCGACTTGCGAGCGTAGAGTTCCCAGCAGGAGCTATCAGTGTAGAGCAGCCAGATTCGGGCGTGCTGCTGCAGAACCGCCTTGCTATGCCGACTGGCAAGATACTCAGCGACAATCGTCGCAGGATCGTCGCTAGTGGGTTCCATCGACCACAGCGAAATGAACTCGTCGCCGAACTTGTCACCGAATCGCGCGAACCGTCCGGGGCTGATAACTATGGCATGCAAGCCAGGGCCGAGGTCCAGAAGGTCGCCCTCGTCAAATGAGGGCGGCGTCTGCATGTCGACGTACCAATACATCCGATCGAGATCAGGGCGAATGGGCTCAAACAGTTTCCAGAACCACTTTCCGGGGTTCCCAGAATCACCGCTATGCAGCTTGAGCAAGACGCCATCCATGCCGTAGTTCCGGTTCGCGGTTGGGCAAAAGGCCTACATCACTTCGAGCGTGAACTGCTCGGGCGTGATTGATCCACTCTTGCGCAGCGGGCGCGGCAGCGGTTGGGCGTTGCCGTACTCGTCGATCGCGCGGCAGCGGAACGTGTACTTGCCGGGCGAGAGGGCAGGGTGCACGCCGGCCCAATGCGCGGCGCAGAGCCGCATCGGCCACTTGAGCGGTTTACCGGTGGCGGAATCGAAGCCATGCATCGGCATCGGTAGTTTGCCGTCAGCGAACTCGCCGCCCCAGCTTTCCGGCGGCGGCAGGATCTCCATGTCGACCCAGGGGGCCGTCGTCAGGTAAGGATCGTCCTTGGGCCGCTGGTAGTCGGCCGGCTCGACGGACACCTGCACCTTGCTCAGCCCGCTGATCCCGCACTGGGCGAAGCCCGTGAGCGCGAGCTCCTGACCGGCCTTGATCTGGCGCGGCGCGCTGAGCGTGGCCGCGAACGTCTTCATCGGGCTGTCGATGTCGTTGCCTTGTTCGGCGTAGGTGTCGTTCGAGTGCGGATTGTTGGTCAGCACCAGGTGCGAGAGCCACTTCACGTTCTTGAAGCCATAGTGCTCGGGAACCACGATGCGCACCGGTCCGCCACGCTCGCTGCTGAGCCACTGGCCATTGAACTTGTAGCAGAGAATGACCGGCGGCAGCCCGAAGTAGTCTTCAAACACGCGGCCGACCGGCAGCGAGCTGCGAAAGATCTGCTTTTCGTCTTCGTTGTGGTAGCCGTAGTAGAACACGCGGCGAAGATCCTCACGCGGCTCGGCCATCCAGACCACCTCACGCAGCGGAATGCCTTCCCAGATGCCCATCCCGAGCGGGCAGCCGAGATTCAAGCAAGTCATCATCTTCGGAAACCGCACGGCGTGCTTCTCGGCCAGCGCCATCAACTGCGAGAAGTCGATCGCGCTACCCTTCTCCTTGGTCATCGGGTTTCGCAAGCGCACCGGGTGTTCAGGATCGGGAATCACTTCCAGCTTCCACGACTCGCGCGTCATGCCGACTTCCTGCTTCTTTTCGTCCGGCAATTCGTGTGGCACCGGCTCGCCGCGCGAGACGTCGCCGAACAGCTTGTCGGGCGTCAAGTAGGAGCCAAAGCGTTCTGCCTTTTCGGCTTCGTTCGGAAAGAGCTTGCCTTCACCGCGGGCGGGAATTGCCCAGTGCGTGAGGGCGTTCGTGGCCGCCAGGCCCGCCACGCCGAGCTTCATGAAGTACCGCCGGGAGAGGCGCACGTGCTGTTCGAGGAAGGGGTTTGATTCGCGCATGACTTGCTCGCCTGATTGATGAATGGCGGTTGAATGATTGCCTGCGACAAGGCCGAGGTGGCACGCATTTCTGCCAGCGGGCGGCGGCGAGAGGCGAAATGCGAAGAGCGCACTTCGAAAGAGTATGGCGTGCACCGCAGCACGAAGGCAAGCTTTCTTCGACGAACGGGGAGCAGACTCGTTCGCGTCGCCGTTACTTCGCCGACTTCGCGCAGCGGAATCCAATATGGCTCGCCGCGCTGGTGGGTTCGCCCTTGCCGCGTCCGCCCGGCAGGTAGCGCACGCAGTACATGTCGCTGCACAGGAACGAGCCGCCGCGCTGCACGCGCTTTGGCAGGCCCGGCTCCTGCGGATCGAAGCTATCCTCGGGACCGACCGGATTCTTTCCAGTGGGGTGCAGGTACGTATCGGGCCGATACCAGTCGGAGCACCATTCCCAGACGTTGCCGCTCATGTCGACCAGGCCGTAGCGGTTCGCCGGATACTTGCCGACGGGCGCTGTGCGCACGAAGCCGTCTTGCTGGGCGTTCTCGTTCGGGAAGTTTCCCTGCCAGATGTTCGCCTGCCATTTGCCGTCGAGCATGAGTTCACCGCCCCAGCAAAACGGCTGGCGGTCGAGGCCGCCACGCGCGGCGAACTCCCACTCGGCTTCGGTCGGTAGCCGCTTGCCGGCCCAGTCGGCGTAGGCCTTCGCATCGACCCAGGCGATGTGCACCGCGGGATGATCTTCGCGGCCCTCGATGGTGCTGTCGGGTCCCTCGGGATGTTTCCAGCATGCGCCGGGCACGTACTGCCACCACTGGAAATGATCGTTGAGCGGAACCGCCTCGCTTGGTGGCGTGAACACGATCGAACCGGCCACGAGCTTCTCGGCCGGCACGCCGGGATAGTCCTCGGCCTTGGGTGCCTTCTCGGCGAAAGACACATAGCCCGTCGCTTCGACGAACTTCGCGAACTCGGCGTTGGTCACTTCGTGTTTGTCGAGCCAGAAACCGTCAACCGTCACCAGGTGCTCCGGCTGCGCGTCGGGAAATGTGTTGTCGCCCATCCAATAGCTGCCGCCGGGAATCCAGGCCATGCCTTCTGGCGCTGGGCGGGGAGCGGGCGTGTCGTTGATCGCCGGCGAGTTGCTGGCCGGTGTGAGCGTGGCAGCGTCAGGGGAAGTGTCCGGCGCAGCGGGAAAGAATCGCGGCGCGAACACCGCTGCTACGATCAGCACAATGCCGGTAGCGATCAGCCAGCCTTGCCAGGGGCGGGCCCGGCGAGATGGGGAGCTGGACTTGCGGGCAGTTTCGGCGGAACCGGCCATTCGACGTCAGCGTGGTGACAGGGCAGAAGACGACAATCTATCCATTGTCGCCCGCTGGCGGCCTGCCGTCCAGCATGCTCCCGGGCGAGCGATTGTTCTTAGAGCCGCTGCCGCCCCCGGTATAATGCCCGAGCGGCGGATGTACGACCACGGCCAGGCTAAATGATGGAGGGCGGCGTCATGGCACGGGGAAACTCTCGGCGAACGTTTTTGCAATCGGCGGCGGTGGCTGGAACACTGGCCGGGCTTGGCGATCTGGGCTTCTTGTCTCGACTCGCTCCGGTGCGGGCGGACGAAGCGAGCTTGCATCCCGATCGCGTGCAGTTTCAGCCGGACATCGAGCCGATCGTGCGACTGCTCGAAGACACCCCGCGCGAGCGCCTGTTGGAGGAGGTCGCCCAGCGCATTCAGACCGGTCTGAGCTATCAGGACCTGCTGGCCGCGCTGCTGCTGGCGGGTGTGCGCAACGTTCAGCCGCGCCCGCATGTGGGCTTCAAGTTTCACGCGGTGCTGGTGGTGAACTCCGCGCACCTGGCGAGCATGGCCTCGCCGGACGAGCAGCGCTGGCTGCCGATCTTCTGGGCGCTCGACTACTTCAAGGATTCGCAAGCGCGCGACGAGCGCGAAGGCAATTGGACGATGGCCCGCGTGGATGAAGGGAAAGTTCCCAGCGCGCCGCAAGCTAAGGCCGCGCTGGTCGAGGCGATGGACAACTGGGACGAGGCGGCCACGGATGCGGCGGCCGCGGGGTTCGCGCGTTCCGCAGGCACCAACGATATCTTCGAACTCATGTTCCGCTATGGCGCTCGCGACTTCCGCGACATCGGTCACAAGGCAATCTATGTTGCCAACAGCTTGCGGACGCTCAACTGCATTGGACATCAGCACACTGAGCCGGTGTTGCGATCGCTGGCATATGCGCTGCTCCAGCACGACGGTCAGAACCCGGCGAAGGCCGATGAGCGTGCCGATCAGCCTTATCGCAGAAACATCGAACGCCTGAAAGAGATCAAGGCCGACTGGCTCACTGGCAAACCGGACGACGTCGCGACGGCAGAGATGCTCGCCGCGCTACGACAGGCGAACGAGAACGAAGCTAGCGATAAGGTCATTGAGCTGGTGAATCGCGGGGTTGCACCGCAGTCGGTATGGGATGCGCTGCTGATGGGCGCCGGCGAACTGTTGATGCGCGATCCGGGCATCGTGCCGCTGCACGCGGTGACGACCACGAATGCGTTGCGATACGCCTGGGATACCACGGCCAGCGATGAAACCCGCAAGCTGCTGCTCCTGCAGAACGCGGCGTTCCTGCCGATGTTCCGCGACGCGATGGGAGACAAAGTGCCGGACAAAAAGCTCGATCAGCTTGCGCCGGAGTCGATCGCCGACGAGGGGAAAGCCGTTGACGAGATCTTCGCGGACTTGAGCCGTGATCCGATGACGGCGGCAGCGAAGACGCTCTCATATGTCGAGGCGCATCCCGACCCACACGCATTCATCAATGCCGCCCGGGTGCTGATCTTCCTGAAAGGGACGAACGCCCACGACTATAAGTTCAGCAGCGCCGTGCTGGAAGACTATAAGAACGTTTCGCCGCAGTATCGCGGCCGGTTTCTGGCCTCCAGCGTGTTCAATCTCCGCGGCAGCGGCGGCAAGGACAACAAGCTGGTTGAGCGAACGCGCGCGGCACTGGCGTAGTAGCCTGCGCCTCGCTTTAGATTGCTTCCAGCGGAAACAGCGGTTTCCGCCGACGTTGGTAGTCAAGCTGTGAGAGGTCGGCCGTGGCAATCCCCGGCGTGTTCACGCGAATCATCGTCGGGCAGACCGATTTGTAGGCCGCGACCGGAGCGTGCACACCCTTGGCCACGATCGCCTTGAAGCTCTTGGGATCGAGCCCGCAGCTTGTGAGCTGCCCCAGGCTGAACGGCGCCACGCGGTCGGTCGAGAGCATCACGGTCTGTCCGCCAGGAAGTTCCACGACCGCGGTTTTTCCCATCGAATATTCGGTGCGTCCGCCATGGCGAGCTTCACTCTCCGTGAACTTGCCACCGAACAGGCCCAGCACTTTAGCTTTGGAGGTGATGGGCGCGCCGGCTTCCTTGGGACCTTTGCCGCCGATGGTCAAGGAAACGTTCTTGCCCTTGCCGGCCTTTTCCGCCGCTTCGACCGCGGCCGGATCGTGCAGGCAGACGAACGCCGACTTCACGCCCGCATCGATGAGCGCCTTGAGCAGCACGGTACCATCGCCCGGCGCTCCGCCGCCAACGTTGTCTCCCATGTCCAGGAGGCAGGTGGGCGTCGTACCACGCGCGGCCTGAGCGACGGCTGCTTCGACCTCGATGAGCTGTCCCACAAAAGCACTGCGCCGATGTCGCAGGTACTCGGCGAAGTCGTCCGCCAGTGCCCGGGCCAGATCCGGATCGTCGTCAGTGACCACGAGCACACTGGTTCCCATCTCGCGAACATCGGCGTAGGGGAAACCCAGCATCAGGCTGGCCGAGAGCACGCGGCGATCGGCCATCAGGTCGCCGAGTGCTTCGTAACACTCACGGCACGGCGAGCTGCTGGTGTTCTGTCGCTCGATGTTGCTCGCCAGCGGCGGATAGGCGGCCGCCTGCGTGGGGCGGCACTTGCCCTTGAGCATGCGCGACAGAAGCTTGGCAGCTTCGATCCCGCGATCGCACTGATCGAGATGCGGATTCGTGCGGTAGGCCACCAGCGCGTTCGTTGCCCGGACCATCGTTTCGGTCAGGTTGGCGTGCAGGTCGAGCGTCCCGACGATAGGGAGTCGCGGGCTGACGCGTGATCGCAGTTCGCGGAGCCACGCGCCGTCCATGTCCGGAGCGTTCTCGGCCACACCGGCGCCGTGCGGTGCAACCAGGAGGCCGTCCAGTTCGCCGGCCGCCTTGAGTTCATCACTCATGCGCGCGAGCAGCTTCTCGAGGGTGCGGGCGGCAACCACGCCGCCGGGCAGGGCCCAGGCCAGAAAGATCGGCACGGCTTCGATCTGTTCTTCGGCCAGTCCCGCCAAGAAGCCGCCCACCTCGTGGTGCGAGTTGGCATAGGCTTCACGGATCGCCTGACCACTGAGCAAAGCTCCTTGTTCGAAGTGATCGAGCGTCGTCAGGCCGGGTGCAAAGGTATTCGACTCGTGCTGCAAGGCGATGATGCCGACCCGCATGTTCAGAGGACTCCGTATTTTTTGAAGACGTCGGCGGCTTTGCTGCCGGCGCGGATTTCGTTGCGAACGACGTTTTCGGCCGTCACCTTGTCCCAGGCTCTGGCCAGCGCCTCTTGTTCGACTTCGCGTGGGATGACCGCTGCACCGTCGGCATCCGCAATCACGAGGTCACCTGGCCGAATCGAGACTCCGCCAATCTCAACCGACACATCCACCGCAGTCACCCGCTGCCGATGCAAACTATCGAGCGGCGAGGTTCCGCGGGCAAACACCAGAAACCCCATCGCGTCCATCGCGGCTACGTCGCGCACGGCTCCATCGATGAGCGCGCCGGCACAACCGCGATTGCGGGCCGCGGTCGAAAGCAGCTCGCCCCAGATGCCCGAGCGCATGGAGCCCGCGGCCGCGGCGACGATCACTTCGTCGCGTCGGCATTCGTCGACCGCCACCAGCTCGAGCTCGTAGGGCCGGTCGTCGTGCTCGCAGTCTTCCCACTGGGTCGTTTTCGCACGCCCGAGAAGAACGCCCATCCCGCTTTGCCGCGACAGCGAAGCGCCAAACGCCTGATTGCGCAGTCCCAGCGCATCAAGCACGTCGGTGACCACGGCCGTGTAGAGCACTGTGCGAAGGCTGGCGATGTCGAGCGGGATGGCGGTCATGGCGCGCGGAAAGCGAGGTCATTCACGGGTTCGGCCCAAAGAGAAGCCGGCGCGAATCCGCCAGAGTTCGCGCTCGCGATCAGTACGCCGGGCAGTATACACGCCGCGCCGGCCGATTGCACCTGGGGTGGTGAGGGCCGAAAGAATCCGGCCAAAAGCCCGCGAGTGGTACGGCTGTGAGGGCCGTAACGTCTATCCGGTCGCGGAAACCGCTGCCCACGTTGCGCGCTGTCCGGCGTTGCGCTCCCTGGCATGGCCTATGTTTTCCGTGGGGCAGACGCCTCGGGCAAGTTGAGATTCTCAATTTTTGCAGGTGGGCAATGACGATGCGGGCAGAAGACAAACCGACCCTGATCTCGCCTGGCAAGGCGATCTTTCAATTGATCGTCGAAGCCAAGGCGGCTTTGAAACTGGACCGCCGGGCGGAGGTACGCTATGCGTTCTTCCGCCCCGTGTCCATCGAGCTGGACGACGGTCACCGATACTCGGCGTTTACCCGCGAGATTTCGGAGACCGGCATCGGCTTGATTCACAATATGGACGTTCCGGAAGGCGAAATCGAAATCAGCATCCGCAGCGACTGCGGCTACTCGATTCGCGTTCGCACTCGCATCGTGTGGTGCAAGGCATGCGGCGAGGGCTGGTACATCAGTGGCGGCCGATTTGTCGGAATCGCCTCGATTGGTCGTTAGGCCAGCGAAGTTCCGACAAAAAGCATGCTAAAAGAATGGTGAGACAAAGAACTTGGCGAGGCAGCGGAGGCTCCGCCGAGCAGAGAGACCTCTTGGCGACGGTGGCCCGGTCCGCTCTTTTCGTCGATCGCGGCAGCTGTCCCCACGGGGATCGTGTAGGACCGCAGCGCTCGACGAAAGGGTCGGACCGGGCTCCTCGCTTTTTATACCGGACCGCAGGCAACAAACCGCCGGCTTCGCCAGTTGCCGCCCGGCAGTTTCCTCGCGATGATCAAAGGAATGCGAATCCTCACCTCAAACTCGAGCTCGCGGTTCCAACCAGGAGTGAAACCCATGTTCCGATCCCGCCGACTGCTGGGCGTCGTTTTCTTCTGTGGTCTCATCTGCGGCGCCGCCCTGTGGAGCGTGTTCGACGGTAGCATGCATCCGATGGCTCGGGCGGCCGAAGAAAAGCCGGCCGCAGCCGCCCCTTCGGACGCCGAGCAATTACGGGCCGAGATGGCGATGTTCATGGCGGACTATCACACCTCGAACCTGTGGTTCGCGGCGCGCAGCGAGAACTGGCCACTGGCCGCTTACTACTGGGATAAGGTCACCGTGCATCTGAACAGCGCGACCGCCGGCGATCCGACGAAACAGGCCGACTTGGCCGCGATAAAGGCTGCCCTCGACCGTTCGCCGGTGGCCAACATCGACCAGGCGATCGAGAAGAAGGATCTTCGCGCGTTCGGCGAGGCGTATCGCAACCTGTTGCAGGGTTGCTTCAACTGCCACAAGGTCGCCGGCATGGATTACCTGCGCCCGCGTTTCCCGGTGCCCCCGTCGAGCGCCATCATCAACGTCGATCCGAAGGCGGAATGGCCTAAGTAGCACGTGCCTCAAAGTGTGTTACCGCTTGAGGCTGGTGGCCGGCGACCTGCCTGGGCGGTCCGACATCCCCTTCTCTTGGAACGCCAACCCAAGCCGCCGCTTGCAGCGATCCGTCGCTTTGCTAAAATGAATATTGAATCGATTCATTCATTATTCATTTCCGGCTGGTCGATTGCGGAGGGCTGACAAAGATGGCCGCGGTTGCAACCGAGACTCGCCGTGCGGCAAACACCTGGCCCGAACTGCGGGGCCACTGGCTCGGCGGCTGCCTGCGGCGGATCCAGCGTGAGCCGCTTGCACTCTATCAGAATGCCTGGCGTGAGCACGGCGACTTCATCAAGTTTCGCGCCATCCCCGGCTTCTACATGTATTTGATCGCACACCCGGCCGCGATCGAGTACGTTCTCCACGGCAACATGAGGAACTACCGCAAGCCGGATACGTTCAATCACTCGGTCAAACTATTGACGGGCCGGGGGATCCTCACCAGCGAAGGCGAACTCTGGCGGCGGCAGCGGCGGCTGATGCAGCCCGCGTTCGCCAGGAACTCTGTCGGTTCGCTGGGTGGTCACATGACGAGCGCCGTGAGCAAGCTCGTTGACGAATGGAGCCGCGCGCCGGACGGGCGCACGGTCGACGTGCTGGAAGAGACGATGCGGCTCGGTTTGCGAATTGCGAGCATGGCCCTGATGGGAACTGACATCAGCGGCGACGCCGATTCGATTGGCCATGCCTACCGCGTCACGTTTGAGTACGTGAGCCTGAAGATGAACGGCGCGATGATGTTCACGCCGCCCTGGATGCCGACCGCGAGGAACCGCGAGTTCCGCGCCGCCAAGGCGTTGCTTGATCAGGTGGTGATGGAACTGATTGCGCGCCGTCGCGCGAACCCCTCCACGGGCGATGTGCTTGGCCGGCTGGTTGAAGCCACGGACGAAGAATCCGGTCAGGGCATGAGCGATGAGCAACTGCGCGACGAAGTGATCACGCTGCTCACGGCGGGTCACGAAACCGGCGGCGCAGCGCTTTCCTGGGCGCTTTATCTGCTCGGCAAACATCCCGAAGTGCAGGAGCAGTTGCACGACGAAGTGCACGCCGTGCTCGGCAATCGGCCGGCCGAGGTCAATGATCTGCCGAAGCTGCCGCTGGCCACGGCCGTGTTCGAGGAATCGATGCGGCTTTATCCGCCTGCCTGGGGCATGCCACGCGAAACGCTCGAGGCCGACGAGATCTGCGGCTACCCGGTGCCGGCCAAGAGTACGCTGATGATCTCGCAATTGCTGGCACACCGGCATCCGGAATTCTGGGCGGATCCCGATCGTTTTGATCCCGGGCGATTCCTGGGAGATGCCCCGCGCGAGCGCGCGAAGTACGCGTACTTCCCCTTCGGCGGCGGCCAGCGGGTGTGCATCGGCAACCATATGGCGATGCTGCAAGGGCCGCTGTCGCTGGCCACGCTCGTCGACCGCTTCCAGTTTGTTCTCGATGAGTCGCACGAAGTGATTCCCGACCCGACGTTCACGCTGCGGCCGAAATATGGGGTGAAAATGGCCGTGAGGCGGCGCTCATGAAGCGGCACGCCAAGCACGAGAAGATCGTCGAGGCGGCGGCCGCCCGCTTCCGCTACTACGGCATCCGCAAGACCACGATGCAGGAGATCGCCGAGGATGCCGGCATGGCGGTCGGCACGCTGTACCTCTACTTCAGCAACAAGGATGCGCTCGTGGCCGCTTGTGCTGAGGAGTTCGCAGCCCGACACCAGCAGCAAGCCGAGCAGATTCTTTCGTCAGATTTAGGGCCCGAGGCCAAGCTCCAGGCCTACGTCGTGGCGCGATTCCAGCAGTCGGAAGAAACCCGCACTGCGTCGCCGCATGCCGCGGAGATCACCCAGGCCGTGCTCCGCGTGAAGCCCGACCGGATTCGCGAAGAAGGCCAGATGATGCTGGCGGTTGTCGGGCGAATCCTGGCGGAAGGTAACGCTCAGGGGGTGTTTCAGGTCGCCGAGCCGGATTGCGACGCCAAGGTGTTTCTCTATTCGCTCGTGGCATTCTTCCCCAGCGCGCTGATCAAACCGACGGTGGAACCACTCGAGTCGGATCTGCTCGAGATTATCGACTGGTTCCTCGGCGTGTGGCGCGCCACTGCTCAGGCGAAAGCGAGACCTCGCGCGCAGAAGTCGCGTGCCCGGGCCAGGTAGTCCCGCTCGCTTGCTTCGTTCTTGCCGAACCTTGCATTCTCCGAATGTGTCTGGCAGGTGCGTGAGACGTTCCGCTTCTCCCGACGAAAGGGCACAGCATGGCGAATTCCGTTCCGTTGTTTCTGGTCGATGCGTTTGCCCACCGGCCGTTCACGGGCAATCCGGCGGCGGTATGCCTGCTCGACTCCTGGCCGGACGATACGTGGCTGCAGTCGGTCGCGATGGAGATGAACCAGGCGGAGACGGCGTTTCTGGTGCGCGAGCGGGAGGCCTTTCGACTCCGCTGGTTCACGCCGGCATTGGAAGTCGACCTCTGTGGTCACGCGACGCTGGCCAGCGCGCGGGTCTTGTGGGATCAGCAACTGGCCGAGACAGGAGCGCCGATCGAGTTTCTTACTCGCAGTGGATCGCTCTTCGCGAGTCTCACCGGCGAGGAGATCGAGCTTAACTTTCCGCTCACGCCGCAGCGGGAGACTGCCGCACCCGCCGGATTACTTGAATCGCTCGGGGCGAAGGCGACGTACGTCGGCCGGAACGTCGACTACCTGGTGGAAGTCGCCAGTGAAGCGGAGTTACGTGCGCTCACTCCCGACTTTCGCTCGCTGGCAGGCGTCGAATGCCGCGGAGTGATCGTTACGGCCCGCTCCGCTGATCCGCAGTTTGATTTCGTCTCGCGGTTCTTTGCCCCGCAGGCCGGCATCGACGAGGATCCGGTGACGGGCAGCGCGCACTGCACGCTGGCACATTATTGGGGGCAGAAGCTCGGGAAGGATCACTTGCGTGCGTTTCAGGCTTCGCGCCGGGGCGGAACAGTCGGCGTCGAGATTCAAGGCGACCGCGTGCTGCTTCGCGGACCGGCGACGATTGTCGTCCGCGGCGAACTGATCGGTTAGAATGTCGCCTCGCCATCTACCATATCCATTCGAGGCCCTGTCATGGCTCGCCTGATCGAAGCCCCCACCAAGATCGAAGCCGTGGGCACACCGCCAAAGCTAATCGAAGAATTCATCGGCCGCGTGAACTCCGGCACGAGTGCCGTGAGCATCGCCAAGATGACCAGCCCCAGCGGTTGGAGCGAGCCGGCGCAAACGCCCGAGTTCGACGAATACACGGTTGTGCTGCGCGGGACGCTGCACGTGAAGCTCAAGACCGGCGAGTACGACGTCGCGGCCGGTCAGGCGATCAGCATCTCCGGCGGCGAGTGGGTGCAGTACAGCACACCGGGGCCTGAAGGTGCGGAGTACATCGCGGTTTGCATTCCGGCCTTCTCACCGGCGACCGTGCATCGGGAAGTGTGACGTGCAGCAGCGCGACAAGTGCGTCGCGTGCCGCAGCGCCCGGCTTTGCCGGGCGGGTTCTTCGTCAACGCTTCAAGTGCTTGTCCGCGAAGTCCAGGTAGAACAGCCAATCATAATCCGTCAGTGCGTGCTTGCCCGTGCGGATGTGATAGCCGACGTAGTCTCCGACCGACTTATTCAGCGGCGGCTGTTCGCTCGTGCCGAGCCCCGCCAGGCCGAACAGCTTGTAGACCGGCTCGGCATTTAGTGCCGCCAGAAACTCCCCCTTCGGATCGGCCCAACCGTCGTCCACGGCGCTGGCCACATACACCGGCCGCGGAGCGCTTAGGGCCACAAGCTCGTGCTGATCGATCGGCAGGCTCTCTTCGTTGTCGTTATAGCTCTTGAAGTTGCCGCAGAACCAGTGCGGAAACACCGTGTTGATCCGCGCGACGGTCTCACCGAACTTCCGCCGCGAGAGGGCCGCACCGCCGCAGCCCGAGTCGTTCGAGATCACCAGAGCGAACCGCTCGTCTTCCGCGCCTGCCCACAGCGCCGTCTTGCCGCGGCGCGAATGGCCAATCACGGCCACGCGTTTGGCGTCGATCGCCGGATCGGTTTCCAGGTAGTCGAGTGCGCGGCTGAGGCCCCAGGCCCAGGTGGCGATCGCGCCAGGCTCTTCCGCAGCGGGATCGCCTTTGCGGCCAGGATAGAGAAACTCGAGCACCCCGTCGCGATGTTTCTCCTTGTCGTCCGGACAAAAGTTCGCCGGATCGAGCGAGACCACGGCGTAGCCGCGATCGAGGATCGTCTCCAGCAGCTTCATCCCCGGCAGCTTTACGCCCACGTCGTCGGGTAGCGGGCGGCCAGGGTTCAAATCCTTCAGCGTCGGCTCGATCAGCAAGATGCCCGCGAAGGCCGGCACCGGGCCCTTGGCATCTTTCGGCGTGATCAGAACAAATTTGAGCAGCTCCACCGTCCTGCCTGATTTGCTGGGCGCCAAAACCCGCACATCCTTGCGCAAGCCTTTGCCGTTCAGTTCCGCCGGAGTCGACTCGCGAACTTCGTACCTAATGCCCTCGGGCGTCTTCGGCCGCTGGCCATAAACCTGCGAGCGGAAGAGATTCAACAATTCCGGCCGCCGCTCGGCCTTCCACATGTCGCTGCTCGTCACCGTGCGACCGTCCTGCATTTTGAGCGGGTCGGGAAGCTTGTACTCGGGAACCTTGGATTCGTCGTAGTTGAACTCGCCGTCGGCCGCCTCGGCCTCCGAGCCAATCGTCAGGGCACAACAGATCAGCAATCCGCAAACGAGCCACAGTACTTGAGTCATGGTGATTTTCGCCGCGTGGAGGGGGCCTGTCGGTGGGTGAGCTACGGTTATAATGTGGCCGCTGGCGAACCAGGATGCAAGTTTACCAAGGCGGCAAATCGAGGCGACCATGATTGAAATCGAACAACGCGGCAACGTGGCCATTATCCGAATCGTGCGTGGCAAAGGGAACGCACTGAACCTCGAACTGCTCGAGGCGTTCGACAAATGCCTGACGACGCTGGATGCGAGCGAATCCAAGGCCGTGGTCATAACGGGGCAGGGGAGTGTTTTCGGCGCGGGCGTTGATCTGCCGGAACTGGTTGGTGGGGGCGAAGCGTACGTCAACAAGTTCGTGCCGCTGCTCTCGGATGTCTTTGAGCGACTGGCGAAGTTCCGCAAGCCGATGATCGCCGCGGTCAACGGGCATGCCATTGCCGGCGGAGGCATTCTGGTGCTCGCCTGTGATCAGCGGATCATGGCTCGCGGCAAAGCGCGGATCGGGCTAACCGAGATGCAAGTCGGTGTGCCGTTTCCGGCCTGGGCACTGGAGATTGCCCGCTTCGCGACGCCGCCGGAGCATTTTCAAACGCTGATCATGACGGGCCGCACCTGGACAGCCGAGGAAGCCCTTGCTCGCGGACTGGTTGACGAAGTCGTCGACGCCGATCAACTGGAAGCCCGAGCGCTCGAAGTCGCCGAGGAACTCGGCGCGCTGCTGCCTGAGACATTTGCGGCC
>JBGSKX010000203.1:0-2146 GCA_041741015.1 Pirellulales bacterium
AGGTCCAGGCCCACTTCGGCAAGCTGCTCGTCACGCTCGGCGTGCAGGATGAATCGATCCGGCAACCCAGCTCGTCGCAGGTGCCGCGTGTCCAGACCCGCCTCGTTGGCCGCCTCCAGCACCGCCGAGCCAAATCCGCCCATCAGGCAGCCTTCTTCAACCGTCAACACAAAGCCGCACTCTTCCAACGCCTTGAACAGGGTGGCCGTATCCAGCGGCTTGGCGAACCGCGCGTTCACCACGCCCACGCGCAGCCCGTGCTCGTCACGCAATCGCTTGGCGACCTTCAAACACGTCGACAACAACGTGCCGCACGCCACCAGCATCCCGTCCGTCTCCCACTCCAAAACCTCCGCCTGGCCCAGCTCGATCGGCTGCGCCTCGCGGTCGATCACCTCAACGTCCGCCTTGGGATAACGCATCACCGTCGGCCCGTCGTGCGCCAGCGCGAAGTCGAGCATCGGCGACACGTCCTTCTCATCCCCAGGCGCCATGATCACCATGTTCGGAAACATGCGCATGTACGCAAGATCATACGTCCCGTGGTGCGTCGGCCCATCCGAACCAACCAGCCCCGCGCGATCCAGCGCGAAAACCACCGGCAGATTCTGCAACGAGACTTCCTGAAATATGTTGTCGAACCCACGCTGCAAAAACGTGCTGTAGATATCCACGATCGGCCGCGCGCCCGCCTTGGCCATCCCAGCGGCAAACACCACGGCGTGGCTCTCGCAAATCCCCACGTCGAAAAATTGCTCGGGCAGCTCCTGGCGAATCTTCTGCAGCTTGTTCCCCTCGCACATCGCCGCCGTGATCACCGCCACCTTCGGGTCGCGCCGGCAGGCCGCGTACAGCGCCTCGCTCATCGTGTTCGTATAGGCCCGGCCCGCCGCTGTCTTGAGCGGAATGATGCCCGTCTCGTCGCGATGAAACGGCGCGGGCGCGTGAAACTTCACCGGGTCCTTCTCGGCCGGCTCAAACCCACGCCCCTTGTCGGTCAATACATGCAGCAGGATCGGCCCTTCCAGGTGCTTCACCTTCTCCAGGTATTCGCTCAGCATCCTCAGATCATGGCCGTCGATCGGCCCCAGATACGTGAACCCCAGCTCCTCGAAAATCATCCCCCCATGCAGCGACGCCTTCACCGCGTCCTTGAACTGCTGGAGCCACCGCTCCGCCGGCTCGCCTACCAGCGGAATCGTCGGCAGCATCTTCTTCAGCCACTTGTTCGCATCGTTGTAAACCGGCAGCATCCGCGTCTTGTCAAGATAATGCGCCAGCCCACCCACGCGCGGACAGATCGACATCTTATTGTCGTTCAATACCACCAGAAACCGCGACCGCTCGTGTGCGTTGTTCAACGCCTCATACACAATCCCCGACGGAAACGCCCCATCCCCGATCACCGCAACCCCATACCGCTCCGTCCGCCCCAGCAAATCGTCGCCTGCCTTCAACCCCAGCGCCGTCGAGGGCGCGCAGCCGGCGTGCCCGGTCATAAACAGATCAAAATCGCTCTCCGACGGGTTGGGGTACCCCATCAGCCCGCCGCGCGTTCGTATTGTGTGCAGCTCCGCCGCGCGGCCGGTAATCAACTTGTGCGGATAAATCTGGTGCCCCGTGTCCCAGATCAAGCGGTCGTGCCGGAAATCAAAGTTCAGGTGCAGCGCCAGGCACAGCTCGACCACCCCCAGATTGCTGGCAAAGTGCGCCGCGCGTCGCCCCACGACGGCGATCAGCTCGTCGCGCATTTCTCCCGCAAGCTGCTGGAGTTCCTTCTCGTTGAGCGCCTTGAGATCGGCCGGTGAGCCAATCCGCGGGAGAATGGGGCCTGTCATCGGGGGTACACCTCTCTCTGGTCTTTATACGACTCAGCAGTCGCGATTCAACAGGTCGATCGCCAGCGCTCGCAGCTTTTCGCCGCCCGGCCCTAGCGGTTTCAGCGCCGCGCACGCCTCATCGGCCAACACGCGAGCCTTCATCCGGCTCGCCTCCACACCCAGCAAGCCTGGATACGTCCACTTGCCGTGGCTCGAGTCCTTGCCCACTCGCTTGCCCAGCTTCGCCTCGTCGCCCTGCACATCGAGCAGGTCGTCAATGATCTGAAACGCCAACCCCACCGCACGGCCATAATCGTCCAGCGCCC
>JBGSKX010000204.1:0-12462 GCA_041741015.1 Pirellulales bacterium
TGAGGTAGTCGAACAGTTCACCTACAGCATCAACTGGGGTGACGGTACGCCCGTGCAAGCCGGGGCCCCGACCATCGACATCCCCGGCGCACCTGGTGTACCAACCCAAGGGTCTTTCGACGGTTCGCACATCTACGCCGATAACGGCGTGTATACCGTCACGGTAACGGTGATCGATGACGATGGCGGCATGGCCGTCGAGACGTTTGAAGTCACGGTCAACAACGTTGCGCCAACGCTCATCGTGGCTCCCCGTCAAACAGATGAAGGCGCACTGCTGGTCGTCACGAACATTGCCCAGTTCACCGATCCAGGTTTTGACAATCCGCTGAACCTGGGCGGCGAAACAACCGAGCAGTTCAGCTACACGATCGACTGGGGTGATGGCTCGCCGGGCGAAGCCGGATTGCCGACGATCGATGTGCCGGGCAGCCCCGGCGTTCTGACGCAAGGTTCCTTCGACGGCTCACACATCTATGCGGACAATGGCGTCTACACCGTCACGATCACTGTAACCGACGACGATGGCGGCGTGACGGTCGCCCAGTTCGAAGTGACGGTCAACAATGTAGCTCCGACGGTCGTCGCGCCGGTCAATCAAGTCGTTGACGAAGGGCAGCTCATCTCGCTGCCGAACATCGGGCAGTTCACCGATCCTGGCTTCGACAACCCGCTGAGTCCCGGCGGCGCCACGACAGAGCGCTTCACTTACTCGATCAATTGGGGTGACGGCACCGCGACGCAGGTCGGCAATGGCACGATCGACGCGTTCGGCTCGCCCGGCGTACCGATGCAGGGCTCGTTTGACGGCAGCCACACTTATGCCGACAACGGGGTTTACACGGTCACAGTCAAGGCGATCGACGACGACGGCGGCGTGGGCACCGCCACGTTCACAATCACGGTCAACAACGTGGCCCCGACGCTTGTCCTGGGCACCGGCGACGTCAGCATTCCGCTGACCGAGACGCTGACCATCAACGACCTGGGGTTCTTCGACGACCCTGGCTTCGACAACCTGCTGAATGTTGGCGGCGAGACGACCGAGCGATTCACATTCAGCGTGAATTGGGGAGACGGCACGCCGAATAGCAATGGGCCCGCGACGATCGACGTGCCGGGCGCGGTTGGACTGCGAACGTCTGGATCGTTTGACTCCTCACACTTGTATGGTGCACCTGGCGAGTACACGGTAACCGTGACACTGTCCGATGATGACGGCGGCTTTGCGATCGCGCAGTTCGAAGTAACCGTGTTCGTGTTGCGACCGACGATCATCGTGTTTCCGCCAGGGGGCGCAGGTGGTGGAACTGTGGCTCCGCCGCCATCGTCTCCCGCCGGCGGCGCCGTACTGCCACCTCCGGCCGGCATCGTGCGTTCGGATTTGAAGGGTTTGCGGGCGGCCGCTGTGGCGGGCGCCGAACCGCGACTCGTACTACGAATCGTTACGCCCGACGGTCAGGAAGATCAGCGGGGCGAACAGCCACTCGACGATGAGGTGCTCGACAATCTGCGCACTCTGTTTCGCCGGCTGCCGGACGGTCACTACCGGATCTACCAGATTCAACCGGACGGCATTGAGCGGCTGGTGGTCGACGTGGTTGTGCGACAGGGTCGCGCGATTCAGCTCGAGGACGATGTTGCGCCGGCGGCCGAACCGAACACTGCTGGTCCCCCTGACGACGCGGTTCCCGTCGAAATTCCGGCGCCGCGAGGTGTCAAGGATTCAGCCCCTACTGAGAACGAAACCAGTTTGATCGAGAGGCCGCTGCCAGACGAACGACTGGAACCCGCAGACGACGAGGCAGCCGAATGCCAGTTCGTGGCGGCAGGCATTACTGCGACTCTGCCCTTGGGTCGGTTTCGCAAATCGTTGCGGCGCAAACCCACCGACGCGCTTCCGCTCACCAAAGCCCATCGAATCCTGTGGCGAAGGTAACTAACGCATGCTGATTTGCCCCGGTTGCAAAGCGATTCTGAAGGACCCCAATGCCGAGGGAAAATGCCCTAAGTGCGGGCACATGATCCAAGCGCCCGGCACCGCCACCGAGGGTCCGCACGCACCGACTCTGGATGTCACGGCGGAGTTTGGGCCAGGTGATATTCCGCCAGGCGCACTCACGGACAAAGGTCCACAACCAACGATCGAGTTTTCTGGAGGCACGCATCGCTCGGTGAACATTGCGCCTCGTAAGCTCTCACGGCAAAGCGTGGAGCTGATCACCAACACTTGGCAAGGGGTGATGAGCGACAACGTAACCGAAGGTACTTCGCTGAAGGTCGAGGGCCAATCGGCGAGCGGCGTCGGCTCCTCGCTGGTGGTGAACTTGCGCGGATTGCGATCGCCCGAGGAGATCGCCCGACCGCGCTCAACGACGATGGGAGCCGTCGGTGCCGACTACGAACTCTTGCAGGTTATCGGCAAAGGCGGGATGGGCGTCGTGTACTCTGCACGCCAGGCTTCGGTCGATCGCCTGGTGGCTGTGAAAATGATTCGCCCGCAAGTGGCTGCGAACCCCGAACGGCGCGAAAAATTCCTCTCCGAAGCGGTCGTGACCGGCGACCTCGACCACCCGAATATCGTGCCGATCTACGAGCTTGGCACGGACGAAAGCAACGCCCTTTTCTATTCGATGAAGCGTGTGCAGGGGACGCCGTGGTCGCACGTGATTCGAGCGAAGTCGCTGTCCGAGAACCTGGAAGTGCTGATGAAAGTGGCCGATGCGGTTGCTTTCGCACACGCGAACGGTGTCGTACATCGCGATCTGAAGCCCGAGAACGTGATGCTGGGCGACTTCGGCGAGGTGCTGGTGATGGACTGGGGGCTGGCGCTGGCCACTTCCAGCTTCAAGCACACCGAATTTGTCACGCATGCCGACAGCATGGGTGGCACGCCGGCCTACATGGCCCCCGAGATGGTTACCGGTCCGTTCGAATCGATTGGTCCCCCGTGCGACATCTACCTGCTGGGCGCCCTGCTCTTCGAGATCGTAACCGGCGTCCGTCCGCATCACGGCAAGACGGCGCAAGACTGCCTGATGGCTGCCGCGCGGAACGAGATCCAGGCGACGGACAAGTCGGGCGAACTGATGGACATTGCCTATAAAGCAATGTCCACGGCTCCGACAGATCGCTTCGCGAGCGTGCAGGAGTTTCAGACCGCGATCCGCGAGTACCACTCGCACATGGAAAGCATTGCGCTTTCGACGCGGGCCGACTCCGAGTTCTCGCAAGCCCGCACCAGCGGTGACTACCAGCGATACTCGAAGGCCGTGTTTGGGTTCGAAGAGGCTCTGGCACTATGGGTCGGCAACGCGCGGGCGCGTACGGGCGTGAGCGAAGCTCGCCTGGCTTACGCCACGACGGCCAAGCAGCGCGGCGACTTCGAACTGGGGGCGTCGCTGCTCGATCCGGCGATCCCGCAACACGCAACATTGCAGAGAGAATTGGAGGCTGCCCAACGCGAGCGGGCGGCTCGACAAAAGTGGCTCTCGAGGTTCAAGCGCATCGCCGCCGGCCTGGCCGCGGCGGTCGTGGCGACGATTACGGTCGCCCTGGTGATGGTGACGACGGCCATGAATCGCGAAGCCGAGCAGCGGCGGTTGGCCGACGAACAGAGAATCATTGCACAACAAAACGAAGCGGAAGCTACCAAGCAACGCAATGAAGCCGAAGAACAGCGGAAGGTTGCCGTAAAGCAAACCGAGATCGCTACCACCGAGCGCCAGAACGCCCTGGACGCGAAGAGAGACGCCGAAACCCAGCGAGACCGAGCCGAGACGGCCCGCGAGGCCGCGGTCGCAGCCGAAAAGGAAGCCGAACAGGCCCGCCAAGTCGCCGAGACTAAGGAAGCGGAAGCTGTCATCGCGCGGCAAGGAGAAGAGCGGGCAGCCTACGGGGCACGCATCGGGATGGCCGCGGCTAAGCTCGAAGAGAACGCTTTTGATACCGTGACGGCGCTGCTCGAAGCCTGCCAGCCGGTCTCACTACGCGATTGGGAATGGGGTTACCTGCGCCGACTGGCCACTGGTGGGCGCGACTTTCCGGTCAGCGGAACAGTACGCGGCGTGGCCTTTGCCCCGACCGCGAACCTGCTCATCGCCGCCGGCGACGACGGCCACGTCCGGGCCTGGGATCGCAAGAGCGGTGATGATCATTGGAGCACTGAACTGCAGCAGAGCGTATCCGCGCTGGTTGTCTCGCCCACCGGCGATCGGCTGGCCGTAGCGACAGCTGACGGCACGATTCACGTGCTAAGAATCGATAGCGGGCGGCCGTTGTCCAAGCTAACTGGGCACACTGGCCGCATTCACGGACTCGACATCTCCGCGGATGGCAAGTGGCTTGTATCGGCGGCCAATGATCACACGGCTCTTGTCTGGCAACTCGACAGTCCGTCGCAGCCGCCCATGACACTGAGCGGACATTATGGTCCCGTGTTCGCAGCGCGATTCGCTCCAGACGGCAAGCAACTTGCCACGGCAGGCGAAGACGGCCGCGTGATCGTGTGGGCTTTTGCAGCCCAAGCCGGACAGCCGCAGCCGCAAAAGGTGTTTGTCGGCCATCAAGGGGCCGTGTTCGCTGTTGCCTTCTCTGCTGATAGCCGGCAAGTCGCCAGCGCCGGATACGACAAACGCGTGCACATCTGGCGACCCGAAGAAATCGCCGACCTGAAACTGGCGGAGCTCGTGACTACCGATCAACCACTTAATCCGCAATCGAGCCGCGCGCTCGAGGGGCATCGCGGTCCGGTTCGTACCGTGCAGTTCGCTCCGACCGGCGAGTACGTCATCTCCGGCGGCGACGACAACACGATCCGCGTATGGGATGTTGCTACCGGCAGGCCGTATGCCGAACTGCGCGGACACAGCCGCCCCGTGCAAGCTTGCGCGATCGCGGCCGACGGCTCGCAGGTTTTCTCCGGCGGGCAGGACGGCGAGATCAAGCTCTGGGATCTGGTCGACTATCGGCCCGCGCCGCAGGGGATTGCCCTCGCCGGCCACGCCGATGCGGTGTTGGCAGCGGCATTCTCGCCGGACGGTAGCCGCGTAATTACTGCCGGCGGTGACCATGCAGCCCGCGTGTTCGCCAGCGAGACGGGCGTGCGTCAGGCGACGTTGGCCGAGGGGCACGATTTTCTGACTTCGAGGGCGGCATACTTCGCGAACGGCACACGGCTGCTCACGGCCGGAGGCGATCGTACGGCGCGCATCTGGGACGCGAACACTGGCTCGCAACTCATGACGCTCGAAAACACAGGCCGCAACGGAGCAATCGCAGTCACACGCGACGGCGAGTGGGTGCTGGCCGCGATGAGTCAAGACGATACGGGCAGCGCCGAAGATCTCTCCTCCAGAGCACAGCTTGCGCTGTGGCAACTCGACCCCAACCGTAAGTCGGCCAACCCAATTGACCCGGCCGACGCGACGTTCGGCCAGGGACATCTCGCGATTGTAACGACCGTCGCGATCTCACCGAGAGGCGATCTACTGTTCTCAGGCGATGATGCCGGACACGGCGTTTTGTGGAATCGAGCGACCGGCGCGGCGATGCACCGATTAAAAGCGCACACCTCTGCAATGACCGACTCGGAGTTCATGCCCGACGGTAGAACGCTGCTCACCGCCAGCAAGGATGGAACGGTCGCCCAGTGGGACACGGCTACGGGACACGAATTGCCCGCGATGCTGGTACATGGCGATATCGCGCGTCGCGATGCGTTCGATACACCGGTAATGGCAATCGACATTTCGCCGCGCGGCGACCAGGTGGCAACATTGTCCGAGGAAACGGCGGGCGCTGTGACGAAGTCGGTGCTTCGGTTGTGGAATCCAACGAAGGGCACGGTGATCGGCGAGCTCTATCGCGGAGACGACGCGCTTACCTCGATTGCCTTTACGACCGACGGTAGCGCGCTGCTGGCTGCGGGATCCAATGCTCAGTTGGCCGGCCACGGCGGCGGGCACGTGCGCCGTTTCGACGCGCTCGCGATGCGCGAGGTCTTCGCGCCTGGCGGAAAGCCCTATCTCGACTTGAGCCAGCATCGCGAAGGCATCTGGTCCGCAGTCGATGCGCCGCAAGGCGGGGTGCTAGCCGTCGGCGGTAATGGCGCCGCTCTGTGGTCGGCGATCGGAGGCGGTGAACCTGAGCTTTCGTTTAAACCTCACAGTGGCATCACGGCAACGAGCTTCTCGGCCAGCGGCAATTTTGCCGTCACCGGGAGTAGCGATCGCCGCGCCAAGATCTGGAACGTCGCCACCGGGCTGGCCGAACAACAGCTTCCGAGCGAGCACGCCGGCGCAATCTCCGCCGCGCGGTTTTCTCCAGCAGATGACAACTTGCTGCTCACCGCCGGCGAGGACGGTACGGTTCGACTCTGGGACTGGCGCTCACGCAAAGTGCTTCACGCAATCGAACACTTGCCAGCGGGCGATCTGCGAGCTCCTTTGGCCGCCGACTTTTCGCCGGACGGAACAAAGATCATCACCGCCGGGGCCGACGGTTTTGTGCGGCTGTGGAATGCGGCCGACGGCGCCGCGATTAACTCCTGGCAGGCCGAGGCATCGCTGGTGGCCGTCGCCTTTGATCCGGCAGGCGCCCGCGTGCTCGCCGGACTTACCAATGGCATCGCGATCGTCTTCGATGCGGCCACGGGCGCACCGCTCGTTCGCTACGCTGGTCACACGGACTCAGTGAGCGCCGTTGCGTTCTCACCCAGCGGACAGCGGGCGCTCACTGGCAGCCGCGATCGGTTGGTGAAAATCTGGGACGCCAGTCCGATCGAATTTGGCGATCCGGCCGGCCATGGTCCAACTGCGGGTAAGGAATTGCTGACGCTCAGATATCACGAGCAGGCCGTAACTGCGGTAGGTTTCTCGCCGGACGGACGTTCGGTGCTCAGCGGCAGCATGGACGGCACGGCGATTGTCTGGCCGACTGAAGCCTGGCAATAGTTTGCGACGCGACTGGCGATTGTCGCCGGTCAGCCAAGCAGCAAGTCGAGCAATTCGTCGTCGACCACCGATTCCGCGAAGTCCTGATCAACTTCTAATGTCAGGTCGATCGCGGGCCGCATCTGGGTTTGCAAGCTGCGGACAGCCGTGCGGAACGACGCGACTTCAGCCCGCGACACAGGTTGCTCGCGCACGGGGAACGCATTCGCCGGCTCGTCACGATCGGCGATTGCCAGAGCCGACGCCACGGCGTTGGCGACCAGTGGGGTTCCAGAACCTGGAAAATCAATCTTGGTCAGTAGCCCGGCGTTCATTCGCGCGATCAACTGGTCGCCAGCACTCACGACGCCGTTGCGATCGAAGTCGTAAATGCTGGTCACGCCTTGATTGATCCCAGGGTTGGCCCGGACCGCTAGTTCGTCGGCGGCACTGGTGACAGCAGCCTCTTCAGTCCCCGAACCCGTGTCGCCAATCCGGCTGCCGAAATAAAACACGTCCGAAGCGGCCAGTCCTGTTCCCCGGTTAAATCCGCCCCAGGCATCGTTGCCCTCCAGCGTGATGAGCAGCCACGCGTTCTTGACCGCGTCATCACCCCAGACGAGCTCGATGCGGTCAGAGCCGTTCTTACCTGCCCCGGCTCGCACGGTAATCGCGATCGGCGGCGGCGCCGGCTGCCAGTTGTCAGGGTCGCTGTCGTTGCCGGTGCGAAACTGGAAGTCATCGAGCGAGATGGAACTGTCGAGCCCAAACGCATCGATCATGAGGCCATTGAGCCCGCGTACATAGCTGGAGATATTGGCAAATGTCGCGGGGCCACTGCCGGCAAGGTAGGCCTGCTTGTCTGTCGCGATTGCCAGATCGTCACCCGCATTGATTCCCGGAATCAGTCCGTCAAACTTTGACCCGTCATAAAAGAGCGAGCGACCAACAACGCCCGGCGTGACGTTGGCGAAATTCATCTCGGTGTAGGTTGAACCAACTTCGACCTGGATCTCATGCACGGCCCCGATTGGATTTGCAACGACGTAGCCGTTGACTGGCATCTGCCGAATCTGATGCACGCCCGTTCCGGCGAAGGCGAACAAATAGCGGCCAAACGGATCCGTGGTCGTAACCGGTTCAGCCACGGAAGAAGTGATCTCCAGGGCGAAGTGCTCAATTACACCGGCCGCGCTCCCTGTCAGGTCCGTGACCAGGAGTTGCCACTCGCCATTGGGGCTCGTTCCGATCAACGGCGCCAACTCGCCCAGCGGCTTAAAGCTGCCTGTGAATGGCCACGACGCACCGTAGATCGAACCCGTCGCCTGATCGTCAAACACGGTGCTGGTGAACGACGTGCCCGTGGCGGGAAGATCAGCGACCAGCGTGGTGGTGACTCCCGCAGGATCGATCAGGGCCACGAGCACATTACCGACGCTCGGATGGCTGAGCGTAACCCTGACGTTGAGATCCACAATCGAGCCGGGCATATTCTGGATGTTGATCTTCGAGCGTGCCGTGCCAACTGCGGGAAACGCCAGCGGCGTGTCTGTCGCAGTGAACGTGATTTGCGGCTGCGCATCCCACACGCCGTTGCCGTTGCGGTCGTCGAAGACCGTCACCCCGAAGATGCCGGGCTCGCCTTCGTCGCGCATCCCATCACGGTCTGTATCGGCAAACACGACGCCTTCGACCGATGGGGCCAGCACATCCGCGGTTAGCGTATACTGACCGACATCGCCATAGTTGCCCTGAGACTTCACAACGACGCGGTAGCTGCCGGCCTGCAGATTGGTCGTCATCGTGGCGCCAAAGCTGTTCGCAGGCGCTGCAAACAGGATCAGATCGTCGCTAGCCGAACGCAGCTCAAGCCGAGCGTCAAGATTGTTGTGGGGCGGGACGGTGACGG
Source organism: Pirellulales bacterium (assembly GCA_041741015.1). Classification (GTDB taxonomy): domain Bacteria; phylum Planctomycetota; class Planctomycetia; order Pirellulales; family PALSA-1355; genus JALHMI01. The sequence continues at coordinate 8,842 of JBGSKX010000204.1, forward strand.
TGAGTGTCACTTCACCGGCATCGGTTTCGAAGCTGAAATAGTCCACGTCACTGGTCGTGCTGATCACGCCACTGGCCGTGAGCTCGCCCCCGGCTCCGGACAGCTGCGTCGCTGTGCCAGGCGTGTTGCCGTGGTCGTCCGGCCGGTAGCCGAAGCCGTTTGCCGCCCGGGCAATGCGAGCCATGTCGTCCTGGATCGAATTCGGCCCATTCGTGTTTGGGCCGTTCCACCACAGGCCGCGGGTGGCCGAGTAACTATTGCCCATGATGGGCGCCCTGCCGTTGGCCCCGGCGTAATACTCGGCGATCTTCGTGCCGCTGGCGTTATACTGGCTTTGATGTTCGAGGCCATAACCGTGACCGGTTTCGTGTGAACTGGCTTCCGCAACGCGCTTGGGATTGCCACCCGAAAGGTTTGCCGAAAACACGTACACGGTGTTGGTGATCCAACTCGTGAAGTTATTGACATAACCCACTCCGCCGACGGTGCTGCCGTACCAGTCGCCAGCGCCGCCGATGGAAACGCGCATCGCAACGCCGTCATCGAAACTCGGTGGTTCGACCGTCGTCACGTTAACGTGGAACGGAGCAAAGTCCTCGGCCACCTGCGCCCAGATGTCGTGGATCGCCACAAGCTCGCTGTCGCTGAAGGAACCGAAGTCCGAATCACGCGAGTAGACGGGTGTCGTGATATCTCCCCAGGAGCCCCAAACTGCTTCATAGTGCCCGTCGAAATCTAGGTAGATGTCGACCGGAGCGCTGGGCAGACTATTCAGAGCCGGGATGCTGGAGAGGGAGTTGAGCGGTTCGGCCCCCAACGGCAGGACTTCATCACCGGGAATCGCTTCTAGCGCGGCCGGGATCGTACACTCCTCGTCCTCACCGTGCCCGGCGTGCAGCGGCCGGCGCACTTCCAAGACCTCGAATGTCAGAGTGGCCGACGCCAAACGCCGGGCGCGTGACCCTCGTACGCAGTCGCGACGTGGCATGGGGAGAACGCCTTAGGGGCTGGCCGGCGCGCCTGAGAGCCGCGCGGCTTGCGGCAGGAGACGCGCTCCCTTCGCAACCGGCCTACCGCGGGTCTCTGTTTGCCTCGATCCCGGTTCTCAGGGTGCATTGCGGCGCCACGCGCGGCTTCAACCGCGCCAAGCGCAAAATGCAATGTCCATGGCATAAAACTAACTGGACACGAGGCCCGCGTCAACCTCGGCCCATGCCTGACGGGGCCTTGGAGTGACCTAGATTTACCTTAGGCTGCGCTCCCGAAACCCTGGCGCGACGGTTGAAACTCCTGGAGCCACACGATGTCGACCACCACCACGACCGATACCCGCGAGAGCCTGCTGGCTTCGCTGCTTTCGGACGACGCATTCCGCCCGGCCGAACCCCATTCACTGGAAGAAGCCGGCCTGCCAACCTCGCTTGTCGAGTCACTGATTTGTAAGAACCTGAGCCTGACGGGAACCGCCAGCGGCCGAGCCCTGGCCGATGCCCTGTGCCTGCCGTTCGGATTGCTCGATCCCGTGTTCAAGGACCTGCGCACCCGGCAAGTCATCGTGCACACCGGCTCGGCGGCGCTGAGTGACTACAGCTACGCTCTGACCGAACAGGGACGGGTTCGAGCCCAGGCCTATTTTGAGACCTGCGCCTATGTCGGTCCCGCGCCAGTGCCGCTGGCCGACTATGTGCTCTCGGTCGAAGCCCAAACGATTCGGGCCGAGGCTCCCAAGCGTTCGCAACTGACCAAGGCGTTTTCCGACATTTGTGTTGAGCCGAACCTTTTCGAAACACTCGGCCCGGCGATCAACTCCGGCGCGGGCCTGTTCCTGTACGGTAGTCCCGGCAATGGCAAAAGCACCCTGGCCAAGCGAATCACGATGTGCTTTGGGCAACACATCTGGGTTCCGCAGGCCCTGATCGAAGACGGCCAGATCATCAAGCTTTACGACACAGCCTATCACGAGGCGATCGAGGAACGCGAAGGGAGCCTGCTGCGATCGACGAATGGCGACCGCCGCTGGATCAAGATTCGCCGCCCCACGGTCGTCGTCGGTGGCGAGCTGACACTGGACGCCCTGGAAATCCGGCACGATCCGCGGGCGAACGTCAGCGAAGCCCCGCTGCAACTTAAGAGCAACTGCGGGTGCCTGCTGATCGACGATTTCGGACGCCAACGGATCGAACCGGCAGAGCTATTGAATCGCTGGATCATTCCGCTGGAAGCTCGACAGGACTACCTGACTCTGTCCACCGGCAAGAAGTTCCAGGTGCCATTTGAGCAACTCATCATCTTCTCGACGAACCTCGAGCCGAGCGACCTGGTGGACGAGGCGTTTCTACGGCGGATTCCGTACAAGATCGAAGTCGACAATCCGAGCCCTGAGGAGTTCCAGAGCTTGTTCGAGCTGTATGCCAAGAAGTTTGGCTGCGATTATCGTCCGGAGGTTGTCGACTACCTGGTAAAGACGCACTATGCCGGCAAGCGGCCGATGCGGCGCTGCCACCCGCGTGACCTCTTGAACCAGGTGCGGAACTATTGTGCGTACAACGATCTGCCGGTCGAGATGCGGCCGGAATACTTCGACCGCGTGGTGGACAGCTACTTCACCGTTGTAATCAACAAGTAGGACGGTTACACGCTGTCCGCTTCCAGCGGCCGGAGGTCGGGCACCAGCAGGTAGTCGCTGGTGTCGCTGTATTCGGCCTCGGCCAGGAGGCTCTTCACCGGCCGCGAAAGCGCCACCAGGCTGTTGCAAGTTACGAACCCGACCGGCTTGCCGCCATCGACAACAACGACAAGCGAGCTGTTGTCGCGCGTGAAATGCTCCATCAGCGCGGCCAGGCTTTCGTCCTCGGCGAACGTTTGTACCTCGGCAGTCATCGCCTCGCGAACGCTGCCGGCGTGATCGGTTTCGGCCAGTTCGGCCAGGCTGATGCGTTCGCACACACCCAGCAGCTTGCCCTTGTTGTCGATCACCGGGATGCCGTCGAGCCGCGTACGATCCAGGAGTTCGATCGCCTCGGCCACGGGCTCCTGTGGGCCCAGAAACACGGTACAGGGGGTCATCACGTCGCGCACTGTGGTGAGCTCGAACAGCTTCTCCGAGGCGCCGAACACTTTCGGCTCGGTCACGAGTTCGCTGGACCGACAGACACAATTGCGGCCCATGGCCTTCGCCCCGGCCAGGGCTTGGATTGCCCGATCGATGAGTTGCTCCGCTCGTTCTGCGGGCTCTGCGGAGGCCACGCCGGCGCTGATCGTCACGTGGACTGGAGTTCCGTGTGGATCAAATTCACATTCGACGAGCGCCGCGCGGGCGTTCTCCGCCCATTCGGCGGCCGCCGCTTCAGTTGCCCCCGGAAGCATTGCACAGAACCGATCGGAGCCGAGGCATCCGAGCACTTCGGAGCCGGTTCGTAATCGGTTCAGTTCCTGGGCAAACGCTTGAAGCAGGGCGTCCGACGCGGCAGCGCCCTGCTGGCGGCCGACGCGTGAAAAGAAGTCGATGTCGATCACTACGCAGGCCACGCGGGCCGAGGCACCGTTGTGGTCGGCGAGCTGTCGGCGGAAATGCCCCGCAAGCGCCGAGCGGCTGAGCAGGCCGGTCAGCGGATCGACGCG
>JBGSKX010000205.1:0-10976 GCA_041741015.1 Pirellulales bacterium
CACCGGCACGCTGACGTTGTCGGGACCGAACAGCTACTCCGGCGGCACCACGGTTAGCGGCGGAACGCTCAAGGGGACGACCACCAGTCTGCAGGGTAACATCAACAATAACGCCACCACCGAGTTCGATCAGAACACCGATGGGACTTACGCTGGTGCGATGAGCGGCTCAGGCTCCTTGGTCAAAAGCGGCGCCGGCACGGTCACGCTCAACGGACCGAACTCCTACACCGGCGGAACGACCATCAATGAGGGCGTGCTGCAAGGTGACGCAACCAGTCTGCAAGGCGATATCACGAACAACGCGCACGTCACTTTCGATCAGGCAGCCGACGGAACTTATGCCGGAGTCATTTCCGGCAGCGGCGGACTGACCAAGAACGGCGCGGGCGTGCTCACCATGAACGGCCATAACAGCTATACGGGAATGACCGACATCGACGCTGGTGGCTTGATCGTCAACGGCAGCCTCACGAGCGACGTCACGATCGCCAGCGGCGCTTCGCTCGACGGCAGCGGCAACATCCTGGGCAACGTCACAAACTACGGCACCGTTGGCACGGGGAACTCAATCGGCACGCGAACCTTCGCCGGCACCTACACCCAACAGGCCGGCAGCATCCTGGAAGTTGAAATCAACGACGGCGGCACAACACCCGGCGTGAACAGCGATCTGATCCAGGCCAACAGCGTCGTGCTCAACGGCGGAACCGTCAGCGTGCTCGCCGAACCGGGCAACTACCTCGGTGGCAGCCAGTATCGATTCCTCTCGTCGACCACCGCAATCGTCGGCCAGTTTGACGCGATCATGATTGACCCCAGCGCTTACGCGCTTACGCTAGGTTACGAATATGACGCGGGCCTCTATTGGGCGTACTTCACTTTCGATTCCGAGTTCGATTCTTTCGCACAGACTGCGAACCAACTAGCAATTGCCAACTACCTGGATTCGATCTCCGCCGGCGCCACTGGCGACTTGGAGGTCGTCCTGACGGGACTCAACAGCCTGGCCGGCGATCCCGACGCGATGCGGGCCGCCTTCGATGCGATGACCGACCAGGCCGCTCCAACCATGGCCACGGTCGGCCTGCAAAACACGACGCTGGTGGTTCAACAACTCGCCGGGCAATTGCGTTCGGGCAGTCTGGGCATCGCCGGCACCGGCACCGCCTTCACCGAACCCGCCGCTCGTGCTTCCTCCGGTCCGGTCGTCCTGGTGAGCTACAACAAGGGGAGCGCGCCGGTGGTCTCGTTCGTCGCCGATGAAACCTCCCAGCGCTGGAACGGCTGGACGATGGGTTACGGACTTGGCGGTAGCGCACAGAGCGACGGTAACGCTGCGGGACTTACCTACGGCATGGGCGGAACGCTGTTGGGCCTCGACCGCACGCTCGGCGATGAAGGCCGGCTCGGCTTCTTCGGCGGCTATCAAGGCACAGGCCTGCAGCTCACCGACCTCGCGCAACGCGGCACGATCAACGGCGGGATGCTCGGCAGTTACATTTATCAGGACGACGGCTTCAACTACTACTCCGCCATCAGCGGCCTGCAGTTCAATGGCTATGAAACCACGCGTCGGATCGCTTTCGACGGCATCGACCGCACGGCCCGGGGCAACTTCAGCGGCTGGCAGGGCTATGGCTACCTGGAGCGCGGCGTGAACCTGCGCGGCAGCCGGGCCACGCTGCAGCCCTACGCGGCGCTGCAGTACATCTACCTGCGTCAGAACAGTTACACCGAAACCGGCGCCGATACGCTCAACCTGGCCAACTCGGGCATCGACGCTAACTCGCTCCGCAGCCTGGTGGGCAGCCGACTCCAATCAAGCTACACGACCCGCGGCGGGCACCTGCTGCATCCTGAGCTGCGGGCCTTGTGGTTGCACGAATTCCTGGCGACGGACATGGTGGTGAACTCGTTCTTCGCGCCGATCGGCGGCAGCAGCTTTGCCACGGACGGGCTGAACCTGGGGCGCGACTGGGCAATTCTCGGCGGCGGCGTGCGTTACGAACTGCCTAGCGGCTGGCAGCTCGTGGCCAACTATGACGCCCAGGTAAACACCCAGCAGGTGTTCCACGTCGGCTCCGGAAGCCTGCAGTACGCCTGGTAGAAACGGACATTCTGCGACGGATCTGGCCGCCGGGCGACCAGCATTCGTCCACGCGTCGGCTACCTGTGGCCCCTTCCGGCAAGCTATTCCGCCGCGATCGCCCCCCGGGGTTCATGCGTTCTTCATGATTCCGGCCCTATGATGACCCTATCGCGGCCGGGTGACCAAAAGTTTGCACTCGGGGCCGGCTTCGGGTGATAATGCCCGGCCGACTTCAGGCCGGTCGCCCGTCGTAAACCGCGTGGCAGGCTGGCTGCATCCAACAACAATCACTCACCGACCGCGATACCAGGAAACTTCCATCATGATCCGCCGCATTCTCATCGCCAGTGCCGCACTGGCCCTGATCGTCACCTTCGCTCCCTCGGCCAAAGCGCAGCTCAATCTGCGCGGGCTGCGTTTTCCTGCCTCGCTGCAAAACGTGTTTCTGCTCCGCGGTGAAGCAGTGCAGACCGAGCTCAAGCTCGATGAAGACCAGAAGACGAAGCTCGGCGAGCTGTCGCAGCAATTGCAACAGGAAGCCTTCGAGATCATGAGCGGCCTGCAGGACCTGACTCCCGAAGAGCAGCAGGAACAAATGCCCGAAGTGATGAAGATGATCGAGGAGAAGGGCAACGAAATTCAGGGAAAGGTCGATACTATCCTCAAGGACGAGCAAAAGTCGCGGCTGAAAGAGCTGTCACTGCAAGCACGCGGAGCCGCCGGACTGGAAGACGAGGAAGTTGCCAAGGCTCTCGAGCTTTCTGATGACCAGCTCAAGAAGCTCGCCGAGATCCGCGAGGAAGGTAACGCCGCCATTCAAGAGGCGATGCAGAGCCTGCGGGCTGGCGGCGGCGACCAGGGCGCCATGCGAGAAAAGATGGGTAAGCTCCGCGACGAGCTGAGTGAGAAGGCCCTGGCCGTATTGACCGACGAACAGCGCGAAAAGCTCAACAAGATGAAGGGCGCGGAGTTTAAGTTCCCGCAGCAGCGCGGCGGCCGCGGACTGCCTTTCTAAGGCAAGGACCCCGGCGAGTTTGTATTACGAATCCAGGGATTGAGGTTGGAATCCTCCGACAGCCTCTTTTAGAATACATATTCTGTTTTTGGAAACCCGACACTTGCCGTTCGGGTAGTGTCCTGTTGCAGGATTGCGCAAGGCCAGGCCCCCAACTGGCCCCGGATGCCTGTTGTTTCGAAATAACACTAGGGTTCGAGGTGACAAGATGGGTAAATTGAAATACTTGGCGCTGGCAGCATTGCTGGCCTGCGGGGTGGCACCCGCATTGGCGGACGACCAACCGGCAGGGTCGCCGGTCGGCAAACAGGTCGCGGATTTCACACTCCCCGACCATCACGGCAATGCCCACTCGCTGGCCGATTTGAAGGGCAAGCCCGTGGTGCTGGCCTTCCTGGGCGTGGATTGCCCGCTGGCCAAGAACTATGCCCCCCGGCTCAATGAGCTGGCCGCGCAGTACGCCGACCAGGGCGTGGCGTTTGTAGGGATCGACGCCAACGTCCAGGACTCGCTCAGCGAGATTGGCAATTACGCAAAGGCCTTCGACCTGAAGTTCCCGGTGCTCAAGGACAACAACAACGTCGTGGCCGACAAGCTCGGCGCGGTTCGCACGCCGGAAGTCTTCCTGCTCGACAAGGATCACGTGGTTCGCTATTGGGGCCGCATTGACGACCAGTACGGTTTCAAGACCGGCGCCGGCTATGTGAAGCCCAAGCTGCGAAACCGCTTCCTCGGCGACGCGCTGGACCAAATGCTCGCCGGCAAGGAAGTCGCCGCGCCGGTGGTCGAAGCCCACGGCTGCTTTATCGGCCGCGCGACGAAAAACGCAGCCCCGGCCAATGCCGAGGTGACCTACTCGAAGCACATCGCCCGAGTGATGCAAGACCGCTGCGTGGAATGCCACCGCGAGGGCGAAGTCGCGCCGTTCACGCTCACCAGCTACGACGACGTCGCCGCCTGGAGCGAGACGATTCGCGAAGTCGTCGACGAAGGACGCATGCCGCCCTGGTTTGCCGATCCGAAGTACGGCCACTGGAAGAACGACGCTCGTCTGACCGACGGGGAGAAGGCCCAACTGCACGCCTGGGTTGAAGCCGGTTGCCCCGAAGGCGACAAGAAAGACCTGCCCGAACCGCGACAGTTCGTCGACGGCTGGCAGATTGGCCAGCCCGACCAGATCGTCTATATGTCGGACGAGGCTTACGACGTGCCGGCCGAAGGCACCGTCGATTACCAGTACTTCTCGGTCGATCCGGGCTGGACCGAAGACAAGTGGATTCAGTCCACCGAAAGCCGCCCCGGCAACCGTAGCGTCGTGCACCACATCATCGTGTTCGTCCAGGCGCCGGGCGGTGGCGACTTTGCCAGCCGCGGCGGCATCGGCGGATACGCCCCGGGCATGACCCCGAATCTTTGCCCGCCGGGCACGGCCATCCATGTGCCGGCCGGTTCGAAGCTCGTGTTCCAGATGCACTACACCACGAACGGCAAAGCCCAAAGCGACCGCAGCATGGTCGGCATCAAGTTCACCGACAAGGCGAACGTGAAGCAGCTCGTGCGCGGTGGCGTGGTCGGAAATGCCTCGTTCCGCATTCCCGCAGGCGCCCCAAACCACGAGGTCGTGGCCCGGCACATGTTCTTCAAGGACACGATGCTGCTGAACCTGACCCCGCACATGCATGTGCGCGGCAAGGACTTCAAGTACGTGGCCGAGTATCCGGACGGCACCAAGGAAACGCTGCTCGACGTGCCCAGTTACGACTTCAACTGGCAGCTTCGCTACATGTTCAAGGAGCCGAAGCTGATGCCCAAGGGGACGAAGATCGTCGCCACGGCCCACTTCGACAACTCGCCGGACAACCTGGCCAATCCCGATCCCACGCAGGAAGTCACCTACGGCGACCAGACCTGGGAAGAGATGATGTTCGGGTTCTACACTTCGATCGATCCGAAGCAGGATCTCTCGAAGGAAGCCGCCGGCGTGAAGGAAGCCGAGAAGCCGGCCGAGACGAAGACCTCGGCGAAGGACTGATCGGCCAGCTAACCACTAGCCTTTGACAACTTTCAGGCCGTCCGGATCACGGCGATCCGGACGGCCTGTTTCTTTTGGTAGCTCGACGCGTGAGCGAGGTCTTTGTGAGACGTGCGTTCGCACGCACGACCTCGCTGACGCCTCGGGTTGTGAATTCTTTCCGATGGCCTGCATTTCAGTTGACTTGAGGCCACCAATGGGGGCAAAATACCGGCTGCGGGGGGAGTCATGTCCTTAATGTCCTTTCGCGCTGGCGACACCGGCACTTCTTTGGAACAGAGGAACGGTCGTTATGCGTTACATGCTGCGCATTCCCGTGGGAGTTGCACTTCTTGTCGCCTGTCTTGCAGGTCGCACTGATGCGGCTGATGCTGCGCGCGCTGCGTCGAGTAATGCATCGCCAAAGGCAAATGCTTCCAACGCCGCGGTTGCCGAGAAGCTGGTGCGCGATGCGCTCGAAGCTGAGCTCGCCGGCAATGCAGCGGAGCGGGCTCGGCTGCTCGAAGCGGCGCTTAAGGAAGATCCTGAGCTGACCGCCGCACGATGGCAAAGCGGCCAGATAAAAGTCGGCAAGTCTTGGCTCTCCGTCGACGAGGTTGCCCAAAGTAATTCTGAGAACGGGCGGCTCGCAGAGTATCGTCGGCGGCGGGACTCGCTCGTCGACACGGCCGACAGTCAGCGCGAGTTGGCTCGCTGGTGTCAGCGCTCACAATTGACCGGTGAAGCCGCGGTCCATTGGCAAGCGGTGCTGTCGTTTGCGCCGGATGACGCCGAAGCGATTCGCGCGCTCAAGCTGAAGCCGCACAACGGGCGTCTGCTGAATCCGCGCGAGCTTGCCGCGGCCCGCGCGTGGGAAGCGCAAGAGAAAGAGGCCGCCCGCAAGTGGCAACCGCAGATCATCAAGTGGCGCGATGCGATTGTGGAAGGCAACGCCACCGAACGGCAAGCCGCGATTGAAGGACTGAAGAGCATTCGCGATCCGGCGGCGATTGGGGCGCTGCGGGGTGCGTTTCTGCGCGGCGGTCGCGGAACCGGGTCGCCAGAGCTCTATGGTGCCTATGTCGAAGTCCTCGCGCAGATGCCTGAGGAACCAGCGACGCAAGAGCTACTGCGATGCGTGCTTGCCGGCGACTCGCAAATCGCGGCCGCCGCGCTCAAGGGACGTCCGCTGGCGAGCTATGTGCCACAACTGATTGCGGCGCTGCCGAGCGATGTGAAGCTCGATGCGAAGACTTCCGTTTCGGTATCGCCCACCGGCTGGGTTTTTCGCGAGCATGAATTTACTTTCAGCGTTCCCGATGAAAACTACTCGAACACGCATGTGGCTCGTGATTCAAGGGGGCACTTTGCTTTGCCCAATCGAGAAGGCAAATGGGACCACAGCGTTCAGCAGCAGGCCGATTACGGCGCCTTCGTGGACTTCGTTGGCGCAGTCGCTGCAGCGAACCGCTTCCGCAGCGAAGTCTCGAACGTTCAGAGTCGGCTAGATGCCACGATTGGCGCTAATCGAGAGCGGATCCACAATGCGATACTTGCCTCGACAGCCTTTGAGCGATCTGAATCGCGTGAAGGTTATGCCGAACAGCTAATCAAAGCACTCGAATCGTATTCGCCTGCCCGGATGCCGGAGACGGGGCCTCGTTTCGATCGCCGACTGGTTCAGGAGTCATTCGCCTATTCTGTCTATCAGCCGGCCCCCCCAAACTCCTGCTTCCCCGCCGGCACACCGGTGGAAACACAACTCGGCTCGGCGGCCATCGAAACGCTCAAACCCGGCGATCGAGTTCTGTCGCAGAACGCCGAAACTGGCGAACTCGCCTATCAAGCCGTGCGCGGCGTCACCCTGCGGCCTGCCGTGCCGCTGGTTGAGATCGAAGCTGGCGGCGAAACGATTCGCGCGACCCGAGGCCATCCCTTCTGGGTCAACGGCCAAGGCTGGCGGATGGCCAAGCATCTCCAGGCCGGACAATACCTCCACACGCCCGATGGCCCGCTGGCGATCGAACGGATCGGCGAGCAGCCGGCGCAAGAAGCCTACAACCTCGTGGTCAGTGATTTCGCCACGTACTTTGTCGGACCTCCGAAGATTCTCGTCCACGACAACCAGCCGCTCGCAGGCACCGGCATGCTCGTGCCCGGACTGGCGGCCCGCGACGTAAAACCGTAACCAGGCAACCAACCGTTCAGCGGCGACTCATCACATGCAGGCAACTTCGCCCACAGGAACAGACGCAATGGCCAAAGCAAACCGATTGTGCCTTTCGGCGGCACTGACTCTCCTTCTTGGATTCTCGAACCACGCGCTGGCCGCCGAAGCCAAACTGCCAGCAAAGCCGAATGATGCCCAAGCGCTCGTCACTCAGGCGCTTCAGGCCGAGCTCGACGGGCGGATGGCCGAGCGAGAGGATCTGCTTCAGCAGGCGATCAAGCTCGATCCGAACTTCGCTCCGGCTCGCTGGCAGTTGGGGCAGGTCCGCGTCGACGGCAACTGGATTAGCGCCGCGGACGCTGCCAGCCGGCCCAGTCCGGAGCGGGAGGCGTATCTCCGCCGTCGCGACGCGCTCGTCGACACGGCCGATGCGCACCGCGAACTGGCCCGCTGGTGCAAAAAGCACAATCTGCCGGAGGAATCGCGCCTGCACTGGACGATGCTGCTGGAATTCGAACCGCAGGATTCCGTAGCGCTCGCGGCGCTGGGGCTCACGTGGCACGACGGCCAGCTCATGACCCGCCAGCAAATCGCGGAAGCGCAGAAAGCCGGCGCCCAGCGCAAGCAGGCGCTGCGCACCTGGAAATCGAAAGTGAACCAGTGGCGCGCCGACCTGCTCAGCGGAGATGACCAGCGCGTGGCGAAGGCACGCGAGGGGCTCGCTCAAGTCGACGATCCTGCCGCACTGCCAGCTCTGGAGAGCGTGCTGATCCCCAAGGCGGACGACGAGCGCAGCGAGCGGTTGAACCTGGCCCTCATCTCGACGATCGATCGGATGCCCACACCCGAGGCGACTGAGTTGTTGCTGCGCACGGCGATGGACACCCACAGCCAGGCGGTTTGCACGGCCTGCTGCGCGGCGCTCAAGCAGCGGCCGCTGTTCACGTTCGTGCCACAACTGATTGCGGCCTGGCCCGACAAGCTCACTTCGAAGTTTGAGATTGCGATCGGGGCCGACGGCACGGTCGTCCACGAACATCAGGTAACCCGCGACGGACTGGGTGGGACCCAGGTGCTGAACCTGGACGCCACGATCCATTCGACGAATCCAGCCATGGCCCGACTGGTTGCGCCGCGCGCCGTCGCGAGCGAAGCCGTCAATGCCGCCGCGATCGAGCGCGACGTGCAGCAAGCCGAGGTTTTAAACACCGCGCTTCGCGAACGCGTGAAATTCGTGCTCAATAACACGACCGGCTTCGAAAGCCCGGACGATCTCGAGTTGCTCGCCAAGCAGTACGAAGAATACTACGGCTGGAGTACGTCGGGCGAGGTCAAGCCCGTGCAGACGGCGCACCTGTCTCGCAATGAAACGTACTTTCCGATTCCGGCGCAACGAGATGCACCGGCGCCGCGGATGGCGGCGCGGCCCACAGGCGACGCCGCCAGCATGAGGAGACTGGACCCCAGAACGCGCTGGTTGGGGGAGTGCTTCCCGGCCGGAACCAAGGTTCTGACCGAGAGCGGCGCGGTCGCGATCGAATCGCTTCGGCGCGGCGACCGGGTGTTGTCGCAGGACCTCGCGACCGGCCAGCTGGCTTATAAAACGGTCCAGCAGCGCACGCTGCGCCAGGGTGTGAAGATGGTGACCGTTCGCTTCGGCGATGAGAGCATGGTCGCCACGTTTGGCCATCCGCTGTGGGTGGTCGGCCGCGGTTGGCAAGTCGCCGGACGGCTGCAAGCGGGTGATCGGCTGCGTGGGTTGACTGGCGAAGTGAAAGTCACCAGTGTCGAAAGCGCTGCGGCGACGGAAGTTTATAACCTCGTGGTCACCGACTTCGCGACGTTCTTCGTAGGCGGCCAGCGCCTGCTCGCCCACGACGATACCACGCCAACCGCGGTGCCCGTCGCGCTGCCTGGCCTGGCGGCGGCCGTCCGTTAAGAGAATGCGGAACCTGCTCGCAATCCTGATCCTGATCGTTCTTATCGGGCGCATGGCCGTGGCGTTCGAACCGCGCGCCCAGGTTGAGCGAATGTTTACGGCCGATCGCACCAAAGCCGGGCTCGCGGCCGCGAGCGCCGCCTATGCCGAGTTGCGAAAAGCTGCGCCTGCCGACCCGCGCGTGGACTATGCCTGCGCGCTCGCGCTGGTGCGGCAGCAGCGCGTGCCGCAAGCGCATGGGTATCTCGATCGCTACCTGGCAGCCGTTCCTGCCGACATTCAAGCACGGCAGATGAAGATCTTTCTGCATCTGCAAGCCCGCGAGATCGACGCGGCGCTGGCTGGTTGCCGGACGCTCGCGGACCAGCTTCCCAAGACGCCGACAAACGACCCCGAGTGGCAGGAGGCGGCAAACTACCTGGGCGTCGTGGTCGGCTACCTGGAACAGGCGTACGTGGAAACCAGCGGCAAAGGAGACGCACGCACAGAGCAGAAGAGTCAGTTGCTGGCGGCCTTACCGCCGCAGTGGCTAGAGCAATTCGACGCAGGCCGGTTGCAAGTTTCCGGCCGCCTGGCCGAACTGCAATCCGCGCAAGCCGCCAAGGCGGATCTGGTGCTGGCCGAGCGCGAGCAGAAGAAGGAAATGGTCGAAACGACGATCGATCAGCGCAAGTCGGAAATCGCCTTCAACGACGAGCAGCTCCAATCCAATGCCGAAACAGTGCGCGACTCGCAGCGGCAACTGACCGTGATTCAGGGACAGCTCAACTCGCTGTTGGCCGATCGCAACGTCCTGGCCACGCAGCTCACCGTGGCGCAGGCGCGATTTACAGAGATGCAACAGCGAATGAATGACGCCGCCACAAACACCGGCGGCGGGCCGGCGCGAATCTCCGTCGGCGACGCGGCCGTCCTCAATAATCTCGGCATTGCGCTGGCCGGGCTCAGCAAGCAAATGTACGACGTCGATCGGAGGATTCTGACGCTGCGCAGCCAGGCCGGGCAGCTCATGGCAAAAGCGCGGCTAAGCGGCCAGGTCGTGGCCGAAAGCCAGCAGGCCATCGCCGAAGCCGAAACCCGGACCCAGTCGCTCGAGAAGCAAGCCCAGCGGCTGGAGCAGGCGAAGCCGCCAGCGGCGCCGCGAATGACCGCACAGATGCGTTCGCTCGCGACGTACCTCCCCTCGCCGCTGAAGCGTGAGCAAGACCGCGTCCTGGCGTGGTTCGATTGAGCCGGTTTTTTGCGTCCTGCGGGGTGAGCTTGAGCGCTCCGCCCCGCTTAGTTGCCCGCCCCTCGCGGGGAGGTTAGAGTCAAGGTTTCGGGCAATTGGAGCGACTTCGGGCGGACAGCTTCAGGCTTGTCGCACCTGCCGTTTCACTCGCGTCCCGTACACGCCAAACAAGCCAGCACCTCGCGCACAGGTTCGATGCCTTCCAGCCGCGCCGTCGGAATCGATCTGGGAGCCACGCGCTCCGCGGTCGCGCTCATTGATGAGCGTGGACGCAGCGCCATGTTTCGCGACTCGCAGGGAGATCTGCTCACGCCCAGCGTGGTGTACTTCGAAGACGACGAATGGCTGCACGGCCGCGCGGCAAAACTCGCCGCCGCCACCCAGCCCGCTCGGGCCGGAGAGTTCTACAAGCGCGACCTGGGCGAACGGGCCTATGCCCGCGCGATCAGTGGCGAGCTGGTTCCGCCGGAAGTCATCGAAGGCTGCCTGGTTCGCAAGCTGCTGGACAATCTGGCGAC
>JBGSKX010000206.1:0-18082 GCA_041741015.1 Pirellulales bacterium
GCTCGACCTGCGGGCGTTCGGCGGCAGTGCGCTCACGGCCGAGATCGCTGTGCCGAAGGATCGCGCGGCGAGCGAGATGGCCGAGGGCATTCCGATCACGTACGTGCCGGCCCGCAACACCGTGTTCCTCTCGCTGGCCCTGGCCTATGCCGAGGTCAGCGGAGCGGCCGATATTTTCATCGGCGTGAACGCAGTCGACTACAGCGGCTATCCCGACTGTCGGCCGGAGTTCATCGCCACGTTCGAGCAGCTCGCCAATCTGGCCACGAAAGCCTCGGTCGAGGGCCAGTTGAAGTTCAAGATTCACACGCCGCTGGTGAACCTCACCAAGGCCGAGATCATTCGTCAGGGCACATCGCTCGGCGTCGACTACGGACTCACGCGAAGCTGTTACGACCTAAGCCACGCCGGTCTCTCGTGCGGTCATTGCGATTCGTGCCTGCTACGTCTTAAGGGTTTTGCCGAGGCGGGGCTGACGGATCCGGCGCCATATCAGCCATGAGAATTGCCGAAATCTATCAGAGCCGGCAAGGCGAAGGCTTTCTCACCGGCACCGAGAGCGCGTTCGTCCGCACCAGCGGCTGCAACCTTCGCTGCTGGTATTGCGACACGCCGTACGCCTCCTGGCAGCCGGAGGGGGAAGACTTGGCCGTGCACGAGATTCTCGCCCGAATCGATGCGCTCACGGCCGAGCACGTGGTACTCACCGGCGGCGAGCCGATGCTTTTCGCCGAGATGCTGCCCCTCTCCGAGCACCTTCACCTCCGCGGCTTGCACATCACGATCGAGACGGCCGGCACGCTGTACTTGCCCGTGGCCTGCGACCTGATGTCGATCAGTCCCAAGCTGGCCGGCTCGGCGCCGGATGCTCGCATGGCTTCGCGCTGGCGCGAGCGGCACGAACGAGCTCGCCATGCGCCGGATGTAATTCGCCGGCTGGTGGCGGAGTACGAGTATCAGTTCAAGTTCGTGGTCGACACACGCGACGATTGCCAGGACGTGGAGCTGTACCTGGAGGAGTTTCCGGAAATCGATCGCCGGCGCGTGATGCTGATGCCGCAGGGCACCGAGGCCGAATCCCTCGCCCGGCAAGCCGAGTGGCTGGAGCCGTACTGCCTGGAGCACGCACTGCGCTACTGCCCACGCAAGCACATTGAGTGGTATGGCCTGGTTCGCGGAACTTAGCGGCTATCCGCGCGACGCCGCTCCCGCGGTAGCCAGGCCGCGCAGAATGCAATCCTGCACGGCCGCAACGTCGACTTTCGTGGCCACGGCAACGTTCGTCCGCCATTCGCGGTTTCGCCGGCGATCGAACACGGTCGCGCCGCGCGTCAGCTCACCGCTCAGTTCCACGTCGACCGCCGTGAGCTCGATCTCGAACAGCTCGGGATGCATCGCGGCGACCAGTGCCACGCAATCGTTCAGGCAGATGCTCTCGTAACCCAGCTCCTGGCGATAGGAGCGAAACAGGTGTGGCATCACCTTGCCCAGCACGCGCCCGACGCGGCTGGTGTTCGGCGGCAATCGATCCAAAAGGTCGAACCCGAAGGTGACTTGCCGCGTGATGTCGATCGGGATCAGCGTTTTGGTCGCCGCGGCCGACCGGAACACGGCTCGGGCCGATTCCGGGTCGCAGTAAATATTGAAGTCGGCGGCTGGCGTCACATTGCCCACGCCGTCGAGCGTGCCCCCCATCATCACGATCTCGCCGACCATCTCGACCAGCGATGGATCACGAGCCAGCGCGCGAGCGATGTTCGTCAGCGGGCCCAGGGCCACGATCGTGATCTCGCCCGGCGCGGAGCGAATCTCGTCGTGAATCAACTTTTCCGAAGCGTGCCGGTGCTGCAACTCTGAGATCTGGAAGTTGGCGTTTCCCAGGCCATCCGAACCGTGCAGCATCACGTTGCGCGAGGGGAGTCCCAGGTCCGGCGACGAAGCCACGCCAATCCGCGGCCAGCGCGGCGGGTCGAGCTGCTCGACTAGCGATTGCACGTTACGCGTGGCCTGCTCGGGCTGAACGTTGCCCCCCACGGCCGTAACGGCCACCACCTCAAGTTGCGGGTCGAACAGCGCCATGCACAGCGCTACGGCATCGTCGATGCCCGGGTCCACGTCCAGCAGAATCTTTTTCGTCAGCATGACCGTCTCAGAAAAGGTCGCTCGGGATGACCGGTTGCGGCTAGCCGGCCGGGAGCGGAACGCCCGGCGGGCGCGGGGATTGTAGGGTCCGCTGCCGCATCAAACAAGACTATACCACCTGCAGCGTGCCAGCCCGAGAGTGCTGGCCGCATGCGGCGGTGTTCCGCTTGCAGGCCGGAAGCTAGAATCGTTTGAGTGGGGCGACGGAACGTACGCCCAAGCTCAGCGACTCGATTGAGGAACGGCGACGTGATTGAAGCGACCCTGGGGCGATTGGCAGGCGGCGAGGACCTCTCCATGGAGGAAATGTCCTCGGCGATCGATGCTGTCGTCGAAGGGAGTTGCACCCCCGGCCAGATCGGTATCTTGCTCACGGCGTTGCGGGCCAAGGGAGAAACTGCCCAGGAAGTGGCCGGCGCGGCCCTAGCCCTGCGAAGGCGTATGACCCCGATTCGCACGACCCAGACGGGCGTGCTCGACACGTGCGGGACCGGCGGAGACGGCTCCGGCACCTTCAACATCAGCACTGCCGCGGCCATCGTCGTGGCCGCAGCCGGCGTGCCCGTGGCCAAGCATGGCAACCGGGCCATCACCAGCCGCACGGGTTCGGCCGACGTGCTCACAGCCCTGGGCGTGAATGTCTCGGCCGACGTCCCTCAGGTGGAACGCTGCCTGAATGAGCTCGGCATTTGCTTCTGCTTCGCCCCGCTGATGCACCCTTCGATGAAGCAAGTGGCCGAGGTTCGCAAGCAGCTCGGATTTCCCACCATCTTCAACCTGCTCGGCCCGCTGGCCAATCCGGCGAGTGCGCCATTTCAGGTCGTCGGCGTCGGTCGCGCAGAACTGCGTCCCCTGATGGCCGAAGCCCTGCACCTGCTGGGAACGCGGCGGGCGGTCGTCGTGCATGGCGAAGATGGTCTCGACGAAGTCACATTGGCAGGACCCACGCGAGTGACCGAAGTCACGCCCGAGGGTTTGCGAAATTTTAGTTGGACGCCAAGCGACTTCGGACTCTCGCCGACAAGCCTCGAGTCCCTGCAGGTAACGGGGCCCGAGGACAGCGCGCGGGTGATTCGCGGCGTGCTGGCCGATATGCCGGGACCGCCGCGGGACATCGTCGTGCTGAACGCCGCAGCCGCTCTGTGGTTGGCCGGAAAGGCCGACTCGCCCAGCGCTGCCGCAGGGCTCGCCGCGGAAGCACTTAAGAGCGGCGCGGCCCTTGCCCTGCTCGAGCGGTTGGGAAAACTGAGTCACCAGCGGGCCAGCGATGCCTGACATCAACTGCCGCTGGATGCTCGAGGGCCCCGCGGGCGGCGCCTGGCAGATGGCCGTCGACGAGGTGCTGCTCGAAAACGCCGCCGAACAGGGCCAGGCCACTTTGCGGTTTTATCAGTGGAGCGAACCGACCCTTTCGCTGGGGTACTTCCAGAATTACGCTGAGCGGCGGAGGCATATCGCCAGCCGCGACTGCGACGTCGTACGCCGGCAGACCGGCGGCGGCGCCATCATGCACGACCGCGAGTGGACTTACAGCCTTTCGCTACCGGTAGCCCATCCACTGGCGGCCGACCCGACGGACCTTTACCACGCCGTGCACGAGGCGTTGTGCGCGACACTCGAAGAGTGGGACGTGCAGCTCGAAGTACGCGATGCGTCGGATGCGCGGCCGGCCGAGCAGCAGCCGTTCTTGTGCTTTCTGCGGCGGACGGAGGGCGACGTGCTGTGCGACGGCATCAAGGTGTGCGGCAGTGCCCAGCGCCGCCGCCGGGGCGCTATCCTGCAGCACGGTTCGCTTATCGTCGCGCGCAGTCCGCACGCTCCGGAAGTGTCCGGCCTGTGGGAAGTCGCCGGTAAGAAGCTATTTCACGAGCCAATTCCCGAGCGATGGTCGCAGGCAATCGCTGATCGCTTGCGGCTCAACCTGGTCGCCGGCGAGCTGAGCGAATTGGAGATGGACGCCACGCGGACGCTGGCCCTCGAGAAATACACGGCCGGCAATTGGACCACGAAGCGGTAGCTGGTCAGCGAATGATCGCTGCCCAATGCGGTGCATCGGGGACGGCGAAAATTGCCGGGGAAATCCGGACAAACTTTAACGCTGCTGGCGTTTTCCCGCGCAAACCTCGGATTCGGCAGATTTGCTGGAATCAGATTGCCCCACGTCCGATGACTTGACATAATGCATTGGGCGATAACCGGTTGAATCCGCATTCTTAGCGGTACAGAGAAGCGACCGGTTGAATTTATCCATTCTTCATCCACTGTCCCTGCTGGCGTTCCCTGGGTAGGTAGGCCACGTGGCCTACAGGCACGCCCGCGTCCCTAGCTGATATCGCGTCGCCTAGGCGGGTCGAGCAATGGACTTGAAACTGAAAGTGCTGGAAGGGAAACACGCCGGTCAGCAGATCGCCGTCAAGGCGCCCAAGTTTCTGATCGGTCGCGCAGAAGATTGCCACTTGCGCCCGGGAAGTGAGCTGATCAGTCGGCATCACTGTGCCCTGATGGTCGAGGATGGCTATATCGCCGTCCGAGATTTCGGCAGCAAGAACGGCACCTACGTCAACGAAGAGCGCGTGATCGGCGAACGTGAGATCAAGAACGGAGACCGTCTTACGGTCGGTTCCTTGCGGTTCGAAGTGCACGTGGCCCACAACATCGGCGCTCCCAAACGCCCCCCCGTGGCGGATGTGAAGCAAGCCGTCGAACGGACGGCCTCCGACGCCGCCAAGGATCCCTTCGACGTCACGAGCTGGCTGGAGGGCGAATCAACCGAGGAAACCTCGAAACGCGACACGCGCGAGGCGGTGTTCACCGATACCGACTCGATCAATCTGGCCAACACCCAGACGCTCGACGAGCTGCCCAAGGGGGATGAGGACAAAAAAGCCAAGCCGGCCGTCAGCCCCTTTTCCGCCAAGGCGGCCACCAAGGACAGCAAGGACGCCGCGGCCAATATCCTCAGCCAGATGCGCAAGCGGCGGTAGGCGAAATCGCAACCCGGCTCGGACGGCTTGCTCGCTGGGCGGCGGGCGGTTATCTGTGGAGTCTGCCTCGCGTTCCGAAACTGGTGGATCGCGCGGCTGATTCCCGCCGCACGCCCTTGGAGAGCCCCTGTCATGGCCGCCGATGAAGACGCCCTACGCCGTCGCTACAAAGAGTTTCTGGACCTGCTCCCGTTGACGATGAATATCGCCGGTCTGCCCCCCAGCATCGGCGCCATCAATTTCTCGAACGACCAGATGGAAGTTCGGGCAAACTCGCTCCTGGTCGCCTTCAAGATCGCCCGGCAGCTCACCCGCGACGCAGTGACGGGCAGTTAGCGGCCCCCCGCGTCATCAGCGGCACGCCTGGGGCCGAAAAACGAACCGGCCGGCGCCACCTCTGAGGGTAGCGCCGGCCGGCAATCGACTCATTCAGCCAAAACTCTCAGGAGCTTAGTTGCAGCACGGCGTGCTGACAGGCACCCGCACCTTGATGGTCTTGGCCACCATCCGGCAGACCTTCACCGGCACTTCCTGCACTTCGGTGTACGGCACCTTGATGGTGTAGTTCTTGGTCCGGGTTTCCGGAACCTGCTTCATCACCGTGTACTCTTCCGTGGCCGTCTTGGTCTGCGGGATCATGACGGTGTACTGTTCTTCGCGAGTCTTCGGCTCGCGAACGTAACGCGTCACCTGGATCGTCTTGGTCCGGGTTTCCGGACGGCAGACGGTCTGCTGGATGTCGCGAGTCCGCTCTTCGGTCACGTAGGTGCACTCGGTCACCATCCGCGTCCGAATTTCGGGTCGATAAACTGTGACGTTGTAGGTGAACTCTTCGTTCTCAATCACTCGCTCCTTACGCGTGTACTCGACCTCACGCGTCTGGACGTTGGGCACCCAGACCTTGCGCTCGACCATCGCGCACGGATCCGGATTGCAGCACGGGTCGGCCGAGGAGTCTTCCTTGTCGGCGGTCAGTTTCTGCTCGACCTTGGCGTCCTGCTTGGCGTTCAGCTTTTCGTCGGCCTTGGGTTCCGTCGCTGCGGCCACTTGTTGCTCGACCGACTGAATCTCCCAATGACCGAGGTCTTCAGTGATCGTGCGGGTCTTCACCACCGGCACCAACCGGCAGATGGCGCGCAGACCGGTGCGAATTTCCGTCGTGGGGACGTTGACCGTGTACTCGACTTCACGCTGCGAGTAGATCGGTTTGCGCACCGTGTAGTTAATCGTCTTGGTGATCGTTTCCGGCACGTTCACGGTGTAGCTGACTTCCTTGTTCTCGAGCACCGGACGGCAAGTAAAGGTTTCGATCTTGCGAGTCCGAATCTCGGGCACCATCTCGGTCTTGGAAATGTTCCGGGTCTTGGTTTCCGGGACGTTCTTCATGACCGTGAACGCGAGGGTTCTCGCGTCATCGCGATACTTGGTCACGGCAATCTTGCGGGTCTCGTTGACGATCGTGGGAACCATGACCGTCTTTTCAACTTCCTGCGTGGCCGCAGCGGTGCAGCCTTCACAAGCTTCGTTACAGGCGCTGCACGGCGCGGGAGCCGAGCAGCACTTCTTACAGCGGTGACAAGCCTCGGCCGAGCTGGCCGCCCCGAGAATGAACGCGGGTGCCATCAACCACAGAATTAAATGGCGAAACATATCAAAAGATCTCCTGCCCATTGAGAAGTTGGAAACGTTTCCAGTGAGATCCGCCCGCCATGCAGGTGACGGTGTTGCGGTCTCACGTAAAACCCTAGGTTGCCACCCCCCGCGTCGCTCGTTTCCCCACCCGCGGGACACGGGACCGGACGATCGGCAGAACCGCACCGCCGCTGGGAAATTCCCGAGAAATGCGCTCCACCGACCGGCAGGCGCGTAAGGTCGAGTCCAGCCGGCTTAAGTGTCGCCTGCCGCCCCAAGAGGCTTGGCCGGCGCCAGCGTCCGCTTGCCCGCGATCAGAGCGGATACAGAGCCCGTTGCTGGAGATTGCTCGTACCTTCGCTTGACCCTTAAATCGGCGGCTTCCTATACTTTCAGTGGCTTCCAAGGCTGCTCGAACAACCCTGCTTGCCCACGGAAAAACCGATCACAATGCGTGCCGCGAAACCCAAGAAGAAGCGGGCCCTGCTGGGCCTGGGGCTTGATGCCGAAGACGGCCAGACGCGGATTACCCGGGGCGAGAATTTCCTGCTCTGCGGCGGCTCGGCCGAAACGCATGAAGTCATGCAGGAAACGGCCATTAAGATCAACGAACACCTCGACCGGCGAGGCCAGCGGCTGGAAGACGTCTCGGTCCACGAGTTGCGGGATATCTGCGAAGAGATCCGCCGCTGAAATTCGGCGGTGGAACGCACCCTCAAGCCAGATGAATACTTTCTCCTGGAGCCCGATACGCCGCGAGGGCTGCACGCTTTTCTCCGCGGCTTTTTCTGGCAAAAGCTGGCCTCGCTGCCTAAAATGGCCCTGCGGAAGTGCTTGATCCGACCCGGTTTCGGTGAAACCCGGGCCATTTCTTCGTGGTATTCCCTCTGTAGCCGGCTAGCAAGCCTGAGGATCTGGTTTGTCCGACGACGTGCGTGAGTTGGTGGACCGGTGCCTGCGCGGCGACCAGTCAGCAATGCTGCAACTGGTCGATACTTACCGCGGTCAGGTGTTCGGTCTTTGCTACCGCATGCTCAGGCACCGCCAGGATGCCGAAGACGTTACGCAAGAGAGTTTCGTTCGGGCGCTCAAGAGTTTGCATCGCTGGGATAGCGAGCGGGAGTTTCTGCCGTGGCTTCTCGCCATCGCGGGAAATCGCTGCCGCACGCTGCTCTCGACGCGTAAGCGGCAGCCAGCGGCCACTTCGCTGGTTGAGCAGGTGAGTGACAAGACGCTCGAGCATGCGGCCGCCAAGAACCTGGCCGAGGAAGTCGAGTTGGCGCTGGAAACTTTGCGAGAGGAATATCGGCAGGCCTTCCTGCTATTTCATCAACACGAGTTGAGTTATCAGGAAATCAGCGAGGCTTTGGACTGCCCGCTGGGAACCGTAAAAACCTGGGTGCATCGCGCTCGCCGAGAGCTGATCGCACGCTTAGCCCAACGCGGGGTCGTTCAGGAGTTAAAGAATGAAGTGCGACGAGTTTGAAGCCCACTTGGACGAAATCCTCGACGAGCGCCGGCGTCCGGAATGGGACGCCCAGCTTCGCGAGCACAGCGCCTGCTGCCCGCGCTGCCGCGATCTGGCCTCGGCCTACGGGGTGCTGCTCGAAGGCTTCCGCTCGCTCAAGTTGCCCGAGTGCCCCGCGGACATGCCGACTCGGGTTCTGGAATCACATTTGGCGCGCCCTCGGCTGGCTTTCCCCGCGAAAGCGGCTCTTCCCGCCGCAGCTGCGGCCGCGCTCTTCAGCACCGCGGCCGCCGTCTTCGTGGCAGTATTCCTGACGCGCGACGGCCAGCGCGAGCAAGTCGCCTACGTTGCTCCGCCGATCGCACAGGTCCCCGTCGCTCAAACCAAGGTCAAGCAGATCGAGCAAATCAAGTTCGATCTCGAGCAGTGGAAGAAGGTGCCGCTCGTTGGGGCGGTATTTGCTTCCGCCGCGGATAACGACAAGTCGACGGTTCCTTACGAGGAACTCGCCAAGGGGACCGGTCGTAGTCTGGCGAATGTCGTGCTGCGGATGCCCGGCGTCGCCGGTCCGCGGGGCGTTCGCCCGCCGCAGCCATCGTATGGCCAAGAAGGTGGCGGTGTCTGGCCCACGCACATGAGCGACGAACTGCGTCCCGTCGCCGAATCGGTCACCGAGACGTTCGACCTGATTCTCGACACGCTGCCCGTCACGTTCTGGGCCAGCAATACGCGCGACTCTTAGCCTTGGTCGCCAGCTGACGTTCGCGACGCGGGGTAGCCAGAACGTCCCTGGCCACTGCAGTCCTCGGGGTAGGACTTCAAAGCATCTTGCAGTCGCGCCCTTGGCCCGTGTGCCATGCTCAGGCGAGGTTTCTCCCGGTCCGGCCGAGGCCGACCCCTTGGCCATGGGCCGGCATTTACGGGGTATTCCGCGCCCCGCTCCCTTCCTTCACCGGTACAACCGGTACAGTCTATCCATTTTCAGCAGTCATAAACTCTTTCGCAGATTCTGGTCGATTGCCTTTCTTAGCCAGCCGGCAAAGATTCACCAGGCTACTCAATCAGGAGGGTTTAACCTTGGCGAAGACGACGACGACGAAGACCAAGCGGGGCGCCAGCGCCGTGGCCACCATCGACAACCGTAAGGGCCGCGATCGCCGCAATGCCGAGCGACGTAAAGAGGCCGTGGCCGTAGTGGCTGAGCGTCGCACCGGACAGCGCCGCGAAAAGGTGAATCGCCGCCGACAGATCGATCCGACCACTTGCGAACGTGACTACACCGACGCCGAGGTCGAGTTCATGCACGCCCTGGACCAGTACAAACGGGCGAGCGGTCGGATGTTCCCTACCTGCAGCGAGGTCCTCGAGGTGCTGCTTTCGCTAGGCTACGAAAAGAAGCACGGCGAATTTGCGACGACCAGCGCCAAGCTCTGCGTCGCTGACTGCTAGCAGTTCGGTCGCATCCGCGCGACATCCCACAAAGTTAGCGGCCACACGTCGACCCCCAGTCTCGGCGTGTGGCCGCTGTCATTTCACCCTTCGACTCGAAACTGCTCTTGCGGCCACTCGCCCACGGCGATATCGTCCCGCCGCGCATCCATTCATATCGGGGCCGGTCTCGGACCGGATTCCCGCTACCGCGGGCCATTGGTTTTGCCTATCGTGAACGTCGCCAGCCGCAACCGCCGCTCTCGCTTTCGCCTCGCGTGCCTGGTCGCGCTCGTGGCCGCGTGCGGCTGTTCGCTCGCGTCGAACTCGCAAAACTCCGACGGCGTGCGAATGTTCGATCAGGCCTACTACCAGGGTGCCCAGCAGAAGTTCTTGCAGGCGATCCAGTCCGATCCGAACAACCCCGATTCGTACTACAATCTCGCTCGCACTTACCAACAGCTCGGCAAGTTGCACAACCAGCCTGCCGACCTGGATCAGGCGGAACACTATTACAATCAGTGCCTCGACAAGGATCCGAATCGCACGGATTGCTATCGCGCATTGGCCGTTTTGCTGACCGAACGTGGCCGCACGGCGGACGCCTACCGCCTGATGGAGGGTTGGGCCGCCCGCAATCCACACCTGGCCGAACCAAAGATCGAACTCGCCCGGCTTTATGAAGAGTCGGGTAACCGCGACGCCGCTAAGCATCAGTTGATCGAAGCCGTGACCGTCGAACCGACCAACGCCAGGGCGCTCGCGGCGCTCGGCAAGCTTCGCGAAGACGCCGGCGAAACACAGCAGGCGATCGCCAACTATCAGCGCTCGCTGCAGCTCAATCCGAACCAACCGGCCCTCGCCTCGCGGGTGGTCTCGCTCAGCATGCCGCAGTTCGCGGTCGGAGCGCCGGTCCAGACGCCCCCAGGCGGCACGCGCGTCGTAACCACGCCGCAAGTGACTCCGGTGCGATAACGTCCCAACGCTGGCCGCCCGGATCCTAAGTCGCGGCTTCGGTGCCCATCGCGTAGCTGGAAATCGCCTTGGCATAGTTCGCCCGGGCAAACGCCTCACGGTCCGGGCAGCGCATCTGGCTGCATATTCCGCGAATCTGATCGATGGACTTGTATTCGCGCCCGTCGAGCCAGGTTTCGATGCCGCCGATCAGCGTGGCTAGTGTTTCTACCCCGTGACGATAGAGCGTCGAAGCGACCATAACCACGTCGGCGCCGGCCATCAGCATCCGAATCGCGTCGTCTGCGAAGTGGATACCCGTCGAAGCAGCCAGCGATGCGCCTACGCGTCCGTGCAAGAGCCCGATCCAGCGCAGTGCCACGCGCATTTCGTCGGGGTTGCTGAGCGACAGTCGCGGTACGATGCGCATCAGGTCCAGGTCGATGTCGGGCTGCAGGAAACGGTTGAACAGCACGAGGCCATCGGCCCCCACTTCGACCAGCCGCCGAGCCATATTCGGCAGCGCCGTGAAATAGGGTCCGATCTTCACCGCCAGTGGAATCGAGATCACGTCGCGCACGGCGGCGACCAGTTCCACGTACTTCGCTTCCACCTCGCGGCTGGTGGTGCTGAAGTCCGTCACCAGCAGATACACATTCAGCTCCAGAGCGTCAGCGCCGGCATCTTCAATTCGCCGCGCGAACTGTACCCACTCGCCTCCGTGATGCACGTTCATGCTGCCGATCAGCGGAATCGGTACGGCCTGCTTGGCCGCTTCAAGATACTTCAGATACGTCGCCGGGCCGCGGTTATACGCCTTGAGCTCGTTGAAATACGCGGCCGTTTCCATCACGGCATAGCCGGCACCTTCGGCCAGCGCGTCCGCGTGCTCGATCTGTTCTTCAAAGACCGACGGCAGCACCGCGCCCGCGGCGCCGTGATCGGCCAGCCGCTTCAGGACGTCCAGTTCGCCCACGAGTGGGCAGGCCGAAACGACGACGGGATTCGCCAGTCGCAATCCCAGGTAATTGGTGCTCAGATCAACGTTCATGGTACCGCCCTCCGATAATCGCTGTCCGCGATGGAACTCGTCCCTGGCCACCCTCGGCCTCCGATGTGCTGTTCACAAAATGGCATTTGCCGTGCCGATCGAACGCCCGGGGTAAGAAGCCTCGCTTGCGCCCGGGTTTTCAAGGATTCACGCCGCGCCTTGCGCCCGTGCGAAACTGACCTCTTGTGCCCCCGGGGCACACTTTGCACGCTGAACCTCGGGCGGCCGGGGGGCGTCTAGTGCCAATAGTCAAAGGGGGGCGGGCCCCTTACAATGGCGCGTTTCCCAGTTTGCCAAACCCGGCCATGTGTGGCGGCCATGCCTCGTAAACGCTTGATGACGCCTGGACCCACCGAGGTTCCCGAAGCCGCGCTCCAGGCAATGGGCCGTCAAGTTACGCACCACCGCACGCCGCAGTTCCGGGCCTTGCTGGCCGAGGTCCTCGAAGGCCTTAAGCACGTCCTCCAGACCAGTAGCGACGTCGTGCTGTTGGCCTCATCCGGCACCGGCGGCATGGAGGCAGCCGTCACAAACCTGGTACCTCGTGGCGGCAAGGCTCTCGTCCTCGAGTCGGGCGTCTTCTCCCGACGCTGGTCCGACATCTGCCGCCGCTATGGCATCGAGGTCCACACCGTCACGGTTCCCTGGGGGCAGTCGATCCCGGCTGAAGCCGTCGAGCAGGCCCTCCGTGAGCATCCCGATGCCGTGGCCGTATTCGGCACCCTGATGGAAAGCAGCACCGGCACGGGGCACGACATCGAAGCCATCGGCAGGGTCGTTGGCGCAAGTGACGCACTCTTCGTTGTCGATGGCATCAGCGGGGCCGGCGCGATGCGTTGCCTGACGGATGCCTGGCACGTCGACGTGCTCGTTGTCGGCTCGCAGAAGGCCTTGATGGTTCCGCCCGGCTTGGCGGTGCTCAGCGTCAGCGCGGCCGCCTGGCAGCAAATGGACCGCATCCAGCCGCAAGCCTTCTATTTCGACCTGAAGTTGCACCGGGCCAAGCTCGCCGGACCGGACACCCCCTGGACACCGGCTCACACGCTGATCGCCGGCCTGGCCGAGTCGTTGCGGCTGATTCGTGCTGAAGTCATTGAGAACGTCTGGCAGCGCTGCGAGCGACTGGCCGAAATGACCCGAGCGGGCGTAGTTGCAATGGGCCTCGAAGTGTTTTCCGATCGCCCCGCAGCCGGCATGACGGCCGTTCGCGTGCCCAAAGGCATTGACGCGGGCCAGCTACTCAGCCGGCTGGAGCAACGCTTCGGCGTTAAACTAGCGAGTGGACAGCTCGAGCTGAAAGGCAAGATCTTCCGAATCGCCCACTTTGGCCTGCTCGACGAATTGGATATCATCGCCACCTTGGCCGCGATCGAGCTCGTGCTCGATGAACTGAGACACCCCGTGAAGCTTGGGGCCGCGGCCGCCGCTGCCAGCCTCGCGTTACGCGAGTCGGAACGTACGTTGCACGTTGCAACTGCGTAATCGTTTGAACAACACGCTTTTGATTGTTAGAGAGTGACCATGCCGAAAGTGATCGTGCTCGACAAGTTGGCTCAGGAAGGTCTCGACCTGCTGGCCGCCGCCCCGAACATTGAAGTCGAAGTCCGCACCGGACTGAAAGGCGACGACCTGCGCCAGGCGCTGGCCGAAGCCGACGGCGCGATTTGCCGCAGCGGCGTCAAGATCACGGCCGATGCGCTCGAAGGCAATCACCGCTTGCGGGCCATTGTTCGGGCCGGCGTCGGCACCGACAACATCGACAGCAAAGCCGCCACCCGGCTGGGCATCGTGGTGATGAACACTCCGGCCGGCAATACGCTCAGCACGGCCGAACATACCCTGGCCATGATGCTGGCGCTCTCGCGAAACATCGCCCCGGCCTATCACAGCTTGTGCGAGCACAAGTGGGATCGCAACAAGTACATGGGCGCGCAACTCGCGGACAAAACGCTCGGCATCGTCGGCCTCGGCCGGATCGGTCAGGCCGTCGGCACACGCGCGAAAGCCATGCAGATGCGGGTGCTCGGCTTCGATCCGTTCCTCTCCAGCGATCGCATTGCAGAACTCGGTTTCGAGCCGGCCAGCGTCGCCGACATGCTCCCGCAGGTCGATTACCTCACCGTGCATACGCCGCTCACCGACGAGACTCGCAACCTGATCGACCTCGCGCAGCTTGACAAGCTGAAGCCCGGCGTGCGACTGATCAACTGCGCTCGCGGCGGTATTTACAACGAGGCCGCACTTGTCGAAGGACTCAAAGCCGGCAAGATTGGCGGCGTGGCCCTCGATGTGTTCGAGACCGAGCCCTGCACCGACAGCCCGCTATTTGGCATGCCCGGCGTGCTGGCCACGCCACATTTGGGAGCCAGCACCGAGGAAGCCCAGGCCCAAGTGGCCGTCGAAGGTGTGGGCCTGCTGATCGATTACCTGACCACTGGCGCGATCCGGCACGCCGTGAACATGACGCCGCTCGATGCCAAGACATTGGCCGAGCTGCGCGGCTACCTGGACGTCGCCTACCGCCTGGGACTGCTGCTCGCACAGTTCGAGACGGCGCCCATCAAACGTTGCACGCTCGAGTTCCGTGGCGACGTCTCTGGCAAGAACACCAAATTGATCACGGCCAGTTTCGCCGCCGGCCTGCTCGAGCACGCCCTGGAAGAAGAGATCAACATCGTCAACGCCGAGGTGCTGCTCCGAGAGCGTGGCATCGAACTGGTGGAACAGCGCAAGGCCGAACCCGGCGCGTTTACTTCAGTTGTGCTGGCTGAAGTCGAAACCGACCGCCGCTCGCACAAAGCCGCCGGCACGGTCTTTGGCACCGAGATGCTCCGGCTCGTGCAGGTCGACGACTTCCGCCTCGATGCCTACCTCGACGGCGTGTTGATGATCTTCAGCCACAAGGATGTACCCGGCATCATCGGCGCCGTGGGCACGATTTTCGGCAAGCACAAGATCAACATCGGGCAGATGGCCGTCGGCCGCGAAACCAAGGGGGGCGAAGCCCTCGGCGTGCTCAATCTCGATCAGGCGCCGGGCGCAGACGCGCTGGAAGAAGTGCGCAACCATCCGGCCATCACCGGCGCGACTGTCATCAAGCTGCCCGCCGCGGGTGAACGACCGGCGTGGCTGGCAGGGTGATCATCGGCCGCGGACGAGTTGCCGTAAACGCCGTGCAAGTCCGATCGCTCCCTCCACCACCGCGGCAATCGTCCCGGCAATTGTTAGCGGATAGATATTCACACGCACGCACGGCCGCTCTGCGATCGGCCACGCACCGAACCAGTCGTGCCGCTCGCCCCACAGCTCGCAGCGCCGAATGCCCGATTCCGCCGAGTAGCTGAGCATCTCGCGAAGTAGCAACTGTCCTGGCTGGCACGATTCGTGGCGCGGATTAATCGCGGTTCGTAGCAGCCACAGGGTCGAGCCCTGTTCAATCGCAATTACCGCCGCTGCCACGCGATCTGCGATTCGCACCATACCGATCCGCAGTATTCCCGCCGTGCAGGCCGCTTCGCAGTAATGACGAAAGAACACGACCGAGCTCATTCGCCGGGCCAGGTTTTCCTCGTCGATGCCCCGCAGCGGTCCCTCGCACTGAAACACCTGATCCAACAGACCCGGCAGTTCAAACAGGTCGGGCGCATGAATCTCGGTATTGAAGCTTCCCAGCCTCTCCGCCTCACGACGGGCGCGCGCCAGCTGTCGACGATCGGCCGCAGATAGATTTCGCTCGGGGCGCACCCAATCCTCGTCGATTTCGATGCCCAGTTCGGATTCGGCCGGCTGCTTCATGACGATCGCTCGGCCGCGGGCCGCGCGTCGAATGGCGGCCAGCGCCGGCGAGTCCGCCGGCATTCGGTCGAGCACAATCGGCTGTCCCAGGCCAACCAGCGAGCGGGCCAGACAACCGAGCGCTCGCGGATCGTTCCCCGCCAGATCGGTCGGCTCTCCCAACTCGCTCCCCACAGGCATCCACCGCCATGTGAGCCCGTGGCCGGAGGCCGCCAGCGCGATCGCGGCAAGCGCCTGGTCATCGCGCTCGACGGTGAGTATTCGCAATTCCGCCGCCTCGGAAAACGCAGTGCGAGCGGCAGATACCCAGGCGAAACCCGGAGCGGGTGAGTCCGGGTAATCTTTATCAGTCGGCCAGCGAGCCTCGAGCGGGGCGAGTTCGTCGCTGACAAGCGCGCGAAGCGGCCCCGGCGCCTTGCGGCGCGGATGTTCCTTCGGCAGACGGCGCAGTTCGGTGAGCATACCAGTAGCCTAGGGCACGCAACTGCCGATCGCCCGGCGGTTTAAGTCGCCGCTGGGCCTCCTATCGCCACCTCCTCGCACGCATGACAGCCCCAGCTAGCTGCTAGCCGCACAATCGCTACAAGCGGAACAGTTTTGCCGAAAATCCCAAGCTCTGGATTCAAATACGTTGCCGTACCTCCCCCATGCTCACCGATGAAAGGTGTACCAAGGCGCGCTCCCCGCACCGCGCGCCCGGCGTGCCGGTAGAATTCCGCCGCCGACCCCTGGGACCCCCTCAATACTTGGAACTTCATGCCTATGAGCACCACGGCCGAATGCCCGCTCTCGAAGCGCATCTCTTCAGCGATCGAGAAACATCCGCACCTGACCCGTCGCAAGCTGCAGTTCGAGGCCCGCGAAGGCCGCGTGACGCTGCGCGGGACCGTCAGTTCGTACTATCAGAAGCAGATGGCGCAGGAAGCATTGCGGCGCGTGGATGGAGTCCACGAGATCGAGAACCAGTTGGAAGTCACCTGGATCTAGTCGGCGACGGTCTCCCCGTGGCTCTGGTTGCCGCCGGCGGTTTGGCCGGAGAGGCATCGCCGACGGCGCGCACCGCGCTGAGGGCATCCGATTCCGTGTGCGCGCGCCGAATTGCCCGGCCAGGCTCGCTGTGCGCGTGAGCATGGCACCCATCTCGCGTAGACAGCGGGCCAGCTTGGATCACCCGGCAAAACCTTGCTGTCTCCTAACTCGTGCGGCGCGCTACCGCGGCTGACGCGGCAAAGCGTGTCCCATCACGGCGTCTTCGCGCGATCCGTATCGCGGGAAGTAGCCGCCCAGCCGGCTGACGTGCAGCACTTCGTCGTTCTGGTCCGAGAGCTGGCAGATCCTGAGCAGCCCGTCGTGCGTATGCACTCGCTTGTGCAGCCAGACCAGCTGGCCGATAAGCTCGCTGTTCAAGTGATCGAGCTCGCCGAGCTCCAGCACCAGGCGGTGCGTGAAGTGCTGCTCGAGCAGAGACCAGACTTGTTCGGCGAAGTTCGCACTTCCGAGCTCGCCGCTCATCCGTCGTGGACGCACGAACAGCCAGTCCGGTCCGCGATCGACTTCGAATTCCCAACCGCTACTGACGAGGCTTGCCTGGGCCATCTGTCGCTCCATCAACGAGGGAACAAGAGTCCTGCCGAGGACTCTGCGGGGAAGACTTGCGCGGCAAGTGAAGAAACCGCCTATTGGTGCCGCCATTGGCCGCGCGCGATTGCATCTTAACGCGCTCACGAAATCTGGCAACGTTTCGAGCGCATTTTTCACGAATCGCATCCCCCAGCAGCGGCGATGGTTAGAAGCCGTCCACGAGCCCCTTGATGACCTCTGGGTTAAGCGCGATACTAGCGAGCGTTATCCCCCTGGAATGCTATCACTCATTGAAAGGAATGTACTCATATGTCTCGACCCGGTGCTATCACCTTCAAAGGCAACCCGATGACTCTGGCCGGCGAGGCCGTCACGGTGGGGCAGCCGGCCCCGGCCTGCACGCTGCACGCGTTCGAAGGCGGTATGAAAACCGTCACTCCCGCCGACTGGAAGGGCAAAGCCACGTTCATCAGCGTGGTGCCTTCGCTGGATACCCCCGTTTGCCAGATTCAAACCAAAAAGTTCAACGAGGAGCTCTCGTCGCTGGGCGACAAGATCAACGCCGTCACGGTCAGCCTCGACCTGCCGTTCGCCATGAACCGCTTCTGCGGCGCCGAGAACATCAAGAACATGCGCGCCGTGAGCGACTACCAGGATCGCAGCTTCGGCCAGAACTGGGGCATGCTCATCGACGAGCTCAAGATCCTCGCCCGCGGCGTGTTCGTCCTCGACAAGGACGGCAAGGTGATCTACGCCGAGACGGTCAAGGAAGTCGCCGAAGAGCCGAACTACCCGGCCGCACTGACGGCGCTGAAGGGCGCGCTGTAGAGCGAACCGTGATTGCTACGAAAAGCACAGAGGGTCGGACGACCGAAGCGGCGTCCGACCCTCTCGCTTTTGACTTCTAAGCGCCAGGGGCTTAT
This sequence comes from Pirellulales bacterium, assembly GCA_041741015.1. GTDB lineage: Bacteria > Planctomycetota > Planctomycetia > Pirellulales > PALSA-1355 > JALHMI01. The sequence continues at coordinate 17,959 of JBGSKX010000206.1, forward strand.
TTCCCCAACAGCTTGAGCGCCTCGGCCTTCGCCGCTGCCAGCGCTTCGCCAAGCTTCGCCACGTCCTTGCCGCCGGCCTGCGCCATGTCGGGCTTTCCGCCGCCGCGTCCGCCGACAAGCTCGG
>JBGSKX010000207.1:0-9465 GCA_041741015.1 Pirellulales bacterium
GGCATCGTGCGGGCGCTGGGCCGAGGGCTGCAGGAGCGCGGCGCCGCGGCACCGCAAGCGTTGGCCGACTGGACCAACGACCTGGCTCGCGGCTTGCTCGGCTCCGAGGATGAAAATCAGGTTCGTGTCGGCATCGACCTGGCTCGCGATTTCAAGCCGCAGGCGTTTGATGCGCTCTCCGCCGCCGCTTCACCAAACTGTCGATTCAGCGGCCTGCGTCCCGCGGCAATGGACGCGTGTGCCGGCTATGAACCCGCGCAGGCTGTGCCCGTCCTGGCCAGCGTGCTAAACGGGGCAGGGGAGCCACTCAACTTGCGTCAGCATGCCGCAGCGGCCTTAGGACGAATCAATGACAACGCGGCGCGAAACCAGCTCATTACCTGCTTGCAAACGGCTCCCGAGGGATTAGCCCTCGCGATCGCGGCAGGGCTCTCCGAATCGCCTCAAGGCGGCGAAGCACTGTTGGCCACGATCGTGGCTGGCAAAGCGAGCGCCAGGCTCTTACAAGAGGCGAACGTCGTCGATCGCTTGCGCGGACGCCGACTGAAGGACTTCGACGCGCGCCTCACCGAGCTCACCGCCAAGCTTCCGCCAGCCGACCAGCGCATCAAGGAACTCGTCGCCAAGCGTCGCGAGTCTTTCGCTGGAAGCCGGCCCGATCTTGTAAAGGGGGCCGCCGTGTTTGAGAAGAACTGTGCGACTTGCCATCGCATCGCCGACAAGGGCGCGAAGATCGGCCCGAATCTCGACGGCGTCGGCATTCGCGGCGTCGAGCGATTGCTCGAGGACGTGCTTGATCCGAGCCGCAACGTCGACCAGGCCTTCCGCACCACGCAGGTCGTCACCGCCGACGGTCGCAGCCTCTCTGGCCTGGCACTGCGCGAGGAAGGCAACATCCTGATCCTGGCCGACAACCAGGGCAAGGAAGTCCGCATTCCGCTGGATGAGATCGAAGAACGCGCGATCAGCCCACTCTCGGTGATGCCGGCAAACGTGCAGGACCTCGTCAGCGAGGCCGACTTTGTGCACCTGCTGGGCTACCTGCTCTCGCAGCGGATAGAGCAGGCGGCTAAATAGTCCCGATTAAGCACGCCGCTTGCGGGCGATCGCTCGTTGCAGCGCCGTGCCCATGTCAGCGGGGCTTTCGGCGACTTCGATGCCGGCGGCTTCCAGCGCCGCGACCTTCTCTTTGGCCGTTCCCTTGCCACCTGAGATGATCGCGCCAGCGTGTCCCATCCGCTTGCCCGGAGGGGCCGCGCGACCCGCGATGAACGCGGCCACCGGCTTGGTGACATGCTGCTTCACATAGGCAGCCGCTTCTTCCTCGGCCGTACCGCCGATCTCGCCCATCATCATGATGGCCTCGGTCGCAGGGTCGGCTTCGTAGAGCTTTAGCAGATCGATGAACGAGGTGCCGACGATCGGGTCGCCCCCCAAGCCCACGCAGGTTGATTGTCCCAGCCCAAGACTGGTGAGTTGCCACACGGCTTCGTAGGTCAACGTGCCGCTTCGGCTCATAACGCCCACGGGCCCCTTCTTGTGAATGTAGCCCGGCATGATGCCGATCTTACATTCCTCGGGCGTGATGACGCCGGGGCAGTTCGGACCGATGAGCCGCGAGTTGCTCCGCTTGAGCAGATCGTAAACGCGGACCATGTCGAGCACGGGCACGCCTTCAGTGATCGCGATCACTGTGGGGATGCCGGCATCGATCGCTTCGAGAATCGCGTCGGCCGTGAATGCCGGCGGCACGAAGATCATCGTGGCGTCCGCGCCTGTCTGTTTGACGGCTTCGGCCACGGTGTCGAACACGGGCACGCCCTCGACGGTCTCGCCGGCCTTGCCGGGCGTCACACCGCCGACCATTTGCGTGCCGTACTCTTTGCAGCCTTTGGTATGAAACTGCCCGACTTTGCCGGTAATACCCTGACAAATGACGCGGGTATTCTTATTGATCAAAATGCTCATGCGGATCTCGGTTGGTTCAGGCGCTGATCGAGGCGACGACTTTTTTGGCCGCGTCGGTCAGGCCCGTGGCACTGATAATGTTGAGTTTGCTTTCGGCCAGCATCTTGCGAGCTTGCTCGACTTCGGTTCCTTCCAGGCGCACAACGAGGGGCACATTGAAGCCGACCTTTTCATAGGCTTCCAATACCGCCGAGGCGATCGTGGTGCAGCGCATGATGCCGCCGAAGATGTTCACGAGCACGGCCTTCGTGTTCTTGTCGTCGAGCAGAATGCGGAAGGCCTCGGTAACCTGGTCGACGTTGGCACCGCCGCCCACGTCCAGAAAGTTCGCTGGTTCGCCACCGTGCAGCTTGATGAGGTCCATCGTGCTCATGGCCAGACCAGCGCCGTTGACGAGGCAGCCGATGTTGCCATCGAGCTTCACGTAGCTGAGGCCCGCCTTGCCGGCCCGCACTTCGGCCGGCTCTTCTTCGGACAGGTCGCGCAGCTCTTCCAGGTCCTTGTGGCGGAACATCGCGTTGTCGTCAAATGTCATCTTGGCGTCGAGCGCGATCAGGTCGCCGGCCTTGGTCACCACCAGCGGGTTGATCTCGGCCAGGCTGCAGTCGCTCTTCACGAACACCCGGCACAGGGCCTGCATGAACTTCTCGGCCGAACGAATGCTCGCACCCTTAAGTCCCAGCAGATTGGCAAGCTTGCGGGCCTGGAAGGGCATCAATCCCAGGTCGGGATAGAAGGCTTCCTTGAAGATCAGCTCGGGGGTTTTCTCGGCGACTTCCTCGATGTTCATGCCGCCTTCGCTGGAGACCATCAGCACGGGGCCGGCCGCGGCACGATCGACGACGATGCCCAGGTAGAGTTCGCGGCCGATGTCGCAGCCTTCCTCGACGAGGACTTGATTTACCTTCTGACCGGCGGCCCCGGTTTGAATCGTGACCAGGTGACCTCCAAGCAGATTGGCGGCCACTTTCTTGGCCTCGTCGGCGCTCTTTACGAGTTGCACGCCATGCTGCTGGGGGTGTTCCTTAATGGTGCCCTTGCCACGCCCGCCGGCGTGGATTTGCGCCTTCACGACGGCCAGCGATCCACCAAGTTCCTTAAACGCGGCAGCCGCTTCGTCGGCAGAGCGGGCGACAATGCTGCGGGGCACGGCGACGCCAGCCTTCCGCAGGATTTCCTTGGCCTGGAATTCGTGAATCTTCATGCGAGTCGCTTGGGATAGACGGAGGGAGGTCGAAACTGCCACGGCCACGCTGGTTGGCCAATCATGTAAGTCGGCGATTATAGGAGTACCCGTTCGGAAGGGTCAACAGGCAGGCCGCGGCGCTTCCTTGACCATACATGTTGGGGGGCCTATAGTTGGGTTTGATGGGCAACTTGCACGCGCATACACTCACCGCGGTTGGGTCGACCACGTCCAACGAGACGATGGTCCGCCACGCACTCGAACAAGCGGGCTGTCGCTATACGGCGCAGCGCGCCGCGGTGTTTGATTTCCTGGATCAGGCGAAGTCGCATCCCACGGCCGAAGAGGTCTATCAGGCCGTCCGTCAGCAACTTCCCAAGATCAGCCTGGCCACCGTATACAAAGCGCTCGAAGCACTCGTTGAGGCTCGCCTGGCTGCGAAGCTCACCAACGGAGATGGATCCGCTCGCTACGATTGCCGCGGCGATGACCACTACCATCTGCGCGACGTCGCCACGGGCGAGATTCGTGACCTCCCGGCCGATTTCGATCCGCAACTCCTGAGCAAGATCGACCCCGAGTTGGTAGCGCGACTGGCGGCGACCGGCTTCGAAGTAACGGGCTACCGATTAGAGGTGCTCGGACGCTTCTCCACGGAAAACCAATCCACAAGCAATAACTTCGCAGACCGTGACTCCGCGGTGACTCGCCCGAACTGACACTGTTTCCTCTCCCCCCACTTGTTTGGCGGCATCCTCGTGATCAAGCGGCTCATGGCAGCAGTCCACGGTCCCATCTATCGCAAACGGATCGAAGTACTTTCGGATTTGATTGTTGCCCAGCTGAAACCAGGCGACCGGGTGCTCGACATCGGCTGTGGCTCGGGCATCCTCGGCGCCGCCATTCTCGCACACCCTCGCTGTCCGAGCGGTGTTACGGTTCGCGGACTGGAGAAACTGAAGCGAGGCAATGAGCCCATCGACGTGGTTGCCCACGAATCCGGTCCCCTGCCGTTTGCCGACGGAGAACTGGACGTCGCCATTCTGGCCGACGTATTGCACCACGAAGAGGACGAGACGGCTCTGCTCTCCGAGGCCGCCAGAATCTGCGGTCGGACCCTGATCATCAAGGATCACAAGCCCGAGGGCCTATTCGCACAAAGTCGGATCAGCTTTCTCGATTGGGCAGCCAACAATCCTTACGGCATCAAGTGCCTCTACCGCTATCACCGACAAGCCGAATGGCAGTCAATCTTCAAGCAGCTGGGACTCAAGCCTCGAGCGGAAGTAACCTCGATCGATCTCTATCCGGCGCTATTCAATGCGGTTTTCGGCAAGCGGTTGCAGTACTTCGTCGCGCTTGAAAAAGCGGCATAATCGCGCCCGTCGACAGGCGGGGCGGCAAAAATTGCGCTGCCGGAATTGTTAGTCCAGGATGAATGATTCGACGCAGGCCGGACCGCCGGTTAAGCTCGTAGTTATGGGCCAATTTGCGCCCGTAAGCCCCCCAGGTACCTTGTTGATGTCCCCGCTCGAATCCATTCCGGATGAATCGCCGTCCGCGACAGAGCCAACAAGCCGCGATTCGGCAGGTAGTCCTCCGCAGCGTTCGACCGGCTCTCCGGCGAGGGCGATGGTACGGGCCCTGCGCCCTCATCATTGGCTGAAGAACCTTCTGATCTTCATGCCCGTGGTGTTTCATCACTCGTTTACAGACGTGCATCTCTGGCAACTCAGTGGGCTGGCGTTTGTCTTGTTCTGCCTGGCGACTTCGGCCGTCTATCTGTTGAACGACTTGCACGACGTCCCCTCCGATCGGAAGCATCCCACGAAGCGCAATCGCCCCTTCGCGGCTGGCGAACTGCATGTCACTCACGGTCTGCTGCTCGCCGCCGGATTGATCTGCACTTCAGTGGGAGTCGCGCTGGCGACGCTTCCCTGGGGATTCGCCTTAACACTCGTGGCGTATTTCGGGCTGAACCTGCTGTACACGACGTGGCTTAAGCGAAAAGTCATGCTCGACATCGTGGTCCTGGCCAGCTTCTATTCGCTGCGAATTATCGCCGGAGGCGCGGCTACTGACATCGTGCCTTCGGAATGGTTGCTCGCCTTCTCGATGTTCCTTTTCCTGTCGCTGGCTTTCCTCAAACGCCACGGCGAACTACTGCGATTGCGCACGGAAGGGGCCCAGCGAACGGACAGTCGCGGCTACCAGGTCGGTGATATTCCGCTCCTGGAGTCGATGGGCTCGACCGTCGGATATCTGGCCGTGCTGGTGCTCGCGCTTTACATCAACAGCGATCAGGTAGTCGGGCTCTATTCGCATCCTCGGATCCTGTGGCTAATCTGCCCCTTGCTCTTGTATTGGGTCAGCCGGATCTGGATCTGGGCCCGCCGCGGAGCGATCTCCGATGATCCGCTTATGTTTGCCTTGAAGGACCGTATGAGCTGGATGGTCCTTGTCGCAATCGTCATCCTGGCGTTCCTTTCCATCTAACCCGTTCGGCGCAGGCAGCGTTTTGTCGATGGCTCCCGTTACACCGACTCGACGCCTGCCCTGGGTACTCACCGCCGCGATCGCCGCGAAAGCATGTTGGGCTTTGTGGATTGGGTGGCACGGACTTCCGCATACGACATCCGACGGTCCGTGTTTTAAGCAGCCGGCCTACATGCGGCTGTATACGCCGAATTTCAGCATTCCCAGCTATGCCGGCAACAGTCCTTACTTCGATCTCGTGAACAGCTATCCCTCCGCGGTTTACACGTATGGCAACTATCTGGTGTTCAAACTCTGTGGATTCAGCCAGTTCACTTCCGTCGCGATTGATCTGACTATTCATGTCCTGATCTCCGCCCTAGGGGCCTGGGCCCTGTGGCTAATCACGGGAAGTCAACTCGCTGCGATCGTTTTTCTGCTCTGCAGCACGCAATGGCTCATCCCCTTCGGCCGTCCGGAGGAGTTTGGCTTGCTACTGGTGCTGACCGGCCTGCTCACTTTGGAGCGGGGCCCAGTTGGATTGGCGACAACAGTCGTGGCCCTTGGAATGGCGGGGGCCAGTTCGCCTGGCGCTGCCGTCGTGGGAACAGTGCTGCTAGTTTCGTTCGAGGCGCTGCAACGCGGCATCTGGAACAACCGGACGCGGCTGCTGTTGCTGCTGCTCGTCCCCATGCTGATTTCCGCGATCCTGTACGTGGGATATGTGTATCCCCACCTGGCGGAAGCTTTCGAGCAGGATCGGCACATGCGGGAGACCAATTTTTACTATCGAATCAGCCTCCTACAGCTCTTCAGTAGTAGCTTCCTCTGGTCAATTGTCACGTTTCCTCTGCTCATCGGTGCCGTCGGACTGGCGGTAGTGGGCTTAATCTGGCCGCCGAAGTGGTTCCCAACCCATTCGACCGCGGGCAATTTCGTGATTGCCGCGGGCATCGCCGTGTTGCTTGGACTTGCGCTGAATATTGCCGCCCAGCGTCCGCTCTATGATTACCGACACATTATTGCCCTGGCGGTGGCGGCGCTGGCGATTGCCGCTGCCTGGTTGCAATCTGCCGGCGGCGCGCGGCGGTACACAGCCTGGGGAATCGCAGGGCTGCTGTTGGCGCTTTCGCTTCCCGGCCAGCAAATGATCGCCCGTCAATCGTTAGGTCTTCTGACGCTAACTGACGAGGACTTTGACTTCGCCGAAGCCAAGGCGCTCGTCGATTCGGTGGTGCCGAAGCATGCGACGGTTGGCGGCGATGGCAACGCCTGGGCCATGATCGACGATGGGCGACCTTTCCTGCTCACCCGGACGGCCGCTCCCGACAATTGGCCTGATTACATCATCAGCTGTACGTGGGCCAACCCACCGGCAATCGCCCAGCGTCCGATCGACGTGACGACGCTGGCCGAGCACTATGAAGAACTCAAGCTCACGCCGTCGCTACCATCGGATGGGTGCCATCTCAACATCGCGGGGCTGAAGGTTCCGCTGTCCAGCGGTCGATGCGACTGGTATCCCCGGATCTGGAAGAGGCAGAGTCCGAGCGAGATCCCATCGGAGACTCGATCCGGCGACGAGGATGCCGAACCTGCAGCTCGTCCTGACGTCGTTCAATAGTCCTCAATCGCGCTGACTGGGCAGCAAGGCCAGAAAATCCTGCAGCGGCAGTGAATTCGCCACGTTGGCTTTGGTCAATCCGCCGCGGCGTGCCTGCAGGATCCCGTAGCGCAGCACATCGAGCCCGACCGTGCTGTGAGCATCGCTCGAGATGACAATCGGCACCCCCAGCGACTTCGCCGCCAGGCAGGAAACGTCGTCCAGGTCGAGTCGCCTTGGGTTCGCATTCAGCTCGAGCAGCTTCCGATGCTCACGCGCCGCGTGCATCACCGCTTGCAGGTCGACCTCATAGGCCGTGCGTCGATTGATCAACCGTCCCGTGGGATGAGCTATCGCCGAGACGTAAGGATTTCTAAGCGCGCCGAGCACGCGTTCGGTGATCTGCTCGCGAGGCTGATTCTGCCCGTAGTGGACGCTCGCCACTACCCAATCGGCTTCCGACAGCACGTCGTCGTCCAGGTCCAGCCCGCCTTTTTCCAGGATGTCGACTTCAATCCCCTTCAGCACCCGGAAACCCTTCAGCCGCTTATTGAGCTTGTCGATCTCGCGCCATTGAGCGCGCAATCGATCGGCATCCAGCCCTCTGGCCATCGTCACGCGCTTCGAGTGATCGGTGATTGCGATGTACTCAAGCCCGCGATTCTGAGCGGCCACCACCATTTCCTCGAGCGTCGCCTTGCCATCCGTCTCGGTGGTGTGCATGTGCAGGTCGCCCCGCAGGTCGCCCAGTTCCACGAGCTCAGGTAGAGAACCGGCAGCGGCCCAGTCGAACTCGCGGCGTGCCTCCCGTAGTTCCGGCGGAAACCACGGCAGTCCGAGCGTGGCATAAACTTCGGCTTCGGTACCTCCCGCGACAAAGGCCTCCTCCTTTCCCTTGACGCGATAGACGCCGTACTCGTTGATCTTCAGCCCACGATCTTTCGCCAGGCCGCGAACCACGATGTTGTGGTCCTTCGAGCCGGTGAAGTATTGCAAGGCCGCGCCAAAACTTTCGGCAGGGACCACGCGCAAATCAACCTGCACGCCGTCTCCCAGACGAATGCTAATCTTTGTCGGACCCCGTCCAATCAGCGTGGTCCCGTTTGGGAAGGCCGCGAAATGATCCATCACCTTTTCTGGCTGGGTGGAGACGACCAGGAAGTCCAGGTCACCAATCGTGTCGCGACCGCGACGGTAGCTGCCGGCCACTTCGATTTGAGCGACCTCTGGACACTTGGCCATCCACTCGCGTATCGACTGCACAAACTTATCCGCGTCGGCCCACATCATCCGCACGTCAGCCGTGGCGGCAAGCGACATGCCCGCCAGGATCGTCTCCTCAGTCTTTGCGCCAAAGCCCTTCAACTTGCGGACGGTCTGTGCTTCACAGGCTGCTTTGAGTTCGTCGAGCGTGCTCACCTTCAGCTCGTTAAACAGCACGGCAGCCTTCTTCGGCCCAAGGCCCGGAATGCGCAGCAGCGTTAGCACCGATTGTGGCACCTGGGCCTTGAGCTGCTCCAGCATTGCCAGGGGTTCGCCAGCGCACAGGGTGACAATCTTGTCCGCCAGATCTTTGCCCACACCATCAATTTCCGTGAGCTTACGATCCGGATCGGCAACAATCGATGTCATCTGCTCGGGGTAATCGCGCACCGTGCGGGCACCGTTGCGATAGGCCCTGACACGAAACGGATTCGCTCCCTGGAACTCAAGCAGGTCGGCGATCAGGTCAAACGCTTCGGCGATGCGGAGGTTATTCATGCTCGCCAATATAAGGCATGCAGCCGCCGACCGACCACTCGTGATCGCCGGCGGAAGGTTGCATCGCTCCGGCGCATGAAAAGGCCCGTCGACAACCAGGTGCTGTCGACGGGCTTCAGGAGATTTCTTGAAATCCGGGGGGCGTTATTCGGCCGAGGGTCGCCAGCCGTCGTCAGCCTTGGGCTGCGACTTCGTCGGCACGACAAGCGAAGCCTGACGCACTTCCGCGCCGCGTCGCAGCGGAATCGCAGTGGTCCGGTCGGCTTCCTCGGGATCGAGCCCACGCGGCCGAGAGTCGTATGAGCTGCTGGCAGCACCGCTTGGCGGCAGCACAACGCGCGATTGCGGTTCCGTGCCGTTCAGCGTGCCGTTGGTGGTTCCGCCGTTCTGCGGGGCGAACGTCTGCGGCAACTGGGCGGGAGGCTGCTGCGTCGAAGGCGCTGCTGCGGGTGCGCTCAGCGTCGGATCCGGC
>JBGSKX010000208.1:0-19105 GCA_041741015.1 Pirellulales bacterium
GCGCCGCGGACCATGGCCGGGTCATCGTGGGGCACTCCGACAGCGGCCAGTCCGACGAGCACCTGCCAGGTGCCGTAGATATAGTTCACGCCCCAGCGGCCGAACCAACTCCCGTCGGCCTCCTGGTTGGCGCGGATGTAGGCGAGCGTGCGATCCACGACGGGGTCGCCCACCGTGCGGCCGAGCTTGCCGAGCATCTCGAGCACGCGACCGGCGAGGTCGGGCGTGCTGGGATCGATCATCGCGTTGTGATCGGCGAACGGCACGTGGCAGAGGAATTCATGATCGTTGTTGCGATCGAACGCACCCCAGCCGCCGTCGCGATTCTGCATGGTGAGGACCCAATTCACGGCCCGCTGCATCGCGGCAGGCGTTTGCTCGATGAGAGCCAGTTGCCGACGCGCCTCGGCAGGGTTCGAGCCGGTGGCGGCGCCAACCCAACTGCGATCGCTGCCGGCCGCGTCGATCGCCTGCATCTGGCTGGCCAGCGACATCACGACCATGATCGAGTCGTCCACATCCGGATAGAACTCGTTGGCGTACTCGAAGCACCAACCACCGGGCTCGGCCTTCACCGTGCTGGCCCAATCGCCACGGCGCGTGACTTCCATATTCAGCAGCCACTCGACCGCCTTGCGCGACGAAGGATGCTCGGCGGGAAGGCCCGCGGCGGCGAGTGCTCGCAGCGTGATCGCGGTGTCCCAGACGGGCGACTTGCACGGTTGCAGGCGGATGGTGCCCGCCTCTTCAATCATCAGGCCATGCAAGTGCTCGTAGCAGTACTTCAGCTCGGGGCTGTCGTCTTTGTAGCCCAGGCATTTAAGCGCGATAATGCTCCAGACCATGGGCGGGAAGATTGCGCCCAGGCCTTCGCTGCCGGCGAAGCGTTCGACCGTCCACTTCTCGCACCGCTTGATCGCGCGGTTGCGGATCGGCTGCCAGAACTTGCGCGGACCGATGAACTTCAGCGTGCGATCGACGACGCGGAAGAAGCGATCCCAACTCAAAAGTCCGCCGGCTTCTTTACCGGGGCAGCGGAGTTCCGGCCACTCGTGCGGCTGTTTAAGAAACAGCTCCGAAATGCCCAGGTTTGATTCGAGCTTCGTCACCGGCTGCATGGCTGACATGATCGAGAGCGGCACGATGATCGTTCGCGACCAGGCGCTCACCCGATACAGATTAATCGGGAACCAGGTGGGGAGCAGCAGGGCCTCCGGCGGAACCGCGGGGCACTGATCGTAGGGAATCTGGCCGAGCAGGGCGAGATAGAACCGGGTGAAGCTGTTCACCGCGTCGGCCCCGCCGTGGGCGAGGATCGCCCGGCGAGCCCGCTGCATCGCTTCACTACTGGGCTCGTAGCCGGTGAGCTTGAGGGCGAAGTACGCCTTCACGCTGACGCTGATGTCCACCGCGCCCCCAGGATGCGTGGTCCAACCGCCGCCGGCGAGTTGCTTGTTATAGATGTACCGGGCGCACTTACGGGCGACGTCGCCGCTGTGCTGCCCGAGGAAGGCGAGCAGCAGGACGTATTCGCTTTCGAGGATCGTGTCCCCTTCGAGCTCGGCGCACCAGTGGCCGTCCGTATGCTGCTGCTCGACGAGCCAGGCGCGGGTCCGCTGGATGGCGATCTTGAGCGAGTCGGCCAGCCGCGCGTGCGGGCCGTGCAAAGAGGGCGCGCCTGCCGACTCCTGGTCGAGCGAAACAGCGCGCGCGGGCGAGTTCGTAATCATGTTAGGGCCTCCATGCTGCGAATCATCCCTGACTCGCCGGGATCGGCTGAGGGGTCACCGATCGCGTCAATCTATGCCATGCCGCGCGCGCGGGCAAGGTCACTGAGCTATCACGCGGTACATCTCGCCGCGATCATCCGCTAGCATGGGCAATTTCGCGAGCACACCGGCGGTGACGAGCGCGTCAAAGATTGCCGGTTGGAGAAAGTCGGTAATGCCATAGTTGCCGGGTGAACGATAGCGCTCAATCTCGGGCCAGGCGACGTAAACGTGCGAGATGCCGCGGTCCGCGAGGGCCTTTTGAACTTCGGTAGGTGACTTGTCGCGCGCGAGCTGCTCGAAGATGGAATCGTCGAACACCGTGTTGTAGGTGGCAGGGACTTCGAGATCGAAAGGCTGCGCGTCGCCGACGAGCAAAACGCGATTGACCTCATTGGCATGCTCGTTTAGCCAGCCATGCCAGGGATCGACAAGCTTTATGGACTCCGCTCGAGCCTGGTCAAGCGGCACGAGATAGCGATTATCCGCGACGGGTCCGCCGGCGATGAGCACAAAGTTGAACACAAGGCCGATCGCCAGCAGCGCGGTCAGCCCGCGCCGCCAGATGTGGCTGTAATTCCAGGTGGCGCCGATGCCGGCGAGCATAGCCGCCAGCGGCCAGATTGGCACCAGAAAGCGATCGATGCGGTGGGTCAGTAGCCACCAGGCAGCAAAGATATAAAGGAGCAGTCCGCCGAGAAGCAGGCTCAGGCGGCGGTGCGGCGGGACTTTCCACGCGAAGAATGCGAGCGGCACAACCAGCGGACTGAGCCACGCGCCGGCCACGGTTACGTCCCACACGCGGCGGGCGAGGTCGGCCGGCTGGAAGTTCGGCGGCCGGTGGGCCTGTTGCCATTGCTGCTCCTTGGCGGGCGTGCGCGTTTCGCCGCCGAAGACCTGGTAGAGCAGGGGGTAGGTCGGGTTGCCCGTGAAGGCCGCGTTCTTGGCGAACCACAGGCCGCAGCCGATTGCCAGGCCAAGCGTCACGAACGTGAGAGGCTTGACCGAAGCTTGCCAGCCAGAGTTCTTCGCCGCGACGATTGCGATGAACGCCACGAGTGGAATCGCGCAGTACACGACTGCGGGATACTTCGTCGCCACGGCGGCGCCGCCGAGCAAGCCCGCGGTGAGCAGCAGGCCTCGCGTCGTGGTTGGAAGCGAGGAAGCCGCGGGCGACTTCAATCCATCGCGCCAGATGAGGGCCACATAGATGCTGGCCAGCAGGTAGCAGGCGAACGCCCCTTCGACGAGGCCGTGGATGGAGACGCTCGCCACCCAAGGGATCGAAAGATAGACCAAGGCTGCGATGACTCCGGCGGCCGGCGAAACAAAACGGCAGCCGAACGCATAAAGTAGCAGGGCGGTAAGCGGCGCGAAGAGCGCGATCACCGTCTTGCCCGCGAGCGCGCCGGTCCAGAAGTCGCCGCTCGCGACCATGCCCGCCAACGCGAACATCTCCGTCCCCAGCGGCATGTTGGCATATACATTGTGCGGCAAGAACGCGATCCGCCCGGACTCGAAGAACTCCTTGGGCCCTTGCAGGTGGTACTCGCGGACGTCGAAGTCCAGCGGTGGAAGCAGCGCCGAGCCGATGATCGCCAGCGCGAACGGCGCGAGCAACCATAACCACTTCGGGCTCCAATTCCAAATTCCCGCATCACGCCGGGCGAAGTTGGGACCGAGCAGGCACGAGCCCGACTCGCATCCACTGAGCCGACGCGTCGCCGCGGCAGCAACACACACGGCGATCCCCAGCAGTGCGAACAGATCGGCCCGCAGCAGGCCAACTAACCCCAGAACCAGCGTCGCCAGCGATACGATACTCAATCCGCCAACGACGGCCAGCAGTGTCATCTCCAGCTTGGTCAGCGCGCGGTCGACTCGCAATAATCGCAGCCAGAGCCAGCCGACCGAAGCCGCGGCACTCAGGATTCCGAGCACGAAGAGCAGGATCCAGCCGCGATGGGCCAGCGACTGCCACGATGCGCCTTCGAACCAGCGAGTCAGGAAATCGTCCGGCCGCAGCAGCGCAACCAGCAGTGTTTCTCCGCGCCGCACGCCACCGAGTGCAGTAATCGGCAAAGCGAAGAACAGCGCGAGGTAACCGACAACTCCCGCCAGCGCAACCACCACGGCCAGGGGCGAGCTAGCCCCGGGCCTCTCATTGCGTTGCAGCGGCGGCTTGGTGGTCGGCTTCGCCAAGAATCGCGAACTCCCCCTAAAATGCCGGCAAAACCCGCCAAGGACGCCTTCGAAAAGCGGCCGGTTTTCAAGCTATGTTTACCTAAGCTAGACTGGCGGGACCTTCCGCCGTTGATTAGCCACGCCTGCGGCCCCGGCTTCCATCAGTGTATCTCGCACGGCTGTTGGCGTCCCACCCTGAAAAACCAACCCACCCCGCTCATTCGCCGATGGCCACTAAGCTCCAAGGCATCTTCACTCCTAATATCGTTCCGCTCGACTCCCGCGGCGAAATCAACGAAGCCGAACTGCGGCGCTACACCGACTGGCTCATCGACCGCGGAGTCCACGGGCTGTATCCCAACGGTTCGACCGGCGAGTTCACCCGGTTCACGCCCGAGGAGCGACGGCGAATCATCGCGATCATGGCCGACCAGACTCGCGGCCGGGTGCCAATCCTGGCCGGAGCGGCCGAAGCCAACGTGCGCGAAACCATCTCCGCCTGCGAATACTATCACGATCTGGGCGTGCGGGCCGTGGCCATCGTCTCGCCGTTCTATTACAAGCTCAGCCCCCAGGCGGTTTACGCTTACTTCAAAGAGATCGGCGATCATTCGCCCGTCGACGTCACGTTGTACAATATTCCGATGTTCGCGTCGCCGATCGATGTGCCCACCGTGCAGCGGTTGAGCGAGGAATGCGAGCGAGTCGTGGCGATCAAGGACTCCTCCGGCGATCTGCCGCACATGATCCGGATGATTCAGGCCGTGCGGCCGAACCGCCCCGAGTTCTCGTTCCTGACCGGCTGGGACGCGGCGCTGATGCCGATGCTGCTGATCGGCTGCGACGGCGGTACGAATGCCACGAGTGGCGTGGTGCCCGAGATCACGCGAAAGCTCTACGATCTGACCAAGGCCTATCGCATCGACGAAGCTCGCGAGCTGCAATACAAGTTGCTGACGCTGTTCGACAAGATGATCCTCTCGGCCGACTTCCCCGAAGGCTTCCGCGCGGCGCTACGACTGCGCGGGTTCAACACAGGCGTGGGTCGCCAGCCATTCTCGGACATCCAGCAAATGCAACTGGAAACCTTGAGCAACGCCCTCGCCTGCCTGATGGCCGAGGAAGGCTACGCGGACCAGCCGATCGGTGGCTGCCCGACCGGCGCCGAAAAGATCGATCCGGACCAGGTCGGCCGGATCGTCAAGGGTGTGCTGGCCGAGCTCAAGCAGCGCGGATTGAGTTGACGCCTATCAAGGTTCCTGGCGGGCTTCCCAGACGGTTATGGCTTCGCGTTCGAGTCCGAACAACGCGTCGCCCTGCCGCGAAAATTGCAGGTCCCCTGAAAAATCCCCAACTGCGTCTTCGTCCGTGAGCTGCAGCAGTGTTTCCGAGGTCTGGGTGTCCCAAATACGGAGCACCTTTTCATTACCATCGGAAGCCAAATTTCGACCGTCGGCCGAAACGGCGACCCGTTGGATGCCGGCTTTCCCACCCAGCATGCGCTTCAGAACGCGGCAACTCGGCAGCTCTCGGATGGTGATGCCTTCTCTGCCCTCGGCAACGACCATTCGAGAGTCATCGCGGAACACCTGAAAATGCGTGTATTCCGTCCCCAAGTCGGCGTCTCCACCGAGGCGTTTCCCAGTGCTTGTTTCGAACACATCCAGAAATGGGCCGCCGGAAACGACAATCTGCTTTCCACTCCAGTTGAATGCCATATGCGAATGAGTTCCGCGATGGCTGATCTCCACGATGTCGCGGGCTGCAGGCCACGAGAGAATTTGGAGCTTGGAAGTTTCATCCAGGGCCACGGCAATCTTGCGGCCATCCGCGGACACGATCAGCTTCTGAATCGGATTGCCCAACGTCCGAACGGTCTTCGCGGTACGGTCCGCAAGATTGACAGACACTACAGCGCCCGATGCATAGCCGACGATGAGCTCGCGATCGTTCGGAGAGAAGCCCAGGCCGCTAACCGGGTTCGACAACGGAACTTTTTCGAAGCGCACTTGTCCCGTGGTGCGGTCGATCAGGCTGATTCGCCCGTGCCTGTCTCCGCATGCGATTGTGCTTTCGTCCTTGGACAAGGCCATGGCGTCGATCGTGGACTCTGCCTGGAAAAGTCTTCGTCCGGCATTGCCCAATCCCATGTCGCCTTTCGCCGGCAAAGGCCATTCAACTATGGTCCCGTCGCTGGCGGTCGTGACCGCCGCTCGGACATCCCTGCGGAACTGCACGTCAAAAACGCGGGAGGGTGTGACGATCTCTGCAACCCGAGACCAATCCGTGGTTCGGTAGACTAACACCGAGCTGCCGTAGACGGCGGCAAGGAGATCGAAGTCGGGCGAGACACGGAGGGTTTTCGCATTCCCGCCTCTTCCTGCTCGCAGGTTGAGTGCCGTCTCTTCCGTTTTCTCAATGGTCTGCGCCTGCCAAGAACCGTCGAACACCAGCAATTCGCCGTTCGCACGTCCGACTACCAGTGCATTGTCAGTCGGCAGCATGGACACAGCGGAAACGGCCCTGTCCAGCGGGTAGGTTGCCAATGGGATCGGCAGTGCGTCAAGGTCCCACGTGGCAAGCAACGTGTCACCGGCCGTAAGCAACCGTCGGCCATCGGCCGATACGTCCGCGGCGTCTATTCCGAACTCGGGTACGAAAGTCTCTGCGAGACGCTCGCCGCGCTCGATATCCCACAGCTGGATGCACTGCTGCGCATAGGTGATGAGCCGCTGCGAGTCCGGCAGAAACTTGATGCCTTCCACGCCGTTGGGGCTGAGCGATCGGTCCAGTGTGCCGTCCGGGTGGAACCTGGCAATTGCCAAGTTGCTGAAATCCGAGTCCGTTCCGCCGCACAGCACCTGGCCAGCGACCACGAATCGTCCGTCGTCCTGAAGCGCAACTGCATTCAGCTCCGAACCGACCCCGATTTGCCAGCAGACTTGTCCGGCCGTGCCGAAGCCTTCGTCCATTGAACCATCGACATTCAGCCGTGCCACCAAGGCATACCGATGCGGAGCGTCTCCGGCCGCTCCCACTGCGAGTATCTTGCCGTCTGGTTGAAGTACCATAGCGCGAAACTCGCAACCTGACAATTCGCAGTCGAGCGACACGACTCCTCGTTGGCCGAAGCTCTCGTCGATGGCGCCGTCCGAATTGACCCGCGCCGCAAAGGCGTACTTCCGATCGTCGCGGATGCTCTCCCCTACGACGAGGATCTTGCCATCCGGTTGAACCGCTACCGACTTGGCCCGATCGAGGCCATCGGACACACGCCAGATCAAAGTTCCGTCCTGATCGAAGGATGTATCAAGGGTGCCATTCGAATTGCAACGAATCAGCAGTGTGTCGCCCGACGCGCTCGTATTCGCCGCCGCGGAGGTACATCCCACCGCAATGAGCTTGCCATCCGGCTGCAGCGCGAGCGCATGAATTGTGTCATCCCAAGTGCCGCTGTAGGCGATCAGCTTGCCGCCACTTCCAAACGAATCATCGAGCGATCCATCGGGGTGTAGCCGAACGAGAGCGGCATCCACACCAGAAGCCGTTTTCGTGTCGCCAGCGAGCAAGTACTTCCCATCCGGCTGCCGAATGGCGGCCAGTGCCTGTTCGGCAGTCGACCCGAGATCGATCTCGACTTCGCCACCGTTACCGAACTGCTGATCATGCGTTCCATCCGGTAGCAGTCTGACAATTGCGAAATCCTCATTGCGCGCCGCTCCTCCCCCGACGATCCTGCCGTCAGGCTCGACCAGGACGGCCATCAGGTTGTCAGGCTCCCCATGCTTCCACACAACCGCGTCGCCAACTTCATTAAAACTCTTGTCGATCTGGCCGTCCGGCTTGTAGCGCGCCACGTACGCATCGTAATTCCCGCCGTGCCGATTGGCTCGCCCCGCCGTGACGATCATCCCGTTCGCCTGAACCGCCACGGCGTGCCAACTGTCGAAGCGGCCAAAGCATTCCGTGGTAATGACACCGCCAATTGGCAGCTCGCGCCGCAAGCTCCAGTCGGCCGTATCCCAAATCCGCGTCAGGCCGTCTTCGCAAGCCGCTGCCAGCCACTGACCATCGGGCGAGAAGGCCACCTCGTTCACTTCCGCTTTGCTGCATTCGAGCAGATGCATAGGTTCGACTGAGCCGCGCCGCCACACGCGGACAATCCCGTCAGCACAACCCGTGGCTATCAGTTCGCCGTCGGGCGAAAAGCTCAGCGAATAAACCGGCGCGAGATGCCTGGGCAGAAACGATTCTTGATGCGGCAATCTCCCCCACAGAAAGTGCCAGGCAAACTCCCTGATGTCTGGTCCATTCGTCGAGTCGGCATACGGCGCTAACAGGTCGCGGGCCAGTGCGACATTCGCTTGATCCATCGCTTCGTCAGCCCGGTCCATGTCTGAAGCATAGAGTCGCATCGCAAACTGTTCACGAGTTCGCTGCTCGGATTCAAGCGCGGCTGCAATCCGCACATTCGAATAACTCAAGAAGGCGACCCCAGTAATCATCGATAGCGCAACCACGCCCACCAGCGCCGCCCAGGCCGGGTTGCGCCGGCACCACTTCACAAGCCGCTCGGCCGGCGGCACAGGCCGGGCGACGATCGACCTGCCGGCCAGGTACCGTTCGAGGTCCTCGGCCAGTTCCCGCGCGCCACGATAACGCTGACCCGGAATCTTGTTCAAGCACTTCTGGACAATCACGGCCAGATCGCGCGGCACGTCACGGCGAACGGCACTCAACGAGCGTGGCTCGACTTCGAGAACCTGCCGCAGCGTCAGCCAGTCGCTCTCGGAACTGAACGGTGGCGCGCCGGCCAGCAACTCGTACAGCACCACGCCCAGACCGTACACATCCGTCGCGGCCGTGATCTCCTTGGCCCGTCCCGCCGCCTGCTCGGGCGCCATGTACTTCAGCGTGCCCAGCATCGCGCCTGTGCGAGTCAATTCTTGATCCTGCTCGCCAAGCTTGGCCAGGCCAAAGTCCATCAGCTTGGGTTCAAAGGGCAGCTCACGCGAGTCGCCATCGGCAACGGGTGCCAACAGAACGTTGCTGGGCTTCACATCGCGATGCAACACGCCGCGTTCATGGGCATGCGTGAGCGCCTTGGAAAGAGCCAGCGCAATCTGAGCCGCCTGTCGCGGCGCCACCCGCCCCTCGTTTTCGCTGAGCCACTTGGCTAGCGTGGGACCTTCGTAGTAGGTCGAGGCAATGTACGGCACGATTCCATCGATTCCCGCCTCTAGAATCGGAACGATGTTGGGATGATCGAGCCGCGCCGCGGCCTCGGCTTCTTGTTCGAAGCGTTTACGAAGTTCGAGCGACGTCAGCACTTCGGGTCGAGGCACCTTCAGGGCCACGATGCGCCCTGTCGCCGGATCGCGCGCTCGCCACACGATGCCGAAGCCGCCGCTGCCGAGCTCGTCGAGGATCTGAAAACGCCCATCGTGCCGGTTGTTGACGTGCCCGCTCTGCCCAGCGAAATCGGTCTCGGGTCGGCGCGGCTGACGGAGCGCGTGCAACAGGTCGAGACATCGCTTGTGGTTTTCCAGGTCCTGCAGCAATTCGGCGGGGAGTGGCTCGCCATTTGCCGCCTGGGCCCTGGAGCCCGGCTCACATTCTCCCCGCTCGAGCTTTTCCTGATAAGCGGCCAGTTCCTCGGCCAGCGCATTCTCGAAGCGATCGTCAATCATGGCCGCGACCTCGAACCAACTCGCGGGTCAGCCGCTCCACGGCCCGGGCCCATTGCTTGCGAGCGGCCTCGGCCGTTTTATTGAGCTGACCACCGATCTCGTTGAAGGACAGGCCGCGCATGTTACGCAGTTCGATCACTTGTCGTTCGGCATCGGAGAGCCTGCCGAGTGCGGTGCGCAAGGCGGTCTCGTCTTCCGTTGCGCGGCAGGCCTCGCTGGGAGATTGCTGCGGCGAGGGGGGCTCAACCGATAATCCTGAGTTCATCGCATCCAGCAGCGGCGAAACCTCCAGCGAATAGTCGCGGCGCTGGGCGCGATAGAACCGCGCCGTGTCACGAAGATTGTTGACCAGAATTTGCCGCAGCCAGGCTCGCAGCTCCGCGTCGGTGGTTCCCTTGAACTGAGGGAAGGCGGACGCCGCCTGCATGAACGTTTCCTGCACGATGTCCGATGGCGCGCACTTCGGCGACAGCTCCGCATGCAATTGCTCGCTCGCGACTCTCAGCAAATAGTCGCGATAGTAGTCCAGCAGCTTCCCCAAATCCGCATACGATCCGTTGCGGGCAGACACGATCGAATGAGCGAAAGCCAAGGAGGAATTGCCGGGCTCGCCGAAGGACTTTTGTTGCGCCACGACACCACCGAGGAGAATTACTTTGGTCCATCGAAATTATCATTGCCTAACGCCAAAGCAACAAGCTGCGGGTAGCTACGCATCCGGAAGAAAATGGTTCGCCGACCGAAGATTCGTATGACAATCCAGGAGTTTCTTGATTTCGCCAGGAATTCACGTCCGCTTTCTCGAAAATACACGCCTATGTAAACTATCGATTGGCTGATCGCCTTCGCGCACACCCCAACGACCGTTTCATTCATGCCGCTCACCGCGCCACCTGTCGTCGAAGCCCGGATGCTGATTCGTCGACCCGTGGGTGAAGTCTATCGAGCCTTCGTCGATCCGGACGTAACGACGAAGTTCTGGTTCTCTCGGAGCAGCGGTCCGCTGGAGGGTGATGCGAGAGTGACCTGGCACTGGGATAGGTACGGCGTCTCGACGATCGTCCACGTCAAGGAGCTGACACCCGACAGTCGAATTTTCATCGAATGGGACGATCCGCCGTTGCCGGTCGAGTGGCAGTTTGAAGGCCGGTCCGACGGCACGAGTGTGGTCCGCATTCGGAACTGGGGATTCCGCGGCACGGACGATGAGGTCGTCAGGCAGGCTCTCGATTCGCAGGGCGGATTCCACCTGGTGCTGGCGGGGCTCAAAGCCTGGCTCGAGCACGGTGTGGCCCTGAACCTTGTGGGCGACCACTTTCCTCCCGAAGTTTCTGGTTAGAATGTCCTTATGACCAAACGCAAGCGCAATGGCCGATCGACCCCCAAGCTGGGCGCTAAGAACAAGCTCGACGGCTCGACGTCGGGCGAGTTGATCAACGTCGAGCCGCCGGCCAGCGATGTGCCCGCGCTAGTGCAGGCCTCGAAGTTTACGGCGATCCGCCGCTCGACGCTGTTTTCGGCCGAATTCGAGGCCGTAATCGAGATCATCGCCCGCGATCGCGTGTACCGGGCCATGCTGGCCCGATTCGCCCGCCGGCTCCCCGCTCCCGAGGAATCTTCCTCCGACCCGGCGGCCTAGTTTTCGATTGCTTGGTTCCGCCGCTTTCGCCGAACCTGGGCGATCGAATGGCTGTCCTGTGTGGCGGAAGTGTCCGATCGCTGCATTCGCCGACCACGAGCGCAAGGTGCCATGACTGACGAGGAATTTCTGGCGGCGTTCGAAACGTGCTCGCTTCCGCAAGAAGCTTGGACGCACCGGGCTCACGTGCGCATGGCGTGGTTGTATCTGGCCCGACTGCCGCTCTCGGAGGCCCGTCGCGTCGTGAGCGCGGGAATCCGGCGCTACAACGACATGCGAATCGGCAAGCCGCTGGCCTACCATGAGACAATCACGCAGGCCTACCTGACGCTGATCGCCAGCCGCCGAGATTCGGGTGAATCCTTCGAGGCATTCTGCGGGCGAAGCGAAGATCTGCTCGACAGCAAGCTCAGCGCGCTGCTGCTGTATTACCGACGCGAAACGCTCTTTTCCTACGAGGCCCGACAGGCGTTCATCCCACCGGATCTGGCCCCGTTTCCCGGGATTTCCGCTCCGACCTGCCGGCAATAGGAATGCTAAGCTTTTGATGGCGGCACACCTGTTTCCAACCGGATCGATGGGGAAGTCCCCGGCGGAGGTCCATCATGGAAAAACTCAATCCACGAGAACGACAACTCATCATCAAACGCGTCAAAGAGCTGAACTCCAAGATCCAGAACCCGCGGCTCTCAATCCAGCGCGTCGATGAATTGCACGCCGAACGGGCACAGCTTCAGGCCCAGCTACTGGAAGACCGTGCGGCGAAGGACGGCTGAGGGACCGCGGCAACTCGCGCACAAGCTTCGCCATACCGTGCGAGTTCGCACAGATTCTCGACAAGTCGGGCGTGCAGTCTCATGATGACTGCGGGCGCGAGCGATTGCTGAGCAATCGCTCTCCAACTTTGCCGTCGATTCTGCGTGTCGAGATTCCAGGTCGAACAGGAGGTCGAAATGCGATTGGTGATCATTGGTGGCGTGGCCGGTGGAGCTTCGGCCGCGGCCCGGGCGCGGCGACTCTCCGAGGATGCCGAGATTGTCCTCGTTGAACGTGGTCCCGATGTCTCATTCGCCAACTGCGGTCTGCCGTACTATCTGGGCGGAGTCATCGCCGAGCGTTCCAAGCTCCTGGTCACCACTCCAGAGAGGCTGCGTGCCAGGTTTCGGATCGACGTCCGCACGCTCTCCTCGGCAGAAGCAATCAACCGAACGAAGAAGACCGTAAGCATCCGCAACCTGGCCGACGGTAGTGTCTACGATCAGCCGTATGACAAACTAGTCCTGGCCCCCGGCGCCGCGCCGATTCGTCCGCCGCTCCCCGGCATTGACCTGGAGGGCATCTTTACCCTCCGCAACCTGCACGATGTTGACCGGATTCACACCCGCCTGCATGCAGGCGTGAAGCACGCGGTGGTCGTCGGAGCGGGCTTCATCGGCCTGGAACTCGTGGAGAACCTCGTGCATCGTGGCATCTCCACCACGCTCGTCGAATTGGCAGAGCAGGTGCTGCCCCCGCTCGATCCGGAAATGACGACCCCGATCGTCGCAGCGCTGCGCGCGAATGGCGTGGAGATCTTGACCCGCGAAGCCGCGACTGGCTTCCGAAAGACCGGCGGCGGTCTGTCGGTCGACCTGCGCTCGGGCCGTGAGCTATCGGCACAGCTCGTCGTGCTGGGCGTGGGCGTGCGGCCCGAGAACGAACTGGCGGTCGCTGCCGGACTGGAGGTTGGTCCGCGGGGCGGTATCCGTGTGAACGCCTCGCTAGCGACCAGCGATCCCGACATCTATGCAGTGGGCGATGCGATTGAAACCACCGACGCCGTATTGGGTGGGCCGGCGCAAGTTCCACTTGCCGGCCCCGCCAATCGACAGGGGCGGATTGCCGCCGACAATGTGTTTGGTCGACAGTCGAAATACCGCGGCACCCAAGGCACCGCGATCCTCGGCGTCTTCGGTCGCACCGCCGCCATGACCGGGGCATCGGCCAAAACGCTCGCCCGGCAGCAACGTCCCTTCCGCGCAATCTACGTGCATCCGGCACACCACGCCGGCTACTATCCCGGCGCGGAGCAAATGACGCTGAAGCTGCTGTTCGAGCCCGACTCAGGCCGCATCCTTGGCGCGCAGGCTGTGGGCGGGGCAGGCGTCGACAAACGGATCGACGTGCTCGCGATGGCGATTCAAGCCCGGATGACCGTGTTCGATCTGGAAGAAGCGGAGCTGGCGTACGCGCCGCAATATGGCTCGGCCAAAGATCCAATCAACATGGCCGGCTTCGTGGCGGCGGGCCTCTTGCGCGGCGATCATCCCCAGATCGACGTGCCTGCCTTGTTGGCGCTACCCGCGGCAGAACGGCCACTGCTCCTCGACGTTCGCACGCCCCCAGAATTCTCGGCAGGGCACATTCCCGGCGCGGTGAACATCCCAATCGACGACCTGCGGCTGCGCAAAGCGGAACTGTCGGCCGAGAAACCGATCGTCACATACTGCGAGGTCGGCCAGCGGGGTTACATCGCCACCCGAATCCTGAGACAGCGTGGGTTCGACGCGGTGAACCTGAGCGGTGGTTACCAGACGTACCAGCTTTTCGAGCCTGCCGTCCGGCAATCTTGACTCGACGCGCGGCCTGATTGCGAAGTACGCTTGGATACGCAAATCCTGCGCAGGACGGCTCCCAATTTGCTCCGTGCAAGTGATCTCGATGCAGCATGCCAAGTCGGTATGGATTCAATTGCCGGTTTGCGCCCTGGCGACATCAGTCGCACTGGTCGCCGGTTGTGGTCGACCGGCCGCTGATATTGCCGAAAGCGAATCGTCGCCCACGGTCGTCAGTGCGGACGATGCGCTCGTCCAGTACTCGCTCGTCGCGGCATTGGCCGCCGGCAATTATGGCAGCGGCATCCCGCTGGCTGAGCTCGTGAACGAGGGAGACTTCGGCGTCGGCACCTTCAGCCGGCTTGACGGCGAGATGATCGTCCTCGACGGCAAGGTCTATCAGGCCCTCGCCGATCAGACGATTCGCGAGGCCCCGCCCACGGAAACGTCCCCCTTCGCGGCCGTGAAGTTCTTTCGCGCGGATGGCCGGCTCGAGGACCTTAGCGTCGCGTCGCTCACCGATCTCGACGATCAACTCGATCGCCGCCTGCCGCGCCGCAACTCTCCGTACGCGATTCGCGTGGACGGTCAATTCGCAAAGCTCACACTGCGCAGCGTGCCTGCTCAAAAGCCGCCGTACGAACCGCTCGTCGACGTCGTCAAACATCAAGTGACCTGGCAAAAAGAAAATGTCCGCGGCACGCTGATCGGCCTTCGCTGCCCCAACTGGATCGGCACGCTGAACGTGGCCGGCTATCACTGGCATTTCCTCAGCGACGACCGCCAGACGGGCGGACACGTGTTGGACTGCTCCTGCGACAAGGCAACTCTGCAATACGACGAGTGCACGTCGCTGCTGATTCGCCTGCCCCAGACGCGCGAGTTCGACGCGTTCGACCCGGGCCAGATCAAAGGCTCGGACATCGACCAGATCGAACGCCAGCGGACGGCGTCAGAAGAATAGGGCGCGTCGCCGCATCGGGGCATAGAAAAGCCCCGCACTGGAGGCGGCTGGGAAACTGGACGCCCTAATGCGGTCAGAAGTGACTCACCGCACCGCCAAAATAGGTGCTTCGGTGTGTCGGACCGACGCTGCTTCGTGCGCTCAGGACACGCCCGCATAAGCGCGCTGGAGATTCGTCGCTTCGCCGATTCGAGTGACTCAACCGAACACATTTTGCCAAGCATTTTTCGGCCAACGGCAATTCTAACGCCGCCGACGTCAATCGCGTTTCCACTCTCCTCCTGCGAGCCGTCCCCTTCCGCATCTTTGACGCCCCCCTCTTGAGGACGAACCACGAACGGGCGGTCATTGCGGCATCCAGGTCGCCCCGTATACCGAAGCCAAGGGCGTTGACCCGAAGAAGTTTCTGGGATCTTTCTGCCAAAATGCTTGAAAAGATCGCAACGTTCTGAGTCCTCGCGTGTTGCCCTATTGACAGGCATGCGGTGGGTTACGAAGTCGCTTGGCAACAGGGGTCGTTGAGGAAGTCGGTTGCGCCGCCGTGGTCAGAAATTGGAAGCCTGCTTTGCGAGTTATTGCCGGATGCCGGTGCTGACGCCGTTGGCCAAAAGAGGAGTGAAAGCTTGTGAGAAACATCAAAGTCGTCTGCCTCGTGTTGATCATGGGGACGAGTTCTTATGTCGCGCGTGCGGGCACGCTTTACTTGGATCCCATGTTCGGCGTGCAGAAAACATCGAACCTGGTCTACGGCCAAGGTTTGGTCGACAACGGAAATGCGTTGCTGGACCTGAAACTGGACATTTATCAACCGACCGACATCGGGGTGGCGGTGCCCGAAAGCCGACCGACGATCATGTGGATCCATGGTGGGGGTTGGGAAGGCGGCACCAAGAGAAGTGTCAACCAAGAAGAAGAGTGGGTGCCTCGAGGTTACAACGTCATCTCCATCGAGTATCGGCTCTTGGGTGACAACCCACCGCTGACGACGGGGCCCGCTGATGACTTCGCGTTTCTGGGGCTTGTAGGGCCGCCGGGCATCACCAGCACGGTCAATGCATCGCTTGAAGATGGCGCTTTGGCCTTGGATTGGCTTTACGCCAACGCGGACACGTACGGAATTGATACCAACCGAATCGGCGTCGCGGGAATTTCGGCCGGGGCCGTTAACGCTTTGGTCCTGGGTCATCTCGTCCAGCTGGAAAACGTGGATATCAAAGCGGTAATCAGCGTCTCCGGTGCGCTTTTCAACTTCACCAACCCTTTCACGGCGGGTGGACCACCCACCATGCTGATCACGGGAGAAAAGGATAACACAGTACCGCCTGAGTTGGTCGAGCTTACGCGCGATCTCATGAACGAGGTCGGCATTGAGAACGAGTTCTACCTGCAGCCGAACACGGGTCATCTACCAAATTGGGACGTTGTGATCGACGGGCAGACGCTTTCCCAACACGGCGTGAATTTCCTCTACGAGAACTTGGCGATCGTCCCTGAAGCTTCGTCGATTGAGCTGCTCGCCACAGGTCTACTCCTTTTCTCGTCCGCGTGCGCCGTTCGTCGCGTTGTTGTGCAGCGATCGTGACAACACCTTCGTGGCATGGTCGAAGCAGGTCAGAAGCAGTGCTTTTTTTAATGTGACGTTTACCGCCGCCTATTGGCACCAACGACTGCCAAATTATCGGCCGGCAGTTCAGCATTTGAAACGGCGAAAATACCTGTACAAATGGTGGTTGTCCAAAAGCAAATAGTCAATATTCTTCCGGAAATCGCCCGAGCAGGTGCGACGTTTTAAGCCCTCGCGTGTTGTCCTCGGTGTAGGCGAGTCGTGCGTGTGTCCAGGCGTCGCTCGGCGACAGCAGTCGTTGAGGAGTTCTACTGTGCCGCCGAGGTCAGACATTTGGAAGCGTGGATTACGGGTGCATTACCGGATGCCGTCGCCTATGCTGCGTCCCTGATGGGCGATCGCGGCATGGGGGAGGACGTTGTCCAGGATTGCATGTGCCGGTTGCTCGATCACGCTGACCGCTACGACCTTCCGCGGGACGGTCGCAAGCTGCTGTTCCGCTCGATTACTAATGATTGCATCAATCGGAAAACGCGAAGGCGCGAAACCGTTAGCCTAAGTGAAATGCAATTTGGCAATGATGCGCAGCGGGAAGTACCTGACCCAAAGTCCGTGAGGCCTGTCGATCGTCTGATTGCCCAAGAGCTCAATGAGTGCGTCACGGCGGGACTGCAAACGCTGCCGATCAACCAACGCTCGGCGTTAGAGCTGTCGAGTCTCGGGTATAAGCCTCGCGAGATCGCGGAGATACTCTCCATGCGGCCGGCGCAGATTCGCGTCCTGTTGTGTCGAGCTCGCGATGCAATGGCAACGTATTTAAACACACACCTGGCGATAGGAGGCGGCCGGAAATGAACGAGAAATTGCCGATCTCGCCTGACCAAATTGATGAACTTGTACGCTCTGCCTTGCGTGCCGACGCTCAAACTGTCGATGCCGCGTCAATGGAAGTCGCGATCAACGAGCGCAGGGCTCGCTCCGGGCAAATTCACAAGGGCCGCCAGACGCCAGGAATCTTCAAATGGGTTGCGGCAGCCGCGATCTTCCTTACAGTCACTTCAGGGGTTATCACCTATGTCGTATTGACGGCGCCGTCGGCGAACGCGCACGCCATCGTGACGTCGGCTCATTCGGCGCTTCGAGAAGACCTGGACCGGTGCTATCAAGTCGAACTCGTCAAGCTGCCAAGTACTAGGTCGCGTGGCGGTGCCTTCGTGCAGATTGGTGACAAGGTCACTCTTTGGACGCGAGGCGACCGCTTCCGGGTTCAGGTAGTTCGTTCCGATCAGGAGCTGTTGTGGGGACAGGACGAGTCGAAGCGGATCTGGGGAGTTATCGATACCAACCGTGGATTGCTTTTCGAGCAGGACGAGATCCCACTCAGACTCCACGAAGCTTTGTTCCTCTTCAACCTGGATGCACGCAGGTTAACGGAAGAAGTTCTTCGCGATTATGACCTCGTTGTCGAATCAAGCTCGCCGGGGCGGAAAACCGTTCGCGCCACTCGGAAGAGGCGGTCGCCCATCGTCATGGGGATCGGCTCAGTGCGGATGGAGATCGATGAGAAAACGAACGCGATCCTACGACTCGAAGTCAGTCGCACGATGCGAAAGGCCGAGGTCATGAAGATCAACTTCACGCTCATCGACGAAAAGCGGCTGGACGACAGGGATTACCAGTTGGCCGGAAATCTCGATTCCGATGCCGAGGTTTTTGGAAGGGATCAAAACCGGCAACGGCGCAGGTTGCTAAAGCAACTGTCCGACGATTGATATTCACCTTTCAAATGACAGATTCGCCGGCGAAACGGCGCGGGTTCGTGTCGCAAAACACATCTATTCAGAGGAGGAGATCTTGATGCGTTCCGTTCATGGTTGGGGCTATGCCCTCAGTCTCACGGTTATCGTGGTATTCGGGCCATTCCCCGCTCAGGCAGCCCTCATTGACGGAATCGCTGCGATGGGCGCCAGTGAAACGGCAGGTACAAACTTCAGTGGAAGTTGGGTTCCCTGGCTGGCTATCGACCGCGGTCTGAACTTCGGACCCGGGCAAAGTTATAACGTCGCCGTCAACGGATCCCGAACGCAGACTCTCCTCAACAGAAACCAGCATACCGAAGTTGCCGAGCTCGTCGCCAACGGAGACGTCAACCTTGCCTACCTATTCGTCGGCGGCTTGGACGTCCCACCGGTCATCCTGGATATGATTTTGGGTACCCTGAACGTGCCGAATTGGGCGGACGGCGTGGTCGATCGAATGATGACAGCCGTCGATACGGTCCTCGTCGATGGGCCGGAAGGCATGGTCGTCGCCGGACTCCCCGATATGACTCTTGTTCCAGGCGCTGCGCCCTACGCATCCCTGGCGGCACCGGTTGTCAGTGCGATCGACTACACCAACACACTCATCAAAGAAGAGGTTCTTTCACGCGGGCTGGTCTACCTCGATGTCGCCGGCTTGATGCGCGACCTTAATGCGGAACCGTTCGTGGTCGGGGGCGTGACGATCGACACGGTCAACGGCAGCCCCATTCCGACACACTTCTTCACAGACGAACTCCATCCCGGGTTCGTCGGCAATGGGGTTTTCGCAAACCTCATGCTCACCGCCTTGAACGAAGGCTTTGACACTTCGCACGCTCTTTTCACCGACCAGGAGATTCTGGCGAGAGCAGGCCTCTCCGGCTCGTACACGGGTGAAA
>JBGSKX010000209.1:0-14942 GCA_041741015.1 Pirellulales bacterium
GGCCGCGACGCGCAGCGCTTCGACCATGCCGCTCGATTCGGCACGCCCCTGCCAGGCCAGATCGAACGCCGTGCCGTGCGCGACGCTCGTCCGCACGATCGGTAGTCCCAGCGTGACGTTCACCGCCTGGTGCATCGCCAAAAGCTTGATCGCGATGTGCCCTTGGTCGTGATACATCGCCACTACCGCGTCGAACTCACCAGCAACCGCGCGGGCAATCAGCGTGTCCGCGGGGAGCGGCCCGGTAAGGTCGAGCCCTTCAACCAACCCACGCTCGATGGCCGGTTCAATGATCGTTGACTCCTCATCACCAAATAATCCGTCTTCACCGGCATGAGGATTCAGTGCGCACACGCCAACTTTCGGCCGCGCGCCTTTCAGTTCATGCATCACGCGTGACACCAGCCGTGACTTGCGCAGGACGCCTTCGCTTGAGAGCGCGGCCAGTGCCTGCGCTACGGACATGTGCAGCGTCACATGCACGATCGCCAGCCCCGCGGGGCCTCGCGCCGCGCTGCCCGGTCCGAGGTAAAGCATCATTGCGAAATCTTCCACGCCACACAGTTCGGCCAGGAGCTCAGTGTGGCCGGGATAATGATGCCCGGCTTTCCAGAGTGCTCCCTTGTGCAGCGGCGCGGTGCAGATGCCATCGATCTCGCCGGCCAGCGCCATCCGCGCGGCCGCGATAAGCGCGTCGTAGGCAGCCTGACCGGCCCGGGCGTCGATCACGCCGGGCGGAACCTCGACCGCCTGATCGCTGACCGATCGCAAACAGGGCATCACCTTCGAGCTTCCCGCAGCCTCGGCCGGCGAATGGATCTCGACGACTTCCAGCGGACCACCAATCAGCTTTGCGGCCCGACGCATAATCTCGGGGTGGCCCACGACCAGCGGCCGGCAAAAGGCGTGCACTTCGGCACGCTGCCAGGCGCTGGCAATCGTTTCTGGCCCGATTCCAGCAGGGTCGCCCATCGTGATGGCAATCAGGGGAAGCTTCATATCATGGATCATATCCCGCCGGAGCGGCTGGACGAAGTGGCGGGGCGGTGGGTCTAATTAAGGTTTGCTGAACGAACGCACTTCATGCGCATTAGCCCCCGGCTTTGCCGGGGGGTTCTTGCTCGAGCCCTCCTTGGTGCAATGACTCGAATCTTCATGACGCTGGCCTGGTTCGCCCTGGTAATGATGGGGGCGACGCTGATCCTCGGCCTCTCGATCGATCTGCACACCGAGCAGCATTCGCCCGACATGCTACGCTGGGCGACGGTGCATCGGCTGAGCGGCGTGTCGACGGCGCTCGTGGTCGTACTTGTGCACAGCATCGTGGTCACCTACTTCATTGGCACCAGTCGCTGGGTGAAGGAAGTCAGCGAGGCTTACTCGCTGGGCAATGAGTACATCATTCGCGCGAACACGCTCAAGCGCAAGACGTTCCCCTGGGCCGTGATGGGAATGCTGACCGTCGTGGCCGTCGGGGCGCTCGGAGCCGCCGCCGATCCATCGACCGGGCGCGCAAACACGATCAACTGGGTGACGCCGCATCTGATCGGCGCGCTCACCGGCCTGTCATTCATCGCCTACACGTTCTTCGTTGAGTGGAACAACATCCACGCCAATCACGTGGTGATCTCCGACGTACTCACCGAAGTCCAGCGGATTCGCGCCGAGCGCGGCCTGGAAGTGTAGGGGAGGGGGGGTGCTCATTGGACGCTCAATCCACGAAAAACATTCCGCGGGATTGACGGGATCGGAAAGCACACTCTTGCAACAAGCCCATGGAATGCTTTCCATGGGTTGCCGCAAAGCACTAGTGAGCGTGCCCTTCGTGAGCGGCACCTTCGTGCTGTTCGTGCGATTCTTGCGCCGCTGCCGGCCCGTGATAGTGATCGTGCCCGCTGGCTTCCAGGAACACGGTCCCCCAGGCCAGGGCGATGCCTGCCAGTAGCGACATGGAAAGGGCCAATCGGTCGTGCCGGTGGAATTGCAGTTCCGGCAAAAGGTCGCCCGTCGCGATGCACAGGAACGCGCCGGCGGCGAAGCCCAGGGTCTGGCCCAGTCCGGCCGACGAGCCGGCGGCATTTGTGAGCGTGTAAAACAGAATAATTCCCAGCGGCGTGACCAGCGCGTAAGCCGCGTTGAGCAGATGCCGCGCCCACGTGCTCTTGCCGGCGGCGGCCATCATCGTGCCAATGGTGAGCGAGTCGAACGGCTTGTGCAGCGCGACGGCCAACAGCGCGCCGATCCCGGCCAGCAGTACGCCGTGACCTTCTTCACTCTTTACCGCGGCGGCGAGCGTCACGCCGTCGATCAGGCCGTGCAGCGTTAGTCCGATGATCACGCCCACCCAGGAGAACGCCAACCGCGAGTGTCCGTGGCCATGACCGTGATGGTGCTGGTGGGAATGAGCCGGTGCATGATCGTGGTCGTGTTCGCAGCCGTCTTCCTCGAGCAGCGGCGATTCTTCGCCCGGCGCTTCGTGATGATGGAAGTGAAAGAACCGCTCGAGAAAGAACATAAACAGAAAGCCGCCGAGCACCCAGAACATCGTCACGTCGATCGAGCCGAGTGCCGCGAAGCTGTGGGGCAGGAGGTGCAAGAGGCCGATCCCCAGCACGATGCCCGACACGAAGCTGATCGCGATCTGCATCCGCTTGTGGGTCAGTTCGACGACCAGCGGAATCCAGCCGCCGGCGAGCGAAGCGCCCACGCAGATCAGCGAATAGACGACAAGCAGGGCGACAGGTTGCATCGGGTGGCCTCGGGCAAAGATCGCCAGTATCGCCCAGGGGGGAACTTTACGCCAGTGGCAGGTGCGCGGCGCAGATCGCGAATCTCGCTCCGTACCCTTGATTCCTGCTACCTGCCCGCCGACATGATCACAAACATCGCGATGAACATCGCCACGAAGAACACGAGCGGCGAGAAGACGACAAAGTACAAGATATTGCCTGCCCAGGCACCCACGGCAAAATACGCCGCCGTCACGGCTGCCGCCAGAAAGGCAGGGCCGTTTTGAGAGTTGAAAGCCGCCATCAAGAAGCCCACTGCCAGGACGATCCAGAATCCAGCGTGCAGCCGCCTTGGCGAAGAAGCCTGAGTTGATGGCTGGTTTTCCATACCGGGGCATTCTACGTGTCAGTCATGGCACGTGCCTGGTTTTCTCCCGAACGCCGACCAGTTACGATCGTGATTCGTGCGAGGTTTTCGGGAGTCGTTCGCCAGTGAGGTCCCGCGATGCGTGCCGTTGTGCAGCGAGTCAGCCAGGCTAAGGTCGTCGTCGAGAACGATGTCGTCGGCCAGATCGGTCGCGGCTTCGTCGTGCTGCTCGGCGTGGCCCAGGGCGACACGGCCGGTGACGTTTCGACGATGGCGGACAAACTCGTGGGCCTGCGCGTGTTCGACGACGCCGAGGGGAAGATGAACCTGGCGCTGGCGGACGTCGGCGGCGCGATGCTCCTGGTCAGCCAGTTCACGCTGCTGGGCGATTGCCGCAAGGGACGCCGGCCGAGCTACGTCGAAGCCGCGCCGCCGGAACTGGCCGAGGCGCTGTACGAGCTCGTCGTCGCAGAAGTGCGTAAGCGCGGCATTGAAGTCGCCACCGGCCGCTTTCGCAAACACATGGACGTCACGCTCACGAACGACGGCCCGGTGACATTGCTCGTGGACACGCGGAGAGTGTTCTGAAGAGTTAGCAACAAGCCCACGGAATGCTTTCCGTGGGTTCGACGATGCTAAAAAATCGGTTCCGGGGCAGGGGAGTTCGAGCGAGGTCGCCAGGCGTTGCGATCGGGCGTGTCTTTGGATTTCTCCGGCTGCTCGGCAACCATCTCGGCTTCCATGCCGGGCATCGTCGGCAGCGGCGCGGGATCGGCCGTGATCATCAGCGCGAGCACGATCACGTTCGCGTACGTCGCCAGGTTGGCCCACCAGCAGTCGCCCCAGAACTTGAGCGCGGTGCCGGACGAACTCTTCAGTCGCAAGTGACGGAAGTCGATGCTCCAGATCTCGTCGAGCACCAGGTGCGAACCGAAGCCGGCCATCACGGCCGTCGCAAAGAAAACCCGCGACCAGGGATTCTCGTGATCGCAGATTAAGTACGTAAGCATGCCCACGATCGCCAGCGCTGGCACACTGTGAAACATCCCGCGATGCACGGTGAGCTTACTGAAGAGCTTGCCCATGCCGAAGCGTATCAGCAAGTACACCAGCCCGCCGGCAAGTACCATCGTCTCGGGCGTCAGCTCGTAACGCTGCCAGCGATGAATCAGCAGCAGGGGGACGACAGCCGCAGTGAACGACACACTCTCGCGCAGCGGAACGCCCGGGCCGCTATCGAGATCCGGCAGCATGCCGCTGACGCCGCACAGACCGGCGCCCAGCATGCACGTCGACCAATGGGCGTCGTACATCATGTGCGCGCCGATGCCGTAGCCCACGCCAAGAACACTGCTGGTGGTGATGTGCGTTTTGAAGCCGGCCATGAGGGCATCCTTGCCAAGAAGTCCGAAGTGCTAGCGAACAGTTCCTTGAGCTTGTGCGCGGGCGAGACTGTATCGGACATATGCGCCTGGGGCCAAGATCAGTTTCGCCCCCCCTATCCTGCCTGCAAAGAACGCTGTCCCGCCTGCAGCGCGAACTCTGGGAGTTGGCGCGTGAGGCCGATGTGCTGTCACACCGCGGCTGGTCTTCTGGCGATTGGACGAGACCGGTATACTCGCGCGGCTCGGTTCGGGGACAGACCAGCGAGGATGAGCCCATAACGCGGTCATCCGTGGCACCCAGAACTCGAACCAGCGGCCGGATGAATTTCGGGAGGAAACCTGCACGTGGAAGTTTACGACATCTGCATGCTAGCGGTGCTGGTGCTGGCGACGCTCTTCGGAGCGTACAAGGGCATGGCCTGGCAAGTCGCCAGCCTGGCCAGCATCGTCGCCAGCTACCTGGTGGCGCTGCGGTTCAGTGAGCAGTTCGCCCCCCGCTTCGGCGACCAGGCGCCGCTCAACCGCTTCATCGCGATGTTCGTGTTGTACATGGTCACCTCGCTCGGAATCTGGTTCGCCTTCCGGATCGTGAAGAACTTCATCGACCGGGTCCGGCTCCGGGAGTTCGACCGCCAGATGGGAGCCCTGGTCGGGGCGGCCAAGGGCGTCCTGCTGTGCGTGGCGATCACCTTCTTCGCCGTCACCCTGAGCGAGCGGGCCCGAAGTGCCGTCCTGCAGTCGAGGTCCGGGTTCGTGATCGCCCAGCTTCTGGATCGGGCAGAGGGGGTGATGCCGCGCGAGTTGCACAGCATGTTGGGCCCCTACCTGAACCGGCTGGAACAGGAGCTCAAACCGGGCCAGGAATCGGACACAACTCCGCGGACTGCCAGCGGCCAAACCGACGGCTACGGCGCGTAGCAGGGGAGGCGAATTTCATCTGCGCGAGCGGCTCGAATTCCTGTGTGCGAGTCGTCCGAAATCGACCGCATAGAATGCCTCCAGAATGCACGCCGCGCGGCACTTGGACATCGGGGTCAAATCTCGCTTCGCGCTCGCCACGACGCAGCAGGCGAGGGCAATTCGCAAGAACTAGGAAACCCCGTAAAACCCGGCAATTCGAGGCCAAAAACGAACATAAGAAACATTATCGGACGTTGGGGTGCGCCTCGGAATTGGGCCTCTCTTTGGCTCGAATCACTCTCCCAAGCAGCTCACCATGGAGATGATTTGAGATCTAAACCGCACGCTGAAACTACACGCTCAGTAGCGCCGAGAAACGATCGCCCGCGCGCCGTTTCTGGCCGCTGGAAATTTTCCGCCGTGGTCCC
Source organism: Pirellulales bacterium (assembly GCA_041741015.1). Classification (GTDB taxonomy): domain Bacteria; phylum Planctomycetota; class Planctomycetia; order Pirellulales; family PALSA-1355; genus JALHMI01. The sequence goes on from JBGSKX010000209.1 coordinate 5,810, forward strand.
CTGCTCTGACGACCCTCGGCGGAGTGAAAATCTGCTCCGAGAAGAAGCCCACGGAAAGCATTCCGTGGGCTTGATTCAGACGCCGACTGGGGATGATTTCCGACTCGGCCGGCGCGAACTTCGCCCCGGCTGCCGGCACCCGATGTTCGCGCCCTGAGGCACAACCGGCGCGAATCTCACCCGCCGGCAAGATCGGACGAATCGGCACGCTGCGTCCAGACTAGGGTTCGGCACCTTCTGCCATCGCCGCTTCCAGGAAGACGCCCATCTGGCGGAACTTGTCGTAACGCTTGTCGACCAGGGTCTGAGACTTCTGGCCAACAAGCTCCTTGAGGCACTTCACCAGGTACATCTTCATCCGGGCGGCCATCTGGTGATGATCGCGATGAGCGCCACCCAGGGGCTCTTCAATGACGTCGTCGACGACGCCCAGGCCCAGCAGGTGCTTGCTGGTCATCTTCAGCGCCGCGGCCGCTTGCTCGGCATACGTTGAACTCTTCCAGAGAATGCCCGCGCAACCCTCGGGACTGATCACCGAGTAGTAGGCGTGCTCGAGCATCGCCACTTTGTCGCCCACGCCGATCCCGAGCGCTCCGCCGGATCCGCCTTCGCCGATGACGATGCAGATGATCGGTGTCGGCAACCGCGACATCTCGAACATGTTCTGCGCAATCACCTGGGCCTGGCCGCGTTCTTCGGCGCCGATGCCGGGATAAGCGCCTGGCGTGTCGATGAAGCAGATCACCGGCAGTTGGTACTTCGCGGCGAGCTTCATCTTGGCGAGCGCCTTGCGATAACCCTCGGGATGGGCACAGCCGTGGTAACAGGCGATCCGTTCTTTGGTCGTCTTGCCTTTCTGGTGGCCGATGACCATCACCTTGTAGCCGTCGATCTTGGCGAAGCCTGTCCGCATCGCGCGGTCGTCACCAAAGAACTTGTCGCCATGCAACTCGACGAACTCATCAAACACGAGGTTCAGATAGTCGGTCGTCATCGGCCGCTCGGGGTGCCGCGCGACTTGCACGGTCTCCCACGGCGCCAGGTTGCTGTAGACCCGCTTTTTGGTGTCGGCCAGATCGCGCTTCACGCGGCGCAGCTCTTCGCGAGCCTCGGCGTCATCCGAGGGCGAAGCTTCAAGAGTTTGAACCTGAGCTTCCAACTCGGAGATGGGCCGCTCGAATCCAAAGCGGTGATTGGCAACTGGCATCGCTCGCGTGCTCCGGCGTGACTTTTGATTCTCCTGCTGCCAGCAGTGCTGGCGAGGGCAGTGACAGCAAACCCCGCGGAAATTGCCGCAAATGCTGCGGGCCTTATTCTACATCGGCTGCCGCTTCGGATCAGCCCTGACCGGCCGCCGGTTTTCGTGCTGCTGGCGGAACTTTGTACACCGCTCGGGTGCGAATCTCCCCCAAAACGTCATCCATCGATGGCGGTCGATCGACTGGATTCTTTGCCAGCATGGCCTTCACAAGTGCGGCGAAGTCGTCGCTGACGTTGCGGTTATTCGCCTGCACGGGCGGAATCGGCGAGCGGAGGTGTTTCGTGAGCAGTTCTTGGGTGCTGGTGCCCGTGTAGGGCGGTTTGCCAGAGAGCAGTTCGTGAACCATGCAGCCGAAGCTGTAGATGTCGGCCCGCTGATCGAGCGACTGCCCACGAATCTGCTCGGGCGACATATAGCTGCGGGTGCCTTGAATCTTGCCGCGGCCGCTGAGCAGTCGGGCCAGCATGCCTTTGGGCTTAGTGGCCAAGGCGAAGTCGATCAGCTTCACATCTCCCTGGTCGTTGACCAGAAAGTTGTCGGGCTTGATATCGCGATGGATCCAGCCATGCGAATGGAAGTAAGCGAGCCCTTCGGCGGCGCCGCGAATCCAGGTGGGCGCCAGCGGCGCGAGAGCTTCGACCCCCTGCACAATCCGCTGCTTGAGGTTCGGCGACGCGAACAGCTCCATCGCCAGATAGTGAGCTCCCTTGTCGCGGCCCAGGGTGAAAATGTGGATGACGTGCGGGTGATCGAGTGGTTTTCCGACTTCGTACTCGTGCTTGAGGTAGCCGAGTTCCACGGAATTCTTGGCCAGATCGCCTTCGAGAATCTTGAGCGCCGAACGTTCGCCAGTCGAATCGTTGATGGCGTCGCAAACCACGCACGTGCTGCCAGAGCGAATCTCAGACAAGATTCGATACGGACCGAGATAGGTTCCACGTGCTGGCACGGCGTGGGTGACTCGCAACCGATGCTGATGGGGCCAAGTTGGGGGAGCCCGGCGCACCCCTCTTCTCTCGTTACCATCATAGGTCGCGGGGGCCGATCGAAAAACCCCTGCGTGGCGCGCCCTACCCGAACGTATTGCTCTCTGAGACACGAAATACGTTGAAATCGACAGTGATTCGATCCCAAGGATGCCACGGGTGAGCCGCGCTCACGGCCACCCGTGGCACACTTACCATCGCTTATTTCTCGGCCAGAATTCGCTCGTACAGCGACCTCAGCTCGGCGGTCATCCGCTCGTGCCGGAACTGCTCGGTGAAGCGAGCGCGCCCCGTGGCCCCGAGTCGCTCGCGTAGCAATGGGTCGGCTGCGAGCTGTTCGATGGCTGCGGCGAGGCCTTCGACCATGACGCTTTGAAAATCAACCAGTATCGAGGTATCTGGGTCGGACGTGTCGCGAAACAGTTCGCGATGATTGAGCAGGACGCCCGTCTCGCCGGGGATCACGACCTCGCGCGCTCCGTCGACGTCATAGCTGATCACAGGCTTGCCGGCGATCAGCGCCTGCGGCAGGACTCGAGCGAGCCCTTCGCGGAGACTCGTGTGCACGACGATGTCCATCGCACCCAAGAGCGCCGGAATCTCTGAGGGCGGCACGAGTCCCGTGAACTGAAAATAATTGTCGAGTCCCGCTCGATGGATCTGCTTGTGGAGGTCATCGCGCAGAATACCGTCGCCGACAAACAGGAATCGCACGTTCGGCTGCCGGTTCACGACTCTCTTGGCCGCGGCAATCACGTCGGCGTGACCCTTGAGATGAAACAGCCGGGCGATCTTGCCGACGACGATGTGTTCGTCCGAGTAGCCGAGCTTCTGGCGTGTCTCGGTACGATGCTCGTTTGCCGCGAGAAACGTTTCGACTTCCATCCCGCTGTAAACTGTCGTGAACTTCTCACGCGGTGCGATGTTCGCTTTGACCATCAGCTCGGTCATCGCGTCGGCCACGCTCACCAGCGCGTCGCAGCGCTTGGCGGCATAACGTTCGCAGGCCTGAAAAACGGCGCTGGCCACCGTGCTCTGATACTCATGAAACGGCGCGCCGTGCACCGTATGTACAATCGCTGGCACCCGTAGTGAGTGCGCTGCCATCCGGCCCAGCAGCCCTGCCTTGCCACTGTGCGTGTGGACGACGTCAGGCTTGAACTTCGCGATTGCTCGCTTGAGCGCGAAGTAACTTTGCGTATCTCGCAGCGGATGAATCTCGCGCCGCAACGCGGGAATCACTTCTACAGGCACGCCATTTACATGCGCGCGTTCGAGCAAGCTTCCTTCCGGCCCCAGCGGCGGCCCCGTCACCAGCAGCACGTCGTCGCCGTAGTCGTGAATCAGATCTTCGCACGTGAGCAGCGTATTCTCTTGGGCTCCGCCCAGGATCATGCGCGTGATGAGATGTGCGATCCGCATGCGCGAAGTCTGTGCGAGATGTGAGTGCCGAACGTGTTCGTTAGTAATCGACGCGGACCAGGAACAGGCCATTCGCCGGCGCGGTGCGCCCCGCCGCGCGACGATCGCACGCGGCCATGACTTCGGCCGGCCAGGTTTCAGCCTGGCGCCCCTGCCCTACTTGTATCAGCGTACCAACGATCGCGCGGACCATGTTATAGAGAAACCCATCGGCCTCGATTTCGATCGAAATCAACTTTCCCGGTGTCGCCGGGAACAGCGGGTGCGGCGTCGCGTCCAGGCGTGCGACAGAAAGTTCGTGCACCGTGCGAACGCTCGTCCCGCGCGGCGAGCCGGAAGTCTCGAAGCTCTTGAAGTCGTGCGTTCCCACCAGCCCTTGCGCCGCGCGGTGCATCGCGCCCTCGTCGAGCGGCGTAAACAGATGCCAGGCATACTGTCGGGCGAAGACATCGCGAAGCCGGCCGTCGTGCAGCAGGTAACGGTAACGCTTGCGCACGGCTCGCCAGATGGCGTGAAAATCGTCAGCCGCGAGCGTTGCGTCGAGCACGGCCATGTCATCTGGCAGTTCGGCGTTGAGGGCTTTCTGCAGCACGCGCGGTTCGAGCTGCGTTTCGCTGTGAAAGCTGACGACTTGCCCCAGGGCATGCACGCCGGCGTCGGTGCGGCCGCTGGCCACGACGCGAATCGTCTCGCGCGTGATGCGCCCAAGTGCCTGTTCGAGTGTGTCCTGCAGCGTGAGCTGGCCCGTCTGCGACTGCCAACCGGCATACCGAGTTCCGTCGTACGCGAGCGTGAGACGGAAAGTACGCATGGCGGATTCAAACGCACTTCGAAGAACCCCCTGGCAATGCCAAGGGCTATCGTTGTCACGGCATCACGCAAGTACTAACGAGCAACAGCGGCCAGCGGCTTCTTGGCCCCCAGCCCTTTCTTCGACAGCAGCTCGGCGATCTGCACGGCGTTCGTCGCCGCGCCCTTCCGCAAGTTGTCGCTCACGCACCAGAATGCCAGGCCGTTGGGGCTCGAAAGGTCTTCGCGAATCCGGCCGATGAACACCTCGTCGCGACCCGTGCAGGTCGACGGCATCGGATAAACCTTCGCCGGCAGGTCATCAACTACCACGATGCCCGGCGTCGCGGCGAACAGCTCGCGGGCTTCGTTCACCGTGATCTTACGATCGGTCTCGACCAGGATGCTCTCGCTGTGGCAGTTCGCAACCGGCACGCGCACGCAGGTGGGACAAACCTGGATCGAGTCATCGCCGAAGATCTTGCGAGTCTCATAGACCATCTTCATTTCTTCGGAGGTGTAGCCCTGCTCTTTTTGCGAGCCGATCTGCGGAATCAAATTGAAGGCGATGTTGTGCGCGAAGGCCGTGGGCTTGAACGGTTCGCTGTTCACGGCTGCCCGGGTGGCGACGTCCAGTTCTTCGCTGCCGGCCAGGCCCATGCCGCTGGTGGCCTGATAGGTGCTGACCACCACCCGGCGAATCCGCGCGGCATCGTGCAGGGGCTTCATCGCGACGACCATCTGCGTGGTCGAACAATTTGGGCTGGCGATCAAACCTTGATGCTGGTCGAGGGCGTGGGCGTTCACCTCGGGCACGATGAGCGGCACCTTGGGGTCCATTCGCCAATAACCGCTCTCGTCGACGACGATGCAGCCCCGCTCGACCGCCCAGGGGGCAAAGTCGCGGGCCGTTTCGTCGGGCGTGCTGCCGATCGCCAGGTCGACGCCGGTGAATGCGTCAGGCGTCAATTCTTCAACCGTGTAGTCCTTGCCGGCGAAGCGGATCGTTTTGCCGGCCGAGCGGGCCGAGGCCAGAAACTTGATCTGCTTGAAGGGGAAGTTGCGCTCTTCAAGGAGCTGCAGAATGATGGTTCCCACGGCGCCGGTAGCGCCCACCACGGCCACGGTATCTAACACGCGAAAACTCCTGGCGGGAAAGCGAATCCCATAAATGCGAAAAAACGAGCCTGGCCCCCCTGCCCTGCCTTCACGGCTAGACTGCCAGCCCCGGCTGGGAGTGACCAAAAAGCCTAGTATACGCCCCGCGCTAGACAATTCAACGCGGCGGAAGGTTCGCGGACCGAGCCCGCACGCGGTATTTCCGCCAGGCTACTTCAGGGCCGCTCGATAATGTGCCAGCGCGGACAGCGTCACGCCGCAGCTGATTTCGCCGCGGCGCACGAGATCTGACACTTCGACCAGCGGCAGGGCCAGCGTACCGGCGACGATCTCGTCGGCGGGCGTCTCCTCGTCCGGATCGATCGAGGTAATGGCCCTGCGGCGCGTCGCGCTCACGCGGCAGCCCTCAGCCAGGATCACAATGGTGCTGGTTGTCAGCAGCGCCGGTTCCAGGTGAACCGCGCCAAGCATCGAGAGCCGTTCGGCCACGAGGCCCGTCATCCGAAACAGGTCGATCTCTGCGGCATCCCGCCAGCCACCATCGCCTCCGTCGAGTTCGAAGCGGGGGAACTCCACCGACCAGGCGCTGGTCGCATAGCGATAGCGGCTCACCAGATGCAGGCGGCCATCGCTGGAGAGCGGAACGACGACCGCAGAGTACAGCGGCTCGGCCGTGCGCGAGATCCGCATTGCCGTGTGCTCGGCCAGCGTCTGCTCATTGCGAACCTGGTTCAACTCGATCCGCCACTCGGTTCCTTCCCAGGCGACCTGCTGCTGCATGGTAATCAGCGGATGTTCGGGCCGGGCTGACGACAGCAAACTTAACAGGCGCTGGGTCCGACCCGTGGTAAGCGATTCGATCATGACACTTCTCGCGGCAAGGTGAGACGGAAAATCCACGACACTTGCGACGAGTTATCGACTCGGCAGATAGAAGCCGCAATCGGCGGCCGCGCGGCAGTGACAACTGGTTGTCACTCTACCTTTGGGGAGGAATCAGAAACGCCGAAAACGGTGCCAGGAACCTTTGTCGAGAAAAGGTTCCTGGCACCGTTTTCAGAGAGTTACCGCGTGCTGCCGCTCGAACGCACCGGCGGCCGCGTGGGCTTCTTCAGCTTCTCGCTACTACTGGCGGCAGTCTCCCCTCCCCTGCCCCGGCCGAAGATCGCCAGCAGGCGATCTGTTGCGCCGCGCACCAGCCACGGCGGTACAAACGCCAGGTTGCCGATCAGCATCGCCAGCCCGAACGTGATCATCCCCAGGCAGATCGCGATGCCCATGTGCAGCGGCACGGCCAGCGCGAGCACGATCGGGCGCGAAAGCCGCGGCCAGACCAGCGCCCAGTAAGAGAGTTCCCAGGCCACGGTCACGTGCGTCATCAGGTTGATCAGCAGCGGAAAGCCGGCCATCCAGGTCATGTCGAGCGACTGGTACTCGAGATTGCCGAATGCCATCCACAGCGCCGTGCCGTCCCACCAGGCCATGCCCACCAGCTTCGAGATCCCGGCGAACAAATACACGATGCACATGTGCAGCTGAATCAAGCGCACCGCGAGGTTCGCCGTCCACGATTGCCGCACCGGCATGGTGTGCCCTGCCCTGCGGCCTTTCAGCCAGCGATCCAGCGAGAACGCGTCACCCGATGGGCCGACCGCCAGGTACAGGGCCAGCATCGTGTTTACCTGGTCCAGTCCGAACAGCGCACCCGGCAGCCGCTGAACATAGCTCAGCGTGATGATCAGGGCCAGAATGGAGACTGCGCGCGTGAACAGCCCCGCCGTCAGCATCGCAAACACGACCAGCGCCGCGATGTGCGCCGTCCACAACATCGCGGGCGAACCTTCGATCCACCACAGGTAGCTGAAGGCCCAGGTGTCTTGCTGCAGGAGCTTCACCGACTCGGCCGGCAACAAACCATTCGGCCCCAGGAAGTCCGTCAGGCCGATGCTCCACACGGCATGCGTGTAGAACATCATCGCCCCGCCGAGGATGCGAATCGCCCCGAGCGTCGCCGGGTCGGCAGCCGCGAACCAAAACTGGTTCCAGAGGGCGAGTACTTCGCGGCCCCAATCGCGCACGGCATTGGTGATGCTTCCGGCCACGATCAGTCTCGCTCGTAAGTGTAAATGAGTCGCTCTTCGTACAGCACCTTGTCGTCGAGCCGGCGTCCCTCGCGGACCTCCTCGGTGCGCGGCACGTAATGACGCCGCAGATAGAGTTTCACCGTCCGGCCGTCGAATTCCTCGGCCAGGTGCTGGGCGTAACCCCGGGCATACGTATCTGCGAGCTTCGTATCGGGCGCGCTCCCCAGGGTGTTCACGAACTCGCTGAGCATGAAGTAGCGGTGATAAAGCAACCGCGGCCAGTGCTCGGCCCGGTTCGGAAAGAACCCTTCCTCGAGCGTGCCGTCGCGAGTTGTGACCTCGAACCGCACCAGGTGACTGGGGCCGGGCTCAGGCGCAAAGAACCGATAGCCATTCCCCAGCGAGAGGACGTCCAGATACGGCTGAAACGCGCGGCCAACCGTGGCTCCCAACTCCGACGTCTGCGGCATCGCCCAAGGGCCGACGAACACGGCGAACACGTGCAGGGCCACGACCAGGCTGACCACCGCGCGCACGCCGGGCCGCGGCATCGGAGTCGAGACGACATTGGTTGGTGCGCTGGCCATTGCCGCTTATTATCGGCCTTTAGCAGCGATCGTGGAAAGCACCCGGCGCATTCACCGCGCCAGCCCTACAGGCCGCATAACGCTCTCGAAGTGTGCTCCTAAAGCCCGGGCAATACCTTCCCCAGGAACTGCACGTGTGCCGCCGTGACGCGCAGGGGTTCCGGGGGAAGGTATTCCCCCGGCTTTTGTCCACATCGCAGCGCCGAAGTGCGCAACAAAAAAACCCTCTCGCCGAACGAATTCGGCGAGAGGGTTGGTAATAACCAACTTGAGGGCTACGCAGACCTTATCGGGACGAGGCAACCTTCGGAGCGTCGAAGTTGATCGACAACTCGCGGGTTTCGCCGGCCTTCAGGGTCACGCTCTGCTCACGCTCTTCGCCGTTGAGCAGGGCCTTAATCTGGTACGTGTTCCACTCGCCACCGGCGGCAAGCCGATTGGTCGAGAACTCACGCACTTCGCCCGTGGCCTTCGTTTCCTTGCCGGCCAGGAACAGCTTAGCGTCGGCCGGAAGACGAATGATCAGCGTGGTGCGGGTGTCGGCTTCCTTGGCGGTCTGCACCTGGGCAGCACCGCTGAAGTCGAGCGCACTGTTCTGACCAGCAGTCAACTGCACCGTCTTCTCTTCCGTCACGGGCTTGCCGTCACGGTTGAACTCGGCGCGGACCGTGTAACTGTAGCGAGCGCCCGGCTGGAGATTGCGCGAAATGTATTCGCGATTCTCACCGGTGCTGGTCGTTTCGCGGTCGTTCACGAACACCTTCGCGTCGGCCGGCACGCTGACGGTCAGCATGGCGCTGTTGCGCTGGGGGCCGTAGGTCGGGTGATACGCGGCCGGACCGGTCGCATCAGCCGGAGCCGGAGGCGTCGGAGGCGTGGCCGGAG
>JBGSKX010000210.1:0-6301 GCA_041741015.1 Pirellulales bacterium
CGAACGCGGCCTGCGCACGCTGCTCTTGGAGAAGAACGCGCGGCCGGGCGTGAAGATCCTGATGTCCGGCGGCACTCGCTGCAATATCACGCAGAACACCGACAACCGTGGGATCGTCGCGGCTTATGGTCCGCCGGGGCGCTTTCTGCATTCCGCGCTCGCGGCCTTCGGCGTGCGCGAATCGATTGCGATGTTCGAAGCCGAGGGCGTCGCCACGAAGGTCGAAGACACCGGCAAGATCTTTCCGGCCAGCGACAAGGCCAGCGACGTGCTCGACGCCTTGCTGCAGAAGCTCGCGCGCAGCGGCGCGGTGCTGGCGACCGAAGAGCCGCTGCTGGAAATCACGTGCGCCGACTCGGGCTTTGAACTGCGAACAGCCAAGCGCGAGATCGTGGCGCGGAATCTCGTGATCACCACCGGCGGGCAGTCCTATCCCGGCAGCGGCACCACCGGAGATGGTTACCGCTTCGCTGCCGAGCTGGGACACACGATCGTCCCGCCGCGGCCCTCGCTCGTGCCGATTACGACGGACGAGATCTGGGTCCGCGAGCTGCGCGGGATCACGATTTCCGATGTGCTCGTGCGAGTCGTCGAACCGGCTGCCGCCGATGCGAAGTCGACCAAGCCCAAGGTGCTCGCCGAGCGCCGCAGCTCGCTGCTGTTCGCGCACTTCGGGCTCACCGGCCCCGCGGCGCTGGACGTCAGTCGGGCCGTGAGCGGTCACGCGAATCCGCGTTCGCTACGGCTGGTGTGCGACTTTCTGCCAAACCTCAAGCAGCACGAGTTCGACGAGCAGTTGCGCGCTGCGGCAGCGGAGGCCGGCAAGAAGCAACTCGTGAACCTGCTCCCCGCTGTGTTGCCGCATCGTTTGCTGTTGGCACTGCTGCAAGCGGCGGAACTCGATCCCGCGCTCCGCGCCGCGGAAGTGGGCACCAAGGTTCGCACGCGCGCGGTCGAAGCCGTGAAAGCCTGTGTAATTCCGGTCAGCGGCACGATGGGCTTTCGCAAGGCCGAGGTCACGGCCGGCGGCGTCGCCTTGAACGAGGTCGATTCTTCAACGATGCAAAGCAAGCTCGTCCCGGGCCTTTATCTGGCCGGCGAAGTGCTCGACCTGGATGGCCCGATCGGCGGCTACAATTTTCAGGCCGCCTGGAGCACGGGCTATTTAGCGGGAACCAGCACTGAGTAGCAATGTTGCTGACAGTGGCCGCGCCTATCTGCTAGGCTGTGAAGCGCCCCCCTTTTCTACCCGAGCACATGCCATGCGAGTCCATGCCGTCGGTCGACCGGAACTAGCTCCGCTGGAAATGCCGGCGCGCTTCAAGCACGACATCGCGTATTTCATGACGCCCTCGGGCGAGCACGGCGCGCCGACGCTGGCCAGCGACGAATACTGGATCGACGCGGCGGAAGCTCGCCGCTGGCTCGATGACGGCGTGCTGCTGCTGATTTCGCCGCTCGATAGCGCCAGCAAGGCCGAAGTCGAGATCAGTGAGGACCAGGAGCGCTGGCTCGAATGGCTGATTGAGCACGAGATCCAGCACGTGCGCGTGGAAGCCTGACCGCGCGCCCAGACCATCCCGCCAAGACTCACGCCCGAACTACGAACACGATAAATATGCGGCAAGCCGGCACGATCACCGACAAGCAAGACGCCACGCGACTGAGCGACTATCTCATCGCCGAGGGCATTCCGAATAAAGTCGAGCCGTCGGGCGCGGCCTGGGCGATCTGGATTCGCGACGAGAACCAGCTCGAGCGCGGCCGCGAGGAACTCGCGCGGTTTCAGGCCGCGCCGAACGATCCGCGCTATAAAGAGGCCGCGAGCGTCGCCAAGCAGGTCCGCCGCGAAGCCGAAAAGAAACAGAAGCAGGCCCAGCGCAACTTCCACGACATGCGCAATGTGTGGGCCAGTCCCTGGCGACGCACGCCGGTGACGATGGGACTCATCGTGATCTCGGTGCTGGTGTTTCTCAACATCTTTCGCGAGTTTGGCCTCGGCGACCAGTACTTGATGATCAGCTTGTTCGACGATCCCACGAATCCGCTCCCCGAAGTGCGCGAGGGGCAGGTCTGGCGGCTCATCACGCCGATCTTCATGCACGCCAATCCGTGGCACCTGCTGTTCAACATGTACTGGATGTTTCAGCTGGGCACGATGATCGAGCGGACGATCGGTTCGCTGCGCTACGTGCTGATCATCCTGATCACGGCCTTCGCGTCGAACCTGCTGCAGTTCGCCATGCAGGGACCGTACTTCCTCGGCATGTCCGGCGTGGTCTACGGGCTGTTCGGTTACGCCTGGATTCGCGGTCGGCTCGACCCGACCTGCGGGCTCTGGCTGCGGCCTGATTTGGCCTTCATCATGCTCGCCTGGTTCGCGCTGTGTCTGACCGGCATCGTCGGCAACGTGGCCAATTGGGCTCACGGCGGCGGTCTGGCAGCCGGCGCCGTGCTCGGCTATCTCGCCTTCACGATCCAGCAGATGCGCCGCCGGCACTAAAAACACGCCGCTGGAAAAAACGGCTGGAGAAAACGGTGTCAGGAACCGTTTTTGGCCGAATGCTTGACGCCGCCGGCTGGGGCGCACTAGCCTTGTGGCACGGCAATCCGGCCCACGCTTCCATGCTTCGCACCGCATCCTGAGGACTCCATCCATGCCGCGCGCACGAGTTTTCGGTCTCGCTCTTCTGACCGCGTTCACCTTCGTCGCGGCACTCGCGCCCGCGAGCGCGGCAGACAAGCCCTTCGGCAAGATCACGCGGCTCGATCCCCGGCTCGACAAGCTCGTGCCGAAGGACGCTCAGATGGAGCAGCTCGCCGAAGGCTTCGACTGGTCCGAAGGTCCCGTGTGGGTCAAAGACGGCGGCTACTTACTCTTCTCCGACATTCCGCCGAACAAAGTCATGAAGTGGAAAGAGGGCGAAGGCATTACCCTGTTCATGCACCCGGCCGGCTACACGGGCGTCGTCGACTACTCGCCCGAGCCGGGCAGCAACGGGCTGAACGTCAATAAGAAGGGTGAGATCACGTTCTGCGAGCACGGCGACCGGCGGATTTCGGTGCTGACCAAGAATGGCGGCAAGCGCACTCTCGTCGATAACTACCAGGGCAAACGGCTGAACAGCCCCAACGATTCTGCGTTCAAGTCCAACGGCGATCTGTACTTCACCGATCCGCCGTACGGCCTGCCGAAGAACTTTGACGACCCGCGCCGCGAGCTGGACTTCTGCGGTGTCTATCGACTTGGCACGGATGGCAAGCTGACGCTGCTCACTGGGGACATGACGCGCCCGAACGGCATCGCGTTCAGTCCCGATGAGAAGACGCTGTACGTCGCCCAGAGCGATCCGGAAGCCGCGATCTGGATGGCGTTCGACGTGAAGCCCGACGGCACACTCGGCAAGGGACGCAAGTTCTTCGACTCCACAGCCTGGGTCAAGGAAGGCAAGAAGGGCCTGCCCGACGGCATGAAGGTCGACGCCAGTGGCAACCTGTTTGCAACCGGCCCTGGTGGTGTGCACATCTTCGCCGCAGACGGTACGCATCTGGGCACGCTGGAAACCGGCCAGGCCACCGGCAACTGCGCGTGGGGCGACGACGGCAGTACGCTCTATATCAATGCCGACATGTACCTCGTGCGGATCAAACTCACGACCAAGGGGGCGGGCTGGTGAGCAGCGATTTCTAAAGCCAGGGGAATACTTTCCCCTGGATTGATGCTCACGACGGTGACGCAATGACGCGTTCCAGGGGAAAGTATTCCCCTGGCATTACGCCACTTCCCCCAGCAGCTTGAGCAGCTCGCGGCGAATCTTCGCCTCGGCCTCGACTTCCAGATAGCTCGACCGCGCGCGCCAGGTCTCATACCCACCCAGCGCGTGCTGCTCGGCCGTCGGCAAATAGCCGCGATAGTCGTTCGCCAGCTCGATCGTAAAGGTCGGCTTCAGCGGGCTTTCGGCCTTGATCGCCAGTCCCGTCTCGACGAACGTCTCGCAGGGCGTGGTGGCAATGCCCAGCTCGCCAATGCGGATCGCCTGCACGATCGTATCGACGTAGGGCGGATAGTCGTTGAGCAGCACCGTTTCTCGCGCATAGATCTGCTCGACGCCTTGTAGCTCCATCCCTTTCGCTTCGGAAAGAACAAACTTCGCCCGGGCGACTTCATCCTTGGGAGTCGAACGGCGGCCGAGGCGCAACTGCGCCTGCCGCATCGCCAGCGGCGCGTGGTCGTGATACTCAATCTCACCGGCCACGCGCGCCGCCTCTTTTGCACATAGCTCGGCCACCTTGCGAATCTGGGCGTACGGCGGCCGGCTTTCGGGCGCTTCGCGAAAGTTGATGTTATTGATGTTGCCGCTAGTGCCGTTGGTCATCATGCCGACGAACGGCGTGTCCAACCGGTTCGAGGCCATGAGTTCGCCCAGCCGCGCAGCGAATGCGCCGTAGTAATCGGCCGAAATGTCGCCGCCCGGCACGCCACCCACGTAGTGCAACGAGTAGTTCGCCAGCAGCGCGAGCGGCCGGCCTTCGGCGTCGCGCAGCGAGAGCACGCCGATCTCCGGATCGATCGGACCAGCCGGCTCGACCAGCTCGGGGCTCGCCGCCGGTGGGTTCATCCGCACCTGGTCCGGTCGGCCGAACGGATCGACCATCTTGAACCCTTCTTTCATCTTCCAGCGGCGATTGAAGACCTGCGTCGGTTCGCTTCCGACGCCCCAGCCAACTTTGGCCGGCTGCAGGTTGTTCACCGCGCGGCGAATCGCATCGCTGATCCGCCCGGCGAGAAACTCCAGATACGCCGGATCGGGATCGCTCTGAAACACGCTCCCGGCCGTCGGCGCGCTGTGCGTGTGCGTGGCCGAGATCGTCATCCGGTCGAGCGGAATGCCGGTGTGACTGTGCGCCAGATGCTTCGCCTTGTCGAGCACCGTGCGCGGAATCATGCAGCTATCGCACACCACGATCGCGATGCGCGTGGCGCCGTCATCGAGCACCAGCGCCCGGGCGTGCAGTTCGTCGTGCACGTGCGCGGCGGTGCGATCGCTCATGCCGCCGTTGATCGAAACGCCCAAGGGCGGCGTGATGTTGCTGGTCGCCGCTCCGGCGCGAAAGATCTTGTCGTTCATAGCCGCTTAATTTTTCTTGTGAGGCACTTCTTTGTAGTACAGCCGCGTGATGAACAGATCATAGACCAGGCCGCCCACCGCCGCGCCGATCAATGGCCCCACGACGGGCACCCACCACCAGTTGTCGTGCGCCGTAAACACCTGCGTTCCCCACCCGGCCAGATAGGTAAAGAATCGCGGACCCAGGTCGCGCGCCGGATTGATCGCATAGCCCGAGTTGAGTCCATAGGTCATGCCGATCACGAACACGGTGGCGCCCACGACGATCGGCCCGATCGATGGCGGCAAGGCCATGTTCCGCGCATCGCTGATGGCAAAGATCACCATCATTAAGAGCGCGGTGCCTACGATCTGGTCGATCAATCCGCCGGGCACGTTGCTCAGGTAGTCCTGCGGATACGTGGCCCAGATGCCGGCCGTCTTGAGCGTCAGCTCGGGATCGAAGTGCAGGATCGCTTCGCGATAGGTGAGGTACACGATCGCCGACGCGACAAACGCGCCAGCGAACTGGGCGATGATGTAGGGCAGCACTTTGCTCCAGGCGAAGCCCCGATGGATGGCCAGCGCCAGCGTCACGGCCGGATTCAAGTGCGCGCCCGAGATGCCTCCGGCCACATAACAACCGAGGGTGACAGCAACACCCCAGCCGAAGTTGATCGACAGGGCTTCGCCGAATTTGCCTTCACCAAGCACGACCTGTGCGACGACTCCCACGCCGAACATGATCAGGGTAAAGGTGCCCAGAAACTCCGCCGCCGCCTCTCGCAGAGTGTCGCGATTCATAGGGGTCCTCGGTTGATGGTTGGAAGCGTGGCAGAGCTGTGTGACGCGTGGAACGGTACGGGCCACTATCCGCGTGGTCGGAAGACTGCCAGTGCGGGGAATTATCTCCGCGCGCCGGGCCCTACGCAATCGCGCAGGGACTAGGTTTAAGCTCGGCGGCAGCAACGTTGTTGAGCATCGCCACAGGCGTTATCCTGAAGCATCAGCGACTCACCCCCGCCGTGCCGCCCCGGTCTCTTGTCTCGCCACAGACCACAGCCCCGGCCATTCGCCCATGACCAGCCTGCTCGCTCACGTCCGATTTCACGGCCGCTCGCACCGGTCGGCGGCTCGTTCGGAGCGAAAGCTGTTCGACGCGAAGGCGCCGACTCCGGCCAGGCGGCTGTCGG
>JBGSKX010000211.1:0-46415 GCA_041741015.1 Pirellulales bacterium
CTGTCGGCCATGCTCGCCGCCGGCTGGAAACACTACCAGCACCCGCAGACAGGCATTCGCACCAGCGTCGACTTGAGCCCGATGAGCGCGCACACGGGCGCGGCGGGGCTTTTGCTGCAGGCGGTGCCTGCGGTCGAGGGAAAGGTGCCCGGCGCGGTCGAGACGCCGCCGGTCTGGATCACCAGCGCACCGGTGGACGTTGAAGCCGGCGACCTGGTGCAGATCGACGCCTGGGTGCGGATCGAGACGCCAATCGCAGCCAGCACCGATGGGCTGGTGATTTTCGACTCGCAGAGCGGCGAGCCGCTGGCGATGCGGATCTCGCAGACCAAGGGCTGGCGACAGCTCACGCTCTATCGCGCCGCTACGCGGCGCGGGCCGCTGACGCTCACCTTCGCACTGGCCGGGCTGGGTCAAGCAGCGATCGACGACGTGACCATTCAAATCGTGCATCGCACGCAGCCCGGCTGGCAGCAGGCCCAGCGCTAGGTGCGAGACGCTGTTCGGCGATTAAGGGTGATGCCTCACAACCCGACGCAGGGTGCCAAGCTCACGCGCAGCCCAGCAAGCGCGAGCATGCTTCTCGGACGGTTTGAGACCAACCAGTTCCCAGAGTCCTGACTGCCTTCGCATGCACACGCTCTCGCGTGAGCACGGCACCCGGCTCACCAAACAGGTGCAGACTAGTCCTCGGCCATGACTTGCCACAGGCTGCCGTAGTCGTCGGTCCAGAGCACGGGCTGTCGCTCGCCCGGCCAGTCGGCATCGATGGCTTCTTTGACCGCCTCATCCTGGAGGAACTCCTGGTTCTTGGTGATCAGCATCCAACTCGCTTTGTTGGTGCCGAGTTCCGACTCGCCCGACGAATCGACGAGCACGATGGGCCAGCCCAGTTTCTCGGCGATGGCCAGGCAGACGCCATCGAGATCGAGGAAGCGGTTTGAGATGTGGATGCAGAGGATGCCGTCCGGCTGGAGGCGGTCGAGATACAGCCGCACGGCCTCTTCGGTGAGCAGGTGCATCGGAATCGAATCGCTAGAGAAGGCGTCGATCGCCAGGACATCGAACTTGTGCGGATCGTTTTCGTCACGCTGCTTCTCGAGATTCAGTCGGGCGTCGCCCATGATGATCTCGACCTTGGCAAGCGAATCTTTGCGATAGGTAAAGTACTCCTCGGAGAGTCGGACCACTTCGGGATTGATTTCGAAGTATTGGATCACATCGCCCGGCAAACCGTAGGTGGCGAGCGTGCCGGTGCCGAGTCCGACAACGCCGATTCGCAGCGTGCGGTCAGCGGGAACTTCGGCGCGGCGGCGAGGATGCCGATCGATGGCGAGGCCTACACCACTTTCGTGCCCATAGTAGCTGGTGGCCAGACCGCGTTTGTCCTCGTCGAGATACTGGAAGCCGTGCTGGATCGTGCCGTGAATCAGCTCGTGAAACTCGCCGTTGTCGTCGGTCATGCTGCCATCTCGGTTGACGCGGAGGACGCCATAGAAGTTACGCGTCGCCTCAAGCGTCGACTGCTCGGCGAAACCCTGGCGGGCGATGACCAGCCCCACGGCTGCCGAAAGCGTGACCAAGACGGCCCCGCCGATGATCCAGATGGGACGCGGCAGTTCGATGCGGCCCGTCGAGCTCTCTTGACCGGCGATGAACGCCAGCACGATGGTGGCGATCAGCGAGAGCGGGTATTCCCAGTAGCCCGAGAAAATGAGCGGGGCGACGATCGCTACGAAGAGACCGCCCAGCGCGCCTCCGGCCGAGACCATCAGGTAAAACAGCGTGGCATGCTCGGGCGCGGGTTTGGCGTAGGCCAGTTCGCCGTGACAGACCATGCAACAAATGAACATGGCGCCGCAGAACAGCACCAGTTGTTCCCAAACCTCGAGCTCGTGTCCTTCGAACAAGCCCCAGCAGCCCGCCAGGACCGCCACGGCCAGCAAGACGGTCATCGCGCGGCGCGGATACCAGCGTTCGTGATCGAAACAGATGATGAACGTCAGCAAGTACAACGACAGTGGTAACACCCACAGAAACGGCACCGAGGTGACTTCCATGCAGAGCTGATTGGTGGTGGCCAGCAGCATGACCGAACCGCAGGCCGCCAGGGCGAGCCACAAGAGGATCCTGCGCAGCGGTGGGCGCGGTGAAGTGCCCGCCGGCGCTGTCTCGGCTTCCGTGCTGGGCTGAACGCGCCACAGCCGGACAAATTCGGCCGTTGACCAGAGGCACAGCAGCACAAAACCCGCATAGCCGGCGGACCAGCCAAGGGTCTGCATGCGCAGCGTGAACTGCGGCTCGAACACGAATGGATAGCTCAGCAGCGCGAGCAGCGAGCCTGCATTCGAAAGCGAGTACAGCCGATAGGGAGTGCGACCGGTCTCGCGGCGGAAGCTTTCCTGCAGCAGCGGCCCGGTGGTCGAGAGCAGGAAGTACGGCAGACCGACTGTGAAGGTCAGCAAGCCCACGATCCGCAAGAGCGGCATCTCGCTCCCCTCGGGCTTCCAGGACAGCGCCGGCGCGATGGGCAGGAACGCGAGCGAGAGGAGTAGCAGCCCGCCGTGCAGGCCGGTCAGCATCTTGGCCGGCAGCCGCGTGCTCACCGCGTGGGCGTAGGCATAGCCGCCCAGCAGCAGCATCTGAAAGAACAGCATGCAGGCGGTCCAGACCGCGGGGCTGCCGCCGAACCAGGGCAGGATCATCTTGCCTACCAGCGGTTGCACCTGAAACAGCAGGAAGGCACTGAGAAAGATCGTCAGCGGATAGCGGATCATGCGGGTGCGAGCCCTGTTCACGGCATGCGAAAAAGCGATGTTATAGCGTACCACACGGGAAGGCCAGTTCGGGAAGATGCGATCCGGTCGTGAATCCGCCGAGTTCAGGTTATGTTGGACGAACAATGAGCAAATCCATTCCCGACAAACTTCGAACCGATGCCCTGGCGATCTGGCGGGCTGCCGTCGAGGCGGTGCGATCCGACCGGTTGGTGCGCGACAACGTTCGCGCGAGCGGTGACACGCTGGAGATCGCCGGCGAGTCGATTGCCCTTCAGCCGGGCGGGCGGATCATCGTCGTGGGCGCGGGGAAAGCTGGCGCCGGGATGGCGGCGGGGCTCGAAGAGGCGTTGGGGCCCGAGGTTGCGCAGCGGCACCAACTGGCCGGCTGGATCAATGTGCCGGCTGATTGCGTGCGTCAGCTTTCGCACATCCATCTTCATGCGGCGCGGCCGGCCGGCGTCAACGAACCCACGCCTGAAGGCGCGGCGGGCTCGCAACAGATCATGGAGCTGGTCTCCTCCGCACGGCCAGACGACCTGGTCATCGCCCTGATCTCGGGTGGCGGCAGCGCGCTGCTTCCGCTACCGATCGAAGGCATCACGCTCGACGACAAGCTGGCGGTTACTCGGTTTTTGAGCGCGGCGGGTGCGCCGATCGACGAACTGAATACGGTCCGCAAGCAACTCAGCCGGATCAAAGGGGGCGGGTTGGCTAGGGCCTGCAATGCCGCTCGGCTGGTGACGCTGATCATTTCGGACGTGCTGGGCGATCCGCTCGATATCATCGCATCAGGGCCGACGGTGGAAGATTCTTCACAGCCGGAGGATGCCCTGCGGATACTTGAAAAGTATCAAGCTCGCGAGCAAGGCATTTCGGAACGAGTGTTCGAGGCCCTCGCAGCTCGAGAGCAAGCGAAACACGCCGCACCACGCTCTCGGGTGTCGAACCACATCATCGGGAACAACGCCGTGGCGGTGGCGGCGGCGGCCAAATTGGCCGAGCAGCTCGGCTATCAGGTCACGAGTGAATCGGCCGCCGCTTCCGAAGGGGCCGCCGAGCAGATTGGCTGCGATCTCGCTGGGTGGGTAATGGCGAGAAGAGGCAAGGCTTGCCTGATCAGCGGCGGCGAGCCTACCGTCAAACTTGTTGATGACGCCAAGCGCGGACGCGGCGGAAGAAATCAACAGCTCGTTCTGTCGGCGGTCGATCGCCTTTGGTACGACACCTGGCCCAACAGTTTCGTGATCCTTTCCGGCGGCACCGACGGCGAAGATGGCCCCACGGATGCGGCTGGAGCGCTCGTCGACGACGCATTGTTCGAAGAAGCGCAGCGGCGCTGCCCGGAGTACGAAGACCTGAGACGGTTTCTAGAACGCAACGACGCCTACAACTTCTTCGAGCCGCTCGGCGGGCTGATCAAGACGGGGCCGACGCACACGAACGTGTGTGACGTGCGTGTGGTGTTGGTGGTGCCAGAGGAATAGGCGGCCACGCGAGAGTCGAGTCGCGGCGCAAAAAAAGTCCCGGGGAAAGTATTCCCCGGGTTTTAGATTGTGCGTTCAAGTTGGCGCGGTGGTTCTCAGTCCCACCACCAGCGGTCGGCGGCGAGATCCTTCAGGTCGATGCTGTCGCGAAGCTCGGTGATCTTGCCGTCTTCGTCCGGCAGAGCGTTTTCGACCGAGAGGGCCTGGCGAGGATGAATCGTGACGCCGCCGCCCACGGGCGTGAACAGCCGGCTCCCCTTCCAGACCGCGGTGCATACGGTTTCGACGTGCAGCGGCGTGTTATAAGTTTCAACCGCCAGCGCGTTTTCGTCGTGGAACAGGTCGGCGTTCCAACCGCTTTGGGCGTAGAAGTCCTGCTGGTTGATGAACGCGGCCGCGATCGAGAGGTCGATCATGTTTCGCATCTCGGCGAAGACCGGCAGCTTCTGTCCGAGCTGGGCGAACTTGGCCGTGAATGCCGTGGTGAACAGCTCGCTGGCCTTGTTCGAGCCGCCGGAGACCTTGCGGGTGCCGTCGTTCGAGACGACCTGGTTTTCGGAAACCAGCTTCACGGTGTCGCCCACGAGTTCCAGGCCGAGGCTGTCGGCCGCAACGCGGGCCGACTTATAGTCGGGCGTGAAGAACCAGCGTTCGAGCGAGTTGCTGGAGCTGGGCGTGGCGCGATCGACGTAGCTGGCGATCTTCACCGGCGGTTTTTCCATTCCCAGGCCGATCAGCTTCATGCGATAGTCGCATTCGAGCAGTACCTGGGCAAAGTGTGTGTTGGGGCGAACGCCGCCGATGCGGACGTTTTGCATGCCCAGGCTCGTACGGATGCCGTTGGCGATCATCTCGGCGTCACTGGGCGTGGCACGGGGGCTGACGCTGGCAATGAAGTTCTGCATCTTTTGCAGGCCTTCTTGCGTAGGATCGATCGAGACCGAGATCACGTTCGATTTCTTGCCAGTCGGCGGGAAGGCCCGCAGCGCGACGATCAGATCTTGCAGTTGCAGCAGTGGCCTGCCCGACTCGATGCCCAGCACGTGGTTAGCGGCGTCGAGCGCCCAGCCTTCGGCCGGTCCGGCCAGAACGATGTCTTTCGTTTCGGGGTAGTAGAAGACGTAGCGAACGCGCGTCAGGCCGGCGAGGAACTGCATCTCCTCGGTGGGAGCTTCGTTCTTCTCCAACTTCGCCTTGATGGCTGCCTCGAGCCGATTCAGCGAGACCTTGCGCAGGTCACTGCTCTTCGCCACGTCAGGATTCAGCGAGGCGCGGGCCTGGGCGATCCGTTGCTTGACGAGACGCCCGCCCGGGTCCGGGTAGTTCTGGAGTTTGAGTACGCCATCGGCATCGATGATGACACCGTTCGCGCCGCTGACACCGGGATCCTGGGTCTGAGCGACCGCAGGCGACGCGATTGAAGAAACGGCCAGGGCCGCCAGCAAACAAAGGGCAAAACGAAGCCGCATGACCCGCACTCTCCCGACAGAGGAAACAAGAAGTGTTCCGAAGGCGCCTCCACTCCGGCAGGATGCCTTTCGGCCGCGCGGAGTGGAAGCGCTGTAGTTGGTTGCATTTGCGGCGTCCATGCACCCCATTGATCTTAATTGGGTAAGCTGGGTAAAGCAACTAAAGTTGCAAGCTCACTTGCGCTTGCAGGAGGCCGCCCAGCCGGCATAAACGGCAGAAAACGTCCGGGAAACTTGTATGAGCAGCGCCGCCCGACACGTATCGCTCCGACGCCAGCCACAGATTGGGCCGCAGTTCAGGTCCGGGCCATCTGCCGGTCGCGGCCATAGTTCCCTTTACCGTTTTGGGGAGCACGCGAGGGGGTGGGCGGAGCGGCGATCAGCTTGACGTTGCCCGGACCCAGCAGGCCATCGATGCGGCTGCGCATCTCGGGGTTCAGCTCCACGCGCACCTTGTCGCTCTTCATGAACACCCGGCTGCCGTCGGCCAGGCAGAGCACGAGCTGCAGCTCGCAATTGCCGGGATACCCGCGGAGGATTTCAAACAGTTCCTGCAGCGCGCGTTCGCCGTGGTGCTGCTCCATGATGCGGACCATCATTCCTTTGGTGAAGCGCGATTGCAGATCGCCGAGCGGGATCAGTTCGTTCACCACGATGTTGGCCTCTTCGCTCCCGGGCCGGCGATCAACGGCGCCGCGGATAACCAGAATCGCGTCGGCCTCGGCCAGATGCCCGTGGACGGCAAAGTCCTCGGGCCAAAGAATGCAGCGCATGGCGCCGTGCATGTCCTCCAGATCGAACATCACGTATTTGGTGTGCGTGCTACCGGGACGCGGATTTTTCGTCTGCGAGAACTTGAGCGATGAGAGCATGCCACCCAGGATGACTTCGGAGCGATGGGGCATCGCGGCGATGTCGGTCGAGGTGTGCGTGCAAAATGTGGCGAGCGTCTTCTCGTGCTCGGCCAGCGGATGGCTGGAGAGATAGAAGCCGAGTACTTCCTTCTCGGCCGCCAGCTTTTCGCGATCTTCCCACTCGGGAATATCGGGCAGTGCGACGGGGGCGGCCGGGCCGGCGTCCTCTTCCATCGCGTCGAAGAGGCCTTTCTGACCGCTCTTACGATCGGCGTGCTTCGAAGCGCCTGATTGGATCGCCCGCTCGAGTACGGCGGAAAGTTGCGCGCGCCGCGCACCGAGCGAATCGAAAGCGCCAGCCTTGATCAGCGTTTCGATGGTCGACTTGTTGACCAGGCTCGGATCGACCCGTTCGCAGAAATCGAACAAATCGCGGAACGGTCCGCCCTCGGTGCGGACTTTGACTAGCGACTCCATGGCGACCATGCCGCAGCCCTTGATCGCGTTCAGGCCGATCAGGATCTTGTTATCCGCGACGGCGAAGTCGGCATTCGAGCGATTGACGTCCGGCACGACGACTTCGATGTTCATTCGCCGGCAATCTTCCAGATGCTCGACGAGCGAGTCCTTTTTCTTGAAGTTGCGGCCGTCGAGATCGCCTGAGAGGAGCGCGGCCATGAACTCGACTGAGTAGTGGGCCTTGAGATACGCCGTCATGTAGGCGATCAGGGCGTAGGCCGTGGAGTGGCTCTTGTTGAAGCCATAGCCGGCGAACTTTTCGATCATCTCGAAAAGTTCGGCCGCGGCATTCTTCGGCAGCCCCTTGGCGTGCGCTCCGTCGATGAACTCTTCCTTGTACTTGGCGATCAGCGAGAGCTTCTTCTTGCTGATCGCCTTGATGCAGGTGTAGGCATTGGGCAGCGCAATCCCGCCCAGGCGATTGAGAATCCGCATCACCTGTTCCTGGTAGACCATCACGCCGTGGGTCTCTTCCAGGACGTCCTTCATCACGGGGTGCGGATACTGGGCTTCCTTCCGCCCGTGCTTGACCTGTACATAGTCGTCAACCATGCCGCCTTCGAGCGGGCCGGGACGATAGAGCGCGTTGGTGGCGATGATGTCGCGGAAGTGGTCCGGCTTCATCTTTTGCAGCAGGTCGCGAATGCCGCCGCTTTCGAGCTGGAAGATGCCTTTCGTTTCGCCGCGGCAAAGCAGCGCGAAGGTTTCCTTGTCCTCGAGCGGAAACTTGTAGGGGTCCACTCGCTTGCCTGTCGTCTGCTCGATCAGGTCGACGGCCTTGGAGAGGATCGTCAAGTTGCGGAGGCCGAGGAAGTCCATCTTCAGGAGGCCGGCGGCTTCGACGTCGCCCATCGCCCACTGGGTGATGATTTCTTCCTTGCCCGCGACTCGGCCTAGCGGGACATATTCGTCTAGTGGCTTGTCGGCGATCACCACCGCCGCGGCGTGCGTGCCGACATTGCGGGCGAGGCCTTCGATCTTGCGAGCCAGGTCCAAGAGCTCGCGCACCTCGGGATCGCTTTCGTAGGCTTTCTTTAGATCGGCGCTGTCCTCGATCGCCTTGTTGAGCGAGATGCCCAGTTCATCGGGGACCATCGCCACGATCTGATCGACGCGGAAGATCGGCATGCCGAGCGCGCGGCCGACGTCGCGAATCGCCGCCCGGGCGGCCAGCGTGCCGAAGGTGCCGATCTGGGCGACGTTGGCTTCGCCGTACTTTTCCTTGACGTAGTTGATCACCTCGCCGCGGCGGAGCTTGCAGAAGTCGATATCGATATCCGGTGCTTCCTTGCGGCTTTCGTCGAGGAATCGCTCGAACAGCAGGTCGTACCGCAGCGGACAGACATGGCTCAGATAGAGCGCGTATGAGACCAGCGAACCGACACCGCTACCGCGCGCCGTGGCCGGGATGCCGCATTCGCGCGAGTGGCGCACGAAGTCCCAAACAATCAGAAAGTAATTCGGGAAGCCAAGCTTGTTGATGACGTTGAGCTCGAAGTCGAGCCGCTCGATCACCTCCGGCGACAGTTCGCCGTCCTGCCAGCGCTCGGCGTCGTCGGCATAGCGCTCCTTGAGCCCGCTGATGCACAGTTCGTGCAGGTAGTCTTTGGCGGTGGTTTCTTTGGGCAACTTGTACGTGGGAAAGTGCCGCTGCCCGAGATCGAGTTCGATGTCGACTGAGTCGGCGATCTGCTGGCTGCGGGCGAGTGCATCGGCATGCTCCGCGCCTAACGCTTCGAACATTTCCTGCGGACTGCGGAGGAAGAACTGATCGCCCTCCATTTTCATCCGCTGCTTGTCGGTGCGGAACTTGCCCGTGTTGATGCACAGCAGCACATCCTGGGCTTCGGCATCCTCGCGCCGCACATAGTGGGCGTCGCTAGTAGCCACGACCGGCAGGCCCATCTTCTTGGCCACTTCGACCGCGCCTTGCATCGCGAGCTGCTGGATTTCGAGCCCGTTGTTTTGGATCTCGATGAAGTAGCGGTCGCCGAAGACCTTGTGGAACCAGCTGGCGATCTCCATCGCTCCCGTCAGGTCCGGCATGTCGCCGTGTTGCTGCAGGATCGTGCGGCTGAACTCGCCCGAGACGCAACCGCTGAGGCAGATGATCCCTTCGCTGTGGGCTTCGAGCAGTTCCTTGTCGATGCGGGGTTTGAAGTAGAAGCCTTCGAGAAAGGCCCGGCTGGCCATCTTCACCAGGTTCTTAAAGCCGATTCGGTTCTGGGCGAGCAGCGTCAGATGGAAGCTGGCTTCCTTCATCCCGCCGGCGTCTTTCTGGAAGCGCGACTGTGGCGCAATGTAGGCCTCGTAGCCGATGATCGGGTTGATACCGACGTCTTTGGCCCGGCGATAGAAGTCGAGCGCGCCGTAGAGATTGCCGTGATCGGTCAGGGCGAGGCCGTTCATGCCCAGCTCTTTGGCCCGTTCGACGAGGCCCTTAATCGGGCTGGCACCGTCGAGGAGGCTGTAATGGCTGTGGCAATGCAGATGAACAAACGGCGGCGCGTCCACGTGGCAATCCCTCGCTGAGGCAGAGCATGATCCTCGGGTTGGCATCCACCAGCCAACCAGCGGTCATTCTAACGCCTGCGGACGAGGGTACCCAGTAGCGCAAAAAACGGTGTCAGGAACCGTTTCGCAAAAAAGGTTCCTGGCACCGTTTTGTCAACTCGCGGCCAGGGCGAACATCTCTTCGAGTTCGTCGGCGATGTGCTCGATTTCGCTTTCCGAACGCGGCGCGGCTTCGGTCGCTGCGGCTCGATCACGGCGTTTCGGCTCGGCTCCGTCCGCTTTATTGCTGGCTAGAGCCGGCAGTTCGGACATCAACTCTTCGAGCGCTTGATCGGTGGCTTCGACCTGGATCGTGCCGCCGAGCGCCGCGTTGCCGGTGCCGCCGGCGCGTGAGGGTCCGGCCGTGGGTGTGACAAAGCTGCTGATGCCCAGCGTGTTAGCGCCGGTGGTGAGCAGCATCTGTCCGACACCGCTCGTGGCATTGAATTCAAAGGAGTTCGGCCCAGCGGGTACCGTGCCCGCGACAGGCACGAACACGCCGGGAATGGCGGAGGCGAGTTCCTCCAGCATGCCGACGCCGGCGGCGCCGCCAATCTCGGTGCCGACCTGGGCTTTGTAGAAGTCTTCGTACGAGTTGTTCGTCAGGCCGGTCGCGGCCATGGCCGGGAAACTTGCATCGAGCATGGTTCGCCGTTCGAGCTCTTCCATGAGCAGCCGCTTCATGATTCGCTTGCGACGTTCTGCCATTTTCACACCCCTCGAAGTACGCGTCCCGGGGCACAATTCCGCGTGCGGCTCACGGGACCAAATGAGTTTGTTCGGGCGTGCTTCGTGCTTTCCGGCCCTCTACCAGGGACTCTAGCTCGTAAACTCCGAATAAATTGCGTTGCAAAACGCATGCCCCACGATTGGTGATTGGCATTCCATTTCGGCGGCCGACGGCCAATCGCGATGTAATGCCTACAGCCGCTACGACCTGCTTACAGCTTGAGAAATGGTGCCAATCGTGGTGGGCGGGCGATCGCTACCCTCTGAAGGCGCTATCCGTCCCGAAAACAACCTGATAGTTTGGACGTTTTCCAGACTTTGGACGGTCCGGAAGTCGGAACCCCGAGAACTCAAGCGGGCGGTTCGCCGCGCGACGTGCGACCATGCTCACTCCGGCCGACATCCTGGGACCGAGCGGCCGAATTGCTGCCCGGCTGCCGCACTACGAACAGCGGCCCCAGCAGCTCGAAATGGCCGAAGCCGTGGCCGGAGCCATTCAGCGCGGGCGGCATCTGGTGGCTGAAGCCGGCACGGGCGTCGGCAAGAGTTTTGCCTACCTGGTGCCCGCGATCCTGGCCGTGGCCGACGAGACACAGCCCTTCGCCGGCAGTCGACCGCGACGGGTGGTGGTTTCGACGCACACGATCGCTTTGCAGGAACAGCTCATCGAGCGCGACTTGCCGTTTTTGAACAGCGTGATTCCGCTGGAGTTCTCGGCGGTGCTGGTCAAGGGACGGCAGAACTATGTGAGTCTCAGGCGCTTGCAGTTGGCCAGCGAGCGGGCCTCGAGCCTTTATCTGCAGGATGAGGAGTTCACGCAGCTGCGGTCACTGGTCGAATGGAGCAAGAACACGACCGACGGTTCGCTCGCGGATTTACCCCGGCGACCGCTACCGCAGGTGTGGGACGAGGTGGAAAGCGACAGCGTGAACTGCCACGGCCGGCAGTGCCCCACGCACCAGGAATGCTTCTACTATCGCGCTCGTCGCCGCGCGCAAAACGCCCAGGTGCTGGTGGTGAATCACGCGCTGTTCTTCAGTGATCTGGCGCTGCGCGCCCAGGGCGCGAGCATCTTGCCAGATTACGACATCGTGATCCTGGACGAAGCGCACAATCTCGAGGGAGTGGCCGGCGATCATCTGGGCGTGAACCTCACCAGCGGCCAGATCGAGTACACGCTGGCCAAACTCTATAACGAGCGCACGCAGCGCGGGTTGCTCGTGCATCATCGGTTGGCCGAGGCCCAGCGTGAGGTGCAGGCGTGCCGCTTCCGCGCGGATCAGTTCTTTGACGATGTCGAGGACTGGCTCGAGCGCTACGGCCGGCAGACCACGCGTGTCGGCGAACCGGAGATTGTCGAGAACAAGCTCAGCCCTGCTCTTTCCAAACTCGCGCGCTCGCTGAAGACGCTTGCGCACGGGGTACCGGATGAAGAGAAGCTGGATTTCACGTCGGCCAGCGAACGGCTGGCGGCGCTCTCGGAACTCGTGGACGACTGGCGCCTGCAGCGGCAGGACGGCTCGGTGTATTGGATCGAGGCCTCGCGCAGTCGCCGCGGCCGCCGACGGATCGGGCTGTCGGCCGCGCCGCTCGACGTAGGACCGGCATTGCGCGAGCACCTGTTCGAGAAGGTGAAGACTGTCGTGATGGCAAGCGCCACGCTCTCGATTGGCAAGAACGGCTCGTTCGACTTCTTCAAGTCGCGCGTCGGACTCACCCAGGCTGAATGCCGCAAGTGGGGCAGCCCGTTCGACTATGCGAAGCAGGCCGAGTTGATTCTGCTGGACGACATGCCCGATCCGACGGGCGATGCCGAAGCCTATCAGCGCGCGGTCGTTGCCATGATCAAGCGGTATGCCGCCCGGACCGATGGGCATGCGTTTGTGCTGCTCACAAGTTATGAGATGATGAAGCGCGTGGCCGCGGACCTGACGCCCTGGCTGGCGGAAAAGAATCTGGGGCTGTATTGCCAGGCAGATGGGCTGCCGCGCACGCAAATGGTCGAGCAGTTCCGCGCGAACCCGCGGGCGGTGCTGCTGGGGACGGACAGCTTCTGGCAAGGCGTCGACGTGCCGGGCGACGCACTGCAGAACGTGATCATCGCGAAGCTTCCATTCAGCGTGCCCGATCGGCCGCTGCTCGAAGCGCGGCTGGAAGCGATCCGCGCGGCCGGGCGCGTTCCCTTCACCGAGTACCAACTGCCCGAGGCTGTTCTGAAGCTGAAGCAAGGCTTTGGCCGCTTGATTCGCACGCAGCGCGACCACGGCATCGTGGTGATTCTCGACCCGCGCGTACGCACGAAACCTTACGGCAAGCTGTTTCTCGACTCGCTGCCGGACTGCCCGCGGATTGTGGAATCTGCCCGGGAGGAAAAGGGCGTGAGGAACTTGTTCTAATTCCAAGAGTTGGCAACGATTAGTCACTTGTTTTTTGGTGGCACCATGACCTGGCTCACGTGGGCGTTGCTTTCGGCGCTGTTTGCCGGGCTGACGGCGATTCTCGCGAAAGTCGGCGTCAAGGAGGTCGACTCCAACATTGCCACGGGGATTCGCACCGCGGTGGTTCTGGTGTTCGCCTGGGCGATCGTCGCCGCGCGCAGCACTTGGCCGGCGTCGATCAGCTCGAAGACCTGGCTGTTCCTGGTGCTCTCGGGCTTGGCGACCGGCGCATCGTGGCTTTGTTACTTCCGCGCACTGCAGTTGGGTCCGGCTTCGCAAGTCGCACCGATCGACAAGCTGAGCATCGTCGTGGCGATGGTGCTGGCCGTTGCCTTCCTCGGCGAGCCAACGAGCTGGCGTCACTGGGTGGGCGGCGCGCTGATGGTCGCCGGCGCGATCGTGGTGGCGACGAAACCGTGAAAACGGTGCCAGGAACCTTTTTTGGAAAACGGTTCCTGACACCGTTTTCCTTGACCACACCACCCATTATGAGTAGTGTGGTGCCATGGGACGTCCGCATCGAGCTGCTGCTGGGGGTTATGTCTATCACGTGCTCAATCGCGCCAACGCACGGACCCAGATCTTTGCCGACGAGGGCGACTACTGGGCGTTCGAGATGATTCTCGCCGAGGCCGTTCAACGTACTCACACGCGGTTGCTGGCATATTGCCTGATGCCCAATCATTGGCACCTTACGGTCTGGCCGAGAGAGGACGGCGAGCTGTCGCAGTTCGTGGGCTGGCTGAGTCTGACGCATGCACAGCGTTGGCGTTCCTTCCGAAACTCACGAGGTGAGGGTCACCTCTATCAAGGACGTTTCAAGTCTTTCCCAGTTCAGGAAGACGAGTACTTCTATGCAGTCATGCGATACGTCGAGCGAAATGCATTGCGCGCTGGCCTTGTAGATCGGGCGGAGGATTGGCGCTGGAGCAGCTTGAATCGCCGCATCGCTGCGCCTCGTACAGAATGCTCGCATCTTGCTGAATGGCCACTGCCAAGACCGCGTGACTGGCTAGACTTCGTCAATCGACCACAAACCGATGCCGAGGTCGCGGCGATCAAACGCAGCGTTCGGCGGGGCAGTCCGCTTGGCAACAAGCACTGGACCGAGGGAACCGCCGCCGACCTCGGACTCGAGAACACACTACGCCCTCCGGGCCGCCCCAAGAAAAGCACTCCTTGAAAACGGTGCCAGGAACCTTTTCTGAAAAACGGTTCCTGGCACCGTTTTGTGACCCGCGCCCGCGCGGATTCCAGTGTTGCTTGCCGCTCTCGCGCAAATTACGATTTTAGCGGCTAGTTACATCAAGGGGTGCGGTCTATGCCGATTCGGGTAACGTGCAAGAATTGCAGCGCGGAGTTTTCCACGCGCGACGAGTTCGCCGGCAAGCGCGGCAAGTGCCCCAAGTGCCAGGCTCCGATCGTGGTTCCCGTGATTTCGCGGACCGCAGAGCTGTCCGAGCCGGCCTCCGCTGCTCCGATGCAGCCCGTTGTGAGCGCTGGCGGAAATCGGGCAAGGCAACCTGTGGCGCCACGCGATCCAGCGGTGCAGGCAAAGTCGGCCGCACACGCTCGGGAGTTCAAGCCGGCTGCTGGCGGGCCAAGAACGACTGTATCAAAAGCTGGTGCAGCATCGTCAACGCCAACAGCCGCGCCACTCAAGGCTCCGGCCAAGCGAACGCCCACGAGTAACAGCGCGGCCAGCCGGCAGGAACTGGCCCGACAGCTACTCGGTGCGTTTCGCGGTGACATTCGCCGGGTGCGGGTGCCGCTCTTGTATCGAATGGGCATCCTGATCGCCGCCGCCGTGATGATCATCTTGCCGGCAGTTTACGTGGCCCTGATTGCGGCCGCCGGTTGGGGAGTTTACTACCACGCGGCCAACCATGCCGGAATCATTGAGATGGGCACCGGCCGCGCTCGCCTCGTGGCGCTGGGCCTCTATGTGGGACCGATGGTGGCCGGCGGAATCATGGTGCTGTTCATGCTCAAGCCGCTCTTTGCGCGGCCAGTGAACACACGCCGCACGCGATCGCTGACGCGGCAAGCCGAGCCCGTACTGTTTGGTTTCGTCGACCGGATCTGCAAGGCCGTAGGCTCGCGCGAGCCGGTGCGTATCGAGGTCGATAACCAGATGAACGCCTCGGCGAGTTTTGACGCGGGCATGTTCAAACTGGTGCAGAATCGGTTGGTGCTGACGATCGGTGTGCCGCTCGTGGCGGGACTCAACACGAGCCAGTTCGCGGGCGTGCTCGCGCACGAGTTTGGGCACTTCACGCAGGGAGCCGGCCTGCGGATGACATACATTGTGCGATCGATCAACGTCTGGTTCGTGCGCGTGGTGTACGAACGCGATGCTTGGGACGAGTGGCTGGAAGAGATGGCCGGAGAGCTCGATTTTCGCATTGGTTGGATCCTGCAGCTTGCGCGCGTGGCGGTGTTTCTTTCCCGCCGCGTGCTGTGGCTGTTGATGATGGTCGGGCACATTGTGAGCGGCTTCCTGATGCGGCAGATGGAGTTTCACGCCGATGCTCACGAGGCGCGGCTCGTCGGTCCAAAAGTTTTTGAATCGACAACCCGGCAACTTACGAGGTTGGATCTGGCACATCAGGTGGCGCTTTCCGACCTGGGGCAGTTCGTCGATGCCGGCAAGCTTCCGGACAATTTGCCGCGGTTGGTGCTGGCACGCTCACAGTCGATTCCGAGCAAGTTGGAGAAGACGCTCAACGAGCACGTCGAAACGGCAAAGACTGGCTGGTTCGATACGCACCCGGCCCCGCAAGCGCGGATCCGACGTGCGGCCCGCGAACGCGACGAGCCGGTGTTTGGCGACGAGCGGCCGGCCAGCGAGATGTTCTCGGACTTTCAGGCGCTGTCACGCGGGGTGACGGCCGATCTATATCGCGGCTACTTCGGCAGCCGGTTCCAACCGAGCCTGATGTTTCCGACGGAGGAACTTCTGCAGGCCGCGAAGGCACCGCCGTCGCCACCCCCGCCGCCGCTGGAAATTGAAATCTGAAGGCGCACTGCACGAAAAAATGAAGGCTGAACCGGCAAGCGCACGCGGCTCACCGGTCCAGCCTCCGCTCCATTCACCGCAGGTCGATCACGACTTGCGTCTACGGTACGCAATGGATACCAGTGCCAGGCAGCTGAGCGTGCCCAGCACGATTGCGCTTGGCTCGGGGACCAGCGAGAAGCTGATCCGGTACACTTCGAGGTCGGCTGTGAGTTGGCTGTCGAGCACATAACCGGCCGCCGTTGTCAGTCCATCGAACGCCGTGATTCCTGAGAAGTCGAAACTCACCACGCCATTCTGCTCGATGCGCGGATCGTTGCTGCCGACGACCAGAAACGCGGCGTTCGCGGCCTCGGTAACCTCGGAACCGGCATCCCAGATGTCCCGACCCCGCTGTGTGATGCTACTGAGATTCAGGTTGCCCATGTCGTCGAAGAGCATGTACGCCGTTGGCGAATCGTTGCCGACGAAAACGTCGTTGCTCGGCACGACCATTGAAGCGAACGTGAAGTAGCGATTGATCGCGGTGTCGACGTTGAACACCGCCGAAGCCGTCATCCCTGGCAAGAGTGGCCCGGGAGGATCGGGAAGCACGGTGCCGAGCGTGGCCGTCGGGTCGGCCGCGGCGAAGGCCGGAAACCAGGCTGAACCGGAGCCGCCTTCGGCGACGGAGATAATGGCGGGGCTGGCCGCGGCGCCGCTATTGAAGGCGTCGTACGTGCCGCCGTGAAAGCCAACGTGCAATGGCGCGAAGGTCACGCTACTGGCGGGCGCCAGATTTTCCACCGTGACGCGCACTTGAGCCATGTCGGCCAGCGCCGTTGCATACGATGCGTTCATCGACAAGACCGTCACGATCAGGATTGCAATGCGTTTCATTCGATGTCTCTCCTCGGGTGAAGTGGTACAAGTAGCAGACCGCAGGCGAGCGCGCGACTAGCGCGGCGGTCGCGTTGGCCATCCGCCATCGCGGGTAAGGGTGATTCACGGACGCATACCGATTACGATGCGAGAAGCGATTCGCATCAGGAGCTGCACAAAATCAAGGCAGCCCGGCAGGTGTGCATTAGCAAAGTTCCGTGTGCTGACGACGCTGGCGCACCGCGAAAGAACTCGCGAGATGCGGCGTCCCAATTCTTCTCAGGTTGTCCGAATAACGGTCGGCGGAATTCAATACGCTCCGACCGCGTTTGACCCGTTAGTCGCAGATTCACGCTTAGCGTTACAAAGCACGCGAAAAATTCTTCCGCCGTTGACTCGCGCTGCGCAAGCGGTGAGGATTGCGATGGGTCGCACACAAGAGTTTCTGGCGGAGATGAGCATGGCGTCAGGCGGGCAATCGGCGAACAATGTCCGGCCCACGGATGCGAGCGCTGCCAGCCAGTGGCTCAGCCAGCACGGTGACACGCTGTTTCGGTATGCTCGCGCGCGTGTGGCGGGTCGCGAGCTGGCCGAGGATCTGGTGCAGGAAACTTTTCTGGCAGCGGTCGCAGCGAGCGCTCCCTATCGGGGAGAATCAACCGTGAGGACCTGGCTGATTTCGATTCTGCGGCGCAAGATCGTCGATCAGTACCGCCGCGCACCGCGGACGACTGCAGCCGAGCAGTTGCCTGTTGAGTTCGGGGGAAGCCCGGCGAATTTGTTTACGCCGGAAGGACGGTGGCGCGAGATTCCATCCGAATGGCCGGCGCCGGATGGACAGCTCGAGAAGCAGGAGTTTTGGGCGGCGCTGCATGGTTGCCTGGAGAAAATGCCCGCTTCGCTGGCGCATGCGTTTCGGCTGCGGGAGTTGATGGGGCTCGAGATGCTCGAAGTCTGCGAGTCGCAAGGGCTGAGCGCCGCCAACGTGCGCGTGCGTTTGCATCGCGCGCGATTGATGCTACGGGAGTGTCTGGAGCGGAATTGGTTCGGCGAGTCGATCAACAAACCGTCGAGGTCGCCATGAGTCGGGTTCGGCGAGTCTTGCGAATCCTGTCGATGCGTTGCGACGAGTCGATCGAGCTGCTCTCGCAGTCCGAAGACGAACCGTTGCCGATGATCGATTGGCTGGCGCTCAAAAGCCATCTGCTGTTTTGCAAGCCGTGCCGGCGGATGGCCGGGCAGCTGCGCTTCCTGCGACAGGCGCTGAGCGAGGCAGTTACGCGGGCCGAGCAATCCGGCCAGCGGCTCTCGGCCGAGGCGCGAGCGCGGATTGAGCGCGCCTGGCGACAGACTCCAGAACCGTGAACGATCGATGTTACAAGTTTGTGGAATGCTTTCGAAACTCAACTTGAAGTGGCCAGTACTTTCAGGAGCCAGACCGATGAACCTCAAACAACTGACGATTCGTGCCGCCCTCCTGCTTGCCTGTACGGGGATGACTGCCGGCGCGACCAGCGCCTTCGCCGCCGAAGCAAAGACCATCCCCCAAGTTGGCGACACGGCGCCGGATTTCACGCTGAACAATCTCGCGGGAGAACCAGTTTCGCTCGCCGGGCTGCGCAAGCAATCGCCCGTCGTGCTGGTCGTGCTCCGCGGTTACCCCGGCTACCAATGCCCGCTCTGTTCGATCCAGATGGCCGGACTGATGGCGAAGGCCAAGGAGTTGGGAGCAGCGGGCGCCAAGGTCGTGATGGTGTATCCCGGCCCGGCGGAGAACCTGGCGGATCGTGCGGCGGAGTTTACGAAGGCGAAAGCGATACCCGAGGGCTTCTACTTTGTGATCGACCCGGACTACCAATTCACGGAGGCCTATGGCCTGCGATGGAATGCTCCGAAAGAGACGGCCTACCCCTCGACGTTCGTGATCGCCCCGGACGGCACGGTCAAGTTTGCTCAGGTGAGCAAGACGCACGCCGGCCGCGCCGCGGTCAAGGACGTCTTGGCGGCGCTGAACAGGAACTAGTCCCGCCGGCATATTTAACGGGACCGGTCATCGACTTGTGGGTACGCCGAGGATCACCGCCAAGCGGTGTTCGCGCGACCGCGCAAAAACGGCGCGCGGCCGGTGGATCGGCCCCGTTGACCACCGGCCAGACCGATCTTAAAGTGATTGACTGGACCGACCTTGTGCACGCGGGGTTCCTTCTGAAGCCACGTGACCAGGTCGCTGTCCAGATCGGAACAGTGTCCGCTGGAACTGGCGCTCCAACTGCAGCCCCCTGCTTTTCTCCATGCTTGCCAAGCGTGTGATTCCCTGTCTCGACGTGCACCACGGCCGGGTTGTGAAGGGGACGAACTTCGTCAACCTTCGCGATGCGGGCGATCCGGTGGACGTGGCCGCGCGCTATGAGCAGGAGGGGGCCGACGAATTGGTGTTCCTCGACATCACGGCCAGCCACGAAGAGCGGGACATTATTCTGGATGTGCTGCGCCGCACGGCCGAGGTGGTGTTCATGCCACTGTGTGTCGGCGGCGGCATCCGCACGCTCGAAGACATTCGCGATCTGCTCTTGGCCGGCACCGATAAAGTCTCGATCAATTCCGCGGCTCCGGCGAATCCCGAGTTCGTGCGGCAGGCGGCCCAGCGGTTTGGCAGCCAGTGCATCGTCGTGAACATCGATCCAAAGCGGGTGCAGAAGGACGGTCGCGAGGTCTGGGAGGTACACACCCACGGCGGCCGCAAGCCGACGGGGCGCGAGGCGGTCGAGTGGGCCAAGGAAGTGGAGAGCCTGGGCGCCGGCGAGATTGTGCTCACCAGCATGGACGCCGACGGGACCAAGAACGGATATGACCTGGAGATCACCCGGGCCGTGGCCGACGCGGTGTCGATTCCGGTGGTAGCCAGCGGCGGGGCTGGCAGGCCGGAACACCTGGCCGACGCGATCCAGCTCGGTCATGCCGAGGCAGCCCTGGCGGCCAGCATTTTTCACTACGGCGAGTACACGATCGGCGAAACCAAGCGGATTATGCGGGAGCGGGGCATTCCGGTTCGGGAACACCGGTAGGTTTCGCATTCGGAACAAGGGGCGCCCGGGGGCAACTGCCCCGTGGACCGAGATATTGGTGAGGGGGCGGACCTGCTCTGGGGCCAAACGGCCATGGATCAGGTACAATAAGGGATTGGAACAGACCGGAGAGGAGTACTAGAGACTTGGCTACCACTGTTGACCCGAATCGTCAAAAGAAGCCCGCCGTGCGCCATCGCGAGCTGGAAGTCGACAAGTTGTTCTCAGCTTTGGTGAAGCTGGAGGGGAGCGACTTGCATTTGAAGGTCGATGTCCCGCCGCACGTGCGCGTGAAAGGCAGCTTGCGTCCCCTCAATCGCGGCCCCATCGACGACGAGGAGATGGAGCGGCTGCTGATGCCCATGCTCGACGAGCGGCAGAAAGAGATTTTTGCCGAGACCGGCGGCGCGGACTTCGCGCACGGCATCATGGTCGACGGGGTCCGCTGGCGGTTCCGCGTGAACATGCTCAAGCAGATGGGGCACATGGGCCTGGTGGCTCGCCGCGTGAGTAACTGGATTCCCGACTTCGAGGGGCTGAATTTGCCTCCGGGGATGGTCGATCTGTGCAAGTTCGACCAGGGGATGGTGCTCTTGGCCGGCGTGACGGGCTCGGGCAAGACGACCACGATCGCCTCGATGCTGAACTGGATCAACGCCAACTATCGCAAGCACATCCTGACGCTCGAAGACCCGATCGAATTCATCTACACCGAAGACAAGTGCCTGATCAACCAGCGCGAGATCGGCCTGGACGTGAAGGACTTCGAGATCGGCATGAAGCACGCCGTCCGCGAAGATCCCGACGTGATGCTAGTGGGCGAAATGCGTGATCGCGAGACGTTCATGACGGCCATTCACGCGGCCGAAACGGGCCACTTGGTGTTCGGAACGATTCACGCCTCGAGCGCTTCGACCACGATCGGTCGTATTCTGGACTTGTTCCCGGCCGAAATGCATCCCGCTCTGCGCAGCGCCATTGCCATGAACATGAAGGGCATCGTGGCCCAGAAGCTGTTGCCGTCGATCAAGCCGGGCGTGGGCCGCGTGCCGACGGTGGAGATCATGAACTTCACGCCGACGGTACGCAAACTGATTCTGGAAGAGAAGGACGACAAGCTGCCCGACGCGATTCGGATGTCGAAGCAGGACGGCATGCAGGATTTTACGATGAGCCTCACGGACCTCGTGCAGCGCGATCTCGTGGACCGCACGGTGGCTCTGGAAGTGGCTCCCAACGTGGAAGCCTTGAAGATGGCCCTCAAGGGCATTGCCGTTTCGACCCCCGGAATTCTGTGATGCTGCGAACGCTGCGTGTCTTGGCGGGTACGGCGGTCGCCTGGAGCACTGCTGCGCAAACGGTGCTGGCGGCCGATGCGTCGCTCTGGCCGCAGACGACATTTTCCCGCGGGACGGGCTTCTACCTCGACCCGTGGAAGATCCTGTCGGTGTGGATTCTGTTCCTGTGCTGGGTCCGCTCGACGGACTGGATCAGCACGGACAGCCAGATCATGAAGCTGCGCTGGGCGGTGTGGAATCCCGTGGCGTACTTCACGTTCTTCGTGGCGCTGATGCTGTTCTTTTTGATCCCGAATTTCTTCATCGGGTTCTTTCTGCTGCTGGTCGCGTACATCGCGCCGCTAACGACCTACGTCATCCAGCGCAATAAGGCGGTGAAGAGTTCGTTCGACAAGGTATTCACGGGGCGACATTTCAAGCGCGTGCTGGCGCGAAATCTGAGCGGCATCGGCATCAAGATGGCCGAGGAAGTTGATCCCCGCGAACTCGGCCCGAAGATCGAATACACGGCCCAAGGCGGAGCCACGGACCGCGACAACCAGGTGAACCTGCTCACGATTCGGCAGAGTCCGGCGTACATGCCCTCGCGCGAACTGCTGCACGATGCGCTCCAGCAGCGGGTCACGCACGTGATGCTCGACTTCACGCCGCAAGCGGTCGGAGTGCGTTATCAGATCGACGGCGTCTGGCACGATCGCTCAGCGTTGGAACGCGCGGCCGGCGACCCGATTCTCGAGATATTCAAGACGCTGGCGGCACTCAAGGCCCAGGATCGGCGTTCGCGGCAGAGTGGCAACTTCGAGATCGCCGCCGACAAGTTCAAGTACGGCGTGAAGATCAGCAGTCAGGGAACGCAAACCGGAGAGCGGGCCTTGCTGCAATTCGAGCCCGTCAAGCGGCCCAAACTCGAGATGGGCGATCTCGGCATGCGCGACAAGATGCGCGAGCAACTGGACGAGTTGCTGGACAAGCCGGGGCTGATCATCTTTTCCTCGATGCCGGCCGGCGGACTAACCACCACGATCGACCAGGTCCTCTCGCACGTCGACCGGTTTACGCGCAATTTCGTCGAGATCGTGGACGGCGACAAGCCGCAGCATGACATCGAGAACGTTCATCTGACCAAGTACTCGGGCGCGGCCGGGCAAACGCCGGCGAGCGTGCTGCCGAAGCTGTTGCGTGAGTATCCCGACGTGGTGATCGTGCGCGACGTGGCAGACCTGGAGACGTTGACGATACTTTGCGAGCAGCCGGCCGAAAATCGGCTGGTCATCACCAGCACGCGGGCCAAAGAGGCGGTCGAAGCGCTGCTGCGGATCATGATGCTGAAGATTCCGCCCGCTGACTTCGCTCCGGCCGTCACGGCGGTGCTCAACGTGCGGCTGGTGCGCAAGCTGTGCGAAAAGTGCAAAGAAGCCTATCCGCCGCCCGCCGAGGTGCTCAAGCAACTCGGCATTCCGGCCGGTCGCCTGGAAGCGATCTATCGCACCCCGACGCAGCCGATCAATCCGAAGAAGCCCGACGAGGTTTGCGATCAGTGCAACGGCGTGGGGTATCTCGGCCGCACGGGAATCTTCGAGCTCTTGAGAGTGGATGACAACATTCGCAAGGTGCTGACCACGGCGCCGAAGCTGGAGAATCTGCGTCTGGTGGCCCGCAAGCTCAAGCATCGCGGGTTGCAGGAAGAAGGTCTGCTGTTGGTGGCCAAAGGCGTTACCAGCATTCAGGAGTTGCTCCGGGTGCTTAAGCAATAGAGAGAAACGATATGCTGCTGGGCGCGTTCTTCTTCATTGTGTTTATCGCTGTGTTCGCCTCGGTCATGCTGGGCGGCATGTGGAGCAACACGATTACGCTGATCAACTTCATGCTCGCCGGGCTGATCGCCACGAATTATTTCGAGCCGTTCGCGGACTACCTGGACAAGAACGCGCCGTCGTTTACCTACGCTTGGGATTTCATCGCGATCTGGATCCTGTTCGCGCTGACCATGATCATACTGCGCGCGGCGACGGATTATCTCTCCCAGGTGAAGGTGCGGTTTTTCATGCCGGTTGAGAAGGTCGGCGGAATCGTGATGGCCATTTGGGTGAGCTGGCTGGCCGTGTGCTTCACTGCCGCCACGATGCACACCGCCCCGTTGGCCCGGCACTTTCTGGGCGGCGACTTCCAGCCGGCGCCGGATTCGAAGATGTTCTTCGGTCTGGCTCCGGACCGGATGTGGCTGGCTTGGATGTACAAGGAATCGAGCGGCGCGCTCTCGCGGTTTGGCGGGGCCCGGCCGTTCGATGGCAGGGGCGATTTCATCGTCAAGTATTCGAATCGGCGCGGCGAGTTCGAAGATCAGGTGACCTTCACCAAGGCCGGCAGCAGGGCCGGCGCCAACCCGGCTCGCCCCGATGGTTAATGTCCGGGCCCTTGCTCGGATGACGTAGCCGGCGCCGATTGCTGGTGACTCTTTTGGGCATTTCTGCCAAGATGGTCCGCGCGCTAGCGAACTAACCGCTGGCGCGGCGCGCGGCCAATCGCACGCCAGGCATCCCTGTGGCCCCGACAGGTGAGAGTCATGATCGAATTCCGCTGCCAGCAGTGTGGCGCCATGCTTCGCGTTCCCCCCGGAACTGAAGGCAAGCAGGCGAAGTGCCCGCAGTGCAGCGCGCTGATGACGATTCCGACGCCGGCGGCTCGTCCCGCCGATCCCTTCCGCCCTGCCCCGCCAGCCGATCCGACGGACTTCTCGGCGCCGCCTCCGCGCGAGGGCTCGTTCAGCCAGGCTAGCTCGGGCCCCACGTCGGATCCGAACAACCCATTTCAATCGCCGCAATCTGCGGGCGCCTACCCGAGCTACGGCCCCGGCAGGCGTGGCTTTTATCCCAGCCCGATCCTGTTCGGCGAAGTCTTCGAGCGGACCTGGCAGGTCTACAAAGCGAACCTGGGCTTGTTGCTGGGGGGCGGCTTTCTGATCTTTGTGCTGATGGGCATCATCACCCAGGTGGTGAACGTGCTATTTGGCGTGAATGCCGACCAGTTTCAAGTTGGCTTCGAAGTGCAAGTTGACAATGCGTCGAGCATGCTGCGACAGATCGCGGCAGGACTTGTGACCCAGGTCATCAATGCATTCTTTTTCCTGGGCTGGATCACGATGACCCTCAAGATGGCCCGCGGCGAGAACGCGTCGCTGGGCGATCTGTTCAGCGTGGTGCCGATATATCCGCAAGGCGCAGCCATCCACGTGCTCTTCTCCCTTGGAGCGACCATCGGATTCATGCTCTGTTTCTTTCCCGGGCTATGGTTTGCGCTGGCCTTTGGGCTGACTCTGTACATGTTTGTCGATCAACGGACGGGGATCGTGGAATCGTTCCAGTACTCGTACCGAGCCATGCGCGGCAATATGCTCACCTTGCTCGGCCTGGAACTCGTCATGCTGGGACTCATCGTCGCAGGTGTGATTGCCTGCTGCGTTGGGCTCTTCTTTACCTTGCCATTCTGCGGTTTGCTGATGACGATCGCCTATCTGGCGGCCACTGGTCAGCTTCCCAGCCAAGGTGAGCCGTCGGCGCCCTACACCACACCGTGATTTCAGCAGGGCGCACAGCATTTCCTTTGCGGGCGCGGGCGAAGTTGGCGTTTCGCGAGCGATCGAGCTATTCTGGGCAGTCGGTAGTTGCGCCCCACAGCGTGGGAACCGATCCGCCCCCCGGGATTTCTGATCGTGACGATTTCGTTTCGCTGTCCGCAGTGCCAGTCGCCGTGCACGGCGCCGCCGGAGATGGCCGGGCGCAAGGCGAAGTGTCTCAAGTGCGCGCAAGTGATTGTGATTCCCAATCCGGAGCGCGACCGCTGGCCGCCGGGCATGGAACCGCCGGGGATGAAGCATTCGTCCGCCACGCCTGCCGCTCAGCAAGCCGCGCCGCCGAAGAAATCTCAAGCTGCCCCACCGCAGACCGCGCGACCGGCTGCTGTGAAGCCGGCCGCCGCGCAGCAGGGTGCAGGTTCGCCTCCCCGTGCACAGCCGGTGGCGAAACCTGTCGCGCCCTCACAGCCGATCGTCGCTGCGCCGGTGATTAACGTGCAGCCGCAGGCAGCTCCGGCGATTCCAGTTGCGAAGGCGATGCCGGTCGTGCCCGCGGTCTCAGCAACGCAGCGGCCAGTTCCCAAGCCCGTGATCCCTCCCGTGGCCGAGACGGTTTCGGAGGACCTGGACGATCTGCTCGAGTTTGAATTGGCCGCGCCTGTGCTGCCCTCGGCGAAGGGGCCGAGCGACAATCCTTATCAATCGCCGCAAGCGGCGGCAGTCGACAAGCGAGCAGCAGCTTCCGCCAAGAGTGTCCGCTATGGCGACACGCTCCAGACGACCTGGCGGATCTACAAAGCGAACTTTGGCCCCTGCCTGGCCGGGTCGGTATTGTCCGCTATCGGCGCGGGCGTGATCCTGGGCCTGATCGAGCTCGGGACGCAAGGCTTCGTCGCCTTGGTGCAGCAAAACCAGTGGCAGTCCAACACGCTGGCGATCGTTTTTGCGATCACACTGGTCTTGGCAATGTTTTCGACGATCCTCTTCTTCACCATGGGATTGATCGACTTCTTGCTGCAGATCGCGCGCGGTCGCGAGGCCGATTTCTCGCGACTCGTTGGCGCTACGGATCTGTTGTTGCCGAGCCTGGGATTGTTATTGATCGTGCTGCTGGCAGTGACTGTCGGTTTGATCTTGTTGATCGTCCCGGGCGTTCTCATCATGTTATTGTTTGCGCTTGCGCCCTTCGCGCTGGTTGAGCGTCAGGAAGGTGTCATCGCGGCGCTGTCGACCTCGGCCAGACTGGTTTCGGCCAATCTGCTCACGATAGTATTGCTGCTGATGACCGTGTGGCCGGCATGCGCCGTCATTTCGACCGTCACCTGCGGACTTGGCCAGCTTGTCACCGCGCCGTTTCAGATGCTGCTGATGATCGTCATCTACAGGCGCGCGAGCGGTAAGCGCCTGGTGGGAGACTGAGCGCGCGAGCCGCTTACCGCTTCGGCGCGATCGTGCCCGTCTCGGGACTGCTGGCCGTGGCGTAGAGCTTCTTGGGAATCCGCCCGGCAAGGTACGCCATACGGCCCGCTTCGATACCAGCTTTCATCGCCCTGGCCATGAGCAGCGGATCCTGGGCGTGGGCGATGCCAGTGTTCAGCAGCACGCCGTCGACGCCCAGCTCCATGGCCTGCGTGACGTCGCTGGCGGTGCCGACCCCGGCATCGACGATCACGGGATAGTCGGGATCACCGTCCTTGAGATACTCGAGACAGATACGAATGGCGTTCGGGTTGAGGATCCCCTGCCCCGATCCGATCGGGCTGCCGGCTGGCATCACGCTTACGGCGCCGGCTTGTTTCAATCGCCTGGCAATGATCGGGTCGTCGCTCGAGTAGCACAGCACCTGGAAGCCGTCAGCCACGAGCTTCTCGGTCGCTTCGAGCGTGGCGACTGGATCGGGCAGCAGTGTTTTGGTATCGCCCAGCACTTCGAGCTTCACCCAGTCGGCGCCGGGATTCTCGAGTCCGAGCAGAATCTCGCGACCCAAGCGCGCCACCCGCACGGCATCGTCGGCCGAAAAGCAGCCGGCCGTATTCGGCAGCAGCGTATAGCGCTTGGTGTCGATGAAGTCGAGAATGTTTTGTCCCTTGCTGTCGATCAAGCGTTCGCGGCGCACGGCGACCGTGATGCAGTCGGTGCCCGAAGCGTCGAGCGACTCGGCCATGAGATCGTAGCTGGAGTATTTTCCCGTGCCGACGATGAGCCGGCTGGAGAGCGTGTGCGTGCCGATGGTGAGAGATTCGGTAGCGATGGCCATAGCGCAAAGCGGGGAATAGGGTTTAGGGATTGGGGGTCAGGATGCAGATCGAGATGCGAGGCTTTGTGCTCACCTCGTGTCCTCAATCCCTAGAGCCCCTCGACTATCACCCGCCGCCCACCAGCGTCACGACTTCCAACTGATCGCCGTGCCTGAGCAGGTGCTCCGCGTGGCGGGCCCGGGGGATGAGCTCTAAGTTTACCTCGACAGCCACGTGCCGGGCAGTCATTTCCAGCTCTTTGAGCAGGCTGGCGACGGTGCTCCCGGCGGCGACGGCGCGCGGCTGCCCGTTGAGGACGATCTGGAGACGCTCGGGCTCAGGCATCGCGGTGAGTCTGGTTCAACGGAGAATTCGGCTTACGGCTGCTGATCGCGCACCGGAATGGTGCGGAACTGCCACCGATCCAAAAGCAGCAAATTCTGCCGCAAGGGGATCGGCGAGGTGTAACGACCCGTTACCCAGGGTACGC
This sequence comes from Pirellulales bacterium, assembly GCA_041741015.1. Classification (GTDB taxonomy): domain Bacteria; phylum Planctomycetota; class Planctomycetia; order Pirellulales; family PALSA-1355; genus JALHMI01. The sequence continues at coordinate 27,368 of JBGSKX010000211.1, forward strand.
CATAAGCCACGACCTGACCACTGGTCGCTTCGGCCACATAGAGCACGGTTCGCCCGAGTTGTCCCGCCGCGGGGACCTGGCGGAGGGCCGTGTAGCCGGTCACGATGCGGTAGCTTGGATTCTTCGAGCCTCCGACGGTGATATCGCGCGAGACGTTGTGCTCCCACCAGGTGTTGAAGCGGCGTGACTGGACGTTCATCGAGGCCCCCTTGAGCTCGCCGGTGACCGAATCGAGCACGAAGATCGCCTCGACGTTGTCGTCCAGCGGGCCCGTGGCGATCGCGAAATTGTCCTGGCCATGCGTGGCCACGGCGTGCACGGGAATCTGTGGCCACACGCCGGCCACGTTCAGGCCGATCACCAGGCCCACGATCAGTCCGCCCGCCAGCCACAACGATCGCGTGCTCGTCATCGTAAATCCTTTCCTGCTTCTCCGCAGCGGATGCGCCGCTGGCTGCCTCGCCCCGAGAATGGGCCACGGATATTACCTGCAAGCAGCGTCTGACGCCAGGGGAAGATCGGAGTGCAAGCAAGAGGGCGACAGCACTCCGGCGGTGTGTTAAAAAAGGAGGCTCCCAACCCGAACAACCAACACGAAATCGATCCTGTCAGGAGTGCTGCGAGCTATGTCCACCAACGGCGCGCTGAATCGAAAATTGCGGATGGCCCTCGTCGGCGGCGGCCAAGGTTCCTTCATCGGACGAGTGCACGCCACCGCCGCGGTGCTCGACAACCGCGCGGCGCTCGTGGCGGGCGCCCTGTCGTCGAATCCCGAGCGGGCCAAGGCTTCTGCCCCCGATTACGACATTCCGCAGGATCGGGCATACGGCTCGGTGCGCGAGCTGATCGACAGTGAACTCAAGCTGCCGGCCGACAAGCGGATCGACTTTGTCAGCGTCGCCACGCCGAACCACACGCACTTCGAGATCGCGAAGGCTGCCGTCGAAGCCGGCTTCAACGTGATTTGCGACAAGCCGATGACGTTCGACCTGGCGCAGGCCGAAGAGCTCGCCAAAGTGGTTGACAAGAGCGGCGCGGTCTTCGCCGTCAGCCACAACTACACGGGCTATCCGCTCGTGCGGCAAGCCAGGCAGATGGTCCTCTCGGGCGAGCTGGGCGAGATCAACGCCGTGCGATCGAACTACATGCAAGGCTGGCTTCGCACGCGAATCGAGTCGGACGATCAGAAGCAGGCCGCCTGGCGCACCGATCCGACCAAGAGCGGCGCGGCAGGCTGCTTCGGCGACATTGGCACGCATGCCTATAACCTGGGACGTTATATGACGGGCCTCTTGCCCGAGTCGATTAGCTGCCACCTGCAGATCTTCGAGAAGGGGCGCAAGCTCGACGACTATGGCACCGCGCTCATCCGGTATGAGAACGGCGCGTTCGGCACGGTGACCGCTTCGCAGGTGAGCCACGGCCGCGAGAACGATCTCTCGATCGAGATCGACGGTACCAAGGGTTCGCTCTTCTGGCGGCAGGAAGAACCGAACAAGCTACTGTTCCGCCGCAATGGTCATCCACATGCGATCTACACCCGCGACCCGAACGCGCCGTACATGAACGATGCGGGCAAGGCGGCCTGCCGCCTTCCGAGCGGCCATCCCGAAGCGTTCTTTGAAGCCTTTGCGAATGTTTACCGCGCGGCCTACGATGCGATGGCCGCTCGGGCGACGGGCGAGAAGTTCGAGACCAAGGACACGGTCTATCCGAATGTGAACGACGGCGTCGAGGGGATGTACTTCATCCAGCAGAGTGTGGCCAGCAGCGCCGACGGCGGCGCGTGGTTGCCGCTGAAGCACCCGCGAGCGCGGCGGTAAAAGGCCATCGCACGGCTGGCTTATTAGCGCAGAGTTTTTTCTTGGCCGGTCGACGCCAAGGTTGCTAGACTGGGGATCTCCCCCCATTTGCATGGGTCTGCTTCTACTGCGCCCAATGGCGAACCGATTCTTTCATTAACCCGCCATCGCCCATGCACTTTCGCAGCCGACAATCGCCAGGCAAGTCAGCGGCCCATTCGAACCGCCGCCGGCGCGCCAGCGCGCCGCTTGTGTGCGAAGTGCTCGAAGAGCGTCGGGTGATGTCGGTTTCCGGAACGATCAGCGGCGTGATCATCGGTACAGATCCGGGCGGCGGACTCATCGATTCCGTGGACGAGGTAGGCCCCTACGCCGGGAACCCGGAGTTCTATGACGCTGCGGGTGATCGCCTGGCGAGCAGCTATCTTTTCGATCAGAGTCCGGCTAGCGTCGGATTGAAGTTCAGTTCGCCGCTGCTGGCGACCAGCCCCAGCGACCCGCATAGCGTCACGAACCTGGCGAACTGGCGTCTGCTGCAAAACGGAGCGGACGCCTCGCACCTGATTGCCGCGGTGACAGTCATTCCCGCAGCGTCACCAGACGGTGCGATATTGTATTCCGCGCGGTTCACGGGCGAACTGCCGACGGCGAACTATCGACTGATCGCGCTGGATTCGATTCACGGCGAGAATGGCAAGCCGCTGAATGGCGACACCGATGGAACGGCCGGCGGCAATATCACCGTCAAGTTTCAAATCTCGCCGTACCGGACTGCTTCGACGGGGGAGAATCTTCACGCCCGACTTGAGACGCCGGTCGTCGCTGCCTACGACTCGGGGCATTACGTTGTGGGTTGGATCCGAGAGAGGATCAACAATCCATCTGCTCATGAAATTGTGGTGCAGATGTATCATCCCAGCGGCGAGCGGTATGACCTGCCAAGAGTGGTCGCCCAGTCCGAGGGCGGAACTCTGTACAGTTCGTTGCGCATCAGCACGTCGGGCCATGACGGTTTCACGGTCGCTTGGCAAGCGACGAACTTGTTCGCGGTCACTGCAACAGGTTCACCCTCGTGGTTGCAGTTCAAGCACCTCGACGCCGATGGTCGGCCCGAGGAGGTGCTCTACACGCCGCAGGGGCTTCCGTCGTACGGCCGGATTCATGACCTGGCGCGGGCCGATGACGGGTCGCTGATCTTCGTCGTGGGGCAGAATTTGCACACTTCTTTCATACCGGCCGAGCAGCAGGATCCGGAGCGAGGTCCGGCCGTTTATGTCGCCCGAACCAGCGCCAGTGGTGTCGCCATCGGCGAACCAATTCGAATGGGATTGGGCGGAAATGGCCGCGTGGCGCTCGGCAGCGACGGGCGCTACGTCGTCACATGGGATGATGGCACGAAGCCCTCACGCGGGGTCCTCGCGCAGCACTTTGCCGCCGACGGTACACCGACAAGTCCGGTCGTGCGTCTCAGCTATCGAGCCGGCCAGTCATCCGCGGCGGACGTGGCGCTCGACCCCAGCGGCAACGCGGTCATCACGTGGCTCCATCGGCAGGGGGACAAAGCCCGGGTCATGATGCAGCGGCTTTCGCCCAATGGCCGGTTTCTGGGAGGCGAGGTGGAAGTCAGCCCCGCGCACGAAACGCCCTCTGCTGGCCCCAGCATTGCCATGGGGAAGGAAGGCCAGTTCATCATCGGTTGGTCGACGCCCACGGAAACGTATAGCCCGGTGCGCGTGCAGGCTTTCGATCCGACGGCTATTGCGCGCGGTCCGGGGCTCATTCCCGTGGGCGAAAGCAATGCGCGGCTGAGTCCGAACCTGGCGTTTGGCGAGGATGGCGAGATCATCCTGGTTTGGACCCATCAGACCGGCGACGGCAGTCTGAACGACCCACTCGGCAGCCAATTGTCGAGTCAGGTGTACATCTCGGCCAGCGTTCTCAACTATGAACCCTTGCGCTGGCGGTTCGCGGTCGATCTCAACGGCGATCGGTCTGGAGTCAATTACCAGACGGCGTATGTGCCCGGCGAAGAAGCGGCGCCGATCTCCGATGCCGGCAAGATTCTTAAGGAAGCATACTTTTATAATGACTACGGGAGCCTGCTGGTCGATATCGAAAACCGGTTGCCAGGCGATCTAATCTTTTCAGATACGCTGGAAAGCTATCAGTACGAGCCGCAAGGGTTCGATGGTCAACTCAGGATCGGCTATCAAGACGTTGGGGAGTTTCTGGCTTCGGCGCGATTTACCAGCACTGCCAATCGTCCGGCCGGGTCCGAAGTCCGCATCAAGTTCCGCCTGGTGAATTATTCGGGCTATGAACCGGACTACAGCGACCCCGCGTACACCACGATCAGCATTCACGCGCCGGGCGTCGCGGAAGTCGCCGGGCGGCACATCTTCTACAACGACTCGACGCTCGACGGCAATAATCCGGCCGCGAATGTCGCCGATGATGCGGCCATCGCTGCGGATAAGTCCGCGCTGCTGCCCGGCCAGACGGCCACGTTTGCGAACGTCACGAGCTACTCGGCCGGCATCAACGGCATTATGGTCGATCTGACGGGCGTGCACGGCGTGCTCGACGCGAACGACTTCGTGTTTCGCATCGGGACGTCCAGCGATACGACGCACTGGGCCGATGCTCCTGAGCCGAAACTCATCAAGGTGCGACACAACCAGGGGACTGCCGGTTCCGATCGCGTGGAAATCATCTGGGATCGCGGAGCCATTCAGAACGTCTGGCTGCAGGTGACCGTGCTGGCTAACGGCAACACGGGCCTCGCCGACCCAGACGTGTTCTATTTCGGCAACCGTATCGGCGACACGGGCAACGAAGCGAACCGCGCGCAGCCGCAGACAATCGAAGCGCTGGCGCTGATCAACCGGCTGATCGCCGGTAGTGGCGGCCTGACGGCAGCGCAGGGCGATCCGGACGACTTCAATCGGGACGGACGGATTACGACCGCCGATTTGCTGGTGGTGTTCAACGCGATTCTGTCGCAGGGCGCTCCGCTGGAGATGATCGCCGCTCCGGAGGTGTCCTCGAACTGGGAGCCGCCGCAAAGCTTGACGGTTGAGCAAACTTCGGTGCCAGCCGCGCCGCTGGCCGCGGTATTCGCGGCCTGGGACGACGACGATGCCCGTGCGCTGCGATTGTCGCTCGTCGGAGCCGGCCTGCTGATGGAAGAGCCGGAAGAGAACTGACAGGCAACCCGAAGTGTAAGCTGCCGCAGTTACTTTCTCGCCGCTTAGGCAACCTCGAGCGCGGCGGCAAAAGGCCAGCGACTGGCTGGCTAATCAAGCGGGACCGGCGAGTGCCTGCGCATTTTTTTTCTTGGCCAATTGGTCGCTAGTTGCTAAACTACGGTCCTCCCCCTTTCGCCGGGTCAGGAACACCCATCGCACAAGGTGAACCGCAACTATTCACCATCCAGAAGTGCCGCCATGTTCCTGCGCCGCCCCCGAGGCATCGGGCACCCCGCTCCCAATCGCCGCGCACGCTTGCGCGCCCCGCACACGATTGAACCGCTCGAAGAGCGCCGCATGATGGCGACGCTGGTGGACGTCGGTTTGCCGTTCAGCGACGACGCGGTCTCCAGCGTCATCCAGGCAGAGGTCACCACCGACCAGCGGACGATCAGCACCTCGGCAATGTCGCCGGTGATCGCGGCAGACGCCGCTGGAAACTACGTGGCCGTCTGGATTGAGAACTCCGCTGGGACCTACGGCAACCTCGTGCTCGCCCAGAGATACGATGCGGCTGGACGGCCGGTTGGGAAAACGCTCGTCATTGCCGACGTCGACCAAGACTATCGTTATGGGACCGTGCAGGTTGCGATGGCTGCAAACGGCCGCTTCGCCGTAAGCTGGTCAAGCTCATCGATGGTCGCGGCCAATGGGGAACTACTCGGCCACGCCGAGATTCAGCAATTCTCAGCCGATGGCACCGCACTGGGCAGCCGCATTCTTGCCGGCGGAAGAAAATCAGGCGTTAGTGATCTCGCGATTGCTGACGATGGCTCTCTGGTAATTGCTACGGTCGAAAGCCGGCACTGGTCGTTCATTCCGGCCGCAGAACAGGATCCCGCAGATGGCCCCACGGTTTATATCGCGCGCTACAGTGCAACCGGCCAGCCACTGGGCAGCCGCACGCGCGTGGGATTGGGCCTGAATGCTCGCATCGCGTTTGCCAGCGACGGTCGATATGTGCTTGCCTGGGCAAGCGGCGATATCCAAGGGCGCCAACTTTATGCTCAAACCTTCAACGCCGATACTTCACCGGCCAGCACCGCAACGCAGGTGAGCCACCGCCCCGGCCAGCAGATTTACCATGAAGTGGCCCTCAACGCACAAGGGGATGCCGTCGTCACCTGGCTGCATGAGCAAGGCGAGCAGCATTTCATTCTCGCCCAACGGATCCGACTCGCCGGCGGACTTTGGGGTGGCGAAGTCGAGATCAGCACCGACGACGTGCCTGCACTGACCGGTTTAAGCCTTGCCATGGGAAGCGACGGGCGATTTTTCATCGGTTGGGCGGTTGTCGACAACGATTCCAGTCCGATTCGGATCCAGGCGTTCGATCCTACCGCCACCCAGAGCGGGCCAGCGTTTACGATTGGAAGCGAGCGTGCCGGCGCGATGGCCACCAGTCTCGCTGTTGGCAAAGATGGCAACTTGATCGCGGCCTGGCTGGAGATGGGCGAAGGGCCCCGTGCGCTCACACCGGCCTCCATCGCAGTCGTTCGTCACTTTGATGGGTTGGATTGGAATGTTTCGGTTGATCTCAACGGCGACCCGCCGGGCGTCAACATCAAGCGCAACTTCGTGCCGGGCGGGTCGCCTGCGCTGTTGGCCGATCCGAGCGCGGTGAGAATTGTGACCGCATCGCAAACGATCACGTCGGCAAAGATCACAATCGAAGGCTACCAGTCGGGTGATGCCCTGCTCACGTACTCGACAAACCCAAGGATCCTCTGGTCGTTCAACGCCGGCGTGCTCACGCTGACCGGCGTCGACACCGTCGCCAACTACGCGTCACTTCTGAACGACATCTGGTTTTCGACCACGGCGAACCGCGCGGCGGGGAGCAAAATCAACATCCGCGTCGTCGTCAATGACGGTGAGCGTGAATCCGCGCCGGCCTACTCGTACGTCAGCATTCATGTTCCGGGGCGTTCGAGCATTGCCGGCCGGCATTTGTTCTACAACAACTCGTCGTTTGACGGTGGAAACGCCAGCGCCAACGCGGCCGACAACGGAGCCATCGCCACCGACAAGACCGCGCTGCTGCCCGGTCAGATTGCGACCGAGGGCAATTACACCAGTTACACGCGCGGCATCAACGGCATCATGGTCGATCTGGCCGGCCAGCATGGCGAGATCACGGTCGATGACTTCATCTTCCGCATCGGCAACTCGAACGATCCCTCCGGCTGGGCCTATGCAACTACGCCCAGCTCGATCGTCGTGCGGCCGGGAGCGGGCGTGGGCGGCTCCGACCGCGTGCTCATCACCTGGGCTGATGGCGCGATCCAGGACACCTGGTTGCAGGTCATCGTGCTCGACAACGGCGATACCGGCCTCGCCGCGCCGGACACCTTCTACTTCGGCAACCGCGTTTGCGACAGCGGCAACGAGGCGAACCGGGCGCAGCCGCAATCGAACGAGGCGTTGCAACTCATCAACCGCCTGCGCAGCGCGGGAGCGAACGGCGTGGATGCTGCGATCAGCGATCCGCTCGACTTCGACCGCAACGGGCGCATCAACACTCAAGACCTGCTGGCCGTGTTCAACGCGATCAGGGCTCAGAAAAGTGCGCTCAACATGATTCACGCGCCAGGCGGTGAGGCCGGTTTGGATGGGGCGATCATCACGGGTGGAGTTACCGTGACCATAGGGCATTCGCACATTTATACCGCGAGCGTAGTCAACGTGCAGACTGCGATTGCCGCGACATTTGCCAACTGGAGCGACGACGAAAGTGAGATCGCCTTGCCGCTCGTCAGCGCCAGTCCACTGATGGAAGAGCCGGATTAGCGGTCGTCGTATTGAGCGACCGAGCCTGGCGCGGAAACTGTCGCGCGGCGAGCATCCACGTCCGGCGAGTTGGCGCCGGCCTAGGACAAGCTGAGCACCGCGTCGAGCAAGCGGTCGTTTTCCTCCGCGGCAGTTTCGTCGAGCGACTCGCCCTCCGTAAGTTCCAGCAGCGCTTCGTCGGCGAATTGCGCCGCAGCTTCTCGTGCGGAGGCAATCGCTCGCAGCGGCGAGGTCGCGGGTACCCTGTCGATCCATCCACTCGCGTGCGAGCTCGCAGAGGCGATCGAATCGACGTGCTTGTTGAGTGCTCCACCGAGCGCACTCGCCACGGCAGAACTCAGTGGATCGGCCGCAGGTGTGACCGCAAGCGCCGCGGGACTGGCCGGCGGGTCGGAGAGAGCCGGCAGTTCGAGCATCAGGAGGATGCCGGGATTGAAGCGGGCGAGCAGTTCGTCACCGGCGGAGACGATGCCGTCGCGGTTGATGTCATGGCGATTGCCACTGGCGGCGAACGTGCCGCCGGCAGCGCGGATTTGCAGAGCGTCTGCGGAGCTGGTCACAGCCGCGGCTGCCGAGTTGCCGGTGAACGTATCGCCCACCCGGCTGCCAAAGTAGAACACGCTGGACTCGTCGAGAGCGGTGTTCGTGTGGAAACCGCCGCGGGCATCGTTGCCACGCACGGTGACTTCCAGCCAGGTGTTCTTGATCGCTTCGTCGGCAAAGACGATCTCGACGCGATCGTGCCCAGCGATGCCGGCCCCGGCGCGGACCGTGATGCTGATTGGCGCGGGCGCGTCGATCCAGCCCGTGGGATCGGTGCTGGTTCCCATGCGGAAGACGAAGTCTTCAGCCGTGATCTCGCCATGGCCGGATGCCAGGTCGATGAACAGGCCGTTGATGCCTTTGGAGTAGCTGGAGACGTTGTCGCCGGTCGCCGGGCCGTTACCGGGAATGTATGGCAGTTTGTCTACCGCTAGCGCCGCGTCATCCGCATCGCCGCTTGCTCCGGCCACCTGATCGAACTTGGAGTTGTTGTAGAACAGCCGGGCGGCGACCGGCGGAGCAAGAATCCAAGGCTCGCTGCCGTGGTCGGGATCGCTCGCCAGAAAATACAGCAAGCCGTTCCCATTCCCCATGGTCAGGGTTGTGTTGAATGTGATTTGCTCCTCGGCGCCCATGATCCGGAATGTGCCCTCAGGCGTGCCGTCGCTTTGCCACAGTTCTCGAGGGTATGTTAACAGTTTGAAAAACAGAAGGCCGTCGACGTTCGTCAATTCCAGGGGTATAAAATGAATTTCTGGATCGACCGGGACCGTGCCTGATTCGGTTCCATCGCTTTTCCAAAGATGAATTGCACCCGTGGCATCATTGCCGACGAAAAACACGGTCTCGTTAACAACCGTAAGCATTTTGGGAGGGGAGCTGGCCGGCCCTATCGCAATATCCTTGACCCGAGACGTTCCCGCGGCGGTGCCGTCGCTTGACCAGAGCTCGGTGCCGGTCTCCGGGTCGCTGGCTCCATAGAACAGCCGCCCGCCCAGTGCTACCGGTTCGGTGGTGTAGTTCGGAACCGAATCCGACACCCAGACCGTTCCGGCGGGCGTGCCGTCGGTCCGCCACAGCGAACGTTGGCCTTGGAAAGACAGCTTCTCGAAGAACACGAGCTCACCGGAGCTCGCCACCGGAAAGATGAGCTGCGAGGTTGGCACCACGTTCAGCTCAGTTACTTTCAAATGCGTCGAGCTGCCGGGCGAATACTTCCACAGTTCGTAGATGTAGTGAAAGGGCGCGGGGCGAATGCCAACGTAGTACAGATCGGACCCCACGGCGACGATGTGGTTCCGCCACAGGTTGGCCGTGCTGCCCGGCGGCGCAAGTGGCAGGGCGCCGGCCACCGGCTGGGTGCCTGGCACAGTTCCATCGCTCTCCCACAACCGGTCGTTCACGCCATCGGCGCGCGACGAGAAGAAGAGCTTGCCGCCTAGGCTGAGCAACATCACGTCCGTGCCGATGCTGGCCCCGGTCGTCAGTGCGAACGTGCCGGCGGATGTGCCGTCGCTGCGCCAGAGCTGGGTGCCCGCGTCCGTGGTATCGGCAATGAAATACATCAGGCCGCCGGCCTCGGTGAATTGCCGCGGTTTGGAGTCCAACCGGCCGGGATTGACGTCCTTGACGAAGACGGTGCCCGCGGTCGTGCCGTCCGTCTTCCACAGTTCGCGGCCATGCGCCAGTGACACGGATGAGAAATACGTCGTCGCCCCGGCCCCGGTAAATTCGGCCGCGGTTGAACTCAGCCGCGTTTGCTGGTTAATGTCGCGCACGCGGAAAGTGCCGGCCTCGGTGCCGTCGCTGACCCAGGGCTCCGTGCCGGCCTCGGGATCGGTCGCGCGGAAGAAGATCTTCCCGGCGACGTTAGTGAGATGCGCGACATCGGCCCCGTCGGCACCCGGCCAAATGTCCTTGACCTGCATCGTGCCTTCAGCGGTGCCGTCGCTCTTCCAAAGTTCGGATTTGCCGTTGCCGCTTCGAGGTGAAAAGTAAAGCGTGCCGGCCAAATCGATCATTGGCCGAGCCGAGAGGTCTCCCGTGCCTGGGCCAATGTCCAGAACGAAACTGGTTCCCTGCGATGTGCCGTCGCTGACCCAGAGCTGATACCTGCTCTGCAACCCGGTTGCGATAAACAGCTTATCGCCGACCGTCGACAACTGGATGACGAACGAATTGACGCCAAAGAAATTGATCAGTTGCGGAGTGGTATCTCCCTCAAGGCGATAAAGATCGGTGTAAGTGGCGTAGTACAGCGTGCCGTCGAAGTTGGCTAACGCGCGGGCCGACGCCGGAAGTGGAACAGTCCCCTCGCTAGTGCCATCACTCTTCCAGAGGTTTCCCTCTCCGGTCGTGAAGAACAGCGTCTCGTTCACGCTGATTAGCGAGCTGGTATTGATGTTCGCCAGCGCCTGATGATTGCTGAGAAGTACGGTGCCGGCTTCGGTCCCGTCGCTTTTCCACAGCCCTCGACCGGTGGCGTCATTGGCGGCAAAGAACAACTCGCCACCCACGTTCGTCAAGCCAATCGGATTGGCATTGCCGGTCGGATGAATATCCTTGACCAGGGTGAGCCCATTCGGCGTGCCGTCCGTTCTCCACAGCTCGGAGCCTGTGGTTCCGTCGTTGACGACAAAAAACAGCGTGCCGCTGACGTCGGTGAGCCGGACCGGCGAGGAACTCTGGCTGCCGGGGCGCAGGTCCTGCACCAGGACCGTGCCCTCGGTCGTGCCGTCGCTTTTCCACAACTCGGTGCCGTGAACCCCGTCCGTCGCCGTGAAGTAAACCGAGTCGCCCACGGCGGTGATCTCCGTAACGCCAGAGCTGCCGCCGGGGTTGATATCTTTCAGCAGGTAGGTCCCCGCCTCGGTCCCGTCGCTGCGCCACAACTCAAAGCCGTGAATTCCATCGTCCGCGCTAAAGTAGGCGATGCCGTTGTGCCCAACGAACTGTCGGGCATTGGTGGTCGTGCTGAGGGACGAATCCGGTCCGCCGATGTCTGCCAGCAGCGTTGGCGAAACGGAAAGCAACTGCCGAGCTTCGAGACATTCCAGCGAGAGCCGCCGAATGTTTTTGCGAGCCGAGCGAAGCGACTCGACGTTCTCACGGAGTACGACGCGATGCGTGTTTGAGCTTCGCATGGCTTGTGACCGCTAACGTCGATCGATGAAGTATTCCTGGGCCGCCGGAAATCGCACTTTAGCTTGCGCGAATATGCAACGCAATCTACAGTTCAGTACTGGCGATTCGCCACGAAGTCGGCAACTCGTTACTCCAGCAGAGATTGCCGAAAGCCTGGCTTGATCAACCCAAATTCATCTGCCTCCGGAAGTCGCTCCGATTGCACACGGGAAAGACTTGCCGCAGTTGCCTCCGCTTCAAGTAGTGGATTGTTAGGTCGCGGCACTGACCTAGCCACATGTTCGATTCGCGGGAGGAGTCCTGCACTGCGACCCGCGAAGCGGGCATAGGTCGACTCGGTTTCAGAGTGCCCCGCGGCCAGCGCGCTAGCCACCGCGGCGGCGAGGTCGTCGAACGACTCTGCGAGACCGTCATCTTCTGCCGAGAGCGCCGCTGCCAGCGGCGAGGCGGGCGGCGTCCAGGTGAGGTTCCGCGTGAGAACACCGGCATTGTTGCGCGCAATCAACTCATCGCCACTGGCCACCGTCTGGTTCCTGTCGAAGTCATAGGGACTGGTGATCGGCTGCAAGATGCCAGGATTGTTGCGGACCGTCAGGGCATCCGCCGCGGACGTGCTGACGATCGTCGGCGGCGAACTTAGGAACGTATCGCCGATTTTGTTGCCGAAAAAGAACACGTCACTCGAAGACAGCCCCGTGTTCTTGTTGTGTCCGCCAAGCGGATCGTTCCCCTCGACGATCACTTGCAGCCAGGCATTCTGGATGGCATTGTTGGGCCAGGTGATCACGACCCGATCCGAGCCGCCGACGCCGGCGCCATGTCGAATCGAAAAGCCACTGGGCGCGGGTGCATTGGCCCAATTGGCAACGGTGCTGTTTGTTCCGACCTTGAAGGTGAAGTCATCGACCGTCACGCCCGCGGCGTCGCCCAGGTCGACCATGATGCCGTTGATCCCGCGGCTGTAGCTGGTGAGGGCCGAGAGCGGTGCGGTCGTGCTGCCGGTGAACTGCAGGGCGACCTTATCGATAGCGATGGCGTTGTCGTCCGCCGCGTTAATGGCCGCATTGTTGCCGTCGAACTTCGACTGGTTGTAGAAAATGCGCCGGCCAACCGTGCTCGAATAGTCTGTCAATGGGATGACCCATGGTTCCACACCGTGCGTGCCATTGTCCGCCTGGAAGTAGAGGCGATCGTTGGATGCAACGAGTCGAGACGGGTTGCTGCTCGCGGCGTCGGGAGCAATGTTCCAGTAAAGGCCGGTCCCTTCGCTCGTGCCGTCGCTCCGCCACAGTTCGGTTCCATTCGCGCCATCGCTGGCCGGAAAGAACAGCAAGTTCCTCACGCCTACCAGCGGAGTGGGAATGCCCGGCATGAAGAACAGCACTGAGCTCGCAGGGCCCGGATTGATGTCGCGGACCAGAGTCGTTCCCGTCGGAGTGCCGTTACTCTTCCACAGCTCGTTGCCGCTGGCTCCGTCATTGGCAAAGAAAAACAGCCGTTCGCCCGCCACCGTCAGGCCAATCGGATTCGAAGAGCCATCGCCCGGCAGGATGTCTTTTACGAGCATGGTCCCTTCGGGCGAGCCATCGCTCTTCCAGAGTTCGTTGCCGGTACCTGGTCCGCTGGCGACGAAAAACAGGTTGCCATCGAAGTTGACCAGCGAGGCGGGTGAAGCGGGGCCGCCATCGACGATCTCTTGCACCGGGATGGTCCCGTCGGGCAAGCCGTCGCTTTTCCAGAGCTCGACGCTGCCCGATTGGTTGGCCGCGAAGAACAGCGTGCCGTCGACGTTGGTGAGCCAGGCGACTTGCGAGCTGGGGGAAGTGCCGGGCCGAATGTCCTTGACGAGCGTGATTTCCCCAGGTGTCCCGTCCGACTTCCAGATTTCGACTCCGGTGGTACCGTCGTTGGCGGTGAAGAACAGCGTGCCGCTGACATCCAGCAACGAGCCGGGAGCCGAGCCGATTGGACCGGGTCGCAGGTCCTGTACCAGCGTCGTTCCGCCCTCGGTGCCATCGCTCTTCCAGAGCTCGGGGCCGTTCGTACCATCGTTTGCCGTGAAGAACACAAGGTTGCCGACCGTGGTGAGCGAGACGGGGGTCGAACTGCCGGTGGGGTTGATGTCCTTGACGCGCCAAGTGCCCGCTTCCGTGCCATCGGAGCGCCACAGTTCGGCGCCGCTCGTTCCATCATTGGCGGCAAAGTACAGCACCCCGCCCATGACTGCCCGGGCGCCGGAGACGTACGAGGAATTCTCGCCCGGCGAAATGTCCTTGACGAGCACGGTGCCGCCGGGCAGCCCGTTTGTGCGCCATAGCTCATTGCCGCTGGTGCCGTCGTTGGCAGAGAATAGGGTCAGCCCACCCACTTCGGCGAAATTGGCCGGAGATGAGTTGCCGGCTGGATTGATGTCCTTCAGCAGGCCGGCGAAGGTCGAGAGCAGGTTGCGGGCTTCGAGTGGCTCGAGGGTGGCGCGGCGCACACGCGCAGCACCAACCGCCGTTTGGCGGGGAGGAAATCGCATCGCCGGGGACTCCAATGCGAACGGGGAACGAGTTTTCTTGCCGCCCGAATCCTTCCAGCGGCTGACACCAACCTCATTCTGCTCCAAGGGCTATGTCTACAACGCCCCCACAGCCGGGGCAAGAAAAATCCTGAGAAACCGGGCGAATTCGCAGCCGGCCGGCCCGGAGCTCTTGGCAACCCCCTGCCGCCGTGATTGCTGCCGCGGCTTAGATCGGGATCGCGCTGGACCCGTCCCGCGAGCAGTCCTAAAATGAGGATCGTGCGTCACCGCCCACACTGGTTCGGCGAATCTGTTTTAGGAGTAGGCTCTCATGCTTCGCTTTCTCAGCACCGTCAGCGCGATGCTGGCCATGTCGTTCGTTCCCCCGGCCGCGGATGAGCCCCTCAAGGGCGACTATCTCGAAACGCGGACTTGCGACGTCTATACCGGCCCTTGCTTTGCCAACGGCCAGGTCGGCCTGTGCGGCAACGACGCGATGATGGCCTGGAACATCGAACGCGGAACCTACGGCGGCGTAAGCCTCGCCGGGCTGAAGGTTGTGGTCGTCACGACGGCGACCGACACGCTCGGCTTCGGCGGCACGCTGAAGATCAACCCGCAAGAAATTCGCTCGCTGATCATCGCCGACAGCAAGGCGACTGAAATCCAGCACGAAGCCCTGGTCAAGTTTGCCAAGCAGCATGCCAAGCACGCCGGCGAGATCGTGAAAGTCGTTTCGACCCCGATCGAGATGAGCGCCGATCACTTTGAAGCCGTGGGCATTTTGAAGGCGGGCGACCTGGCCAGCATCAAGACCCGCCGCCTGAATAAGGGCGATTGCGTCTGCTCGAACGAAGAGACGTTCTACCCGCCGCTGAACGACGTGAAGAACGCTACGCCGGCCTATACCGTGGCAGCCGACTTCACCGGTCCGGCGCTGGGCACCAAGTGGTCGAACCCCGGCACGCGGAGCGCGTTC
Organism: Pirellulales bacterium; assembly: GCA_041741015.1. Classification (GTDB taxonomy): domain Bacteria; phylum Planctomycetota; class Planctomycetia; order Pirellulales; family PALSA-1355; genus JALHMI01. Next base: position 42,380 of record JBGSKX010000211.1, read on the forward strand.
CTGGCGAGCTTCTCGTACTAGATCGCTGATCGCGACAAATTGAAATCGCGAACGGCCGCTTCCACGCGTGGGAAGCGGCCGTTCTTGTTCTTGCTTCCCAATCGGGAGCAGGCTTGACGGATAATGCCTAGTCTGTCTATAAATAATGCATGAACGAAATCAGCGGCGACCTTCTGCGCGGCCACCTCGACGCGCTCATACTCTCGGTTCTCGAGCGAGGCGAGGCGCACGGCCTGGAAGTACTTAATCGACTGGAACAGTCCGGTTGCGGGCTGCTGAAGTTGAAAGAGGGCTCGCTTTACCCGGCCTTGCATCGACTGGAGGCCGCTGGTTCCGTGAAAGCCGTCTGGGAGGAAGGCGACCACGGCCGCCGCGGAGCTCGCAGGCGAATCTATCGGCTCACGCCGCGCGGCCATCGCGCACTCGCCAAGGGACGCGCGAAGTGGACTCAGTTCGTGGCTGTAGTCGGACCGATCCTGGGAGCTCCAGCATGAACGATACGGCGATCGATTCCGCGGTAGAACTCCGCTTCAAAGTCGCGGTCGAGCGCTCGGTGCGATCGCTCGCGGCGACTTTCGCGCGCAAACGCCTGCTGCGAGAAGAGCTGCTCGCGCATCTGCACAGTGTCTACCACGATGTTCTCGCTGATTCCTCGAGCCCTGAGGAAGCTTGCCAGCGGGCGCTCGCCCGGTTCGGCAATCCGCGCGAACTGGCCGGCGAGCTTCAAGCCGCGGTGCCGCGGTCGGACCGGCTGCTAAGCAAGGTTCAATGGACGCCGAGGCCGGCCGACATGACGCCGTGGGGAATGCTTCGCTGGATGCTGGTGTTCACGCTCGGGTTTAACGCAATTGCCGTTGCAATTATGGCATTACTGCAATGGCTCGAAATCGGCCGCGCGCAATCGTCACCCTTTTTAGGCCTGACGGTGATGGCCGTCTGTGGCATCGTGGTGTTCTATCCCTTTCAGTTGATTTCAATCCGCATGGGCGAGCTGTCGCTTGAACGACGACTCGCCTGGAATCGCGAGTCATTTCGGCTGCTGCTGGCTGCGAGCGTTTGCCTTCCAATGTGGCTGACGCTGATTTACTGGGGCCTGGCCGGTGAGCCGATCATCCCCTGGCGCGGGCTCGGGCCTGCGTATGCCGCGGGCCTGGTCCTGGGCCCATTGCTGGCAGTGGTACAGGGCCGGCATTTCGTCGAGAACCGGCGATACATCGAGCAGTGGGCGGCCCTGGAGATTGAGGATTGATTGCTGCCATCCGGCTATACTCAGGATTGCGGTCGAGCCCGTTAGTCGTGAGGCAGATCATGAGCAGCGCCGATGGGCGAGATCGGGTGTCGCCTGCGCGATTCATCATCGCTTGGTTGCTCGTTGGCCTGGCATTGCTGGTGGCGATGCCTGCCATCGCTCACACGGTCGAGGCACTGCTGCCATTCCCATACCACTGGAAGTGGAGCTATTTTCTCAACCCGTGGGTCGTCAGTCATGCGGCTGTGGGCGTGCTGGTGTTCGGATTGCCTGCGATCGGTGTGTTTGCGGCAGCCTGGTGGGTGCGATCTGCAAAGCCTCCCCATCCAGCGCTGTTCTATGCATTGACAGTCGTCTCAGCAGGGTTTTTCCTCACGTCACGCGGCTGGTACATTCCAATCACCTATCTGGCAATTGGCGGCGTATTACATTTCTTGCGTCGCCCTCACCGCTCCGTGCTACTGCCCCGTAATGCCGCTGAACTCTTTCTACGGTTGACTGACGCCTTTCCAGAATTTCCCGAATACTGGAAAGCAAACGTTACTCCTCAAGCGTTTGGCGACCGCGCGCCCCAATTCAGCGATGTGTTTGACGTGTTCTGCAATTTCTTCCGCCAACATGTTGGCGCAGCTGATTTTATTGAACTCGCCAGGCCTCACTCGCTGGCCAGGCTCGGGGTCCTGCTCAATGACTGCGTGAGACTGGCAACGCCCAAGCTGCGTGATGCGACAGCAGACCATTTCCTCAGGCAGCTTCGGAACGACCCCGGGTTCGAACGATTGCGGCCCTATTTGTGCGCCAATGCGCTGGAGCAACTGGAACCGGACGAGATTTCTGCGAACTAGCCGCTCATTGCGAGGGGTTGGAGGCGAGTTCTGCTAAGCACCCGTGCAAATCACCGTATTTCTCTGCCTTTTTGCCAGCCACCGGGCAAGCGCCCTATAATCGTGATGCCTCGGACCGGCTCATATGTGGTCCGCCAGGCAGCACCAAACTCCTCGCGAGGCACCGCTTCGCGAATCCATCCTTGACCGACCTGTGAGTGGAGCTCGAACGATCATGACCAAGTGGCTGGCCGCGGTGGCGGCGATTCTGTTGTGCGGACAATTGGCACTCGCCGCGGACGAATATCGGATCGAGAAGCTCGAGGATGGTCCGCCGGCCGATGACCTCTCGGCCGACGTGGTGGCCAAGCTCGAATCGACCGGCTACAAGGTCGTCGATGCCGACGGCAAGAGCGTCGTCGAAATCTGGCTCGCCAAGGAACCCGTCGTGACCGACGGTTTCGAACCGACACTCTCGATTCTCTATCCGTTCGAGAGTGGTTCGCTCGTCGGCGCCCTCAAGTTTCCGCTGAAGGGTTCCGACTTCCGCGGTCAGGAGATCGCCCGCGGCACGTACACGCTTCGCTACGGTCAGCAGCCGGTCGACGGCAACCATGTAGGTACGTTCGACACGCAGGACTTTCTGCTTCTGCTGCCGGCCGCGTCCGACACCGATCCGGCCACGCTCCCGGGCACCGACTTTTTCGCAACGAGCGCGGAAGCGGCCGAGTCGACGCATCCGGCGATCATTCCGCTATTGAAGCCGAGCGACGCTGAAGCTCCGTCGCTGCGCCACATCGAAGAGGCCGAATGGTGGGCCGCTCACCTCGTGGCCGGCAAGACGCCACTGGATCTGATCGTGGTCGGCAAAGCTGCGGAATAAGCGGCTCGGCTCGAAAATAAATGGGGTGCCATGCCTCACGCGCAGCGCGAGCATGCTGTCTGTCCGTTAGAAACGTTTTCTCAATGAGTGTTAGCGGCATGCACGTGCCTGGAAGATCGCTGCCAATCGCGATGTGTGTCACGCTGCTCTCATGCGCCGCATTCGCCGCTGAACCTGCTGCTAGCAAAGACTCCGCCGACTACGTAACCGAGCGTGTCCGTGGGAAGGTCGTCTGGCTCGACGAGGCCCTGAAGCGCCTACATGGCATTACCAGCGAACCCGACGCGGAGAAGACCCAGGTCGTGCTGGAAACGGCCGACGGACAGCTCTGGCCGCTGGCCCAGGACACGCGGGGGCGCTCGTTTGTGGTGGACGAGCGACTGCGGGACATCGAGGTGGATCTGCTGGTGCGGCGTTACAAGAGCGCGCCGTTCCTGCAAGTAATCCGCGTGATGCGGCCCACGAAGGAAGGCCTGGTGGACGTCGACTACTGGTGCGATATCTGCGCGATCCCGATGTACATTCTCAAGCCCTGCGAGTGCTGTCAGGGCGAATCGCGGCTGCGCGAGCGACCGGTCGAAGAGGTGTTCGACCCGGCAGCGAAATAGCGGCAGGATTTCCGCAGCGTTGCGCCGCTATCCCTAGCCGGGTGCCACCGGTGCTGCGGAGCAGTCACCGGTGCACTTCACGACCTAATTGAGCTCGCCGCGCAAACCGTGCTGACATTCCCAGAAGCACACGGGTGAGCCACCTGTGGCACTCAGCTCGCATGTTTTGGGCACACGGCATGACAATCCGCCTGCCACATCTTAACCGCGCATTTTGCACCGCTTGCGTGCCGCGCGCTTGCTTCCCCTGTGGGACGGCCTTATAACTTCCCCTGGATTCCCAGCCAGGAGTCCACCACAACTCAATTGCAATTCCACCGTTTTTCATCCCCAGTCATCCGAAGGGGGTCTCGCATGAGCAAGCCCGATGAAACGGGGCGCGGCAGGTCCGGCGTCAGCCGTCGCGCATTCTTGAAAGGCTCCGGCGCCGCCGCGGCCGCCACGGCCATGACCGGTGCGCCCGGCCTGGAAG